>NZ_JAFCTZ010000006.1:0-268055 GCF_049896285.1 Pseudomonas sp. DWP3-1-2 | reverse complement strand
GCTGCGGCCAGCAACTCGCCCGCCCGAACGGCCGCCTGGGCCGCCGCCGGGGCACGCCTGTCCACGGTATTTTTCCGTTTTAATCTCGCCGGAATTCTGTTTACCGCGCTGGAGCTGTCCGGCAGTTGGTTCTACAACCGCCATAACCTCAGCTCCCATGACCGCTGGCTACTCAGCACACCGTGGAGCCTGGACCCGGATCAGCGCAAGTCGCTGCCCTTGAGCGAGTACCAGAAAGCGCTTCGTGCGTGTGTCCAGGCCCCCCATGTGGAAATCCTGCCGGCCTCGAATGACTCCGGCGTGGCGCAGCCCCGTCGTTTCCTGCTGCACTTTCCAACCTTGTCAGTTAGCGACCTGGCACAGCAGTTGGCGAGCAGTGCCAGCAGCGTCTTGCTCAATATTGGCGGTTATCGGGTTGTGCGAAAGCAAACAGACCGCGACCGCACCCCGGACCAATGGACCCCGTTGTACGAAGCACTGGAAGATCGCCTGTGGATAAAACAAGACGCTCCGCTGATCATCGAACTGGTCGATATTCGCGAGCTGCTCGGGTCGGCATACCCGGAGCGGGCCGATATCGTCCTGTCTGTCCAGTTGGGCCATGCCTACCCGGACGGCCGCTACGAAGGCAATCTCTACGACCTGCGCTTCCCGGTCACGGGTGAAAGTGGCCATTTCCCCGTACAACAGATCACGCGTCAAGGAGAAGAGTGCGCCTACTTCCGGATTGATCCGGCATTGATCAAGACGGTGGATGACTGAGATGGCGACTGATATGCCTGACGCTCCATCCCCGATTCATCACACCCCCCATGCGGGGATGGTCGAGCACTTTCCGACAGGTCAGGTGGTGTATCTAGCTCCATTGCCACTGCCTACTGATTTGCCTGCTCAGGACTATGGTCATGCCGTGGGCGAGGTGAATGACACTCACCTGGATTTTGGTGTGGGTTTACCTGCCGTCTTTGGTTGGCAAATGACATTGGGATTACCTTTTGGGGCATTCTGGTTTTTTGGATTATTTGCGCCTGCCCTTGTCTGGCTGATGACGTTCATAGAAAGCGCCGACGTAGCGCAGGCTACAAAGCTTGCTCTGGACTACATGCCTTACGGTATGGAGCTTGGCGCTTGGGGAGCCGCGTTAGCATTTGGCCTCTATCTCTTCATAACCTTCAACCACCTGGACAAGTACAACGAAGTCATCCCCACCCGCTTCAATCGCCAGCGCCGGGAGGTCTGTTTTGTTCCTCGTGGCCATACCGAGCCCATTTTCGTGCCGTGGGAATCGCTGTCGGCCTGGGTGGTGCAGGCACGGTCGGTGACGCAGTACGGCATGGATATTCGTTACGCCATGGGCGTCGGGTTTTATCATCCGCCTCATGACGAGCATTACAGCCTGGAATTTTTCTGCAGCGGGTTTGATCTGGCGGTGTGCAACTGGGAAGCGATCCGGGCGTACATGGAGTACGAGGTGCACAGCCTCAAGGAAATCCAGGACCCGCTGGACCTGCAAAACCCCGGCGATCCGCCCCATGAAGGTCTGCACACGTTCTACAACGCCCGGGAGCGTATGCGTCGGCGGCGCAGGGATCGTGAAGTCGGTTTCTTCTACCCGTTCTGGTGGTACCTGTACCACGTGCTGACCCTGTGGACGCTGCCCAACCACCTCACCGAATGGGAAATCCGCCGCATCAAAAGCATCAGCCGCGCCGTCGTACCCGAGGCCATGCAACGCTGGTCAGCCCCCTTGCCACCGGGACAATGGGCCCAGCCCAGCGCAGACCTGCAACGCCTGAGCGAAGCCGTCAAAACCTTGCGCAAGCAAAACCCCGATCAGAATATTGCGGCGCGCTTTGTCGAGGCGCAAAGGATCGTCCAGAGAAAAGCGTCATGAGCGCACCACCCCCGATTCATCGCGCCCCCTATGCAGGGATGGTCGAGCACTTTCCGACCGGCCAAGTGGTGTATCTGGCTCCACGGCCGTTACCCACCGATCTGCCCGCTCAGGACTATGGCCATGCCGTGGGGGAGGTGAACGACACATTCATGGATTTTGGGGTGGGTTTGCCATCCGTTTTCGCTTGGCAGATTGGAGTCGGCGCACCGATCAACTTCTTCTACATGTGCTCTTTCATCTTTCCGGTTGTAATGCTGCTGATGAGCGTATTTCTAAATGACTCTTTGGAACGAATCATAAATATTCAGAGGGCAATGTTTTTCCCCCTTGTTAATACCGGAGTCGGCGGAGCCGCTTTCATTCTTGGCCTCTACCTCACCATCACCTTCCACCACCTCGCCAAATACAAAAAAGTCGTCCCCACCCGCTTCAACCGCCAGCGCCGGGAGGTCTGTTTTGTTCCTCGTGGTCATACCGAGCCCATTTTTGTGCCGTGGGAATCGCTGTCGGCCTGGGTGGTTCAGGCGCGGTCGGTGACTCAGTACGGTATGGAAATTCAATACGCCATGGGCGTCGGGTTTTATCATCCGCCTCATGACGAGCATTACAGCCTGGAGTTCTTCTGCAGCGGGTTTGATCTGGCGGTGTGCAACTGGGAGGCGATCCGGGCGTACATGGAATACGAGGTGCACAGCCTCAAGGACATTCAGGACCCGCTGGACCTGCAAAACCCCGGCGACCCGCCCCATGAAGGCCTGCACACGCTCTACAACGCCCGGGAGCGTATGCGTCGGCGGCGCAGGGATCGTGAAGTCGGTTTCTTTTATCCGTTCTGGTGGTACCTGTACCACGTGCTGACCCTGTGGACACTGCCCAACCACCTCACCGAATGGGAAATCCGCCGCATCAAAAGCATCGGCCGCGCCGTCGTGCCCGAGGCCATGCAACGCTGGTCCGCCCCCTTGCCACCGGAACAATGGGCCAAGCCCAGCGCAGCACTGCAACGCCTGAGCGAAACCGTCAAAACCCTGCGCAAGCAAAACCCCGATCAGAATATTGCGGCGCGCTTTGCCGAGGCGCAGCAGCATGATCGGGATATCGGCCGAGCCGCAAACTGTCGCAGTTGATCTGGAAGCAATCCGGGGCAGCGCTGCGCTGGCCCGTGACTGTTTATGTGTCCTCTGCGCGACAAGGCAGTAAAAACTGAGGGTAATTCGATCACTGAACCCCGCGCTCGGCGGCCAGAGCAGCAGCACGGCTAACACGCTCAAAAAACGTCATTTCAGAATTCACGGTCAGCAACTCGAGAATATCCGGATGCTGCTCGAGGGGCTCATCCCCCAGGAAGCCAAAGACATTGGCGTATAACCAGATCTCCCGTTCGCTCTGGAACCCCTGCTCCATGGCCGATACGGCCAGTTGATGGATATGACCCAGGCGTTGCGCCGGGGTTAGATCTGCCTGATAGGCGGGAAAGAAGCGCTCCATGTGCTGATAGAGCGCGCTTACGGACTTATCCAATGTCGCAGCTTTCAATGCGGCCCATTGCGCCTCGTTCGCCATAAATGGCTTGTCATAGCCGGGCAGCGCTTTTTCACCGGAGCGCTTGAATTGCGCCCATCCCTCAAGGGGTGCATTGGCAACAATGATCTGCTGGCAAGGCCCGAACAGCTCAGCACCAGGATGGTGTTCGGCGGTAAACAGTGCACGAGCCACGACAGGATCGGAAATACGCAAAAACAGCTCTTCATCCTGAGGCGGTTGAAAGCAGGTGAGCCAGCGCAGGTGCGCCAATAGCTCATCCCACGTGCCGTCACTGGCCAATAAGTAGCCCCACAACTTCCGGGTATTGCTCAAGAACTGCAATAGAACCGGATCATCCGGCGTGTGCAGTTGTATCAGGCAGGGAGAAAGGTGGCTGATCTCCGCCCACTGCGTCCCTTGGTAAAGCACGTGCACGTGAGGAGCGGGGGACCACTCATAAAGGCGCTGGACCAGATTTTCGACCTGCAAGGCATCCAACAGAAGCCCAACGGTTTGCCCCCATGGAAAGTCGGCGGGCAGTGAAGCGACAGGTGGGATGGGCGACTTTTTCACAGTGACGACTCCCTTGCTTCGGCACACCGACGACAAAACGGGGCACCCTCCTCAATGGCTTTGCGTTGCTTATAAGGAATCACAGACGGGGGCGCTGGCGATGCTGTTTCTGGCACCAGAGCCATGGGCATCCCTGGCACCGCTGGCATCCCCGGCATCGGTGCACCGCCCGGCAGGATCGGCACGCTGGTAAAGATTCCCGCAGGCGTGATGGATATCCACTGTCCGCCTGCCTTGATGGTGGTGGTGAGGGTCGCATCGAGGATGATGTTCTGACCCGCCGCGAGGTGGACCTGCCCCGCCGCACTCACCAGATGATTCGCCGCGCTGATGTGCTGGTTGCCTGCAACGGTCAATGAATCGTCCGCCAGGACCTGGGTCTTGCGCTCACCGTGGGTCAGGTGGTGTTCTTCGCCGTGCAGTTCGTGGCTGGACAGGCCGGTGACCTGCACACTGCGGGCGTTGTCGACCTGGATCGACTGGTCGTTGAGCACGTGCTCGTGCCAGTCACGCTGGGCGCGGATGGAGATGGCTTCCTGGCCTTTGCGGTCTTCGATTTTCAGTTCGTTGTAACCACCCCCACCGGGGCTGCTCTGGGTCTTGAGCAGGGTCTGGGTTTTCTGTGCGGGCAGGTCCAGCGGGACGCGGGTCGCGGCGTTGGGCAGGCAGGCTTGCACATAAGGCTGGTCGGGATCGGCTTCGAAATAGCCGACCACCACTTCCATGCCGACCCGGGGGATCATCACCGCGCCGTATCGGTCATGCGCCCAGCCGGTGGCGACCCGCAGCCAGCAACTGGCGTGTTCGTTTCGCACGCCTTCGCGGTCCCAGTAGAACTTGACCTTGACCCGACCATACTCGTCGCAATGCACCTCTTCACCCGCAGGGCCGGTAACGATGGCGTGCTGGCTGCCGAGAATTCGTGGTTTGGGGTGTCTGAGTGGCGGGCGAAATGGCACCAAACCGGGAATGGCTTCAAAATGGTTGCGATAACCTTGGGTGAACACCCCCGGCTGGCCCGCGCTGGCGCTGTGCTCTTCCAGCACTTGCGGCTGTTTGCCTTCGTGCACGACGGCGGTGAGCAGCCATTGGGCGTTCCAGTCCTCCCGGGGGTGCTCGCTGAGGGTCAGCAAATGGCCGCTGAGCAGCGCCGGTTGATCGCTGTGGCCTGCGGCGAGTTGATAGTCGCTGCGATGCCGCTCCAGAACAACCTGTGCCTGACGCGCCCCGATCTGCCGATCCTCAAAAGGGGCCGGATAGGCGTAATCCTCCAGATCCCGGCGGCAGTCCGGCTGTTGGGCGCTGCTGAGCAGGTCCAGCGTGGGCTTCTGAAAGTGGTAAGTCTGGCGGCTGACCTTGCCGGTGCGGGTGGCCAGGCGCACGCTGAACTGGCTGATCACCGGTTCCTCGGCCACCAGCCCGTTGCCTTGCAGGTAGGGTGTAGGACGCGCCAATACGGGCAATGCGATAGGGTCGTCGGCAAACACCAGCAGGTGCTTGTCGCGGGCATGCTCAAAATGAAAACTTAATCCGCTTTCCTCACACAGCCTTCGGATGAAAAACAGGTCGCTCTCGTGATATTGCGTGCAGTAATCACGGGGAGGGCAGGTCTTGCGGCCCAGCCTGAAAACAAAGTCCCCGGCCAGAATGCCGTGATCCTTGAGCACCAGGGCGATGATGTCCGGCACGCTTTTGTTCTGGAAGATCCGGTGGTTGTGCCGGTGCTCCAGGCGCAGCAGATTGGGCACCAGCCGGATGAAGTAGTGAGTAAACCGCTTGCCGGAATCCCCCTGCGCCACCTCGCCGATCTGCCCGTGCATGCCGTTGCCCTGGGCGTCAAACCCCAGAAACGCCTGACGATGCAGCACATCTTCAAGCTTGAGGTTGGCCCGCTCGCTGACCAGTTCGATGCGCACACTGAACGGACGGCTGACGGCTTCCTTTGCGGTGAAACTCAGCACGCGCAGCGAATGCTCGACCTGCTCGATCTCCAACGTGAAAGCGGCTTGGTTGGCGGGGTTGAGCATGGGCGAGTCCTTGGCCTGGGGGAAAGGCAGGACTTTGCAGGGGCACGCTCAGACTGTCAGTCAGGATTGGAGACGGGATTTGTGGGATGTTTCCGATACAGAGTTCCGCGAGGCGATCCGAATAACTATCTACGCCCTACCCCTATTCTGCTTCTGATTGATTGAGCCAGATCCTCAATGGCCTCACGGCCTTCAATCAAACGTTGGCGCGCTTTTCAGGCGCCTGTCGAGAAGCACAATCAGATGCAAACATTGACCCCTGCCCCTCACATTCCTGCCAATACCTTGTCCTTGGCTTCCGCGGCTTTGAAACGGCTTGGTGAGCTGAGTGCTGCCCTGGCTACCGAATTGAAAGCACTTCCCATCCCCCCTGAGGCGTTGCTCAACGCCATTGCTTCGGCAGACTCCACCCAGAGGGAGTCGCAGGTTTTAAGCCTGCTGCAGCAGATCAACGGTTATTGGGACGCCCCAAGCGCCACCGGCGAGCGCCGTTATGACAAATTTCTGGCTGGCCTGAAACAGGCCCTGCGTGACGAAGTCAGCGTCAAGATTCATGAGCGGGACCTCGAACCGGCTTATGCCGACTGCCTGCCCGTCTCGCCGGGGCGGTCGGAAAATCCGTCGCAGCCGACGACTCAACACTTTTCCCTGCAGGTGCAGTTGCATGATGACGAGCTGGCCGACATCGCCGGTGCGCTGGTAATGTCTCAGGCGCAAGGCCACACATTACTGGTCCTTCCGGGGCTCGGCGCAACGGGCTTTGCCTCTCGGGCTGCCCTGCGTGAAACCCTCGCCCAGTGGCTCAATGACCCGCAGTTCAACGAGGTGCTGTTCAATAATCTGGCGCTGCGTCACCAGGATCGACTGGCAGCGATCAGCCAGGATGCGGACCTGCATCTGGAGCCGTTTACTGACTCCGACGTGCAGCTGCAGGCGCTCACGGGAGATCCCTATATCCACGCCTTCGACAGCCTGTTGGGTAAACAACGGGAGGATATTCGTTACGCCTGCGCAGAGGCGGCCAAAGTACCCGCGCAAACACGTCGGGCGCTTATTCAGAACGCCATCGCCATGCATGGCCGTTTCGGGCCTGTCGCGATGCTCCAGTGGCGTGAGTTGGCGAACCTTGAGGCCCGTTACCGACAAAGCCTGCCGGACTGGATCAAGATCGCCAGCAAGCAGGACCTGAACGACTACGCCGAGCGCCTGCGCCACTACGATGAAGCCCGTGCAGCCCTCTTGAGCGCCTTGGGCGCGGCGGCCTCTCCCGAGCAATTCGCTGACGTGAATCTGCGCACAAGAATGGCTGACGATCTGGGCATTGAGCTGGACCCAGGCGCTATCAGGGTCAGCACTGAGCGCACGCTGCCGTTGACGGGGGAAACGTACACCGTGTCCCGCTCGCTGGTGGAGCTGGCGTTGTACGGTCTGCATCCCGGCGATGGCGAGCCAGGGTCGGATTTCCTCACGCACACCACCCTCAGCCTGGACGGCGCTCCACTGCAGGCCGACGACTCCTCCCTGACCCCGGCCTACATCGCCGAGGTGATCAATGAGCTTGATCTGCGGGTGACCTTCGGTGCGTTTCAGCGCAAGACCTACGACAAAGCGCACAACCGGCAACTCATGCATGACCTGACCCGCAGGCAGATGAGCGCGCTGGCCTACGCCGCGAAAATGCAGGGCCGCATCCAGCCTGGCGATTTCGACATCTTTGAAGCGGCTTCGGCCGCGACACGGGGCGCAGCCGACCCGACGCTGCGCGTGCAACAGATCAAACTGAACAGTCGCCATGTAATGGGCAAATTGCTGGTGATTCGCAAGGAAACAGCGCTGGGCCAGCTCGACCGCCTGGTGTTGGTGGCTGCCGATGCGCCCTCGCAGAAGGCTTTCATGGCCTTCAATAATGAAGCCCGACTAGTGCACGAACTGGTCAGTTGGGCGGGCTCGGATGAGCTGCGCCAGTACCTGATCAAACAGGTGGAAACGTCTGCCCGCCCGGAACTGGAACAGCAACTGACGGCGCTGAGCCTCAAACCGTATCCAGCGGATGACTTCCTCCAGCTGATCGACCTTACGGATTACGACGCCGGTTTGCGCACCCTCACAGAAGCGCATGTGCGCGTGGCACTTTCCGAGCAGGCCAGCCACACGCCTGACTGGTATTTACAGGCCAGCGCGGCGCAACGCCAGGAACTGGTGGCACTGGAAGACGCCGCCGCCGGGGCACTGAAAAACTACGACACCAAGCTTCATACCCGCGTGCAACCGTTCAAGGACTATGTGCATGAGCGAGCCAGCCAACAGATCAGTCAGTTGCTGAATGTTCCAGCGGGCACGGTAGACCCGGATCTCATCGTGATCACCAGCGAGCGCGAGACGGTCAGCTACACCGACATGCTGCTCAACGGTTACGATGACGGCCTCGACTTCATCCACACCAGCGCCGATACGCAGGCGACCTTCAGCGGCCCGGAAGGCGTGAACCTCAGTGCATTGTCGCCGGGCAAAGTGGCAGGCTCGGTGCGCGGTAAATGGCTGGGCGACGATTACATTGCGCTGATCAGTCGCACGCTGCTTGCTGCTGACGGCGAAGGCTATGACTACCGTCGCAACACCAATTTACTGATTGCCCAATTGCAGATGAAAGCAGCGGCGCTGCGTAGCTGTCTCAAAGGACAAGTTAGCGAGCAACAGTATGCGTGGCTGAAAGACTCGATTGAACGCGCTCATCTGAGCGACCCGGAAAGCCGGGAGCAATACCCGTTGTACCCCTTGCAGATCCATGTGGATAAACCTTTTATCTCTTCTGGATTGAAGGGAGCCGACCAACTGGTTATCCCCAGCACGCAGTTGACCCACGTGGAAACGGTGCAAGGCTGTCTTGTGATCCTGCCAACGACTAACAGACAGCCCGCATTGCTGTACACACCGCAAGCCCCGGACGGCGTCGAGTTTCGCCTGTTTGGCGACTTCACCATTTCCCTCGGCGCGGCGGGCATGATTGATTACTACAAGGATCGCTGCCGTATAAAGGCGCGCAAGGCCTTGTCGTTTTTCCTGCACGACATGCTGCAAGGCAAGGCACACAAGCCACCGTTCATCCCCAAGGCGTTCATTGCCGATTTTGCCGGCACGTGCTTCAACCGGCCCATTGAACGCAAATTGCGCGATGTGAAAGAGACCACCACCGGACGAAACGACATGCTGTACCGAGTGATCTGGAGCAGCGTCGAGATCATCGCCACGGTTGTCACCTTGCCCTTCCCGCCGGCAAGCTTCGCCGTCGGTGCGTTGCTGTCGCTGCACGACAGCGTGCGCGCGCTCCAGGCTTTACGTGAAGGTGACAGTGAAGCCGCTGGTGCCTATGTGTTGTCTTCATTGCTCAACAGCCTTGGCGCGGTGGGCGACCTGCATTCCGGCCTGAAAGGCTTCGGCGGCCTGCTGCACCGGATCGACCGAGCCCCACATGGCAACGCGACGCGGCCCCCGCTCCTGCACCCGTCATCGTTGCCACGCTACGAAGATCTGTATCCGGTCCGCGTGCAGAACGAGCCGTTTCTGGTGGGCAAACCGAACGCCAACGGCCAAGCGCCGGTTTACCGCAGCGTCGGTCATTCGACCCGTGAAGTGAAACCCACCGGACAGTTCGCCACGCGAAAGGCCGATGGCACCTGGCAGCCTTCGGACGCCTCTGCAGCCACATCATCAACGCTCACAACCGGCGCTCGCCAAGAGCTGGCGGTCAACGTATCGCTGCAGGACATGCCGCGCCTGAGCGAGGGGCACAGCAAAGGAATCTGCAGGCTGGGAGGCAAGCATTACGTCGAGCTCTCCGGCAAAACCTATCAAGTTCACTTCGACCCGTCACTGCGCTGCTGGCAGATTGTCGACCCCGCCAACCCCTTTGCCTTCTTTGGCAAGCAGCCTGTGCGCCTGGATGATCAAGGCAAATGGCAGCTCATTGATCGCCATCAGCTGCGTGGCGGTGGGCTGGACGGCTCGCCGGGTTACCAGCCTTTGACGGAGGAAGCGGCAGGCTCCAGCACAACCGTCGCCAACCTGGCCGACTACCAATTGCCCGCCCCGCTGCAACCCCACCTGAATGTCATCCTGAGCGACACCCCATACGACCCGACCGGCATCGGCATTGCCGAATATTTCGAGTCTTATTTTGCCGAAATGCGCCAGACCTTCACCACACTTCGAGAGAAGCTATATCGGGATGCCGACACGTTTTTCGTCCAGCCGCCCCTTGCGGCCCGCCCCCCAGTACCCGCAACGCCACCCGCGGCCCTGGATACCCTGATCCAGGAGGTGTTCAGTCACAGCAATGGGCTAGTCCTGAGCGAAGCCCCGAAATCCGTGGCCAGTAAACGGCTGCTGATCCTCAACATGCCTTTGCTGGCAGAGCAGCGGGTGGAGGTTCTGTACATCGAGCATCTGTTCACCGACAAACACATGAATAAACTGGCCCGTTATCGTCAGTTGGGCAAAAAAAGCCGCGCAGGCTCCCATGAAATCAAGCATCACTTGGAAAGCCTGAACAGTGGCGCGCTGGATAACCAAACGACCGAATATGACTACTACCATGTGGTGAAAGCCGCCCACAGGCATGGCATCGAAGTGCGGCCGCTTAATTCCTCCATCAGCTATCCGTTCGCTGATCATCCGGTGGCAGCCGCCGCCAACGATGCGACCGCAACACAAAAAATGAGTCTGTTTTTTGGCCACAAAGTGATCAGCCACGATGTGGCGGCCGAGCCTTCCCGGCGCTGGATTGCCTTGCTGGACCAGCAGTTGGCGACCACCCACGGTGCGCTCCCCGGCATTGCGGAGCTGGAGGGTGCCATCAGCGTGCACATCAAAGACATTCCAGCGGGGCGAACTACGCGGGTCAGCACTGGCGCGTCGGCTGTGGACGCGACTACCCGCACCGACTTCACGGTCGAGCTTGCCAACCCAGTCATGATTGTGCCCACAACACCCTTGCCCGCGAGCACCCCACTGGATTTGGGTCTCATGAGGGAAATGGGTAGCACACAGAACATTGCAGCCGGGGAACTCTGGGGGGGCGAATATGGTTTCCGCTGGGATAACACCGACGGCTGGTCGCGCATCGAGCCCGAGAACTGGACCGCCAACCCGCCATCGACCGCCATCCAGCAATCGATCGTCGACGCCGCCTACGAAATGCCCACTGAAAACGCCGGTCTGTTGCACGATCTTGCAACATTCAAAAAGGGCGGACTCCACGAAAGTTATTTTTTTAACAATGTGGAAATAACCAAGGTCCGGGAGAGCTTTTTTACACGTCGCCGACAACTGCAACGTGATGCTCGCAGCATTGTGTCCGCCGAACTGCCTGTCAGGCCGACGCTTCCCGATGTTGACCCGCGAACCAGCCTGAGCGATTTTCTCCACACGCTGTACCAGCACACGGACGGCGTGGTGATTGGGGAATCCCATTTCTCCATCGCCAGCAAAAAGCTCATCATCGACAACCTCGGGTTGTTGTCCGAGCAGAACGTCAAGACCGTGTACCTGGAACATCTGTTGGCCGACCTGCATCAGGCAGACCTGGATCGCTTTTTCGAGACAGGCCAGATGAGCAAGACCCTGTTGCACGATCTGAGATATCTCGACAAGGGCCATCAGACTGACCCGGCCCGGATTTACAACTTCGAGCAACTGGTCATCCGGACGCGGGAGCATGGCCTGGAGGTTCGAGCCATCGACTGCTCAACGAGTTACCACCTCAAGGGCATTTCTGACGAAGCGCCTACCACCCGCCAGCAAATGATGAATTATTTCGCTTCCCGCACGATTGGCAAGCATCAGGAGGTGGTGGGTTCACGCAAGTGGATCGCGCTGGTGGGCAACAGCCACTCCAATACGTTCGAAGGGATCGTGCCGGGCCTTGCCGAGCTACAGGGCGGGATCGGGCTGCGGGTCAACGACGTCATGCCAGGCCAATCCAAAGGGGTGATACGGGACCCCGGCGAGTCAGTCCGTGTCGGCATAACCGATCGCAAAGTAGCGATCAAAGGCGATTACCTGGTGGAGCTGGAAGTGCGCAGGCCGGTCATTTCGGTTCGTCCGCCACAGGCGCTGCCCGTCGAAGAGCGACTTAGCCGACCCGGCAAGTTCCTGATCGAGCAAGACACAAGTGGCGGGCAGACCATCGTTCATCGCTCGCGGGATTCCCGGATTCATCGCACACCCGTACTCGTCGACCCAAAGGACCAGGTGTATGTGGATCGTCCGACCTGGACAGCGGTACACCTGACGCCTTACGACAACATGGACGCGCTGGTTGCAGCGCTTGAGGAGCTGAATCTGACAAGAGTGGCCCGATAATCGCGAACCCGTGGACCGGCTAAAGCCGGGAGGGCGTCGGTTCAGGCACCGGAAATGTAGCGCCTGATCGGCCTTTCCCGGCTAAAGCCGGTCCCACGGTTTGAAGCGCCTGTATTCCGATGCGCTTAAACCTCAACCTTCGGCAAGCGCTGCTCCAGCAACTGGTGCAGCGCGCTGTCTGCTGGCCAGTTGCGCATGAAGCGGGCTCTGTCTCGGGTGAACGCCGTGGCGAACGACGCTGGCGAGCTGTGCTGGCACATGGCGTCCAGATCAATCAACGCCCAGCGATCCTGATGCCAGAACACGTTGTGACCTTTCAAATCTCCATGGCTGATACGCTCGCCAACCAGTTGCGCGAACAGTGCATCCAGCGCCACCAGTTCAGCCTCCGGCGCATCGCCTGACTCAACGTAGGGCGCGAAGCGCTCGATGATGTCCGGCCCCGGCAGAAACTCGGTCACCAGATACGCCTTGCGACGCAAGCCCAGAAAACGCTGCTCCTGCACCGCCAGCGGTTTAGGCGTGGCGATACCCAGGAACATCAGGCGATTGCCTTCTCGCCAGGAATGCCATGCCCGGCTTGGACGCCAGAAGCGCTTGAGCCAATGAGCAAAATCCTTGATGTTGTAACGCTTGATGACCAGCGTGCGGCCATTGACTTCGACGCGGCCCACGCTGGCCGCGCCACCGGTCTTGTAAAGGTGGCCTTGATCGAGCAACGCATCGGCCTGCTCCAGCACTGGCAGCATGGCAGTCTCTTCTTCCCGGCGGATCGCCCGGAACCCGGAAGGCCTGTCAACCACACTGAACAGGCTGCAATCACGCCCGGTTTTGTCGAGAAAATCCTTCAAGCGCCAGCTGCGCACCTTGTCGATCTGCTTTTGCAACGCTTCCGTGGGCAAGCCATGTTCACCATTGCTGAGCAAGTAATGCACCGATAATTCTTCGGTGAACGGCTCGAACGCTTTGGGCAACTGGGCGAAAAACACGCCGAGGTTTTCCAGCACCTTTTGCCGGGACAACGGCTTGCCTGCTTCTTCGGCGCGAATTCCAGCACCGTCGATCAGGTACAACTTGCCGTTGTGGCGCAGCAGATTGTCCAGATGCAGGTCTTCCTGCCACAGGCCTTTGGCGTGCAGTTGACCGATCGCCGTAAGCGCTTGCGCCAGCACGACCTGCTGTTCATCGCTCAGCGGCGTCTGATGTTCCACTTCGGCCCAGGCGTCGCCCAGGCTTTGCGCGTGCTCAAGCAGCTCAAATAACAGCCAGCCGCCCTCGCCTTCCTGCAAACCGTCGGCCAGCAGCAGCGGTGTGGTCATGCCTTGCTGCGCCAGCAACCGGACGCCAGCCAGCTCACGCTGAAAGTGCCGGGCGGCCTTGGGTCCCACCAGCAATTTGGCCAGCACCGGACGCCCGCGCCAGACGCCGGCACCGACATAGCGTTGCCCCGGCAATACGCGCAATAGGGTCAGGAGGTGCAGTTCGGCCGGGCCAGCCGCGTCGGCCAGCGCCAGATTCATGGGCATCGCGGGCGTACGCCCGGCCGCCTTGAGTTCAGACAAACGCATCAGCGGGTCTCTTTCTGGTCATTGCGGCGCGAACCGCGTTTATGGCTGCCGCGCTTGCCCAAACGATCACACCATTGATCCACGACCGGGCTGTCCTTGCCCGATTGCAGATAAGCCGCCAGCAGCTCGCGAACATGGGATTCGGTCCACATGGGCGCGCGACGCAACAAGGGTTCCAGGTCCTTGGCCCGATCCCGCTTACCGAACAGCAAGGACCGGGTTTTTTCCAGATCAATCAGCTGCGCCAGGTAAGCATCGCCTTTGGGCTTGAGGAAAATATGCTTGGGGTAGAAACAACCATGAACCTGCCCCGCATTGTGCAACGTGCGCGCCAGCTCGCCGCAGGCGTGCAGAATGGCTGTTTGCTGGCGCGTGGTCAGTTCCGGCCATTGCTGCAGCAAGGTATCCAGGTCAGTCCAGCTGTCCAGCGCACGGGTCAAGAGAATCGCCCGGCGTTCGGGGCCTATCTTGCAGTCGCCATAGAACACCGCGTGCAGCGCCGGGATTCCGAGCTTTTCGTATAGGCTGATGTTGCGAAATTCCCGGGAGAACGACGGCTCGCCAAACGGGTGATGCCAGGTGTGCATCAGGTAATTGCTCTGGCGTTTCAGATAGAAACCCAGACCTTCCAGCTCCAGACGATACACGCTGCTCCAGCCGCCGCGGCCGGTATTGGGTTCATCGACGGCATCCAGCTGGACTTCCCACAGCGACTGAAAATCGGCCAGGCCGTGCCGTTCCAGCAAAGGCCGGTCGCTCTGCGCAATAAAATCGGTCATTCGCGCCCCTCAAAAAAGCTGACGATGTGGCGGATACGTTTCTTGTCGGAAGCGTTGAGTCGTGCCCGCTGCCGGTACTGCAAGTAAAAGCGCAGGCGCTGGGTGGCGGACAGGTGATATTTCGCCACTTTGTCCAGGCAGGCCAGATCCTTGGTGATCCGGTAGCGCAGCATAAAGCTCCACCAGAAGGCGCCGTTGGGGCAGTCGATCAGAAACAACGTGGCCTGATCGTCCACCAACAGGTTGCGCCACTTCAGGTCGTTATGGGTGAAATGCTGGTCGTGCATGGCGCGGGTGTAACGGGCCAGTTGGCGGCTGATGCCATCGACCCACTGACGATCGGCCAGTACCGGATCGTTGCGTAGCGCCAGTGCCGACAAATCTTCGGTGTTGGGCAGTTCGCGGGTGATCAACGCGCCACGGTCATAGGACGCGCCTTTGCGCTCCAGGCCCCAGGCGACGACTTCTGCGGTGGGAATCCCCCATTTGGCAAAGCGCTTGAGGTTTTGCCATTCGGACTTGACCCGTGGGCGGCCCAGGTAGCGGCGCAAGCCTTTGCCCGCGCCGACGTAGCGTTTGACGTAATAATTCACGCCATCACGCTGCACGCGGATCACTTCGGACAGGGGATCAAGGGTCAGGCGCTCGCCCTGCAAGGCGAACACGGCGTCCAGGCTGCCGAAATCTTCAGCGAGAAAGGTGTAGGCCGGCTCCAGGTTCCAGCCCGCCATCAGAGGGCATCCCCGTAGCGCACTTTGCGTTGATACAGCTTGTCGGCCTTGATTTCCAGCCAGCGCAACAGCCTGGCTTCCCGAGCGAGAATCTGGCGCAGCGGCTGCTGAAAATAGCCCTTGAGAAAACGCAGTTTGTCGCGGCGCGTCAGGCCGATGTCCAGCGCCGAGAAATACAGGGCGGCCAGATCCTTGTTGCGCCAGCGCGGGGTGATCGCCCGGCGGGTCTGGGCGCGATGCAGGTCGATCACCGACAGGCGGAAATCATCCGCCGTCACCGGCTTATCGGTGTGCAGCAGAAAATGGCAGATATAGCAGTCGCGATGATTGACCCCGGCGCGATGCATCATGCCGAGCATGCGCGCCACTTCAGCGATGAACGCACGTTTCAGGCGGGGCTCGGGCGGTTCGTTGCGCCAATTGATGCTGACATCTTCCAGGCTTTCCGTAGGGGCCAGTTCTTCGGTGACGATAAACGAATGCTGCGCCGCCGGATTACTGCCCCGCTCGCCATAAGCCACGGCGGTCATGGTCGGCACGCCGACTTCCTTGAGCCGCGCAATGGCTTCCCATTCCTTGCCCGCGCCCAGGACCGGCAGTTTGGCGGTCAACAGGTTCTTGGCGACTTCGCCCCAGCCGATGCCACGATGGATCTTGACGAAATACCCGCGACCGTCGACTTCGGTGCGCAGCGTGCGCCGACCTTCGAGTTCGCGATAGACCTGACCCTCCAGACGCTCGACTTCGGCAAACGCATCGCGTCCGGCCCACAGCGTCTTGAACGGCTCAGCAAGGAACAACTTCATGGATGGTGCTCCGCCAGAATCACATCGGCCGCGTGCTGCGGCATGCTGTAAAGGTCCGCCGTGTCGGCAAAAGCCAGACCGTTCCTGCCCCACGCTGCCCGTGCAGCATCATCGGCAAGCATCGTCTTCAGGTAGTGGTTGAGCTGAGCCTGATCGAACGGCTCGTCCAGCACCAGCCCGCTGTCGGCCTCGGCAATGTAATGGGCGTAACCGCATACCGCGCTGACCAGCACGGGCAGGCCAGCCACCAGCGCTTCCAGCAATACAGTGCCGGTGTTTTCGTTGTACGCCGGGTGGATCAGCATATCGGCCCCCATCAGGAAGCGCGGGATATCGCTGCGGCCTTTCATGAAGGTGACGTGATCACCCAGGCCCAGCGTGGCGCTTTGCAGTTGGAATACTTTGGGGTCGTCCTGGCCGATTACAAACAGGCGGGTACGTTTTTTCAGTTCGGCGGGCAAAGCGGCCAGCGCCTTGAGGCTGCGATCCACGCCCTTGGTCTTGAACCCGGAACCGATCTGCACCAGTAGCAAGTCGTCGTCGGCCAGACCGAACTCCTGGCGAAACTCAGCACGAATCTGCGGAGCCTCAGGCGGAGCGCGGCGGTCCTGGGCAATGCCCGGCGGCAGCAGGTGAAAGCGTGACAATGGCGTGTCGTAGTACTTGATGAACAGCGGCTGCTGCACTTCGGAAATCATCAGCACCTGGGTTTTAGCGTCCTTGGCGAACACCGCTCGCTCGTATTCGGCGAAATGGCGATAGCGGCCCCATTGGCGATACAGCGAGTGACGCAAGGTCTGCGCCTTGTCCTCGAAACAGCCATCGGCGGCGTAATACACGTCCAGGCCCGGCATCTTGTTGAAGCCGATCAGGCGGTCCACAGGCCGCTTGGCCAGATCCGCTTCCATCCAGGCGCTGAGTTTTTCATTGCGCCGATGGTTGAAGAACGCCTTGACCGGGGCAACCAGCACTTCGAAACCCGGCGGTATTTCGCCTTCCCATATCAGGGTGTAAACCCGGATTTGATGCCCGCGCTTCTGGCATTCAAGGGCGATGCGCATGAAGTCGCGTTGCAGCCCGCCGAACGGGAAGTATTTGTAGAGTACGAAAGCCAGTTGCATCAGACGGGTTCCTTTGCCAGCAACAGCGTGCCCAGTTGGCTCGCTACTCGCTCGGGATTCAAGCGAGTGAAGCACACGGGCCACTCGCGTTTCAGATCCAACTGACGGCGGTCTTCTTCCGTCGGTTGATACGTGCATTTCTTTTGCAGACAAGGGGCGCAGGCCGGGTAATCCGCGGCCAGATGCACCTGCGATTTGCCATAGGCGCCAGTCAGACCGGGGTTGGTCGGCCCGAACAGCGACAAGGTCGGCACATCCAGCGCAGCGGCCAGATGACCGATACCGGTGTCCACCGCGACACACGCCTGGGCGCTGGCCAGCACCCTGGCGACACCGGCGAGATTCAGTTTAGGCAAGACCACGACGTGCTCCAGCCCCTGGGCAATGCGTTCGGCACGGGCTTTTTCCGCCGGGTTGCCCCACGGCAGCCGCACGTGCAGGCCGCGCTCGAGCATGCGTTCGGCCAACTGCCGCCAGTACATCTCCGGCCAATGCTTGGTGGCCCAGGTCGTGCCATGCAGGAACAGCACGAACGCAGGCTCGTTCGACTCCGCCTGCAACAAGCGACCCCGAGCCAGCCCGTAATCACCCAGCCCGGCGGGCACTTCATAGCCCAACGCCTGAGCGAACAACTGACGCAGGCGCTCTACCGCGTGCTGCCCGCGCGCCACCGGATAGGCGCGATCATAAAAGCGGCTGCTCAGCGGCTCACGGGCCGATTGCTTGTCCAGCCCAGCCACGGGCGCATTCACGTAGCGGGTCAACCAGGCGCTTTTCAACAAGCCCTGGGCATCAATCACCAGGTCGTAAGGGGCGTCGCGCAGACGCTGTTTGAAACGTCGCCATTCGCCGGTCTTGAAGGTCTGCCAGAGGTTTTTGCGCCAGCGGCGAATCGCTACCGGGATGACTTCACCCACGGCGGGATGCCAGGTCGGAATTTCCGCGAAACCTTCCTCGACCACCCAATCGAATTGAATGCCCGGCAAGGCCCGCGCCGCGTCCGTCAGCGCTGGCAGGCAGTGGATCACATCGCCCAGGGATGAGGTTTTGATCAGCAAGACCCGCAAATCAGACAACCTCCACCGGTGTGCCGCCCATACCGGCCAGGGCGTTGATCACCGACTCAGGTTCAAGCAGGCGCAGACAGTTGTAGTGGCCGAAACGGCAAGTACGATCAAAGCAAGGGCTGCATTCGAGGCCCAGACGCACGACTTCCACCTCATCGGCCAATGGCGGCGTGAAAGCGGGGGATGTGGAGCCGTACACGGCAACCAGCGGACGATTCAGCGCCGCGGCCACGTGCATCAGGCCCGAATCGTTGGACACCACGGCATCGGCGCAGGACATCAGGTCGATGGCTTCAGCCAGGGACGTATCGCCGCTCAGATTGACGGCTTCTTCGCGCAGTCCGGGAATCAGGCGTTCAATAATGCTTTCGCCCACTGGATGGTCCTTTTTCGAACCAAACAGCCAGACCTGCCAGCCTTCGCGGATTTTCGCCTGCGCGACCTGCGCGTAATGCTCGGCGGGCCAGCGCTTGGATTCGCCGAACTCCGCGCCGGGGCAAAGCGCCAATACCGGCCGGTCCAGGGTCAGCCCGAACTTGCTCAGGGCGATGTCCCGGGTGGCCACGTCGATGCGCAGGCTTGGCCTGGGATACGGCAGCGGCAATTCAGCGCCCGGCTCATAGGCCAGGGCCATGAAACGCTCGATCATCAGCGGATAGCGCGCTTTATCGAGGGTTCGCACGTCGTTAAGCAGCACGTAGCGGAACTCGCCACGCCAGCCGGTGCGTTTCGGGATACCGGCGAAAAATGGTACCAGTGCCGATTTGAGCGAGTTGGGCAGGAGGATCGCCTGATCGTATTGCCCCTTCAGGGACTGACCAATCCGGCGGCGCGTGCCCAGTTCAAGGGCACCATGCCCCAGGGGAAAGCTCAGCGCGGAGCGCACTTGCGGCATGCGTTCCAGAATCGGCCGGCTCCATTCCGGTGCCAACACATCGATTTCGCATTCGGGATAACGCTGTTTCAGGCATTGGAACAGCGTTTGCGCCATCACCATGTCACCGACCCAGCTAGGCCCCACGATCAGAATTCTCATGCTTCTTCCAAAACGATCAGGGAGGCCGGTCAGACTGCGTGACATTCCCACACAACCTGTCGCCTCCCTGTCTTAGCTTTATATAGTTGCCCGGACGCCATCGTGGGACCGGCTTTAGCCGGGAAGAGACCCATGCATCCGACACTGAGTCAGGAGTGCCGCCTTCCCGGCTGAAGCCGGCCCCACAGTGCTGTTCAGTGAAAGAAACATCCGGCTTAACCCAACCCCAACTCACCCCAGATCCGCATCACTTCGCGCCGTTCAGCCTCGAACTGATCACCGCGGACCACACCGGCTTCGTTCTGCAATGCCTGGCGATGGGCGGCCGAGCGGTAGGCTTTATAGGCCTCGCGCAGCAGGTCGGCATCGGTGGCGGGCATCAGCCCGGCTTCTTCAAGGCCTTCCAGAATCCGGATGTTATCGGTGTAACGCAGCAGTGCCGGATGCTCCCAGGACCACGCCAAGGCCGCGTATTGCACCATAAATTCGATATCGACGATACCTCCGGCGTCCTGCTTGAGGTCGAACGGCGCCGTGGCCAGAAAGGCATTGGCACCGGTTCCCGCTGCGGTAATGCGCGTGCCGAGCGTGCTGCGCATCTTGGCCCGCATCTCGCTGACTTCCTGGCGCAGCCTGGGCAAGTCACGCTCGCGCCCCAGCACTGACGCACGGACATTTTCGAAGGCTTGCCCGACTTCGCGACTGCCCACCAGCACCCGCGCGCGCACCAAGGCCTGATGCTCCCAGGTCCAGGCTTCGCTTTCCTGATAGCGGGCAAATGCCCCCAGAGAACTGACCAAAAGACCCGACGCGCCGGACGGCCGCAGGCGCATGTCCACTTCGTACAACTGGCCCGAGTTGGTCTGCGTGGTGAGCAAATGAATGATCCGCTGACCCAGCCGGGTAAAGAACTGCGCGCTGTCGATGGGCTTCGCGCCGTCGGTTTCGGCCTGCGGATCACCGTCGTGAATGAACACCAGGTCCAGGTCCGAGCCATGGCCCAACTCGATGCCGCCCACCTTGCCGTAACCGACAATGACAAACCCCGGATCGCACAAGCTGCCATCCGGTCGCGAAGGCGTGCCGTGACGTGCAACCGTGTGGCGCCAGGCCAAAGCCAGGACTTGCTCCAGAATCGCTTCGGCCAGCCAGGTCAGGTAATCGCTGACTTTCATCAAGGGCAGGCTGCCGGTGATTTCCGACGCCGCAACCCGCAAGCGATGGGCCAGCTTGAAATGGCGCAGGGCTTCCATTTGCTGTTCCAGATCATCCTCGGGAATCCGCGTCAGGCGCTCGCGCAACTCGGCCGCCAGCTCAGGGGCCAGCGGCGGGCTGAACAATCGGCCTTCGTTGAGCAATTCGTCAAGCAACAGCGGGAAGCGGGCGATCTGTTCAGCGATCCACGGACTGGCCGCACACAGCGTCAACAAGCGCCGCAGCGCGTCAGGGTTTTCCGTGAGCAGCACCAGATACGCCGAGCGCCGCGCCACGGCTTCGACCAGAGGCAGCACACGCTCCAGCACCAGGTCAGGGTTTTCGTGCTCAACCGCCTGAGCCAACAGGCGGGGGATAAATGCATCCAGCCGCTCCCGACCCAGACGCTGCATGGAACGCAGTTGCGAGCTGTTGCGCAGATCAGCGAGATTTTTCAGGGCTTTATTGGCATCGACGAAGCCGCCGGCCAGCAGCTGACGGCACGCGGCGTCTTCATCCTGGGATTCTTCCCACAACGGCAGCCATTCCCCGCCGACCACCACTTCACCTTCGTCCACCTGCTCGTCATCGGGGTCAGAGTCCGGGTCAGCGATGACCTGCCGGAAATGCCACGACACGCGGCCACGCCAGTACATGAGCCGGGCATGGAAACTCTGCCAATCGTCAAAACCTAACATAAAGGCAATTCGTGCCTGATCTTGCTCACCCTCGGGGAGCATTTGCGTTTGCCGATCAGCAATGGCCTGAATCGCATGCTCGGTGTAGCGCAGAAATTCATAGCCCTGGCGCAGCTCGTCAGTCACCGCCGCAGGCAAATAACCCTGCCCTTCAAGGGTTTTCAGCACCTTGAGCAACGGCCGCTGTTGCAAGCTCAAATCCCGCCCGCCGTGAATCAGTTGGAAGGCCTGGGCGATGAACTCCACCTCACGAATGCCGCCCGCGCCCAGCTTGATGTTCTCGGCCATGCCTTTGCGGCGCACTTCCTGCTGGATCAGTTGCTTCATGGTGCGCAACGCTTCGATGGCAGAAAAATCCAGATAGCGGCGATAGACGAATGGCCGGAGCAAGTCGAGCAGGTGCTCGCCTGACGGTTGATCGCCGCCCACTACCCGCGCCTTGATCATGGCGTAGCGCTCCCAGTCGCGGCCTTGATCCTGATAATACTGTTCCAGCGCGTTGAAGCTGAGCACCAACGCCCCGGATGAACCGTAGGGCCGCAAGCGCATGTCCACGCGAAACACGAAACCGTCGACGGTAATCGGGTCCAGCGCCTTGATCAGGCGCTGACCCAGACGAATGAAAAACTCCTGATTGTCCAAGGGACGTTTGACGCCCACGGTTTCGCCGCCTTCGGGGTAGGCGAAGATCAGGTCGATATCCGAAGACAGGTTCAGCTCCACCGCGCCCAGCTTGCCCATGCCCAGAATGACCATCGGCTGCGCTTCGCCGCTGCGCCGCCCCGTGGGCGTGCCGAACTGCTGACAATGGCGCTCGTACAGCCAGCGATAAGCCAGATCGATGCAGCCATCGGCCATCTCGGACAGGTCGCGACAGGTTTCCACCAGGTCGGCCTGTCGGGTCAGATCGCGCCAGATGATCCGCACTTGCTGGCGCGTACGCTGGCGACGTAGATTACGCCCCAGCTCCTCTTCGGTGCTGGCGTCCGTTAACGCTCTGGCAATCTGTTCACGCAGTTCGCCCGGCTCAAAGCGACGCTCCAGCTCCCCGGAGTCTGCCAGCTCAAGGAGCATCCGGGGGTCGCGACAGCTCTGTTCAGCCACAAAATCACTGGCTGCGCAGACCCGGTCGAACGCGTGGCGGCGTGATTCAGGCCAGGCGTCGAAAAGGGCGGCGCAGCCCTCGGGCAGGTCGCCAATAGAAGTACGAAACGACTGCTGCGCCCGGGTGACTAAAGGAAGCAGGAGGGCCGGCAAATCGGCCAGCGAAGGTAGGCTCATGGTCTATCCTTGATCGGCGTGCGTAAGGCTATGTGCCGTGAGGTGAAGATCCACGCCACTTGCAGGACTGTCGAACAAAAGTCATAAATTGCTGGAATAGTAGTTTTTGCAGCAGCCAGCATCAGCTTTTAGTCCGAAAATATTTGTTTACCACCAACGGTTACGATTTATGTCACAACCTTAGAGGCGTGTTTTAGACGCTTACCTGTAGTTTTACTACTGACCCCATCACTCGAAAGGCTGAAATGGTCGACGATTTGTAGTAAAACTACACGCCGCCGGAACAACCTCCGGTCATCCAAGAATTTATGTCGTCTGCCCACAAGGCCAGTCGCAAACTCAGGCAACCGATTCTGGAAGCCTTTCCGCCCTGGAGCAAGCCATGCAAGACCTCGATCCCGTCGAAACCCAGGAATGGCTGGACGCCCTGGAATCGGTTCTCGACAAAGAAGGCGAAGACCGTGCTCACTACCTGATGACCCGTATGGGTGAACTCGCCACTCGCAGCGGTTCGCAGCTTCCTTATGCCATCACCACGCCATACCGCAACACGATCCCCGTTACCCACGAAGCACGCATGCCTGGCGACCTGTTCATGGAACGCCGCATTCGCTCGCTGGTACGCTGGAACGCGTTGGCCATGGTCGTGAAAACCAACCTGAATGACCCTGACCTGGGCGGTCACATCTCCAGTTTCGCGTCCAGCGCCACGCTGTATGACATCGGCTTCAACTACTTCTTCCAGGCACCGACCGACGAACACGGCGGCGACCTGATCTACTTCCAGGGTCACGCATCGCCAGGCGTCTATGCCCGTGCGTTCATGGAAGGCCGCATCACCGAAGAGCAGATGAACAACTTCCGTCAGGAAGTCGATGGCAAAGGCCTGTCGTCTTACCCGCACCCGTGGCTGATGAAGGATTTCTGGCAGTTCCCGACCGTTTCCATGGGTCTGGGTCCTATCCAGGCGATTTACCAGGCTCGCTTCATGAAGTACCTGGAACACCGCGGCTACATCCCGGAAGGCAAGCAGAAAGTCTGGTGCTTCCTGGGTGACGGCGAAACCGACGAACCGGAATCCCTGGGTGCCATCGCCCTGGCCGGTCGCGAAAAACTCGACAACCTGATCTTCGTCGTCAACTGCAACCTGCAGCGCCTCGACGGCCCGGTGCGTGGCAACGGCAAGATCATCCAGGAACTCGAAGGCGTGTTCCGTGGCGCTCAGTGGAATGTGACCAAAGTGGTCTGGGGCCGTTTCTGGGACCCTCTGCTGGCCAAGGACGTTGACGGGATCCTGCAACGTCGCATGGACGAAGTCATCGACGGCGAGTACCAGAACTACAAAGCCAAAGACGGCGCGTTCGTACGTGAACACTTCTTCAACTCGCCTGAACTCAAGGCCATGGTTGCTGATTTGTCCGACGACGAAATCTGGAAGCTCAACCGTGGGGGCCACGACCCGTACAAGATGTATGCGGCGTACCACCAGGCAGTCAACCACAAGGGTCAACCGACCGTGGTCCTGGCCAAGACCATCAAAGGTTATGGCACCGGTGCCGGCGAAGCGAAGAACACCGCCCACAACACCAAGAAAGTCGATGTGGACAGCCTGAAAAGCTTCCGCGACCGTTTCGACATTCCGGTCAAAGACGACCAGCTCGACGCCCTGCCGTTCTTCAAGCCTGAAGAAGGCAGCGCCGAAGCCCGTTACCTGAGCGAGCGCCGTGCCGCACTGGGCGGTTTCGTGCCACAGCGTCGCGCCAAGAGCTTCAACCTGCCGACCCCGCCACTGGAAACCCTCAAGGCCATCCTCGACGGTTCCGGCGATCGCGAAATTTCCACCACCATGGCCTTCGTGCGGATCCTTTCGCAGCTGGTCAAGGACAAGGAAGTGGGCCCCCGCATCGTGCCGATCATCCCGGACGAAGCCCGTACCTTCGGTATGGAAGGCATGTTCCGCCAGCTGGGCATCTACTCTTCCGTCGGCCAGCTCTACGAGCCAGTCGATAAAGAACAAGTGATGTTCTATCGCGAAGACAAGAAAGGCCAGATCCTCGAAGAAGGCATCAACGAAGCAGGCGCGATGTCCTCCTTCATCGCGGCCGGTACTTCGTACTCCAGCCACAACCAGCCGATGATCCCGTTCTACATCTTCTATTCGATGTTCGGCTTCCAGCGCATTGGCGACCTGGCATGGGCCGCTGGCGACAGCCGCACCCGTGGCTTCCTGATCGGCGGCACCGCCGGCCGTACCACGCTGAACGGCGAAGGCTTGCAGCACGAAGACGGTCACAGCCACATCCTGGCCTCGACCATCCCGAACTGCCGCACCTTCGACCCGACTTACGGCTACGAGCTGGCAGTGATCATCCAGGACGGCATGCGCCGGATGTTCGAAGAACAGCAGGACGTTTTCTACTACCTGACCGTGATGAACGAATCCTACGCACAACCGGCCATGCCGGCGGGTGTCGAGGAAGGCATCGTCAAGGGCATGTACCTGCTCGAAGAAGACACCCGGGAAGCGGCGCACCACGTCCAGTTGCTGGGCTCGGGCACCATCCTGCGTGAAGTTCGCGAAGCCGCGAAGATCCTGCGTGAAGAGTTCAACATCGGTGCTGACGTCTGGAGCGTTACCAGCTTCAACGAACTGCGTCGCGACGGCCTGGCCGTGGAGCGCAGCAACCGCC
The DNA here is from genome assembly GCF_049896285.1 of Pseudomonas sp. DWP3-1-2. NCBI lineage: Bacteria > Pseudomonadati > Pseudomonadota > Gammaproteobacteria > Pseudomonadales > Pseudomonadaceae > Pseudomonas > Pseudomonas sp. DWP3-1-2. The sequence continues at coordinate 242,703 of NZ_JAFCTZ010000006.1, read as the reverse complement.
TGCACCCAGGCCAGAAGCCAGCGCTGAGCTACGTGGAAGAATGCCTCAACGGCCGTAAAGGTCCGGTGATCGCTTCGACCGACTACATGAAACTGTTCGCTGATCAGATTCGTCAGTGGGTACCCACCAAGGAATACAAAGTCTTGGGCACTGACGGTTTCGGCCGCAGCGACAGCCGCAAGAAACTGCGTAACTTCTTTGAAGTCGACCGCCACTTCGTGGTGCTGGCTGCTCTGGAAGCCTTGGCTGACCGTGGCGATATCGAACCCAAGGTCGTGGCTGAAGCCATCACCAAGTTCGGCATCGATCCTGACAAACGCAACCCACTGGATTGTTAAGAGTCTGCTTCGAGATCGTATAGCGCGCTGAAAAAGGACCGGCAAGGCAGCCGAGGATGCGGAATTTACTGTTCGTTAATGGATTAACGGTAAATGAGCATCCGACGCTGTCTCGTTGTCACTGCAAACAGTGCACACGAATGAACAGGTTCTCCGAAGGAGAGACATTGTGAGTGAGCTAATTCGCGTACCCGACATCGGCAACGGTGAAGGTGAAGTTATTGAATTGATGGTCAAGGTCGGTGATCGCATCGAAGCCGACCAGAGCGTTCTGACGCTGGAATCGGACAAGGCGAGCATGGAAATTCCTGCTCCCAAGGCCGGCGTCATCAAAACCATGAAAGTGAAGCTGGGTGATCGCCTGAAAGAAGGCGACGAGCTGTTCGAACTGGAAGTGGAAGGCGAAGCGGCCGCTGCACCCGCCGAAGCCGCTGCCCCCGCCGCTGCTGCCGCACCTGCTGCTGAAAAACCGGCTGAAGCAGCTCCGGCACCGGCCGCCGCGCCTGCCGCCGCCGCTGCTGAAACCGTCCAGGACATCCACGTACCGGACATCGGCTCGTCAGGCAAAGCCAAGATCATTGAACTGATGGTCAAAGTGGGCGACACCATCGCTGCCGATCAATCGCTGATCACCCTGGAATCCGACAAGGCCAGCATGGAGATCCCGTCTCCAGCCGCAGGCGTTGTGGAAGCCATCAGCGTCAAGCTGGACGACGAAGTCGGCACCGGCGACCTGATCCTGAAACTGAAAGTGGCCGGCGCTGCGCCTGCTGCTGCACCGGCTCAAGCGGCTGCCGCGCCTGCTGCCCCGGCCAAAACGGAAGCAGCAGCCCCGGCCGCCGCGCCTGCGCCAAAAGCCGAAGCTGCTGCGCCTGCCGCACAAGCACCTGCCAAAGACGGCGCCAAGGTTCATGCAGGCCCGGCGGTTCGCCAACTGGCCCGTGAATTCGGCGTTGAACTGAACGCCGTCAGCGCCACCGGCCCACACGGCCGCGTGTTGAAAGAAGACGTGCAGGTCTACGTCAAGGCCATGATGCAGAAGGCCAAGGAAGCTCCGGCAGGCGGCGCAAGCGGCGGCATGGGCATCCAGCCGATTCCGGAAGTCGACTTCAGCCGTTTCGGCGAAATCGAAGAAGTACCGATGACTCGCCTGATGCAACTGGGCGCGACCGGTCTGCACCGCAGCTGGCTGAACATCCCTCACGTCACGCAGTTCGACCAGGCCGACATCACCGATCTGGAAGCTTTCCGGGTCGCGCAGAAAGCCGTGGCCGAGAAAGCAGGCGTCAAGCTGACTATCCTGCCGCTGCTGCTCAAGTCCTGCGCATTCCTGCTCAAGGAGCTGCCGGACTTCAACGCCTCCCTGGCTCCGAGCGGCAAAGCGATCATCCGCAAGAAGTACGTGAACATCGGCTTTGCCGTGGACACCCCGGAAGGTCTGCTGGTCCCGGTCATCAAGGACGTCGACAAGAAGAGCCTGCTGGAACTGGCTGCCGAGGCCGCTGTACTGGCCGAGAAAGCCCGCAGCAAGAAACTGTCGGCCAACGAGATGCAGGGCGCCTGCTTCACTATCTCCAGCCTCGGCCACATTGGCGGCACCGGCTTCACGCCGATCGTCAACGCGCCTGAAGTGGCGATTCTGGGTGTATCCAAGGCTACCATGCAGCCCGTCTGGGACGGCAAAGCCTTCCAGCCAAAACTGATGCTGCCGTTGTCGCTGTCCTACGATCACCGTGTGATCAACGGCGCTGCAGCTGCACGGTTCACCAAGCGTCTGAGTGACCTGCTGGCAGATATCCGCACCATCCTGTTGTAACGGATGACTATGCAAACGCATTCAATTCATTTGAGTTGAATGCGTAATGGCATACATTCATACGACTATCCGCTTTATTCGAGCCGCCACGCTCGTACCTCAACCCCGCCAATTTGGCGGGGCTTTTTTTTGCCGGAAGTTGGGTAAAAATCTTGATATAGCGGTTAAGCATTTGTATCTAAACAACTACAAATCTGTACTTAAAATCAATCTGACCCGTTGCCCTTCAGAAGCGTGTTAATCAGCCGAAACATTTATAGCACTAAGCCATACTGCCCGCTTGTCAGCCCGAGCTGCATGATGCAACCTTGCCACACGCGATATTTAATAAGGGCCAGGGTCCGTGCGCGATCAGTATTACGAAAGCGAGTTTCTTCATGAAGAGTCAACCTGATGCTCCCGGTAGAACGGTGGCCGAGGTAGTGACTCAGTTACCCGTCCCGTCGCGGCTCGGCATGCTGCGTTTCGAACGGCTCAATGAAGCCAATTGGGCGCTGCTCTTTCTCGACCCCAATTGCGAAAAACAGCTTGGCGTTGCGGCTGTGGATCTCTGCGCCCTCGTGGGGTCACCCTATGCGAGCCTGATGGAGCCTGAAACCCGTTATCAACTGCACGACGCCATTCAACAGCAGCTGGCAGACTCGCTGCATTACCGGGTGAGCTACACGCTGCATACCGCGCGTGGACCACTTGGGCTGATCGAGATCGGCGAAGGCTACAAGCAACACAATCGCCACTTGTTGCGTGGCTACCTGATGGTCGTGGGTGACGTAGCGCCGCACAGTGAGAACACGTATTTACCTGATCTTGAAACCCAGAATTCGCAGTTGCAGATTGCTCTGCAACTCAACCAGCACGCCCAACAGGAACAGCTGGAGCACCTGGAGCGCGTACGTGCCCAACAGAGTTTGATTCTGCACCTGGCCCGCTACCGCTACAGCGCCAACAACTCGTTGCAGGAAGCGGCGCAACTGATCACCAAAAACGCCTGCGAAATCTACGACATCGCATGTGCCAGTATCTGGAATCTCAACGATAAGTGCCTTGAACCCATTGCCGAGTTCCGCATAGCCACCGGCGAGTACCGTTTACCGGACCCTATCGATATCAGCCGCTATCCGGGCTACCTGGAGGCGCTGCACAACAGCAGGGCCATCGACGCCAACGACGTCCGGCACGACCCTCGCACACGGGAAATGGCCGACAGCCTCACGCCGCGTGACATCAGCGCCATCCTCGACGCCAGCATCCGGATCGACGGGCAAGTGGTCGGCGTGCTGTGCCTGGAGCAAATAGGCACGCCGCGCCCATGGCAGTCCGATGAAATCGCCTTTGCCGGAGAACTGGCCGACCAGTTTGCCCAGGTCATCAACAACCATAACCGACGCGCAGCCACCAGCGCCCTGCACCTGTTCCAGCGCGCCGTAGAGCAAAGCGCCAGCGCGTTCTTGCTGGTCAACTGCGACGGCGTGGTGGAATACGTGAACCCCAGTTTTACGGCGATCACCCAGTACACCACCGAAGAGGTCCACGGGCAGAAACTGTCTGAGCTGCCGGCCCTGCAGAATCTTGGCGAGCTGCTTAAAGACGCCAACTCGGGCCTGGCCAAAAACAACAGTTGGCAGGGTGAGTTCAAGAGCCGACGCAAAAACCTGGAACCTTACTGGGGCCAGTTGTCGATTTCCAAGGTCTACGGCGATCACCGCGAGCTGACGCACTACATCGGCATTTACGAAGACATCACCCAAAGCAAACAGGCGCAGCAACGCATCGAGCGCCTGGCCTACACCGACAACCTGACCAACCTGGGTAACCGTCCGGCGTTCATTCGCAATCTGGACGAGCGCTTCTCCCGGGACAGCGACACGCCCATGAGCCTGCTGCTGGTGGACATCGACAACTTCAAGCGCATCAACGACAGCCTTGGCCACCAGACGGGTGACAAGTTGCTGATCAGCCTGGCACGCCGCCTGCGCAACACGCTGAACCCTTGTGACATCCTCGCCCGCTTTGCCAGCAACGAATTTGCGGTCCTTCTGGATAATTCGGGCATGGAAGCCGGACAGAACGTCGCGGCACAGGTTCTGGCCACGCTGGACAAGCCCATGTTCGTCGACAACCAGTTGATCAGCGTGACCGGCTCGGTAGGCCTGGCCTGCGCGCCGCTGCATGGCCGCGACCCCCAGACCCTGATGAAGAACGCGGGTCTGGCGCTGCACAAGGCCAAAGCCAACGGCAAACATCAGGTTCAGGTCTTTACCGAAGCGTTGAATGCCGAGGCCAGCTACAAGCTGTTCGTGGAAAACAACCTGCGCCGCGCCCTGACCCAGAACGAACTGGAGGTGTTCTATCAGCCCAAGCTGTGCCTGCGCACCGGGCGTCTGCTGGGCATGGAAGCCCTGTTGCGCTGGAACCATCCGGAAAAAGGCATGATCCGCCCGGACCAGTTCATCAGCGTTGCCGAAGAAACCGGTCTGATCATCCCCATCGGTAAATGGGTCGCGCGCCAGTCCTGCCGCATGAGCAAAAAACTGACCGCTGCGGGTTTCGGCAACCTGCAGGTAGCCATCAATGTCTCGCCCAAGCAATTTGCCGACCCGGAGCTGGTGAGCTCCATTGCCTCGATCCTCAAGGAAGAACAGCTTGATGCGTCGTTGCTGGAACTGGAACTGACCGAAGGTCTGCTGCTGGAGGCCACCGAAGACACCCGCCAACAACTGGACTCCCTGAAAAAAATGGGCCTGTCCCTGGCCATGGATGACTTTGGCACGGGTTATTCGTCGTTCAGTTATCTGAAAAAATTCCCCATCGATGTGATCAAGATCGACCGCAGCTTCATCCGCGATATCCCGGATGACCAGGACGACATGGAAATCACCTCGGCGGTGATCGCCATGGCCCACAACCTCAAGCTCAAGGTCGTGGCCGAAGGCATCGAGACCGCCGCACAACTGGCCTTCCTGCGTCGCCATCGTTGCGATGTGGGCCAGGGCTACCTGTTCGATCGCCCGATTCCCGGTGAGGAGCTGATCGAAAAGCTGCGCCGATACCCTCGTGGACCGCTGGCCTGACAAGCCCTTCCCTGTTCCCGGATGTTTCGGGCACACTACCTGCAGCCTTCAACCCGAATTCAACTTCAGACTCGTTGGGTGAGGCTTGCCCGCGAAGAGGCCGGTACATCCGGAACATTTTCGAACCTGCGCTATCTATTGCCTTCGCGGGCAAGCCTCGCTCCAACAGAACCCGTCCTGACCACCCCCTATCAAGAGGAAAAGGTTCATGGCTCTTCGCTCGGAAATTCTTGTGAACAAAAACGCACTCCCTACCGCTGAACAGGCGCTGCCCGGTCGAGAAACCCCCATGGCGCTACCGGAGACGCACTTCGTCAACGGTAATCCGCTACTGGGACCGTTTACCGCCAATGTGGAATTCGCCATCTTCGGCCTCGGCTGCTTCTGGGGCGCTGAAAGACTGTTCTGGCAGCAGGAAGGCGTCGTCAGCACCGTCGTAGGCTACGCGGGCGGCATGACACCGAACCCGACGTACGAAGAAGTCTGCTCGGGCCTGACCGGGCACAGCGAAGTCGTGCTGGTGGTGTATGAACCGGAAAAAATCAGCTATGAGCAACTGCTCAAACTGTTCTGGGAAGCGCACAACCCGACTCAGGGCATGCGTCAGGGCAATGACATCGGCACTCAATACCGCTCGGTGATCTACTGCACCAATCCTGAACAACTGGCAGCGGCCAAAGCCAGCGAAGCCGCTTTCCAGGCTGAACTGAACAAGGCAGGCATTGGCTCGATCACCACCGAAATCGACGAAGCGCCGACCGTTTTCTTCGCCGAGGCCTATCACCAGCAATACCTGGCCAAGAACCCGCAGGGTTATTGCGGCATCGGTGGTACCGGTGTGTGCATGCCGCCGAGCCTGAGCGCCAACTGAAGAAAAGCATCCTTGTGGAGTGAAGTTCACTCCTGCGGGACCGGCTTTAGCCGGGAAAGGCCTGATCCGACGTCTTCCCGGCTGAAGCCAGTCCCACAAACATGGACCGGCTTTAGCCAGGAAAGCGGTGTGCTTCACACCGCAGAATTTTTATTCCGCAATCAACCAATCCATCTTCCAGTCACCCTTGGTCTGCCCGAGCTTTTGCGCCAGATACGGCATCAATTCGCGCAGCTCTTCTTCAAGTCCCCAGGGCGGGTTGGCAATGGCCAGGCCTGAGCCGTTGAGGCTTGCCGGGGTGTCCAGCGGATGCACATACAGCTCGACACGCAGCAGCTTGGGCGCACCGGTTTCGGCCAGGTCCTGATAGAAGCGCTTGAGCAGACGCTGATCCTTGATCGGGTACCAGATGGCGGCGACGGTCTGGCGCATGCGGCCGATGGTCTCTTTCAAGGCCACGGCGCAGCGCTTCATTTCATCCAGCTGCTCGAATGGCGGGTCGATCAGCAGCACCGCACGTTTTTCCGCAACGGGCAGCAATGCGCGGGGCACATGCCAGCCTTCACCCAGGTGCACCGCCACACGGCGATCGCCGCGCATGTTCTCCTTGAGCAGGCGCCCGTCTTCCGGATGCTTCTCGTTGAGCAGGATGCGATCGCGCTCGCGGGTGGAACGCCGGGCGATTTCGGGGGAACCCGGGTAATACCGCAGCTCGCCGTCGGGGTTCATGTCGTGCAGCAACTGCATGTAGTCAGCCGCCATCGCGGGCAGATCCGGCGCGTCCCACAGGCGGGCAATGCCTTCGAGGTACTCGCCGGTGCGACTGGCCTGATCACCCTTGAGGTCATAAAGGCCCAGCCCGGCATGGCTGTCGATATAGGCGAATGGCTGCTCCTTGCGCGCCATCAGGGCAAACAAGCGAGTCAGAACAAGGTGTTTGAACACGTCGGCGTGGTTGCCGGCGTGGAAGGCGTGACGGTAATTCATGGCAACTCCTGGAAGGCAGCGGAGTTTAGCAAATTGACTGGGCAATAGCCGGGCTGTCCGAAAACGACATGCTCATAGGCACCCCGGACATTGAGCCGCCAGCCCCTTGCCGACAATCGCCAGCGCTACCAGAATCCATTCAAATCCAATAAAGGAGCGCACGGGATGATGCACGCAGATTTGATTGACCAGGAAGATTTGATCAGCCAGCTCAGGGCAATCGGCTTCGAGATGCCTTCCGGCGCGACCGCCGACCAGGCGTGCGCCCAGGCCGTCTGCGGCCTGAACGCAGAACGCGCCACCGCCTTGCGTCGGCTCGTGGAACAAATGCTCACCGGCAGCGCGACGATCCTTCCGGCGGTGAGGCAAGCCATTGATCAGCAGTTGTTGCCGGCACTGGCAGCGTACAAAAAGAGCTGCCAGTAGCCGCCGAACATCGTGGGACCGGCTTTAGCCGTGACGAATCAGCGTCGTCACCAAGCCGCTCCCACGATTATCGGGCCGTTACGAACAGCGCGGTGCCGTTACAACCTCACACTTGCAAACGTCGATTCATTCCTGGCCTGGCTCAACGCCGACAACGGGCCTGAAAGCGGTGCCAGCACCAGCGCTTGCGGGATGGGCATCATGGCCACTTGCTGAGCAGTGTTGGACCCGACGCGCTCGTCGCGCGGCGGGATGCCGAAGTATTCGCGGTAGCACTTGGAGAAGTGCGGTGTGGAGACAAAGCCGCAGACCGACGCCACTTCGATGATCGACATCGGCGTTTGCTTGAGCAGTTGCCGGGCACGGATCAGGCGCAGTTTCAGGTAATAACGCGATGGCGAGCAGTGCAGGTATTTCTGGAACAGCCGCTCCAGCTGACGCCGGGAAACCGCGACGTAGACCGCCAGTTCATCCAGGTCGATAGGTTCTTCAAGGTTGGCTTCCATCAGCGCCACGATTTCCTGCAGTTTCGGCTGATTGGTGCCCAGCATGTGCTTGAGCGGCACGCGCTGATGATCCTGCTCGTTGCGGATGCGCTCGTACACGAACATTTCAGAAATCGCCGCCGACAACTCGCGACCGTGATCACGGCTGATCAGGTGCAGCATCATGTCCAGTGGCGCAGTGCCGCCGGAACTGGTGAACCGGTTGCGGTCCAGGGTGAACAAACGGGTGCTCATCGCCACTCGAGGAAAGGCTTCCTGCATCGAGGCCAGACATTCCCAATGCACGCTGCAATCGAAACCATCCAGCAGACCGGCGCAGGCCAGTGCCCAACTGCCGGTGCAGACCGCCCCCAGACGCCTGGACTGGCGTGCCTGGCTTTGCAACCAGCTCACGTGCTCACGGCTCACCGAGCGCTGAATGCCGACGCCGCCGCAAACGATGACGGTGTCCAGCGCCGGTGCCTTGTGCATCGCGGCATCGGGGGTGATCTGCAAACCGTCGCTGGCCCAGACCTGGCTGCCGTCGGCGGACAAGGTGGTCCAGCGATACAGTTCGCGACCCGACAGCTGGTTCGCCATGCGCAGGGGTTCAACTGCAGATGCGAGGGAGATCAGCGTGAAGTTATCCAGCAGCAGAAAGCCGATGGATTGGGGTGCACGGTTCTGGGGTTGAGCCCCGGCATTGAACGAATTCATCACGACATCTCCTCACACAAAGCGGTTGATGGCCCAGGCGCAGGCTCTTGTTATTGCCCTATGTTCAGCAGGGCTTTCCAATCACAACGCAAATGCCATGCCTAAACTTGAATGGCCATTCAACAACCCCTGAAAACGACGTCGTGATGTGTCTAGTCAGCAGCGACCTCAGTTGCCGATTCACGACGCGGGGGTATTGACGAGCCTAGCAGGCGCGGGCCGGGTGAGCAGTTCGGTAGCACTTGTGAGAAGGGAGAAACGAGTGGTCCCGGGGGAGTGTCACTCAACGCGCGGGGCGACCAATGGCGACAGCGCCTTAACCCTGTGCCCAAGGTTCAGGCGCGAAACCGAGGCTTGCGCGCCAAAAGGTGGCGGCAGCCGGCTGAGGTGGTCGAAAAACGAGCAATGCGTTGACGCCTGCCGGGTTGATAGCGGGTCGGCCTTTTCAGGGACCAATGCCCGCCCGCCTTTTCACGCAGGATCAGGCAGCCCTCAGCACTCCACGGCGCTGACGGCCAACCCTCCGCGTGAGGTTTCCTTGTATTTGTCGTGCATGTCCGCCCCGGTATCACGCATGGTCCGGATGACGCGGTCCAGCGAGATAAAGTGCTGGCCGTCGCCCCGCAAGGCCATTTGCGCGGCATTGATGGCTTTCACCGCCGCAATGGCATTGCGCTCGATGCAGGGCACTTGCACCAGGCCGCCAACCGGGTCACAAGTCAGGCCCAGGTTATGCTCCAGGCCGATTTCCGCCGCATTGCACAGCTGCTCCGGCGTCGCGCCGAGAATATCGGCCAGGCCCGCAGCGGCCATGGCGCACGCCGAACCGACCTCCCCCTGACAGCCGACTTCTGCGCCGGAGATGGATGCATTCTTCTTGCACAAAATGCCGATCGCCGCAGCGGCCAACAAATAATCCACAACGTTGGCGTCGCTGACTTCCTCGCTGAACTTGACGAAGTAATGCAGCACCGCCGGGATGATCCCTGCCGCGCCGTTGGTGGGCGCGGTAACCATGCGCCCGCCTGCGGCGTTTTCTTCGTTGACGGCCAGGGCAAACAGGTTGACCCACTCCATGGCGCTCAAGGTCGAACCGATGACGTTGGGCTTGCCCAGTTCCAGCAGACTGCGGTGCAAACGTGCCGCGCGACGCCGTACATTCAAACCGCCCGGCAGAATGCCTTCATGCTTGAGGCCTTGCTCGACGCAATCCTGCATCGCACGCCAGAGCTTCATCAGGCTGTCGCGAATCTCTGCTTCACTGCGCCAGACCTTTTCATTGGCCATCATCAGTTGCGACACGCGCAAACCATGCTGTTTACACAAGGCGAGCAATTGCGCGGCGCTGGAAAAATCGTAAGGCAATACGGTTTGGTCCCTGTCCAGCACGCCGCTGGCCGCCTGGGCCGCGTCGACCACAAAACCACCGCCCACCGAGTAATAGGTGTCCCTATGAAGTTCGCCGCCCTCGCCTTCTGCAATCAAGGTCATGGCGTTGGGATGGAAGGGCAGATTCTCTTCGATCAGCAGCATGTCGCGCTGCCAATGGAACGGAACACTCAAACGGCCATCCAAAAACAGCGTGTCGGTGTCTTTGAGGGTTTCTATGCAAAGGCCGATTCGTGACGGATCAATGGCGTCGGGCCACTCGCCCATCAGCCCCATGATCACTGCATTGTCGCTGCCGTGGCCGATCCCGGTCGCCGAAAGCGATCCATAAAGGCGTACTTCGATACGTCGCACGCGCTCCAACTGCTCACGTTCACGCAAGACCTGAACGAACAATGCAGCAGCGCGCATCGGTCCCACAGTGTGAGAGCTGGAAGGTCCGATTCCGATTTTGAAAAGGTCAAAAACGCTGATTGCCATATGCCTAAAGCTCCGAGATCAAGACCCCCGACGTTTGAAAGCGTCCGGTGACGGAGCTGCTACGCTCAATGCGATCCGCCGATTTGGTCTCATCATCGAGCTTTTCCCAGCACGGCGGCGTCTCACACCGACCCACTCATGCCCACCAACGTCGCCACTGCCGGACAGTGCCTTTACGCGTGCCTTGTGCCGGTTTTGGCCCTGTTTCCGTGGAAAAAGGGCGCTTACAGCGGGGAAAAAATCTGTAAGCGACGTCACCGACACTGGATGCGACCCTGTATGTACTGGATACGACGCACCCTGTAGGCGTTTGATTTGGGCTGTTACATGATCAAGCTCGACTTGATCGCCAGCCGCAGTGAAAGAGCTATCGCTACACCCTTTTGCGTCACCCTTTTCGGTCACCCGAAAACCATAAGTCACGTCAGGCCTGTACCGGCTGACGACGAGAAAAAACCAAAGGAGTCCACCCATGAAAGGTTCTAAATCACTGCTATTGGCGGTTGCATTAGGTTTGCCGATGCTGGCGCAGGCCGCCGAACCGGAACAGTGCTCTACCGTCAACTTTTCTGACGTCGGCTGGACCGACATCACGGTCACCACTGCCGTGACCAGTGCGGTGCTTGAATCCCTGGGTTACAAGACCAAGACCACGATGATTTCCGTACCGGTGACTTACAAGTCCCTGGCCGACGGCAAGAACATGGACGTTTTCCTCGGCAACTGGATGCCCACCATGGAAAACGACATCAAGGCTTATCGTGAAGCCGGCACAGTCGAAACCGTGCGCGCTAACCTTGAAAACGCCAAATACACCCTGGCCGTACCAGAGGCGCTTTACGACAAAGGCCTGCACGACTTTGCCGATATCGCCAAATTCAAGAAAGAACTCGACGGCAAGATTTACGGCATCGAGCCTGGCAACGACGGCAATCGCCTGATCCAGAGCATGATCGACAAGAATGCTTTCGGCCTCAAAGACGCCGGCTTCAAGGTCGTGGAATCCAGCGAAGCAGGCATGTTGTCTCAGGTTGATCGCGCCTCGCGTCGCGGCACCGATGTGGTGTTCCTGGGCTGGGAACCGCACCCGATGAACACCCGCTTCAAAATGAAGTACCTCACAGGCGGTGACGACTTTTTCGGCCCGAATTTCGGTCAGGCCACCATCTACACCAACACCCGCAAAGGCTACACCCAGGAATGCAGCAACGTGGGCCAGCTGTTGAAGAACCTGTCGTTCACGCTGGACATGGAAAGCTCGCTGATGGGCAAGGTTCTGGACGACAAGATGAAGCCTGACGTGGCCGCCAAGGCATGGCTCAAAGCCAATCCGCAAGTGCTCGACACCTGGCTTGCCGGCGTGACCACCCTTGACGGTAAACCAGGCTTGGAGGCCGCCAAAGCTCAACTGACGAAGTAATCCGACACGCAGGCGGGTTCGCCCGCCTGTTGTCCTCATTTCCTCCCGCAAGCGGACAACCGATACCATGCTGACAGATCATAAAATTCCTCTTGGCGAATACATTGCGGCCTTTGTCGAATGGCTGACCCAACATGGCGCCAGTACCTTCGATGCGATCGCGTATACGCTGGAAACCATGATCCACGGCCTGACGTTTTCGTTGACCTGGTTCAATCCCTTTGTGTTGATCGGCCTGATTGCCTTGCTCGCGCATTTCATCCAGCGCAAGTGGGGCCTGACGATCTTCGTGATCGCATCGTTTCTGCTGATCCTGAACCTGGGTTACTGGGTACAGACCCTTGAAACCCTGGCACAAGTGCTTTTCGCGACCCTGGTCTGCGTGATGATCGGCGTGCCGCTGGGCATCATCGCGGCGCACAAACCCCTTTTCTTCACCCTCATGCGTCCGGTCCTGGACTTGATGCAGACGGTTCCCACCTTCGTTTACCTGATCCCTACCCTGACGCTGTTCGGCCTGGGCGTTGTGCCCGGTCTGATTTCAACGGTGGTCTTCGCCATTGCCGCGCCGATCCGCCTGACGTATCTGGGTATCCGGGATGTCCCCCAGGAATTGCTCGACGCGGGCAAAGCCTTTGGCTCTTCCCGACGCCAACTGCTGACGCGAATCGAACTGCCTTACGCCATGCCGAGCATCGCCGCAGGCATCACGCAATGCATCATGCTGTCGCTCTCGATGGTGGTGATCGCTGCATTGGTGGGCGCAGATGGCCTGGGCAAACCCGTGGTCAACGCATTGAACACCGCTGATATCGCCCTGGGCTTCGAAGCCGGGCTGGCGATCGTACTGCTGGCAATCATGCTCGACCGTATTTGCAAACAACCCGACGCCAAGGTGAGGGCTGACGCATGAGCATCATCAAATTCGACAAGGTTGACGTTATCTTCTCCAAGGACCCGCGTGAGGCCCTCAAGCTGCTGGATGAAGGCCTGACGCGTGACCAGATTCTGAAAAAGACCGGCCAGATCGTCGGCGTGGAAAAGGCCAGCCTGGAAGTCCAGAAAGGTGAAATCTGCGTACTGATGGGCTTGTCCGGCTCCGGCAAATCCAGCCTGTTGCGCTGCATCAACGGTCTGAACACCGTGAGCCGTGGCGCGCTGTACGTGGAGCATGAAGGGTCGCAGATCAACATCGCCTCCTGCACCCCCGCTGAACTGAAAATGATGCGCACCAAGCGTATCGCCATGGTCTTTCAGAAATTCGCCTTGATGCCCTGGCTGACCGTGCGCGAGAACATCAGCTTCGGTCTGGAAATGCAGGGCCGCCCGGAAAAGGAACGCCGCAAGCTGGTGGACGAAAAGCTCGAACTCGTGGGCCTGACCCAATGGCGCAACAAGAAGCCCGATGAGCTGTCCGGCGGCATGCAGCAACGGGTGGGCCTGGCCCGCGCGCTGGCCATGGATGCTGACATCCTGCTGATGGACGAACCTTTCTCGGCCCTGGACCCGCTGATCCGCCAGGGTTTGCAGGACGAATTGCTGGAACTGCAAAGCAAGCTGAGCAAAACCATCGTGTTCGTGAGTCACGACCTGGATGAAGCCCTGAAGCTCGGCAGCCGCATCGCCATCATGAAAGACGGCCGCATCGTGCAATACAGCGTGCCGGAGGAAATCGTTCTCAACCCGGCCGACGACTATGTGCGCACCTTCGTTGCCCATACCAATCCGCTCAATGTGCTGTGCGGCCGCAGCCTGATGCGCACGCTGGACGACTGCACCCGACTCAACGGCTCTGTCTGCCTTGATCCAGGTGGCGACTCATGGCTCGATCTGGCCGAGGGCAACACCATCAAAGGCGCACGCCAGGGCACCAGTCAGCTCGACCTGCAAAACTGGGTGCCCGGCCAACCGGTGAACAGCCTCAACCGACGTCCGACGCTGGTCGACTCCAATATCGGCATGCGCGACGCCCTGCAAATCCGCTACCAGACCGGCAACAAACTGGTGCTGCAGGACGGCAATCAGGTCGTCGGGATTCTGGGTGACAGCGAGCTGTACCACGCGCTGCTAGGCAAAAACCTGGGTTAAGCGCAGTGCCTCGTCTCGTTGGAGCGAGGCTTGCCCGCGAATCAGTCGCAACGGTAGATCAGGCTCCCCGCGTTATCGTTCTTCGCGGGCAAGCCTCGCTTCAACAGGAAATGGGCTCCCCAATTGATCGACTATTGGGCTCCCTGCACGCCCCTCTTTTATTATTGATTGAACGTTCAATAAAAAATCTTTAGACTGGCCCTGCCTTTGTGGCAGTGCGATCAGTCCGGCGAACCAGGAGATTCAACGATATGCCCAAGGTCGGTATGCAACCCATTCGACGTCAACAGCTGATCCAGGCCACGCTTACAGCGGTGGATCAAGTCGGAATGGGCGACGCCAGCATCGCGTTGATCGCCCGTCTGGCGGGGGTCTCCAACGGCATCATCAGCCATTACTTCCGGGACAAGAACGGCCTGATCGCAGCCACCATGCGACATCTGATGAACGCCTTGATCGCCAATGTCAGTGAACGCCGACAGGCGCTGACCGATGACAGCCCGCGAGCGCATCTGCAAGTCATCATCGAGGGCAACTTCGACGCCAGCCAGGTCAACGGCCCGGCAATGAAAACCTGGCTGGCCTTCTGGGCGACCAGCATGCATCAACCGTCTTTGCACAGGCTGCAGCGGATCAACGATCACCGCCTGTATTCAAACCTGTGCTGTCAGTTTCGCCGAGTCCTGCCACTGGAGCAGGCGCGCAGCGCGGCCCGCGGGCTGGCGGCATTGATCGACGGTTTGTGGTTGCGCGGAGCGCTGTCGGGCGATGCCTTCGACACCGAGCAAGCGCAACGGATCGCGTACGAATATATGGATTTCCAATTGGCGAAATCGGTCAGCTGAAACGGTTAATCAAAACCTCAGCGAGCATCGAACGACTCAGCACCCGCGTTGCCCAATCTTTCAAGGCAACCTGACTTGAGTCATCGCCCACCACTCAAGAATTCGCGAGGACTTTATGGCCCGTTTCGAACTGCAAAAACTCTACATCGACGGCGGCTACGTCGACGCCACCGGCAAGGCGACTTTCGACGCTATCAACCCGGCCAACGGCGAGGTTCTGGCTCAAGTCCAGCGCGCTTCCAAAGATGACGTTGAACGCGCCGTGATCAGCGCCGAGAAAGGCCAGAAAATCTGGGCCGCCATGACCGCCATGGAGCGCTCGCGCATCCTGCGCCGCGCCGTGGACATCCTGCGCGAGCGCAACGATGAGCTGGCCGCGCTGGAAACCCTGGACACCGGCAAGGCGTTCTCCGAAACCAAATACGTCGACATCGTCACCGGCGCCGACGTGCTGGAATATTACGCAGGCCTGGTGCCCGCCATCGAAGGCGAGCAGATCCCTCTGCGCACGTCGTCCTTCGTCTATACCCGCCGCGAGCCATTGGGCGTTGTCGCCGGCATCGGCGCGTGGAACTACCCGATCCAGATCGCCCTGTGGAAATCCGCTCCGGCCCTGGCGGCGGGCAACGCGATGATCTTCAAGCCCAGCGAAGTCACGTCGCTGACCACCTTGAAGCTGGCAGAAATCTACACCGAGGCTGGCGTTCCGGACGGCGTGTTCAACGTCCTGACCGGCACTGGCGCCGAAGTCGGCAGCTGGCTGACCGAACACCCGCGCATCGAGAAGATCTCGTTCACCGGCGGTGTCACCACCGGCAAGAAAGTCATGGCCAGCGCTTCGGGCTCGTCCCTCAAGGAAGTGACCATGGAGCTGGGCGGTAAATCGCCGCTGATCATCTTCGACGACGCCGATCTGGATCGCGCCGCCGACATCGCCATGATGGCCAACTTCTATAGCTCCGGCCAGGTGTGCACCAACGGCACCCGTGTGTTTGTGCCCAATGCGCTCAAAGCCGCATTTGAAGCCAAGATCGTCGAGCGCGTTAAACGCATCCGTGTGGGCAACCCGCAAGACGACAACACCAACTTCGGCCCGCTGGTGAGTTTCGCCCACATGGAAAACGTGCTGGGTTACATCGCCTCCGGCAAAGAGCAAGGCGCGCGCCTGCTGATTGGCGGCGAGCGGCTGACCGAAGGTGAATTCGCCCAAGGCGCTTATGTGGCCGCTACGGTGTTCACCGATTGCACTGACGACATGAAAATCGTGCGCGAAGAAATCTTCGGCCCGGTGATGAGCATCCTCGGTTACGACACCGAAGAAGAAGTGATCCGCCGCGCCAACGACACCGAGTTCGGTCTGGCCGCCGGTATCGTCACCAAGGACCTGAGCCGCGCCCACCGCGTGATTCACCAGCTTGAAGCCGGCATTTGCTGGATCAACGCCTGGGGTGAATCAGCGGCAGAAATGCCGGTGGGCGGCTACAAGCAATCGGGCGTGGGTCGTGAAAACGGGATCAGCTCGTTGGCGCAGTACACGCGGATCAAGTCCGTGCAGGTTGAGCTGGGTGATTACGCGTCGGTTTTTTAACGGCAATGTGATTCCCGTGGGACCGGCTTCAGCCGGGAAGAGGTCGGTACATTCACCGCATCTGCGTCATCCGTGATGCAGCCTTCCCCGCCAAAACCGGTCCCACGACGTGCTTTCGCCACATGGCTCCGACTATTTTCAAAAGAGGGTGCAGTAATGTCCCAAGAATTCGATTACATCATCATCGGCGCGGGCTCGGCCGGTAATACCCTGGCAGCCCGTCTCACCGAAGACGCAGGCGTCACTGTTTTGCTGCTTGAAGCTGGCGGCCCGGACTATCGTCTGGATTTCCGCACACAAATGCCCGCCGCACTGGCATTCCCACTGCAGGGCCGTCGCTACAACTGGGCCTACGAAACCGATCCGGAACCGCACATGAACGGCCGTCGCATGGAATGTGGCCGTGGCAAGGGCCTGGGCGGTTCGTCGCTGATCAATGGCATGTGCTACATCCGTGGCAACGCCATGGACTACGACGGCTGGGCGAAAAACCCTGGCCTGGAAGACTGGAGCTACCTGGATTGCCTGCCGTATTTTCGCAAGGCAGAAACCCGCGACATCGGCCCCAATGACTACCACGGTGGCGACGGTCCGGTCAGCGTGACCACGCCCAAAGCCGGCAACAATCCGCTGTTCGCCGCCATGGTCGAGGCGGGTGTGCAAGCAGGCTATCCGCGCACCGACGACCTTAACGGCTATCAGCAAGAAGGTTTCGGCCCGATGGACCGCACCGTGACGCCTAATGGTCGTCGCGCCAGCACCGCACGCGGCTACCTGGATGAAGCGAAAAAACGCTCGACGCTGACCATTGTGATTCACGCCCTGACGGATCGGATTCTGTTCGAGGGCAAGCGCGCCGTTGGCGTGACTTATCTGGTCGGCGATAACGATTCGCGGGTTGAAGCCCGTGCACGCAAGGAAGTCCTGCTGTGCGGTGGCGCCATCGCTTCGCCGCAGATCCTGCAGCGCTCCGGCGTCGGCCCGGCTGAAGTGCTCAACAAGCTGGACGTTCCAGTGGTTCACGATTTGCCGGGCGTTGGCCAGAATCTTCAGGATCACCTGGAGATGTACCTGCAATATGCCTGCACTCAACCGGTTTCCCTGTACCCCTCCCTGCTGTGGTGGAATCAGCCGGCCATTGGTGCCGAATGGATGTTCCTCGGCAAAGGCATCGGCGCCAGCAATCAGTTCGAAGCCGGCGGTTTTATCCGCTCCAGCGAGGCTTTCGAATGGCCGAACATTCAGTACCACTTCTTGCCGGTGGCGATTAACTACAACGGCAGCAATGGCGTAAAAGAGCATGGTTTCCAGGCCCACGTGGGTTCAATGCGTTCGCCCAGCCGTGGTCGCGTGCAGATCAAATCGAAGAACCCTCGGGAATACCCGAGCATCCTCTTCAATTACATGGCGAGCGAACAGGACTGGCAGGAATTTCGCGACGGCATCCGCCTGACCCGGGAAATCATGCAGCAACCCGCGCTTGACCCGTACCGTGGCCGCGAAATCAGCCCCGGCATTGACGTGCAGTCCGATGAAGATCTGGACAAGTTCGTGCGCGATCACGCTGAAACTGCGTTCCATCCGTCCTGCTCGTGCAAGATGGGCACTGACGAGATGGCGGTGGTTGATGGCGAAGGCCGGGTGCATGGCTTGCAGGGCTTGCGGGTTGTGGATGCGTCGATCATGCCGCTGATCACCACCGGCAACCTCAACGCACCCACGATCATGATCGCCGAGAAAATCGCCGACAAGATCCGTGGCCGTGCGCCACTGCCGCGTAGCACCGCCGATTACTTCGTGGCGGGCGACAAGCCGGCGCGTGGCAAGCCCGTGCGGGAAGTGAGCCGTACCGCGCAGTAACTGCAAACCCCGCAGGAGCGAGGCTTGCCCGCGAAACAATTTTCGGGCTGATACAGGTATCGCCTGAATTGACGCCTTCGCGGGCAAGCCTCGCTCCAACAAGTTTCTATCGCCAACCTGCACCCGCCGCGCTTGATCCCGACATGGCCACGGGCCTAATCTAGCGCTACGCAAACGATCAACCCCCCCGCAACAATCGACAAGCCGGCAATGACTGGCCACGAGGCTTACACATGTTTGATGTAGTTTCTTCGAGCAAATGGCCCACCGGATACCTGATCAACCCCAACGCCGAGCCGTTGGACCCGAAATGGCTGACCGCCTTCAGCAAGATTCCTGCTGCCGCCGTCAGTGACTGCCTGGGCCGCAACGTGGGCGGGCTGGGTTTGAAAGCGTTTCACGGCAACGCCCCGATGCTCGGCAGCGCGCTGACCGTGCGTGTACGCCCCGGCGACAACCTGATGATTCTCAAGGCCATGCAGATGGCCCGTCCTGGCGACGTGCTGGTCATCGACGGCAGCGCCGACCTGACCCGTGCCGTGTTCGGCGGCATCATGCGTGCCATGGCGCTCAAGGCCGGCATCGTCGGCGTGGTGATCAACGGCGCACTGCGTGACCTGGACGAATGGCAGACCGGCGAACTGCCTGCGTATGCCATCGGCGGCGTCCATCGTGGGCCAAGCACCGACGGCGGCGGCGAAATCAACGTACCGATTTCCTGCGCCGGCATGCTGGTCATGCCCGGCGACCTGATGATTGGCGACGGTGACGGCGTCGTTGCCGCTGCCCGCGCCGAGTTGCCCGAACTGCTGGTGCGTTGCCACGACCTGCTGGCCCGTGAAAAAGCCACCCTGGCCGCCATTGAAGCCGGCACGCTGGACCCTGATCGTTTCGACGCGATCCTGCGCAGCAAGGGTTGCCCGGTTTAATTCAGAAACCGCGTCGCCCCCTTCGCGAATAAATTCGCTCCCACTGGAGACCGCATGTTCACTGTGGGAGCGGATTTATCCGCGCAGGCGTCGGATCAAACCCCGATGACCTCCTACAGGGGAACGCATTTCCATTGTGGGAGCGGGTTTATCCGCGAAGGCGTCGGGTCATCCACCGACACGTTCCTGACATGACACTCCAAGAGGCCACCCTGCATGTTCGATCTCTCCGCTCAGCTTTCGCAGCGGTTTGCCGCCCTGCAGAGCCGCGCCCAGTTCTTTTCCCTGCGGTATGTACGCCAGACCAGCCAGCATTTGTGCGTGCGCAAGAATGTCGCTGAACCGCCTCATCTGAGCAGCGATGAAGGCGCGATGCTGACCGTGCGCCTCAATGGCGTGGAAGCCTACGCGGCGACCCAAGACCTCTCGCAACGGGGCCTGCAAGCGGCGCTGGAACAAGCCGAAGCCCATGCCCTGCGCCTGGGGCCCTACGCGCTGCTGGATTTGACCGGGCACGCCGTCGCAACCGCTCGCGCCGATTACGTATCGCCCCACCTGAACGATGCCTTCCCGCCGTTGAGCGACTGCCTGCATCTGCTGATGAGCGAGTCCACGGCAGTGCCCCAGGATGAGCGACTGGTGAACTGGCAAGTCAGCCTCGGCCTGGAAAACGTCGAGCAGATCTACCTGAATAACGCGGGGGCGCTGATTCGTCGAGCCCAGCGCTTTGTTTATCCGGGCATGAGCGTGACCGCTTACGACGGTAGCGACAGCCAGACCCGCAGTCTGGGCCGGGATAACTTTGGCCAGCAAGGCGGCGCGGAAGTCATCGCCAATTGCGGCCTGGTCGGCGCGGCGGGCAAGGTGGCCGATCAGGCGCTGCAACTGATCATGGCGCCCAACGCGCCACAAGGCCCGCGGGATCTGCTGTTGATGCCGGACCAGATGATGCTGCAAATTCACGAATCCATCGGCCATCCGCTGGAACTGGACCGCATTCTGGGTGATGAGCGCAATTACGCGGGCACTAGCTTCGTCAAGGCCAGTGACTTCGGCAGCCTGCAATATGGCTCGAAACTGCTCAACGTCACCTTCGACCCGGACATCCCCGAGCAACTGGCCAGCTACAGCCATGACGACGACGGCACGGCCGCGAGCAAGCAATTCCTGATTCGTGAAGGCAAGCTGGAGCGCCCCTTGGGCGGCGGCTTGTCGCAACACCGTGCGGGCATGGAAGGCGTCGCCAACAGTCGTGCCTGCGGCTGGAACCGCCCGCCCATCGACCGCATGGCCAACTTGAACATCGAGCCGGGGGATCAACCGCTGGCGCAACTGATCGGCAACATCGAACACGGCATCCTCATGTCCACCAACCGCTCGTGGTCCATCGACGACGCGCGCAACAAATTCCAGTTCGGTTGCGAATGGGCCCAGTTGATCGAAAACGGCGAGCTTAAAGGCGTGGTCAAGAACCCCAACTACCGCGCCATTTCCGCGCAGTTCTGGAAGAGTCTCAGCGCCGTGGGCGACGCCAGCACCTTCAAAGTGCTGGGCACACCCAACTGCGGCAAGGGCGAGCCCAATCAGGTGATCCGGGTCGGCCACGCGTCTCCGGCCTGTGTGTTCAGCCAGGTCGACGTATTCGGAGGAGATGCCTGATGACGCATCAAGAGCAATTCCAGGCACTGGTGGCAAGCCTCAAAGGCGCGCTCACCCATCAGGAACAATTCACCCTCGCCTACCACGCCGAGGCATCGGATTTCATTCGCTTCAATCACGCCAAGGTTCGCCAGATGGGCCATGTGCAGCAGGCCAGCGTGACCTTCAAGCTGATTGACGACGGGCGTCACGCCAACCTGCAACTGACGCTGTCGGGGGATGCCGGGCTTGACCAACAGCGCTTGAGCGAAGCACTGCACCAGTTGCGCGAAACCCTGACGTTGCTGCCCGAAGACCCGTACCTGCAACCCAATACCGAAGCCTGGCGGACCGACAATATTCAGGCCCAGCCCTTGCCGGACAGCGCTGACGTGGTGGGGCAGATCAATCGTCTGGCCCAGGGGCTGGATCTGGTGGGCTTCTACGCGGCAGGCCCGTTGTATCGCGGCTTTGCCAGTTCGTGGGGCGCTCAGGGCTGGCATCAGGCCAACAGCTTCAACTTCGACTGGAGCCTGTTTCACGAAAACGGCCAGGCAGTGAAAGCCAATTACGCTGGGCATGACTGGAGCGATGAGGCCTTCGCCCGACGCTTCGAACAGGCGCGCGAACAACTCGAGTTCCTGGGCCGACCGCTGAAAACCCTCGCTCCCGGTCAATACCGTGCGTACCTGGCCCCCGCAGCCATGGACGAGATCATTGGCATGCTGTGCTGGGGCGGCTTTTCCGCTCAATCACTGGCGAACAAGACCAGTCCGTTGCAGCGCTTGTACAGCGGCGACGCACAGTTAAGCCCTTTGGTGAGTCTTGACGAGCACGTCACGGGTTCGCTCTCCCCGGCGTTTTCCGGCGAAGGTTATCCACGCAAGGACCTGTCACTGGTCGCGGCCGGGCAGGCTCGCGAACAACTGGTGGATTCGGCCAGCGCCGCTGAATACGGTTTGAGCACCAATGGCGCTGATTCGGGCGAGTCGCCCAATTGCCTGAGCATGGCGGCAGGCACATTGGCGCTAGAGGAGATTCTGGAGAAAATCGGCACCGGCCTGTATATCGGCAATCTCTGGTACCTGAACTACTCCGACCAGGCCGCGGCACGCCTGACGGGCATGACCCGTTTCGCGACGTTCTGGGTTGAAGACGGCAAGATTCAGGCGCCAGTCAGCACCATGCGTTTCGACGACAGCGCCTACAGCCTGCTGGGCAGCGCACTGGAAGAATTGACGAAAGAGCGGGAACTGATTCTCTCGACAAGTACCTATAGTCAGCGCCAGACAGCTTCCAGTCAGCTGCCGGGTGCTTTGATCAGTCGGTTGACGTTGACGTTGTAACCGCCAGCCACAAGCCCGTTGGAGCGTGGCTTGCCCGCGAAGGCGTCAGTGCAGTCGATCTAGTTATCGCTTGTGCAACCGCTTCGCGGGCAAGCCTCGCTCCAACGAGGTGATAACAAAACACTGATTCTCTCGACAAGTACCTAGGGATCAGTCGGTGGCGTTAACGTTGTAACCGCCAGCCACAAGCCCGTTGGAGCGTGGCTTGCCCGCGAAGGCGTCAGTGCAGGCGATCTAGTTATCGCTTGTGCCAACCGCTTCGCGGGCAAGCCTCGCTCCAACGGGGTGACAACAAGATAAGGACCCCTATGCCAATCACCGCCCCGGTTCTGGATGAAAAAGCCCTGCGCTGGTTGCCATGGGTCGTGGCCATCGCGTTCTTCATGCAGAGTCTGGATGGCACCATCCTCAATACCGCGCTGCCTTCCATGGCGCGGTCGCTGGCCGAAGACCCGCTGCGCATGCAGTCGGTGGTCATCGCTTACATGCTGACCATCGCCTTGCTGATCCCGGCCTCGGGCTGGATCGCCGACCGTTTTGGCATCAAGCAGATTTTCTTTAGTGCCATCCTGCTGTTCAGCTTTGGTTCGCTGCTGTGCGCACTGTCCAGCACGCTAACCATGTTGATCGGCGCTCGCGTTGTCCAGGGGCTTGGCGGTGCCTTGATGCTGCCCATCGGGCGCTTGATCGTGTTGCGCGCCTATCCGCGTTCGGAGCTGGTGCGGATCATGAGTTTCATCACCCTGCCCGGCCTGCTCGGTCCGCTGATGGGCCCGCCCCTGGGCGGCTGGATGGTGGAATACCTGAGCTGGCACTGGATTTTCCTGATCAACATTCCGGTGGGCCTCATCGGTTGCTACGCTGTGCACCATTTCATCCCCAACTTGCCCGGGGGTGGTCGCACACGCTTTGACGGTGTCGGTTTTGCGCTGTTCGGCGCCGCCATGGTGCTGATCACCATCGCGCTGGAAGGCTTGGGCGAGCTGCACCTGCCGCACCTGCGGGTGGTGTTGCTGCTGTTCGGCGGCTTCGGTTGCCTGGCCGCTTACTGGTTGCGTGCCGGGCATGTGGATCAGCCGCTGTTTGCGCCCTCGCTGTTCCGCACCCGCACCTTTGCCGTGGGCATTCTCGGCAATCTGTTCGCCCGGCTTGGCAGCGGCGCGTTGCCGTTCTTGATGCCGTTGTTGCTGCAAGTTGCACTGGGTTATTCCCCTTCGCAGGCGGGCATGAGCATGTTGCCGCTGGCCGCTGCGGCGATGTTCGCCAAGTCCGTGGCGCGCTGGCTGATCGAACACCTGGGTTATCGCGTCATCCTCACCGGCAACACCTTGTTGCTCGGCATTTTGCTGGCGAGCGTTGCCTTGGTGGATGCCCAGACACCGTATTGGGTCCTGCTGGTGCATCTAGGCCTGATCGGCGCGGTGAACTCCCTGCAATTTACCGCCATGAACACCGTGACGCTGATCGACCTGGACGACGCCAGCGCGGCCAGCGGCAACAGCCTGTTGTCGGTGGTCGCGCAGTTATCCTTGAGCTTCGGCGTGGCGTGCGCGGCGGCATTGCTGGGCGGGTTTACCGATCAGGTCGCCACCGGCGAAGTGAGCAGCGTGCTGGGGGCCTTTCAACTGACCTTCCTGACCGTGGGCGTCATGGCCATGTTCGCAGCGGGGATTTTCCTGCAGTTGCCGTCGCGTGAGGTGAAGCCAGCACCGGCACCTTAGATCGCTGGAGCGAGGCTTGCCAGCGAAGAACGATGACGCGGTGTACCTGTTGAACCGAGCTGCCTGATTCGCGGGCAAGCCTCGCTCCTACGGGGAAAGGTGACGAGACGGCCGCCCGGCGGGAGTCAGCCCGGCTTGCTCGGGACCTGATACACTGCGCGACATTTTGTTTTGCAGGCTCATCCCGTGACTAACACCGCTTTCAATACTTTGCCCCTGTCCGCCGCCATGTTGGCTAACCTGGAGTCGCTTGGTTATGCCGAAATGACGCCGATCCAGGCGCAGAGCCTGCCGGTGATTCTCAAGGGCATGGACCTCATCGCCCAGGCCAAGACCGGCAGCGGCAAGACCGCGGCATTCGGCATCGGCCTGCTCAACCCGATCAATCCGCGTTATTTCGGTTGCCAGGCTCTCGTGCTGTGCCCCACCCGCGAACTGGCGGATCAGGTGGCCAAGGAAATCCGCCGTCTGGCCCGTTCGGAAGACAACATCAAGGTCCTGACCCTGTGCGGCGGCGTGTCCTTCGGCCCGCAGATCGGCTCGCTTGAGCACGGCGCGCACATCATCGTCGGTACGCCAGGGCGCATTCAGCAGCATTTGCGCAAAGGCTCGCTGGTGCTTGATGGCCTGAACACGCTGATCCTCGACGAAGCCGACCGCATGCTGGACATGGGGTTCTATGACTCCATCGCCGACATCATCGAGCAGACTCCGAAAAAGCGTCAGACCCTGCTGTTCTCCGCCACGTATCCGGTGGGCATCAAACAACTGTCCTCCAAGTTCATGCGCGACCCGCAGACCGTCAAGGTCGAAGCGCTGCATGCCGACAGCCAGATCGAGCAGATTTTCTACGAGATTTCCCCTGAAGATCGCCTCGACGCCGTGGTGAAGGTGCTTGGTCACTTCCGCCCGCAATCCTGCGTAGCATTCTGCTTCACCAAGCAGCAGTGCCAGGAAGTGGTGGATCACCTGACCGCCAAGGGCATTTCTGCCGTGGGCCTGCATGGCGATCTGGAACAACGGGATCGGGATCAAGTGCTGGCGATGTTCGCCAACCGCAGTACGTCGGTGCTGGTTGCCACCGACGTCGCCGCGCGCGGTCTGGACATTGATGCACTGGACATGGTGCTCAACGTCGAACTGGCCCGTGATTCCGAGATGCACATTCACCGCGTCGGCCGTACCGGTCGCGCCGGTGAAAAAGGCATCGCGGTCAGCCTTGTGGCCCCGTCGGAAAGCCAGCGCGCCCGCGCCATCGAAGAAATCCAGAAAGCTTCGTTGCGCTGGGATCAGCTCGACAACCTGAAAAATGCCGGTGGCTCGCAGCTGATTCCGACCATGAGCACCTTGTGCATCGGCTCTGGCCGCAAGGACAAACTGCGCCCCGGCGACATTCTTGGCGCACTGACAGGCGATGCCGGGATTCCTGGCACACAAGTGGGCAAGATCGCGATCTTTGATTTCCAGGCGTATGTGGCGGTTGAGCGCGGCGTCGCCAAACAAGCGCTGGAGCGCTTGAACAACGGCAAGATCAAAGGCAAATCGTTGCGCGTGCGGATTCTTTGAACTGAATAAACGCTGACAGGCGGCCCGCTTTCTATCGTTGGAGCGAGGCTTGCCCGCGAAAAAGTCGGAACGACTTTCCGGCGATCGCAAGCCACCTTTTTTTGCGACTGCTGCGCAATCGTTCGCGGGCAAGCCTCGCTCGAACGACCTACATACCGAGGAAATCGCTGTGCCCGTTACTGACGTTGTGATTATTGGCGCTGGCGCCGCAGGTTTGATGTGCGCGCTGACCGCCGCCAGTCGCGGGCGCAAGGTGATGCTGATCGATCACGCCAACAAGCCCGGCAAAAAAATCCTCATGTCCGGCGGCGGTCGCTGCAATTTCACCAATATGTACACCGAACCGGCCAACTTTTTGTCGCAGAATCCGCATTTCTGCAAATCAGCCCTGGCGCGTTACACCCAGTGGGATTTCATCGCGCTCGTGGCCAAGCATGGCGTGCCGTATCACGAGAAAAAGCTCGGTCAGCTTTTCTGCGACAACAAATCCAGCGACATCCTCGAACTGCTGCTGGACGAATGCCAGCAGGCGGGCGTCAGCCTGCACATGGACACCTCGGTGCAGCAGATCGAAAAAACCGAGACCGGCTACACGCTGGCGACCACGCTCGGCCACTTGAGCTGCCAATCGCTGGTGATCGCCACCGGCGGCCTGTCGATCCCGACCTTGGGCGCAACCGGCTTCGGTTATCAAGTCGGCAAGCAGTTCGGCCACACCTTGCTGCCAACCCGCGCCGGGCTCGTGCCGTTCACCATTACCGACCAACTGAAGGACATCTGCACCGAGCTGTCCGGCACATCGGTGGACTGTCTGGTCAGCTGCAACGACATGAGTTTCCGCGAGAACATCCTGTTCACCCACCGCGGCCTCAGCGGTCCGGCAATTCTGCAAATTTCTTCTTTCTGGCATCCCGGTGATGCGGTCGAGATCAATTTGCTGCCCGATCATGACGTCGCCAGCTGGCTCAGCGAGCAGCAAGCCGAGCGGCCCAACAGCGAGCTCAAGACCCTGCTGGGGGAAATCTTCACCAAGAAGATGGCCAACCTGATCGCCGAACACTGGTTCGTGTCCAAGCCCATGAAGCAATACACCCATGCCGAACTGGCGGAGATTGCGAGCAAGCTGTCGAGCTGGCAGGTGGTCCCGGCGGGCACTGAAGGCTATCGCACGGCTGAAGTGACCCTGGGCGGTATCGACACCCGGGAAGTCTCCTCCAAGACCATGGAATCGCTGAAATCGCCGGGGTTGTACTTCATCGGCGAGGTGCTGGACGTCAGCGGCCATCTGGGCGGCTTCAATTTCCAGTGGGCCTGGGCGTCGGGGTATGCGGCGGCGCAGTTTGTTTGAGTGAAGCGCCCCTGATCCGCTGGAGCGAGGCTTGCCCGCGAAGAACGATGACGCGGTGTACCTGTTGAATCCGGGAATGCTGCTTTCCTGCCGCGCTGATGCGTCGGGTGTACTGGCCTCTTCCCGGCTAAAGCCGGTCCCACAGTTTGAACTGCCCCCCCATTACGGAATAAATTTTGCGTGGTGGATGTACAGACCCGACTCAGGCCTGTACATATCCAGCAGGATCGATCAATCGCGAACAAGGCCGTCAGCTCTTCTATGGCATCGACATCTCTACGTCTCACGTTCCGTCGTCTGTGGGCGCTGGATAAATTCAGCTACAGCGTCCGTGTCTTCATCGCGCTGACCGGCAGCATGGCGCTGTGCTGGTATCAGAACGAAATGGCGTTGCTGATCCCGCTGTTTCTGGGGATTATCGCCTGCGCCCTGGCCGAAACCGACGACAGTTGGCAAGGTCGTCTCAATGCCCTGGCGGTAACGCTGGTGTGCTTCAGCATCGCCGCCATGGCGGTGGAGTTGCTGTTTCCTTACCCGATTCTCTTTGTCTGTTCGCTCGCCCTGGCTGCGTTTTGCCTGACCATGCTGGGAGCCTTGGGTGAGCGCTATAGCGCCATCGCCTATGGCACGTTGATTCTGTCCATATACACCATGATCGGCGTCGATCAGCGCGGCGGCGAGGTGCTGGATTTCTGGCACGAGCCGATGCTGCTGGTCGCGGGTGCGGCGTGGTACGGCTTGCTGTCGGTGCTGTGGCAGATGTTGTTTTCCAACCAGCCGGTGCAGCAGGCGCTGGCACGCTTGTTCCGCGAACTGGGGCAATACCTGAAGCTAAAGTCGAGCCTGTTCGAACCCATCCGCCAACTGGACGTTGAAGCCCGACGTCTTGAGCTTGCGCAGCAGAACGGGCGCGTTGTGGCGGCGCTCAATGCCACCAAGGAAATCATCCTGCACCGTGTAGGCAATGGTCGTCCAGGCTCGAAGGTCAGCCGCTACCTGAAGCTGTACTTCATCGCTCAGGACATCCACGAGCGCGCCAGTTCGTCGCATTACCCCTACAACTCGCTGGCCGAGGCGTTCTTTCACAGCGATGTGCTGTTCCGCTGTCAGCGCCTGCTGCGTCAGCAAGGTGTGGCCTGCCAGGCGCTGTCCGAATCCATCCAGTTGCGTCAGCCGTTCACGTACACCGACAGTTTTGCGTATGCCATGGAAGATTTGCAGGCGTCTCTGGAACACTTGCGCATCCAGAGCAACCCGGCATGGCGCGGGCTGTTGCGATCACTGCGCGCCCTGGCCGCCAACCTGGGCACACTTGATCGGCTCCTCAAGGACGCCAGCAATCCGGATGCCGTGGCGGCCGCCACCGACAGCTCACTGCTGGACCGCTCGCCGCGTACCTTCAAGGACGCCTGGAATCGCCTGCGTCTGCAACTGACCCCCACGTCATTGCTGTTTCGCCACGCCCTGCGCCTGCCACTGGCGCTCACCGTCGGCTACGCCATGGTTCACCTGATCCACCCGTCACAGGGCTACTGGATCATCCTGACCACGGTATTCGTCTGTCAGCCCAGTTATGGCGCAACCCGTCGCAAACTCGGCCAACGGATTATCGGCACGGCCATTGGCCTGACGGCGGGCTGGGCGCTGTTCGACCTGATCACCAGCCCGATTCTGCAGTCGATGGTTGCGGTGATCGCCGGTGTGGTGTTCTTCGTCAACCGCACCACGCGCTACACCTTGTCCACCGCCGCGATCACGGTGATGGTGCTGTTCTGTTTCAATCAGGTGGGCGACGGATACGGGCTGTTCCTGCCACGCCTGTTCGATACCTTGCTCGGCAGCCTGATCGCGGGGCTGGCGGTGTTCCTGTTCCTGCCGGACTGGCAAGGGCGGCGCCTGAACAAGGTGCTGGCCAATACCCTGACGTGCAACAGCATTTACCTGCGCCAGATCATGCAGCAATACGCCAACGGCAAAAGCGACGATCTGGCTTATCGTCTGGCACGCCGCAACGCCCATAATGCCGACGCGGCGCTGTCCACCACGCTGGCCAATATGCTCATGGAGCCGGGGCATTTCCGCAAGGAAGCCGATGTCGGGTTTCGTTTTCTGGTGCTCTCGCACACCTTGCTCAGTTATTTGTCAGGCCTGGGCGCGCATCGTGACGCCCAGTTGCCCAGCGAAGTGCGTGAACAGTTGATCGCCGGTGCAGGCGCGGCGCTGGCCGCCAGCATCGATGAAATTGCCCAGAGTCTGGCCGAGAAAAAACCCGTCTCGATTCAAAGTGATGCCGAGGAAAACCTGGCCGTTGAACTGGAGCAGATGCCCGACGACCTGGATGAAAGCCAGCGTCTGGTGCAAACCCAACTGGCCTTGATCTGTCGCCAACTGGGGCCACTGCGAACCCTCGCGGCACATTTGATCAAAGGCCCGGAAGACGCTACAAGCCATGCCGCTTGAGGATCTCGGCGTAACTGCCGTCAGCTTTCATGGCGGCGATCTCCCGATTGAAGCCAGCGACAATTGCTTCCCGATCGGGGTTTTTCAGGCTGACGAGAATGTGCAGGCTGTTCTCGCTCAGTGACTGGGGCAGGAATTCGAGCGCATCGCGCACCGCCTGGGGTTCGCGGGATAGATAGAAACGGGCGACATATTCATCTTCCAGCGTCAGGTCCACGCGTCCGGCGAGCACCATACGCACCGCCATGGAAAAGCTGTTTACCGGAACCTTCTCCAGCATTTCGTCGCCGTCGAACTCTGGCGAATAGGCATATCCGCGCACGACAGCGATGGGCCTTCCATACAGTTGATACAGCCCGTGATATTCGACGCTGGATCGCGAGCGCTTGATGAAGCGCACGCGGTTGATTAAATACTCGGTGGAATACAGGCCTACTTTTTTTCGGTCCTCGCTATACCAGGCGTTGACCAGCACGTCATAGCGACCTTCACCCAGACCATTCAACGCCCGAGCCCAGGGTAATTGCTGGTACTCGGTGTCATACCCGGCCCGGCGCAAGGCAGTGCCAACCAAATCAGTCGCCAGCCCACCATTGAGCAAGGTGCTGTCGGTGAAGGGTGGCCAGGCATCGGCAACCAGGCGCAGCTTTTCTCCTGCGCTGGCAGGTGCTACCAGTAACCAGCACAGAAGACCCACGGTTCGAAGCAAATACGGCATGCTCATTTCCCTGAGTTAGGCAAAGCAGTCTCGCTCACTGTGCGCTCTGGTAGCGCCGCACGACTAATGGCGAGTAGCCTGTATTGAAGACTGTATCGGCGCTTTTCACAACTCAAATGAGTGATGCATCGGGGCAAGGTTCAACGCAAATGACGGGGAGGCCGCTTGCACAAAAAGTGGTCGCCCGGGCGACACCTACAGGGTTTTATTGGGTAAGTTCGCGGATGCGTTTAGTATTCGCGTCAGGTTTCTTCTCCGGGTCAGCCACATGTCTATCAAATGGATCTGCAAGCACCATACCGATCTCAGTAAAGAACACCTTTACGCCATCCTGCAATTGCGCGCCGAGGTGTTCGTGGTCGAGCAGCAGTGCGTGTATCTGGACGTGGACGGGCTGGACCTGATGGGCGACACCTGCCATTTAATGGCCTGGCGAAACAGCGAGCTGGTGGCGTACCTGCGCCTGCTCGACCCCATTCAGCAAGGCGGTGACGTGACCATCGGCCGGGTCGTGACCGCCCCTTCCATTCGTAGCCGGGGCATTGGCCATGAACTGATGGAGCAGGCGCTGGAAAATGCCGAGAAACAATGGCCCGACCAGCCGATCTATCTGTCCGCCCAGGCGCATCTGCAAGGCTATTACAGCCGTTACGGTTTCGAACCGGTGGGCGAGGTGTACCTGGAAGACGCAATCCCCCACATCGGCATGCGTCGCGACCTCGAATAGCGCGACCCCGGGAAGTCAGGGGTAACCCAGCACCGACTTGATCTGCGCCAGATGCGCGGTGATCCAGCCCCGGTCAATCGCGCCCCAGTCTCGAATACGGTAATGCCCGGCATGATTGCGGGCGCCGTCCTGCTGTTCGAACTCGCACTGAATATCCAGATCCGCCAACGCGGCAATGGTGTCCTGCGCAGTGCGGCGCGGCATGCCCGTGAGCTCGGTCAAGGCCGGTACGCTGTTGGCCTGCTGACTGTCGATCAGGTACGCCACGTACAATCGGCGATAGAAGCTGCTTTTGGTCTTGCTGACGTCCACTCTCGGGATCCTTGTCTGTTGAATGAGTCGCTGCGCTGAACACATCGCCTGATCGTCTTGCGGTTAAAGCGCAGCACCACCCGGCCGGTCCTGCGCCATATCCCGCCACGTCAGATAGACCCGCAGATCGAATTCCAGCTGGTGATACCCCGGCTGCATATGCTCGCACAACTGGTAGAACGCCTTGTTGTGGTCCGACTCTTTGAAATGCGCCAGTTCATGCACCACGATCATTTTCAGAAACTGCGGCGCGGCCTCCTTGAACAGCGACGCAACGCGTATTTCCTTTTTGGCCTTGAGCTTGTTGCCTTGCACCCGTGAAATCTTCGAATGCAGGCCCAGGGCGCGATGAGTGAGGTCCAGACGATTGTCGAACAGCACTTTATCGATGCCGGGGGCATTGCGCAGATACTCTTGCTTGAGCGCCAGCGCATAGGCGTAAAGCGCCTTGTCGCTCTGGATTCCATGGCGCTCCGGATAGCGCTGCTTGAGGTAGTCGCCGAGTTTGTCCAGGGCAATCAGTTGCCGGACCTGCGCCTGAAGGGCTTCAGGATAGGCCTGAAGGTATTTGAGTGGGGCAAGAGCCAAAGCTGTCATGGGCTGCAACACAGATTTGAAAGGCACCAGTGTACAGAACTCAACCGTGTTTTAGCCTTTGCCAGTCAAACGGCTGGGCAAAGCGCACGGCCTCTTCAGGGGGCATCGGGTGCGCCACCAGAAAGCCCTGGATCAATTCACAGCCATTGTCTCTTAGCCAATCGTATTGCTCGACGGTTTCCACGCCCTCGGCCACCACCAGCACATCGAGATTACGGCACAGATCGATAATGCTCTTGGCGATGGCGAGCTCCCGCACCGAGCCCATCATGCCGGCGATGAAATGCCGATCGATCTTCAAGGTGTCGATATCCAGATTGCGCAAATGCGACAGCGAGCACTCGCCTACACCAAAGTCGTCCAGCGCCACCCGCACGCCGATGTCGTGCAGCAACTGAATCTGCACGCGGCTTTGATGCGCGTTATTGACCAGCGAACTTTCGGTAATCTCGACCTCAAGCTGGCCGGGCTTGAGGTCAAACCGCTGCATCGCACGGTGCAACTCGCTCGCGAGGTTGGGCATGCTGAACTGGATCGCGCTGACACTGACGCTGAGCACCAGACTGTCATCAAAGACGTCGTTCCAGCGTTGACGCTGCGCCGCGCCCTGCTCAAAAATCCATCCGCCCAGCCTGTTGATCAAGCGGGTTTCTTCCAGCAACGGAATAAACAACCCGGGCGGAACGTCGCCCGCACTGGGATGCTGCCAGCGCAACAACGCTTCAAATCCCCGGAGACGACCGTCCTCGATGAAGACTTGAGGTTGATAGACCATGGAAAAGTCGCTGCCATCAATGGCGGTTCGCACACTGTCTTCGAGCATCAGCCGGGAACGGGCGCGGCCATTCATTTCCTGATCGAAGAAACGGTACTGCTGGCGGCCGGCGCGCTTGGCTTCATACATGGCGATATCAGCCGCACGCAACAGAGCGTCCAGATTCGAGCCGCAGTCCGGGAAAGTGGCGATACCGATACTGGCGCCAAGGGCAATCTCCAGACCATCGATCTGCCGTCTCAGCGACAGGCGATCGATCAGTTTTTCCGCCACCTTGGCGGCATGCTCAGGAAATTCCAGGCCCTCAATAACCACCGTGAACTCATCGCCGCCCACCCGCGCCAACACGTCATACGGGCGCAGGCAATCCTTGAGCTGCCGGGCAACCCAGAGCAGCACCTGGTCTCCGGCATCGTGGCCAAGGGAATCGTTGATGCGCTTGAAGCCGTCCAGGTCAAGGTACAGCACCACCAGAAACTTCCCGGTCTGCGCGTGACGCAGCAGCATGCTTTCAACGGTCTGGTAGAACCCCCGTCGGTTGAGCAGCCCGGTCAATGTGTCCGTAACCGCCTGATGTTCGAGTTGGCGGTACAGGTCGCGCACCACCGACATGTCCAGAATGCTCAACACCATCGCCTTGCGCTCTGCCGGCAAAGGCGCGCAGGACAGTGCCACAGGCAGTTGACCGCCGGATGCTGTCCGCAGGATCGCATCGTGCACGCGATACGAATCACCATTGCGGTAGTGGCGATAAAACCCCGACTCACGCCAGTCCACAACGTTGGGTTCGATCAGGTAATCAAGCAGCTGGGTGCCGCAAAGCTTCCCGTTACTGGTGTCCAGCAAGCGGCAAATGGCCGGATTGGCGAAATTGATCAAACCCTTTTCACTGATAACCAGGATGCCTTCGTCGATGTTGTCCAGCACCGACGCATTGAAATCCCGGGCCTCCTCCAACTCCAGCGTCAACCTTTGCAGGGCGCGCCGACTCTGCTGCTGCTCCAGCAGTGCCTGCACTTTGGGCTTTAAAACATTGGGATCAAAAGGCTTGAACAGATAGTCCACTGCCCCACTGGCATAGCCCTTGTGGACAGCATCTCTGGATTGCTCATTGGCAGTCAGGAAGATAATGGGTGTCAAACGGGTGCGTTGGCTGCCGCGCATCAGACGTGCGACTTCGAAACCGTCCATGTCGGGCATCTGAACATCAAGCAGGACCAGATCCACCTCTCTTTCAAGCAGGATGGTCAGCGC
The DNA here is from genome assembly GCF_049896285.1 of Pseudomonas sp. DWP3-1-2. Taxonomy (NCBI): domain Bacteria; kingdom Pseudomonadati; phylum Pseudomonadota; class Gammaproteobacteria; order Pseudomonadales; family Pseudomonadaceae; genus Pseudomonas; species Pseudomonas sp. DWP3-1-2. The sequence continues at coordinate 208,931 of NZ_JAFCTZ010000006.1, read as the reverse complement.
CTCTAGCCCGGAGCTGGCAGTCACAATGCACCAATCCTGGCGCTGCAGAACGGCGCGCATCGTCACCAAATTTTCCGGATAGTCATCCACGACTAACAAAACCGAACAGCGATCATCTGGCTGGGGTTGCACGCATTCCATGCTGCTTCTCTTTTATGGCCTGACGCTCGAGTGTCGAAGAATACACTCAATCGAATGGCTTTTACTGTAGACCCATATCATCTAAACCAGAAGCGAGCTAGCCAAATGCCATCTCTAAATTGACTGTGACCCGACTAACGGTATATCGCTAAAACCCTTGTACTAAAGGTGGCCCAGCAAAAATGGAGGCACTTTGACGTCAGCGATTCGACAAAATTCCATTAACAAATCTTTTTTCAGACCGTATAACCAATACCGCCCAAAGCCGCGAGCTAGACGCTTGGTGCTGGCAATGAGACATAGTGGACGACTGAAATTATGATTGATCTTTCTTCATGGAATCTGAGCATCCCGGTAGGTTCGCCACCTAAAACCATCGAAACGGCGCAACTGGTTAAAGGCTACGACGGCAAGTACTTCAATTCGGGCTCTAAGTCGATTTTCTTCTGGGCACCGGTCACGGGCTCGCGTACAGCCAATGCTATTTACCCGCGAAGCGAATTGCGTGAAACCTGGTCAGACGGATCGCTGCACAACTGGCTGTATCCGGACGCCGACAATTATCTGAACGCGACCCTGGAGGTCAATCAGGTTCCGTCCTCCGGCAAAATCGTGATCGGCCAGATTCACGCCTATAACAGCACCAAGCCGATGCTGAAGGTCGAGTACCAGTATAAGGACAGCACCGGATCCGGGGACATCGTCGCCAAGGTGCGCAGCCGTTACGATGACAAGAAGAGCCGCGTCATCCAGATCGCCGAAGGCGTGCCACTGAACGAGAAGTTCAAATACATCATCCACCTCAGCCCCGGCGGCGAACTCAGTATCAGCGCCAAGGACATGAACTGGAGCACTTCCATCAGCGCCACCTGGCGCGACAAGCCGCTGTACTTCAAGGCGGGCGTTTACACCCAGGATCATTCCGGTTACAGCAATGAAGGCGGCAAAGCGACCTTCTATACCCTGGACATTGATCACAATAAGACCTGAGAAACCCATACCGCCCTGGCCGGAGCGAGGCTTGCCCGCAAATGGGGCGGTAACAACTTTCCGGATTGATCCCGGCCCACAATAAAGTGGCGGGCGTAGCGATGCCTCAACGATCGTATCTATCGCCAATAAGCGGGTTCTTGCAGGAGGTGTGCGACTTGTACTGACACTTCAAATAAGCACTTCCCGAGGGAGGCCAGTTTATTGGAAAGATCGTATCGCGGCTTCAGGGCGAGCCTGAGAACGGAGAGGTGTAGGCAGGGAAGCAGCAGATTTCAGCAGGAGCCCACTCGCTGGCGAGACGGTGTGTCAGACACACGGGCTCGTCAACGAGCGGCTTCTATGGTTTTTACACCAACAGATTAGCGTGTAGCGTCCTTGAACTCTTTCTCGGCCAACTCAAAGCGCGTCTGCATGCCAACCGACGGGCCTTTGCCCAGCAGGCTGAAGACGACGACAGCGATGCTGGCGAAGAGGAAGCCCGGGATGATTTCGTACAGACCCCAGATGCTGAAGTTTTTCCAGACGATAACGGTGATAGCGCCGACCAGAATACCGGCCAGTGCGCCGTTGCGGGTCATGCCTTTCCACAGCACCGAAATCAGCACGACCGGACCAAACGCCGCGCCGAAGCCTGCCCAGGCATAACTCACCAGACCCAGAACACGGTTCTCAGGGTTGGCGGCCAGCAGGATGGCGATCACCGCAACCAGCAATACCATCGCCCGGCCGACCCAGACCAATTCCTTCTGGGAAGCGTTTTTACGCAAGAAGGCTTTGTAGAAGTCTTCTGTCAGCGCACTGGAGCACACCAGCAACTGGCAGCTCAAGGTACTCATGACGGCCGCCAGAATGGCTGACAGCAGCACACCGGCAAGCCACGGATTGAACAGCAGCTTGGCCAGTTCGATGAATACGCGCTCCGGGTTTTCCGTGACCGGACCGGCGACGTCGGGGTGTGCGGAGAAATAAGCGATACCAAAGAAGCCCACGGCAACCGTACCGACCAGGCACAGGATCATCCAGGCCATGGAAATACGACGGGCGCTGGCAATGGACTTCACCGAATCGGCGGCCATGAAACGCGCCAGGATATGCGGCTGACCGAAGTAACCCAGACCCCAGCCCATCAAGGAAATGATGCCGATGAAGGTGGTGTTCTTGAACATGTCGAAGCTGGTTGCATCCTTGGCTTCAATAGCCTGGAATGTGGCGTCAACGCCACCGGTGGCCAGCAGCACGATGATCGGTGTGAGGATCAACGCGAAGATCATCAGCGTCGCCTGAACGGTGTCAGTCCAGCTTACGGCCAGGAACCCACCCACGAAGGTGTAGGCGATGGTCGCGGCAGCGCCGGCCCACAATGCGGTCTCGTAAGACATGCCAAAGGTGCTTTCGAACAACCGCGCACCCGCCACAATCCCGGAAGCACAATAGATGGTGAAGAACACCAGAATCACGACGGCGGCGATCACGCGCAGCAGGCCGCTCTGATCTTCAAAACGGCTGGTGAAGTAATCCGGCAGGGTCAAGGCATCGCCGTTGTGTTCGGTCTGCACTCGCAGACGACCGGCCACGAACAGCCAGTTCAGATAGGCACCGATGATCAGGCCGATGGCAATCCAGCTTTCCGACAGGCCGGACATGTAGATCGCGCCAGGCAAGCCCATGAGCAACCAGCCGCTCATGTCCGAAGCACCGGCCGAAAGCGCAGTGACAAAACTGCCCAGGCTGCGGCCGCCCAGAATGTAGTCCGACAGGTTGTTAGTGGAGCGATAGGCCATGAGGCCGATTAAAACCATCGCTGCGATGTAGATCACGAAGGTGATCAGGGTGGGATTGCTGACACTCATTGGATTATGCCCTGGCATTGTTTTTATTTAACGCCGACTGATCTCGTGATCAATGAACCTGGCGGGCCATTGATGGCAGACGGCTGTGTCTGACTGCGTTTTCGTACAAAAACGACGATCGATTGTGCAATTTCAAGCGAGGTTGCACTAAGACGTGGGAATCCTATTCAAGAACGCCGAACAGGTGCAACCGTTATTTGCAGTGAAGTTGCACCTTATCGACAAGGGAGCTGAAATAAGCATTTTATGCCCCGTTTTAGGGCGAAAGGTATCGCTTCGTCAGATTAAGAGCACCGGGACCGAGCGCAAAGCCAATCGCGAAATCGAATTCTGGCCAACAGCAAAATATTCAAGAAAAAAGGGGTTGCACCCGGTTGCACCTCTGTTCCCGCACCGCTAATCTTGTCCGACAACCAAGGCCACACCCACAGTGGCGAAAATGAGGACAGCACATGGCGACCACCACCCTGGGTGTCAAACTCGACGACCCGACCCGCGAGCGATTGAAAGCCGCCGCCCACTCCATCGACCGCACGCCGCACTGGTTGATCAAGCAGGCGATTTTCAATTACCTGGAAAAGCTCGAAGGTGGTGCAACCCTGGCTGAACTCAATGGCCTGATCAGCAAAGACGGCGATGACCTTGGCGAGCTGCCAGCCGAAGCTGTTCATCAGTGCTTCCTCGAATTCGCCGAAAGCATCCTGCCGCAATCGGTGCTGCGTGCCTCCATCACGTCAGCGTACCGCCGCCCCGAGCCAGAAGTTGTGCCCATGCTCATCGAGCAGGCGCGCCTGCCGGTCACGATGGCTGAAGCCACCAACAAACTGGCCGCTTCTATTGCTGAGAAGCTGCGCAATCAGAAAAGCGCCGGTGGCCGTGCAGGCATCGTCCAGGGCTTGCTGCAGGAATTCTCCCTGTCATCCCAGGAAGGCGTGGCGCTGATGTGTCTGGCCGAAGCCTTGTTGCGCATTCCGGACAAAGGCACTCGCGACGCGCTGATCCGCGACAAGATCAGCACCGGCAACTGGCATCCGCACCTGGGCAACAGCCCGTCGTTGTTCGTCAACGCTGCCACGTGGGGTTTGTTGCTGACGGGCAAACTGGTTGCCACCCACAACGAAGCCGGGCTGACCTCCTCCCTAAGCCGCATCATCGGCAAGAGCGGCGAGCCGATGATCCGCAAAGGCGTGGACATGGCCATGCGCCTGATGGGCGAGCAGTTCGTCACCGGCGAAACCATCGCCGAAGCCCTGGCCAACGCCAGTCGCTTTGAATCCAAGGGTTTCCGCTACTCCTACGACATGCTTGGCGAAGCCGCACTGACCGAGCACGATGCGCAGAAATACCTGGCGTCCTACGAGCAGGCGATTCACTCCATCGGCAAAGCATCCCATGGCCGTGGCATCTATGAAGGTCCGGGCATTTCCATCAAGTTGTCGGCATTGCACCCGCGCTACAGCCGCGCCCAGTACGAGCGCGTGATGGAAGAGCTGTACCCGCGCCTGCTGTCGCTGACCCTGCTGGCCAAGCAATACGACATCGGCCTGAACATCGATGCCGAAGAAGCCGACCGCCTGGAGCTGTCGCTGGATCTGCTGGAGCGCCTGTGCTTCGAGCCACAGTTGACCGGCTGGAACGGCATCGGTTTTGTCATCCAGGCCTATCAAAAGCGTTGCCCGTATGTGATCGACTACGTGATCGATCTGGCCCGCCGCAGCCGCCATCGCCTGATGATTCGTCTGGTAAAAGGCGCGTACTGGGACAGCGAGATCAAACGCGCTCAAGTTGAAGGTCTGGAAGGCTATCCGGTCTATACCCGCAAGGTGTACACCGACGTGTCCTACATTGCTTGCGCCCGCAAACTGCTGTCGGTGCCGGAAGTCATCTACCCGCAGTTCGCCACCCACAATGCCCATACCTTGTCGGCCATTTATCACATTGCCGGTCAGAACTATTACCCTGGCCAGTACGAATTCCAGTGCCTCCATGGCATGGGCGAGCCGCTTTACGAGCAGGTCGTCGGCAAAGTGGCCGATGGCAAGCTGAACCGTCCGTGCCGCGTGTACGCGCCGGTCGGCACCCACGAAACGCTGCTGGCTTATCTGGTTCGTCGCCTGCTGGAAAACGGCGCCAATACCTCATTCGTCAACCGCATCGCCGACCAGTCCATCTCCATTCAGGAGCTGGTAGCCGATCCGGTAGCCCAGATCGAGCAGATGGCCACGCAGGAAGGCGGCTTCGGTCTGCCGCACCCGCGCATCCCCCTGCCCCGCGACCTGTACGGCCCGGAACGCGCCAACTCCAGCGGTATCGACCTGGCCAACGAGCATCGCCTGGGGTCGCTCTCATCGGCGTTGCTGGCGACCGCACACAACGACTGGAAAGCCGGCCCGATGCTGGGCAGCCCGGCCAGCGAAGGTGTTTCGACACCCCTGCTGAACCCGTCCGATTTGCGTGATCTGGTCGGTCATGTGCAGGAAGCCAGCCTGGAAGACGTGGACAACGCCCTGCAATGCGCGCTGAAGGCAGGCCCGATCTGGCAAGCCACGCCGCCCGCCGAACGTGCCGCAATCCTGGAGCGCGCCGCCGATCTGATGGAGGCCGAGATCCAGCCATTGATGGGCCTGCTGGCTCGTGAAGCCGGCAAGACCTTCGCCAACGCCATCGCGGAAGTGCGCGAGGCCGTGGATTTCCTGCGCTACTACGCCGTGCAGGCCCGCAACGATTTCACCAACGACGCCCACCGCCCGCTGGGTCCGGTGGTTTGCATCAGCCCGTGGAACTTCCCGCTGGCGATTTTCAGTGGTCAGGTCGCTGCGGCGTTGGCTGCTGGCAACCCGGTACTGGCCAAACCCGCTGAACAAACCCCGCTGGTGGCCGCCCAGGCTGTGCGCATCCTGCTGGAAGCCGGGATTCCTGAAGGCGTCGTGCAACTGCTGCCGGGTCGCGGCGAAACCGTCGGCGCCCGTCTGGTGGGTGATGATCGCGTCAAGGGCGTAATGTTCACCGGTTCCACTGAAGTGGCGCGCCTGCTGCAACGCAATGTTGCCGGTCGCCTGGATTCCCAAGGTCGCCCGATCCCGCTGATCGCTGAAACCGGCGGCCAGAACGCAATGATCGTCGACTCCTCGGCCCTGACTGAACAAGTGGTCATCGACGTGGTGTCTTCAGCCTTCGACAGCGCCGGTCAACGTTGCTCGGCCCTGCGCGTGCTGTGTCTGCAGGAAGATTCTGCTGATCGCGTCATCGAAATGCTCAAAGGTGCCATGGCTGAATGCCGCCTCGGCAACCCGGAACGCCTATCCGTAGACATCGGCCCGGTGATCGACGCTGAAGCCAAGGCCAGCATCGAGAAACACATCCAGGCCATGCGCGACAAAGGCCGCACGGTTTATCAGGTTGCCATCGCCGACAGCGCCGAACTCAAGCGCGGTACTTACGTGATGCCGACCTTGATCGAGCTGGAAAGCTTCGATGAACTGCAACGGGAGATCTTCGGCCCGGTGCTGCACGTCGTGCGCTACAAGCGCAAAGAACTGGACCAACTGATCGGCCAGATCAACGCTTCCGGCTACGGCCTGACTCTCGGCGTGCATACCCGCATTGACGAGACCATCGCCAAGGTCATCGACAACGTCAACGCTGGCAACGTCTACGTGAACCGCAATATCGTCGGGGCCGTGGTCGGCGTGCAGCCGTTCGGCGGCGAAGGCCTGTCCGGCACCGGCCCGAAAGCCGGGGGTCCGCTGTATCTGTATCGCCTGCTGTCCACGCGTCCGGTGGATGCCATCGAGCAATCTTTCGTGCGCAGCGATGCGCTGGTGGCACCGGATACCCGGATGCGCGAAGCCCTGAGCAAACCGCTGCACGCACTGAAAACCTGGGCGTCCAGCAATCAACAGCCAGAGCTGGCCACGCTGTGCGACCAGTTTGCCGAGCAATCGCAAAGCGGTGTCACCCGTTTGCTGACCGGTCCGACCGGGGAGCGCAACAGCTACAGCATCCTGCCTCGGGAACACGTGCTGTGCCTGGCGGAAGCCGAAAGCGACCTGCTGATTCAACTGGCCGCTGTTCTGGCCGTTGGCAGCACCGCAATCTGGCCAGACAACGAGCTGGGCAAAACCCTGCGCAATCGTCTGCCCAAAGACGTGCAATCGCGCATCAAACTGGTGGCTGACTGGACCAAGGACGACGTGCTGATCGACGCTGTGCTGCATCACGGCGACTCCGACCAACTGCGCGCAGTCTGCGAGCAAGTGGCCCAGCGCGCCGGTGCCATTGTCGGCGTCAACGGCCTGTCCCACGGCGAAACCAACGTGCCACTGGAGCGTTTGGTGATTGAACGTGCATTGAGCGTCAACACCGCTGCGGCGGGTGGCAATGCGAGCTTGATGACCATCGGCTGATCGTTTCAATGGCGATAAAAAAGAGAGCTTCGGCTCTCTTTTTTTATACCCGATCCCTCCTGGATTACGGAAACTACATCCCGAACACCCTCATCGAACGGACTGTGGATAACCTGTGCTGGCGTTGCCTTCATCGCAAGCGAAACGCATTGTAGGAGCGCGCGGAGGTTACGACGGCCGCGATGCGGTATGTCAGGCAAACCGCTATCGCTGCCTCGCGTGGCTCGTGAGCTCCTACCTTGGTCACTCGGTGATTCGCGATTACCGCAAGGAATCTACTGCAGGAGCGCACGGAGGTTACGACGCCCGCGAAGCGGTTGTCAGGCAAACCGCTATCGCCACCCCGGTAGCTCCTACAGGAGATGCGGTGCGTCGGTCGATACGATGGGCCTCATAAAGCTATCGCGGCCTCGCGTTGCTCGTGACCTACAAATGGGGACTGGAAATCCGGTGACGATGGCCAAGCGATTTGAAAGGCCGGATATCCGCATCAGAGTTCTTCCCCACCATCACTCAAATCAATCTTCCTGTTCGCTGTGGTTGCGCGGATCTAGACTCGGATCATTCCAATCAAAGGTCTGCCACCATGTCCGAGACGCTGCTCAGTTCCCGCAATCTGGCTTTCGAGCTGTATGAGGTGCTGGATGCCGAAGCCCTGACGCAACGTGAGCGTTTCGCCGAGCACAATCGCGAGACGTTCGATGCGGCCATTGGCACCGCCCGGGCCATTGCCGAGAAGTATTTCGCGCCACACAACCGCAAGGCCGACGAACACGAGCCGCGTTATGAAAACGGCGAGGCGGTGCTGATCCCGGAGGTGAAACCGGCGGTTGACGCGTTTCTCGAAGCGGGTTTCCTGAATGCCAATCGCAGCTTTGAAGACGGCGGCATGCAACTGCCGACGCTGCTTTCCCAGGCCTGTTTTGCGCATTTCCAGGCGGCCAACGCAGGCACCACCGCTTACCCTTTCCTGACCATGGGCGCGGCCAATCTCATCGAAAGCTTTGGCAGCGATGAACAGAAGCACCGCTTCCTGCAACCCATGATCGAAGGTCGCTTTTTCGGCACCATGGCGCTGACCGAACCCCATGCCGGGTCGTCGCTGTCTGACATCCGCACCCGCGCCGAGCCTGCCGAAGACGGAACCTATCGCCTGCGTGGCAGCAAGATTTTTATCTCCGGCGGCGATCACCCGCTCTCGGAAAACATCGTACACATGGTGCTGGCCAAGCTCCCGGACGCGCCCGCCGGGGTAAAGGGGATTTCGCTGTTCATCGTTCCCAAATTCCTGGTCAACGACGATGGCAGCCTCGGGCCGCGCAACGATGTGCTGCTGGCCGGGCTGTTTCACAAGATGGGCTGGCGCGGCACGACATCCACGGCGCTCAACTTCGGTGATAACGGCGCGTGTGTCGGCTATCTGGTGGGCAAGGCGCATCAAGGCTTGAGCTGCATGTTCCAGATGATGAACGAGGCGCGTATCGGCGTCGGCATGGGCGCCGTGATGCTGGGTTACGCGGGTTATCTGTATTCGCTGGACTATGCCCGTCAGCGCCCGCAAGGCCGTTTGCCCGACAACAAAAGCCCGGACAGCGCGCAGGTGGCGATCATTGAGCACGCCGACGTCCGGCGCATGCTGCTGACTCAGAAAGCCTACGTGGAAGGCGCGTTTGATCTAGGGTTGTACGCCGCGCGCCTGTTCGACGACACCACCACCGGCGAAACCGCCGAGGTGCGCCAACACGCCCAGGAACTGCTCGATCTGCTGACCCCTATCGTCAAGTCATGGCCTTCGGAGTTCTGCCTGAAGGCCAATGAGTTGGCGATTCAGATCCTCGGCGGGCATGGTTACACCCGCGACTATCCGGTGGAGCAGTATTACCGCGACAACCGCTTGAACCCGATCCATGAAGGCACCCACGGCATCCAGTCGCTGGACTTGCTGGGCCGCAAGCTGGCGCAAAACGGCGGATCGGGGTTGAAGCAACTGATCCGGCTGATTGCTGGTACCGCGGAACGGGCCAAGACTCACGAAAACCTCGATGCACTGCGCGCCCCTCTGGAGCAACTGGTGGCGCGCCTGCAAACAGTGACGCTGGGTTTACTGACTGATCTGGCCCAAGGCAAGGTCACGTCCACGCTGGCCAACTCGGCGCTGTACTTGAAAGCCTTCGGTCATGCCGTGATTGGCTGGCGTTGGCTGGAACAAGCCATTCGCGCCGAGCAAGGTCTGGCGACAGGCAACGTTACCGATGCGGATTTCTATCAGGGCAAACTGCAGGCCGCCCGGTATTTCCTGACCTGGGAAGTACCGGCCTGCCATCACGAGCTGGCCATTCTGGAAGCTCGGGATGACACGTGCCTGGCCATGCAGGACCGATGGTTCTAGTCGCCTGTTTGATCAGTCTTCAAGGGGGAAAAACCGGTCAACCAGCTCGGCCCCTTCCTGGCCGAGCATACCGGCGTACTGGCTGCGGCTGAACCGCTCCCCCGTGCGCAGGTCATAGATCACCTGCTCGGGTCTGGGGCGCGTAACTTCCATCAGGCGCACATGCATGAACTTGTAATGGATACCGTGGACCTGCCGGATGCTTTCGATCTCGAAATAATGGCCGGGCATGAACAGTGACTCGACTTCCTGTTCATCACCGGAAAACGGCGCGATAGGTGCCGCACCCAGGTATTTACCTGCGGGCAGTTCAAAGACGACTGCGCTGTCGTCAAAGGTGATTTCGCCCACGAAGCCTGCAGATTGCCGGCCGGCCTGGCTGCTGGCGAATACCCGAGCCAGGTAGGGATTTTCGCTGAATGAGGTGATATCAGTATTGACCAGCACGTCACCGCTGTGGATTTTTCCACTGCGATAGGCCAGCCCCGAGGTGCCGCGAGCACTGCTGCCACCGCGATACAGCGTCACATCGTTGTTGCGTCCGATGGCAAGCAGGTCGTTGTCCAGTTGCCAGATCAACCGGGCTTGTTGAGGTGCCTCTGCGACGCCCGTCCGCAGGAATTGATTGAACGCTTCACTTCTGGCGGTATAGATCGGGATACTGCTGCTGACATAGCGCCCGTTCGAAGCCCTGTAAACAGGGTTCACATCGCCCCATGAGTCGATATAGCCCTCGTTCCCGTCACTGTCCGTGCCGATTTCAGCACCCGCTTCGACCTCGCGGATGCTGAGCGCCGCCTCTTGGCGCGCCAGACCCTGCGCTGACAGACGCTCCTCGTCTTGCAAGTTGAATTGCATATAGGTGTCCCAGAAGGGCGAGCGGACAGTTCTGTAATGCGTCAGGGCGGGCATCTGGTTGTCTGCGATCCCGGCAGCACTCGCACGCTCTTCAGGCTGCGCGATCCGGGGCGCGGACCATTCCCAGTCGTTTGAAGCGTTCAAGCGCACCGCACGAGCGTTCCGGGATGCGAATTCAGTGGCGTCGACAACCTCCCAGGTCTGCAACCCTGCGTTATAACGCACGGGATACGGCATTTCGTTGAGGGTGATCCAGGTATCGCCGTTATCCAGTTGTTCGATCCCCCGCATCAACAGCTCGGCCTCTGTAAGGGCGTGCGGCTCCCCGTGCAGCTCAACCATCTCAATGGATTCATGGCTTGGGGTTTGGGGGGCGGCTTGCGAGGTCTCGACGTCCAGCGCCTCTCCCGCCCGCGCCAGCTCGCCCGCCCTGGCGAGACCGGCCAGCATCGGCAGGTTGAAGAGGATGAAAATCGAGTTGCCGATGGCGCCAATCATTCCGGACTTGCGCTGCCGGGCCGTTCGCCCATGGATTGCCTGATCGACGTTCAGTTGCAGACTGGCAAAGCCTGCGCCTATGAGGGTTAGCGCAACGGGCCACGCCAACGGTGCCGCAGGGCCGAACACATGGATGAAGGCATCAAGATAAGCCATCCACATTTGTTTGCGCAGGTCGCCGTTGGAAGTCAGCAGTGCGACCGCGTCATCGTCCATCTCGCGCCTGGCGATATCCCGTAGGTAGACGAACGCATCATCGGCAATGGCAATGTTACGCTGATTGACGACGGGCCGTTGCGGGTCCAGCGGCAACGTGCGCAAGCGCTGTAAAACTCGTTGAAACTCCTGGCCATGCTGCTGCCTGGCCGACTCAGACCGCAGGAACAGTTTCACAAAACGCAGGGTTGATTGTTCATTGACCAGACGGGTTCGTACCCATTGATAGAGCTCATCATCGGAGCTGAATGGGTAAAATGCCGTTTCTTCGCCCGGGATATAAAGGATCTGTCGGCCATCGGCGCGCACCACTCGGATACATTCCGCGCTGACGTGCCCACCGACATCAAAGGTTCGCACCGCAATGCCGGGCCGAGGCATGTGGTTGGCGCGCAGTTTTTCCAGCGTCATCACCGCCGGCACGTCGCCAATGACGGCCTCAGTCAGAAGCTTGAAATCCTGACGGGACAACTTGCCTTTGCCACGTTGCAGGACGGCGGCCGACAGAAACTTCGCTCGGGCCAGAGTGGCGACGGTATCTCCGTGGTCATTCCAGAACAGCAGGCTGCTGGCTTTGAAATGTGCGCTGAAATTCAACGCCCAGAAATCCTCCAGCACGTCCCCCGGCAGTACCGGCACCTCGTTGCGCTCGTCATACGTGCCGTGCTCGGGGCCGTCGGTGTAGAAACCGCCGTACATGTGCAGCTCGTCCGTGGCTTCCTGATCCCTGGCGCTGAAGCGATGCATGACCAGCTCGACGAGGGTAAGGGATTCAATGGGCGTGCCGAAATGATCCCACCCGGTGAACGTCCTGGCGCTGCTTCTGGCGCCGTCAAAACGGTGCCAATACACCTTGGAAGGGTCCATGAACTTGCCGGTGTGCTTGTGCAAGATGGTGCGGGCTTCGGCATAGGCCATGCCGTAGACGTCCGGATAGTCTTCCACCAGACGAAGCGCCTTTTGTTTGAGCGTGAATTCATCGGGCTGATAGGGATAGCCGGAGCGGTTGTGGATGGAAGTGGACATGACTTTTCCTTGCTTGAAAAAGTCATGTACGTGAGCAGGATTTAATCGTTCGTTGCGTTAACTATGTCTGGAGCTGCGAATCATTGAGGAAAAAACAGCTCCAGCACGGCCTTACCTTGAGGGCCGAGCCGGGCGGCGTACTGCTCCCGGTTGAAAGGCTCGCCGGTACGCAAGTCGAAGATCCGCCCCTGGGACTGGGCAGCGCGTTGCATTTGAAGGTGGGTTTGTTTCATCTGCACCTTGATGAATGCGTAATGCTCGCCCACGACTTCCTCAACGCTGTAGATCTGGAAATACGCCCCAGGCTTGAACACTGACTCGGCTTCTTCCCAATCCCCGGAAAACGGCGCTATCGGGGTGGCAGAGTGGTAGGACTTCTTCGGCAGTTCGAAAACCACCGAAGTGTCGTCAAAGGTAATCTGCGCGCCTGCCAGTATGTCGCCTTCAAACAAGTGGGACTGCACCCCGGCCTGACTGCTGGAAAACACCCGCGCCAAGTAAGGATTTTCACTGAATGAGGTGAAATCCGTGTTGACCAGAATGTCCCCCGGCTTGATCTTGCCGGTCCTGAATACCACGCCCGAAGTGCCGCGATGACCGCTGCCGCCGCGATACAGGTCCACATCGTTGTTGCAGCCGATGCTGTCGATATCCTCGGCCAGCTCTTCGATCAGTTGCAACTGTCTTGCCGACTGCGACTCACCTGTGCGCAGGAACGTGTTGAACATCTCGTCGTACTGGGTGTAGTCGGCAACGCGACCGCCGATGTATTCGGTACCGGTCTTGAACAGGCGGTGTTCGTCTCCCCAGGCATCGATCAGCACCCTTTCCCCTTCAGAGTTGGTGGTGATGTATTCGTCCGGATTGCTGGCTGTATCGGAATCGGTATCCGAGTCAGAGTCGCACTCCCGAACGGTTTCATCCACACATGCTTTTTGCCGCTCACGCGCCACCACGGACAGGCGTTCCTCTTCGGCCAGGTCAAATTTCATGTACAGGTCCCAGAACGAAGACTTCGTCGTCACATAAGGCTTGCCGGGCACACTTTCGGCGGACGAGGGACCCGCTGCATCCTGCATCGGCGCACCGCCCTTGAGCTTCGGCGGTTCCAGCAGTTCCCATTCGTCAAGGGCATTGAGCCTCACGGGTCGTGCGCCCTGAAAGGCAAAAGGCTTCAGAGGGTCGACAACGGTCCAGGTGTGCAGCTCCTCGCTGAAAAGCACCCGATAAGGCAGGCCGCGTATTTCAATCCAGGTTTCGCCATTGGAAAGCGCCACAACACCCCGCAAGCGTCCGACCCCTGTTTTCGGCGCGGCATCCTCAAGAATGAGATTGCCGTGCAAGTCCGCCAGGGATGCGTCGTCATCAGCCACAGGCACCCAATCCTCGACTGAAACCACGCCGTCAGCTGCCGCCAGCATCGGCAGGTTGAACGCCACGAAAACCGAGTTGAAAACAGCGCCGAGCACGCCGGCCTTGCGTAGCCCCGGCGTATTGCCATTAACGGCTTGATCGATATTCAAACCGACATTGGCCAGCCCCGCCCCCACCAGCGTGAGCGCGACCGGCCAGCCCAGCGGCGCGGAGGCCCCCAGCACCCGTATGAAGGCGTTCAGATAGCCGATCCACATCTGCTTGCGCAGGCTGGCGTTAGAGGTCAGCAAGCGGGCCTGCGCATGCATGTTCTGCCGGGCCAGATCACGCAAGTGCTCGAACACATCGCCCTTGATAGCCCTGTCGAGTCGATTGAGCACTTTTTGATCAGACCACTCATTGCGTTGCAACTGACCGATCCAACGGTCGAATGCGCCACCCTCCTGATCCTTGGCCGCTTGCGAAGGAAAAAAGTGCAACGTAAAAGCGGTGCGCGACACCTCGGTTGCACAACGCTCCAGAACCCAGGCGCGTAACTGCCCGTCGCTGGAAAATCGCAGAAAAGCCGGCGCTGTGCCGGGCACATAGAGGATCTGCGCACCACTGCCGTCGACAATCCGGACGATGTCGTGGGCCACGTATTCACCGATATCAAAACTGCGCAGGCTGATGCCCGGTTGCGACGCATCCCTTGCCTGCAACAGGCTCAAGGTCATCACCGAGGGCAGCGATACCGCCACGGCATGGATGACGCTTTGATAATCGGCGTCGAGCAACGTGCCGGCGCGCTGAGCCTGCCCGGCTGCCGCCAGGAAATACGCCTTGGTCAGGGTGCGACAGTGTTCGCCGTGGGTGGCCCAGAACCGGTCAACCCTGCGTTGGTAAGCCGCGCCGAAGTCCACGGCCCAGAAGTCCTGCAGAACCACCTGAGGCAGCATGGCCACTTCGTTGCGCTCATCATAAATCCCATGCTGCGGGCCGTCGGTATAGAAGCCGCCATAGACCTGCAACTCATCGGACGCCTCCTGATCCACGGCGCTGAAACGATGCATGACCAGTTCGACAAGGGTCATGGACTCTGTGGGCGTCCCGGAGTGTTCCCAGCCGGTAAACGTTCGGCTGCTGCTGACGGCATCGCTGAACCGATGCCAATGGACGGTGTTCGGGTCAAGACGACGCGTCGTGTGCTTCTTCAGGATTTGCAGTGCGACGGCATAGGCCGTGCCGTGGACATCCGGGTAATCCTCTATGTACCGGCGAGCGATTTTCTTCAGACGCAGCTCATCGCCGAGCGTTGATTTCTCGGCAGGTGCCGGCGGAGCTGGGGTGCCAATCAAGGGCATGACGTTCTTTCCTTGCTTCAAGAGAAGTCATGCACGTGATCAAAAACTGTCGGATGTGAGCGGCTATTTATTTAGTGTTCCGGGATGTTGTAACCTTTTTTGACAGCCAGCCAATTCAACAGGTTAGAATCCTTGGCACGCGGACTGCATGGTCATTTCGCGTCCTTATCTTTTTTATCGTCGTTTTTTGTCTGGAGTACCGCCCTTGGATGCTGCGACCATCAACAGCCTGTTCCTGATCGGCGCGTTGCTGGTAGGGGCAAGCATCCTGGTCAGCTCGTTGTCATCACGCCTTGGCATCCCGATTCTGGTGATCATCCTGGCGGTGGGCATGCTGGCGGGCGTCGATGGCGGCGGCATCATCTTCGACAACTACGCCACGGCGTACCTGGTGGGCAACCTCGCGCTGGCGGTGATCCTCCTGGACGGCGGGCTGCGAACCCGAGTGTCGAGTTTCCGGGTAGCGCTATGGCCTGCCTTGTCGCTGGCAACGGTGGGCGTGCTGATCACCACGGGGCTGACCGGGATGATGGCCGCCTGGCTGTTCAACCTGAACATGATCCAGGGCCTGCTGATCGGTGCCATCGTCGGCTCGACAGACGCCGCCGCCGTGTTTTCGCTGTTGGGCGGCAAGGGCCTGAACGAACGGGTCACCGCCAGCCTGGAGATCGAATCCGGCAGCAATGACCCGATGGCGGTGTTTCTCACCGTGACCCTGATCGGCATGCTCGCCAGCGGTCAGACCGGCCTGGAATGGAGCCTGTTGGGCCACCTGATTCGCGAGTTCGGCATTGGCGGCATCATTGGCCTGGGTGGTGGCTGGCTGATGCTGCAAATGGTCAACCGGATCAATCTGGCAAACGGTCTGTACCCGATTCTGGTCATTGCCGGTGGGCTGGCAGTGTTTGCCTTGACCAACACCATTCACGGCAGCGGCTTTTTGGCCGTTTACCTGTGCGGTCTGGTGATGGGTAACCGGCCGATCCGCAGCCGCCACGGCATTCTGCACATGCTCGACGGCATGGCCTGGCTCGCGCAGATCGGCATGTTCCTGGTGCTGGGTTTGCTGGTCACGCCGCACGACTTGCTGCCGATTGCCGTCCCGGCGCTGGGCCTGGCGCTGTGGATGATTTTCGTGGCGCGACCCTTGTCGGTCATGGTCGGCTTGCTGCCTTTCAAGGCGTTTCACGGGCGTGAAAAAGCGTTTATCGCCTGGGTCGGGTTACGCGGCGCGGTGCCGATCATCCTCGCGGTATTCCCGTTGATGGCCAAATTGCCCAACGCGCAGCTGTATTTCAATCTGGCGTTCTTCATCGTGCTGGTCTCGCTGTTGCTGCAAGGCACCAGCCTGCCGTGGATGGCCAAGCTGCTCAAAGTCACCGTGCCGCCGGAACCCGCACCGATTTCGCGCTCACCGCTGGAAGTTCATCCCACCAGTGAGTGGGAACTGTTCGTTTATCGGCTCGGCTCGGAAAAATGGTGCATCGGCGCGGCCCTGCGTGAACTGAAAATGCCTGAGGGCACGCGTATCGCTGCGTTGTTTCGTGGCCAGCAATTGCTCCATCCGTCTGGCAGCACGACGCTGGAAGTGGGCGACCTGCTCTGCGTGATCGGCCATGAACATAATCTGTCGGCCCTGGGAAAACTGTTCAGCCAGGCACCTCAACGGGGTCTGGACCTGCGTTTCTTTGGCGATTTTGTCCTCGAAGGGGACGCCCAACTGGGTGCGGTGGCGGCCTTGTACGGCCTGAAACTGGAGGGTCTGGACGCGAATATGCCGCTTAGCCAGTTCATCGTGCAGAAAAATCGCGGCGAGCCTGTGGTGGGTGATCAGATTGAATGGAATGGAACTATTTGGACAGTTGCAGTGATGGACGGGAACAAGATCCTCAAGGTCGGCGTCAGATTCCCCGAAGGAAGCCGCCCGGGCCCCGGGTTGTTCCTCTAAACTGCCTTTCTATTCGATCAGCTCGACCGGTGTCTATGTTGCCCTTGCGTACTTTTTTTGCCGCCATCCTGCTCGGCCTGTGCCTTACCTCATTCCCGGTTCTGGCTGCCGATCCGCCCACCCGCGAAGCCGTGCAGCAAAGTCTGGACAAGATCGCCGACCGCAAACTCCCGGACGCCGATCAGAAAGCCTTGCAGCAAGTGCTTGAACAGACCCTGACGTTCCTGGACAACCAGCGCGATGATGAGCAAAAGCTCACCTCGCTCAAGCAGCAACTGACGCAAGCCCCCAGGCAGACCACTGAAAACCAGCGGGAACTGGCACGCCTCAAAGCCAGCAAAGTCGTTCCTGTCGTCCAGCGCTACAACAATCTGGACGTGCCCCAGCTCGAGCAAATGTTGAGCGAGCGCAGCACTCAACTGAGCGATCTGCAAAAAGCCCTGAATGACGCCAGCAGCATGGTCATCACCGCCCAGACCCGACCCGAGCGTGCCCAGGCTGAAATCAGCACCAATCAGGTCCGTGTGCAGCAGATCAACACGATCCTGAAAACCGGCAAGGAAAACGGCAAGACCATCAGCACTGACCAGCGCAATCTGCTCAATGCCGAACTGGGTGCTATCAACGCCCTGGCGGTATTGCGTCGCCAGGAACTGATGGGCAACAGCCAATTGCAGGATCTGGGCAGCAGCCAAAATGACCTGCTGACCGAAAAGGTCGCACGTCAGGAGCAGGAAATTCAGGAACTGCAAACCCTGATCAACGACAAGCGACGCGCCCAGTCACAGCAGACCGTCGCCCAGCAGTCCCTGGCAGCGGAGAAAGCGGGCAGCAGCAGCTTGCTGGCCACCGAAAGTGCCGCCAACCTCAAGCTCTCCGACTATTTGCTGCGTGGCACCGACCGCCTCAATGAGCTGACTCAGCAGAACCTCAAGACCAAGCAACAACTGGATAACCTGACCCAGAGCGATCAGGCGCTGGACGAACAGATCAACGTGCTACGCGGCAGCTTGTTGCTGTCCAAGATCCTCTATAAGCAAAAACAGGCGTTGCCCCACCTGGAACTGGACAAAGGTCTGGCCGACGAAATTGCCGACATTCGCCTGTACCAGTTCGAGGTCAATCAACAGCGCGAACAGATGAGCACCCCGGCGGCCTACGTCGAAAAGCTGCTCGCTACCCAACCGCCTGAAGAGATCACCCCGCAACTGCGCAAAACCCTGCTGGACATGGCGGTGACTCGCAGCGACCTGCTGGAACGCCTGAACCGCGAACTGAGTTCGTTGCTCAACGAATCCATCACCCTCCAGCTCAGTCAGAAGCAACTGGTCAGCACAGCCTTGAGCCTGCGCGAGACGCTGGACGAGCAAATGTTCTGGATTCCCAGCAACAAACCGCTGGATCTGGAATGGTTTCAAGGCATCTGGCCGCGCCTGCAAAAGCAAGTGGCGACCTTGCCGTGGGCTTCAAGCGTCAGCGAACTGAGTGATGGCCTGACCCAGCGCCCATTACTGTTTCTGCCACTGCTGCTGTTGATCGGCGTGCTGATGTGGAGACGCAAGGCGCTCTACGCCAAGCTCACCCGGCTGCACGCTGACATTGGCCATTTCAAACGCGACAGCCAGTGGAAAACGCCGCTGGCCATCCTGCTCAATATTTTGCTGGCCATGCCGCTGACCCTCGCGTTGGCGTTATGCGGTTATGCATTGCAGATCGATGCACGGGGACAGAACGCCAATCTGGGCGCGGCGTTGCTGCAAATCGCTTTGGCGTGGCAGGTGTTCTACACCGCTTACCGGATCCTGGCGCCGGGCGGCGTTGCGCAGCTGCATTTTCGCTGGGAGAAGGCGCAAGTCGAGTTCCTGCAACGCTGGATCCGGCGCCTGGGCCTGGTGGTTCTGGCATTGGTGGCCGTGGTGGCCGTCGCCGAGCATCAACCGGCGTCGCTGGCCGACGATGTGCTGGGCATCGGTGTGGTCCTGACGTGCTATGCACTGATGGCCTTACTTCTCAGTCGTCTGTTGCTGGTCAGCCCGACCCACCACAATGCCTCACTGTTTCGCAAAGCCATGGGCCTGGCGTTCACCGCCCTGCCCGTCGCCCTCTTCGTGGGCGTATGCTTCGGCTATTACTACACCGCCCTGAAACTCAGCGATCGCCTGATTGATACCCTCTACCTGCTGATGTTCTGGCTGGTAATCGAGGCGGCGTTCGTGCGCGGCCTCAGCGTCGCGGCGCGGCGTCTGGCGTATCAACGGGCACTGGCCAAGCGCCAGGCCGCCAAGGAAAGCGGTGATAACGAGATAGCGGTTGAAGAGCCGACGCTGGACATCGAGCAGGTCAACCAGCAATCGCTGCGCCTGGTTCGTCTGGCGCTGCTGGCTGGCTTCGTCTGCGCGCTGTACTGGGTGTGGCACGACCTGATCACCGTGTTTTCGTACCTGGACAACATCACCCTGTACGAATACACCAGCGGCACCGGCGCTACCATGAGCATGGTGCCCATCAGTCTGGGTGACATGATTGGCGCGCTGGTGATCATCGGCATCACGTTTGTGCTGGCGATCAACTTGCCCGGCCTGCTGGAGGTGTTGGTCCTGTCGCGCCTGAATCTGGCGCAGGGCAGTGCTTACGCCACCACAACGCTATTGTCCTACGCCATCGCCGGCATCGGCTTTGTCTCGACCCTGTCAGCACTGGGCGTGAGCTGGGACAAGCTGCAATGGTTGGTCGCGGCGCTGTCGGTGGGCCTGGGGTTCGGCATGCAGGAAATTTTCGCCAACTTCATCTCCGGCATCATGATCCTGTTCGAACGCCCGGTGCGTATCGGCGACACCATCACCATCGGCAACCTGTCGGGCACGGTCAGCAAGATTCGCATTCGTGCCACAACCATTACCGATTTTGATCGCAAGGACATCATTGTTCCGAACAAGACGTTCATCACCGGCCAGTTGATCAACTGGTCGCTGACCGACACCGTGACCCGCGTGACCCTGAAGCTCGGGGTCGATTACGGCTCAGACCTGGAACTGGTGCGTCAACTGCTGCTCAAGGCCGCGCAGGACAACCCACGAGTGCTCAAGGACCCGGCACCCCTCGTCTACTTCCTGAACTTTGGCGAAAGCACCCTGGACCACGAGCTGCGTGTGCACGTGCGCGACCTGGGCGACCGCAACCCGGTGCTGGACGAGATCAACCGCTTCATCAACAGCGAGTTCAAGAAGCAGCACATCAACATTTCGTTCCGGCAGCTG
Organism: Pseudomonas sp. DWP3-1-2; assembly: GCF_049896285.1. NCBI lineage: Bacteria > Pseudomonadati > Pseudomonadota > Gammaproteobacteria > Pseudomonadales > Pseudomonadaceae > Pseudomonas > Pseudomonas sp. DWP3-1-2. The sequence goes on along the minus strand of NZ_JAFCTZ010000006.1, from coordinate 188,632 downwards.
GAAGTCCACCTGAAAAACATCGACGGCCAGGAATACAAGCTGATGCGCGCCGGGAACGAACGGCCACCGTCCGATGAGGCACCCGCACCGACATCGGCACCTCAAACCATGCCGGTCGTCACCACCTCGATAAAACCAGCGTCCAAAGACGCACCTGAGCCACCGGAACTGCGCCTGGACTGACGGACGGGTGGACGCCGCGCGTCTAATCCCAGCAGAATGGTCGGACATTCTGCTGGAGATGGCCCTTGAAAGCCCTCGACGAACTGACCTTCGATAACCGCTTCGCCCGCCTTGGCGATGCGTTCTCCACTTCGGTGCTACCCGAACCCATCGCCGATCCGCGTCTGGTGGTGTCTAGCGATGCGGCATTGGCGCTGCTGGACCTGGCCCCGGCAGACGCTCAATCGCCCGTCTTCGCCGAAATCTTCAGCGGCCAAAAGCTATGGGCCGACGCTGATCCCAGGGCAATGGTGTATTCGGGGCACCAGTTCGGTTCGTACAATCCGCGCCTGGGTGATGGTCGCGGGTTGCTCTTGGGCGAGGTTTACAACGAGGCCGGGGAGCATTGGGACCTGCACCTCAAAGGCGCAGGCCAGACGCCTTATTCGCGCATGGGCGATGGCCGGGCCGTTCTGCGTTCCTCGATCCGCGAGTTTCTCGCCAGCGAAGCACTTCACGCCCTGGGCATTCCCAGCAGCCGCGCCGTCTGCGTGATGGGCTCCAGCACGCCGGTCTGGCGGGAGAAACAGGAACGCGCCGCGATGGTCCTGCGCCTGGCGCCCAGCCATATTCGCTTCGGCAGCTTCGAATATTTCTATTACACCCAGCAGCCGGAACAGCTGAAGCGCCTGGGTGAGCACGTGCTGTCGATGCACTTTCCCCAATGCCTTGAACACGCCGAACCCTATCTGGCGATGTTTCGGGAAATCGTCGAACGCAACGCCGAGCTGATCGCCAAATGGCAAGCCTACGGTTTCTGCCACGGCGTGATGAACACCGACAACATGTCGATTCTGGGCATAACCTTCGACTTCGGACCGTTCGCGTTTCTGGATGATTTCGACCAGAACTTTATCTGCAACCACTCCGATCACGAAGGCCGCTACTCCTTCAGCAATCAGGTACCCATTGCACAGTGGAACCTGAGCGCCCTGGCCCAGGCGCTGACACCCTTCATCAACGTTGAAGCCTTGCGCGAGACACTGGGGTTGTTCCTGCCGCTGTATCAGGCGCACTACCTGGATCTGATGCGCCGACGCCTGGGCCTGACCCGCGCCGAAGACGGTGACGAAAAACTGATCGGTACCCTGCTCACGCTCATGCAGAACAGCGGCGTGGATTACACCCTGTTCTTCCGCCGCCTGGGTGACGATCCTGCCGCCGTGGCGTTGGCATCACTGCGCGACGACTTCGTCGACATCAAAAGCTTCGACGCATGGGGTGAGCAATTGATCGCCCGCAGCGCCCGGGAAGAAACCAGCACCGAACAACAACGCCAGACCCGCATGCACGCCGTCAACCCGCTGTACATCCTGCGCAATTACCTGGCGCAAAACGCCATCGATGCCGCCGAAGACGGCAATTATGACGAAGTCCGCCGTCTGCACAACGTGCTATGCAACCCGTTCACCGAACAAACCGGCATGGCTAGCTACGCGCAACGGCCGCCGGAGTGGGGCAAGCATCTGGAGATAAGCTGCTCGTCTTGAGGGCTGGTGTTTGCGTCGCCACGGGAGGATTTGCCTTGGGTTTTTCGAGCGCATCGGGCGTTGCCGTCTGGGCCTTGGGCACAGGCGTTTGAGCCTTCCTGGGAGGCCGCTGATAACCGGCGAGGACTTCAAACAGATTCGGAAGGTGGTCGTCCTGCCTAGGCGGGCCACCGTCCTGTTCGATGTTGTGCTGTAATCGGGCTTCGTAGCCCTCATCGTATTGGGCCTGCTCGATTGCAGGCAAGCCTCTGTAATGCGCCAGAGCCTCAGTCAGAAACCTGGCGCGTGGGTCGGTGACACTGGTCTCCAGGCTTCCCTGAGCGATAGCCTTGAACCGCCAATCGGACTCGATCTTCTGCACATCCCCCCACGCCACTCTCCGCTCATTCACCGTATACGGCCCTTTGTCGTCATAGGCGATCAATACAAGTTGCTCCCGAGACAAACCGGAAAAAGGGCTTTTACCCCCTTGATTGCCGGATAAGCTCTGCGTCAGAAACTGCGTGGCATGCCTGGCGCGATTCAACAGACCGGGATCGTCGGTCTTGGGGACTTCGCGGTTATGAATAGTCTGGTTCGCCTCGTAGTTATCCACCAGCGTAACCAGCACTCGCTTTGCCTCGGCCCCCAGCTCACTGCGACTGAGGGTTTTAGCCCGGGTTTCTGCACGAACGGCACTCTCGCCCAATTGGCGGGATAAGGAAGACATGCTCGCCTTATCTGAATGTAATCCCACCGTGCCCGCCAGATTGCCGGGCGGCCCCACTAATAAAGTTCCTTGCGAGGATTTCGTGGATTTTGAAACGACAGGCACTTGGGTATTCGGGATGATCGTAAGCATTGGCAATGCCTTTTAATTAAAAAGAGAAAGACCGACAACCGTGTTTTTTAGTGTTATGAGGCGTCTTTCGTCGCGGACGTAGTGCTGGCTGAAACATTAACAGCAGAAGTTTTAACCGGGCTTTCCTTGGGTTGATCCGCCGGGTTTGCCGTGACACCGGACAGACCTCCGGGCTTTTCCTTGAAGTGCTTGATCTTGGCGAGAATCTCGAAAAGAGTCAGGATTCGAAACTTCTTTTTCTGGGTGGAGTCAGGGTTGCTCTCCTCTTTTATTATTGCCAGCGTTCGTTGTTCATAGTCTTCCGGGTATCGGGATTGCTCAATGGTTGGCAGCGTTTTGTAATGATTGAGCACTGCCGTATAAAATCCGGGCGTTCTTCCGTCATTGGCCGCCGACTCCAACTCTGCCGGCCCCCATAGCGTGCGATTCCAACGGGTCTCCATATCACTCACCCCATAATAGGCTGCCCGTCTTTCATTGATCGTGTAGGGACCCTTTTCGTCATAGGCAATCAGGTTCAGCTGTTCACGGGACAGTCCCGCAAAAGGATTTTCCAGTCGGTGATCACGCTTGTCCGTGCGGATGATATAAAGCGTTGCTTGCCTGGCCCGCTCCAATAACTCAGGATCGTTTGTATCAGGCACCTCACTGTTATGCAGTTCCTTGTTAACCTGATAGTGATGACCAAAGATTTGACTCAAGAGTCGGTCTGCTTCGACGCGCAGTTGTGGTCGGTCCAGAGTACTGTCCCGGGCATCCGCACGCAGGGCGCTGTCAGCGAGCTGACGAGAGAGTGTCGATAATGTCGGGCTGCTTGAAGGGGCTTGCTGCGGGACGGGTGCGGTGGGAACACCCTTCAGTTTCACCGGGGCAACCGTGGGTGCCGGTAAGCTGCCAGAAATACGATTAATCATGGATTAGACCCCTATAGTTGAAACATGGAAGCCTGAATAGCCGATGACTGAAGTTGCAATTAGCAGTAAACGGCTATCCAGTGAGTTCATTTGCGGGATCACCTCATCGTGAACTCAACCGCCCAATCGTGAGTCGCCATATTCGCGGAAGTGATGTTTACATCACACCGGGCACCCCCACTGGCCTGCGCGCTTTTATTCCACTTCGGGGCTTTTCCACTTCGACCTGGAAGGTTGAGATAGCTGGTTTTAAACTTGCAGATTTTCGGCCCCATCGTGTACTGAAATACGACAGACGTAACGTCCGGGGACTGGGACCCTTTTACCCGATATACATCCAACTCCCCAGATTTAACGCCAGGATCAGGTTTTGGATTAGCTTCGGCATAACTGAAAGCGCTGCTGCCAACCACATCGTAAACGGCCTCCATATTTCCAGTATTTTTAAAGGTAATCGTAACTTCTGGCCCCGCCTGTGCAATGCCTGCCCCCGTCAACAGCGCAGTGGCGATGGCCACCTTCAACAGTTTTTTGTCATTCATCTCTGGACACCTTTCAAATATGTAAAACAATGAAAAAACGGTACCCAAACCAATAAGCGCTGACAACTATCCGAACGGATAGTTTTTTACACCACCCCCGTATTTACCGGGCGACGCATGATAAAAACAACTGAATTTCAGACAGTGGCCTTTTAAGCGTAAGAAGACGCCTACAAGAATTAGTTAACCTGCAGAAAAAACGACTTATTTAAAGCAATAACCATGTACTAAATAACACCATCACCGGAACAGCGAATCGTTCTACCAAAGCTTTATCTGCCTGACACGCGCTGTTCGCGCATCAAATACCGTCGACAGGGCGGTACACTCGCAGCACCTGAACCCGATTCCTCTGGAGCCGTCATGTCCGAGCCAATGATGATCCCTTGCCCCCACTGCAACGGGCTGAACCGCATCCCTGCCGAGCGCCTGGGCGACCAGCCCAAGTGCGGGCGCTGCAAGCAGCCGGTGTTGCTGAGCAAGCCGTTCAACCTGACGCAGGGCGATTACGCCAGTCAGATCAAGGGCGATCTGCCGTTACTGGTGGACGTGTGGGCTGAGTGGTGTGGGCCGTGCAAATCGTTCGCGCCCGTCTTTGAACAGGCGGCGGCTCAGTTGTCCGGGCGCTGCCGTCTGGCCAAGCTGGACAGCGAAGCCAACCCACAGCTTTCGGCGCAACTGGGCATTCGTTCGATTCCCAGCCTGATCCTGTTCAGGAATGGCCAGGAAGTGGCCCGGCAAAGCGGTGCCTTCCCCTTGCAGCAGTTGCTTGCCTGGCTAAAAAGCCAAGGAATTTGAACCTGCACGAAGGATATTTGCCAATCCGTTGTGACAGTTTGCCGAACTTGTCGTAGGACGTGTCCGAAAAGCATTTCTGACACCCCTGACACGCTTTTTTCGACCTAGCATTTGCATTCCAGCCAGCGACGAGAGAAGTAAACGCCATGCCATACATAGTCAGGGAAGGCGATCCAACCACCAACGGCGGTTTTGTCCTGAGCGCGTCCGCCACGGAATTGATGGAGCTGCGCCGGTTTGCCCGCATGGGTGATCCGGTCTGGTGCTCAGCGTGCGCAAGCGTCGGGTATATCGCCGAGGGCAATCCCACCTACATCGACGAACTCATCGCCGTCGCCACTCATGGGCACCTGGTCCACTGCGGGTGCAAACCCGGGACCAACACGCTCATCGCCTCCCAGCAAGTCATCCAGGCAGACATGGACGCGGCCATCGCGATCCCTGCCGACCTCGCCGAGCAAGCCAAATCCCAAGCCGACCGGATAAACCGCTCAATCAAGGACGGAACGATGCGCTGCCATTTGTTTGCGCCGATTCCGGATACGCTGTGAACTCAGTGGCATGCAAATGCTCGCGATGGCGTCAGGCATTCGTCTCAAGCAGCGTGTGCAGCTCCACAAACTGCTGGGTCAGCTTATGCCGCGGGTCGAGGTAGATAAGCGGCATGCTGGCCTGATGGGACTCACGCATTTTTACCGATGAGTTCAGGTAGACCGGCAAAACCGGCAGGCCTTCGGCGATCATTTCATCCAGAATCTGCTGGGGCAGACTCGCTCTGGGCTGGAACTGATTGACGATGATCCCTTCCACCATCAGCTTTTCGTTGTGATCTTCTTTCAACTCTTCGACTTCCTTGATCAGGCCGTACAGGGCCTGACGGGAAAAACTGTCGCAGTCAAACGGGATCAGCACGCGATCAGCCGCAATAAGCGCTGAAACCGCATAGAAATTCAGCGCGGGCGGCGTATCCAGGTAAATCCGTTCGTAATCCCCATCCAGTTCATCGAGCAGCTTCCGGAGCTTGTTGATCTTGTGCTTGGCTTCCAGCTTGGGCTGCAGATCAGCCAATTCGGCGGTGGCTGTCACCACATGCAGGTTATCGAAGGGCGTCTCGTAGATGTCGACCTGATTTTTTTTGGCGAAAGGCCCGGAAGAAAGGGTCTGCTTGAAGAAGTCAGCGATCCCCATGGGGATGTCGTCGCCCGTGAGGCCGGTCAGGTATTGGGTAGAGTTCGCCTGGGCATCAAGATCGACCAGAAGCGTCCGATAACCCTGATGTGCGCTGACCGCTGCCAGATTGCAAGCAATGCTGGACTTGCCAACGCCGCCCTTCTGATTGAATACCACCCGACGCATGGACGGACCTCCTTATAGATATGAGACAAACCGATGAATGGGACGAGTCTATGCAATGCATGTGACCAGAGCGAGTACTTCGCCACTTCAGACACGTGAATACGACAAAAGCCGCAGTTCATATGGATATTTCTTACTTTACAAATTGCTACTGACCACCATCACCCCGGATAATGCCAGCCATTCGGCGGGTGCCGCACGCAGTCGGCAATATCCCTGGTAGTACCGCAGCAAGAAGTAGCCCGCAGGGGCGGGAAGAGAATCATTGATCACGTTCAACATCGCGCAATGGCGCGCCTGGGCCCCTGGCCTGGCGGACGTCAACCAGTGGCAGCAGTGGAGCCGGCAACCGACGCTATTACACGGCAGCGATGAGGCTCCGGACGTGTCGTTCCTGCCCGCCATGCAGCGCAGGCGGCTGGGACGTATGGCTCGCATGGCATTTGCGGTGGGCTGGCCGCTGGCTGAAGGTCATGAGCGCTTGCCGCTGGTTTTCGTTTCCCGTCACGGCGAAACACCTCGCACGTTCGAAATCCTCTGTGATGTGGCCACTCAACAGCCGCTGTCCCCCACCCAATTCAGCTTGTCGGTGCACAACTCGGTGATTGGTCTCTGGTCGATCATGCGCGGCGAAACCAGCGAAATGACAGCACTGGCCGCCACGGGCGATGGCCTGGAGCACGGCGTGTTCGAAGCCGCCGCGCTGCTGGCCGAGGGCGCGCCGGCCGTATTGCTGGTGGTGACCGAGGAGCAACCGCCACAAGCCTATGCAGACTGGATCGACGACGTGCCGTTCCCCTACGCGGTGGGCCTGTTGCTGACCCAGGGTGACGAATGGCAGCTGTCATTGAGTGCCAATCACGCCGAGCTTCCCGCCACCCGATGGCCTCACGCCCTGAATCTGCTGTGCGCCCTTAATACCGCTCAGGCAGCCTGCCAACATCCCTGGAAAAACCGGTTATGGAATTGGCAACGCAGCCGCTGAATAAAGGCCGCGACGCCTATTACTGGCGTCTACTGGCCACGGCAATGTCCTTTGCTCTGTTCGGGGTGGGCGGGCTGTGCCTGCGTTTGGTGGTTTTCCCCTTCCTGAGCTGGCTGCCGGGTGATGCGCAGACCCACAGGCGTCGGGCCAGACGCACCATCAGCTGGCTGTTCTGGCTGTTCATTCGCATCATGGCCCGGCTCGGCGTCCTGACGTATGACGTTCAGGGCGCGCAAGGGCTGGGGCGTCCAGGCCAGATGATCATTGCCAATCACCCGTCGCTGATCGACGTGGTGTTTCTGATCGGCCTGGTTCGCGACACCAACTGCGTGGTCAAACGCAGCCTCTGGAAAAACCCGTTTACCTGTGGCCCGGTGTGCGCCACCGAATACATCAGCAACGACGGCAATGTCGACATGCTGGACAACGCCGCCGACGTCCTGCGCGCTGGCCAGACGCTGATCATCTTTCCGGAAGGCACCCGCACCCAGCCGGGGCAAGCACCCGAGTTTCATCGCGGCGCAGCGTCCATCGCCCTGCGTGGGGCCCGCGTGATCACCCCGGTGGTCATCCAGGTCAACCCGACCACCTTGACCAAGGCCGAGCCCTGGTACCGAATCCCCCAGCGTCGCGTGCATTTCAGCCTGCGCGTCGGACCCGATATAGACCCACAAGCCTTTGCTGCGCTTGGGCCGGCGCCTGTCGCCTCGCGCAAGCTTAACGATTACCTGCATCACTATTTCATGAAGGAGCTCGCCGCAGATGAGCGATCTACACCGGGACATTAAGCAACTGATCATCGACGCACTGGGTCTTGAGGACATCAGCACCCAGGACATCGGCAACGATCAGATCCTGTTCGGCGAAGGCCTTGGACTGGATTCTGTCGACGCCCTGGAGCTGGGTCTGGCTATACAGAAGCGCTACGGCATCAAGATAGATGCCGACGCCAAGGACACCCGCAATCATTTCACCAGCGTGGACAGCCTTGCGGCGTTCGTCAGCGCCAGACACGTGGCCTGAGGGATAAACATGCAAACTCGTGAAGACATTTTCGTCATCCTGCGCGAGGCGCTGGTTGAGCTGTTCGAACTTGAGCCGAAGCGCGTCAGCCTGCAGGCCAGTCTCTATCAGGATCTGGAAATCGACAGCATCGATGCCGTGGACCTGATTGATCACATCAAGCGCAAGACCGGCAAGAAGATTGCCGCCGAAGAGTTCAAATCCGTGCGAACCGTCGACGACGTGGTTGAGGCGGTTTACCGTCTGGTCAACGCCGCCGCATGAAGCGGCTGATCGGCGTTGGCCTCCTGCTGGCAGGCGTGGTGTATCCCTTTGCGGTGTATTACGGCACCGAACACTTCGCGCCGTGGCAGTTCGCCGCGTTACTGGGCTGCCTGTGGCTGGGCCGTGCGCTGACGACACTCAACCGCCCCGGCGGCCTGATCACGCCCCTGATTGCCCTCGGTTTCTGCCTGTTGCTGGCCCTGTTCGACAGCCCGCAGTTGCTGCGCTGGTATCCGGTCCTGATCAGCGCCTCAATGCTGGGTCTGTTTGGCTCAAGCCTGGTCTATGGCCCGCCGGTCGTCGAGCGTCTGGCGCGAATGCGTGAACAGGATTTGCCTGAGGTCGCGATTCGCTACACCCGCCAGGTCACCCAGGTCTGGTGCTGGTTTTTCCTGGGCAACGGCCTGATGGCGGCGGCGCTGACCCTGTGGGCGCCGTTGTCATGGTGGACGCTGTACACCGGGCTGATTTCCTACGCATTGATGGGCTTGCTGTTTGCAGGCGAATGGGCAGTCCGCCGGCACGTCAGAAGCGGCGCACTCAAATGGAATACGTGAACCCGATGTTACCCAACTGGATCAAGCCTGAGCACCTGCTGTTCCACCCCGATGCGCAACGGGAGCTGACCCGGTCGCCCGACCTTGATCACGCGCAATTCTGCACCCGGGCCTTGAGTCTCGCGGCGGCACTTCGAGCCCGAGGCATCGAGCGCATGGCGGTGCACCTGGAAGACGCCGGTGAGCTGGCTATCGCGCTGTTCGGTGCCTGGCGCGCAGGCGTGAGCGTGCTATTGCCCGCTGACCTGCACACGCAAACCCGTGAACGTTGGGCAAGCCACGTTGATGCCTGGCTGACCGATCAACCCGGCGACTTGCGCTTCGGTGATCTACAGGCCGAGCCGCTGCCGCCCGCCGAGCTTGATCTGGACGAATGCCGTTTGAGCCTGTGCACTTCCGGCTCCAGCGGCGAACCCAAGCTGATCGAAAAACGTCTGCGCCAACTGGCCAACGAAATCCATGCGCTGGAACACCTGTGGGGCGCTGAACTGGGCCAGGCCTGCATCATCGGCAGCGTGGCGAGCCAGCACATCTACGGCCTGTTGTTTCGGGTGTTGTGGCCGTTGAGCGCTGGTCGTAGCTTTGTGCGTAAACAACTGCCGTTCTCGGAAGATTTGCAGCGCGCCAGCCGCGAACATCCGGCGTTTGCCTGGATCGCCAGCCCCGCGCTGCTCAAGCGTATGGGCGACAACCTGGACTGGACCGCCCTGAGTGCGGTGCGTCGGGTATTTTCCTCAGGCGGCGCGCTGCCCGCCGAGGCCGCCGTGAGCCTGCACCAACGGCTCGGGCAATGGCCGACCGAGATTCTGGGCAGTTCGGAAACCGGCGGCATTGCCTGGCGGCAGGGCGATGACCTTTGGCAGGCGTTCGATGGCGTCCGACTGGACCAGGATACGGACGGCGCATTGCTCATCAGCTCGACTTACATGCCACCGGGCCATATCGAGCACACCGCCGATGCCGTGCGCATAAGCGAAGGGGATCGTTTCCAGTTGCTGGGCAGGCTGGACCGCATCGTCAAACTTGAAGAAAAACGCATTTCCCTGCCGCTTCTGGAGCAGTCTCTGGCCACTCACCCTTGGGTGAGCGAGGCACGATTTGGCGTCATTCAGGGCAATCGCGCTTCGCTGGGCGCTTTGGTCGTGCTCACGGCGGCGGGTTTGAATGCATTGCGCAATCAGGGCCGACGCAGCCTGACTCAAACCCTGCGTCAGCACCTGAGCCCCAATTGCGAAGCCATCGCCCTGCCCCGCCGCTGGCGGTTTCTGCTTCAGTTACCCCTCAACCCGCAGGGCAAACTGCCCCAGGCCGACGTTCAGACGATGCTTCTGGCTCCGCGCGTGCGGCAGCCGGACGTTCTCACACAACAGATGATCGACGGCGTGTTGCATCTGGATCTGAACGTGCCGCCTGACCTTGCCTATTTCAGTGGTCACTTCCCGTCCGCGCCGGTGTTGCCCGGCGTGGTACAGGTGGAATGGGCCATCGCGTTGGGCCAGCGCCTGCTGGATCTGCCGCCCAGGTTCGCGGGCATGGAAGTGCTCAAGTTCCAGCAACTGGTCCGCCCCGGTGACACCCTCAGCCTGACCCTGCGTTTCGACAGCGAACGGGGAAAGCTGTACTTCGCCTATCGCAGCGGTGAAGCGGCGTGCTCCAGCGGACGGATAGTGCTGGAGGTGGCGGATGTTTAAGCGCAACAAAACCTGTGGGAGCGAGCTTGCCCGCGAAGGGGCCCGTACATCCACAGCATTTTTTGAAGCAGAAACAGTGTCTTCGCGGGCAAGCCTCGCTCCTACAGACTCAGGCGTTCGAGCCCATAACAGCTCATCACCCAAACCCGTTGGAGCGAGGCTTGCCCGCGAAGGGGCCGGTGCATTCACAAGTGTTTCCGGATCAAGAGCACTGCATTCGCGGGCAAGCCTCGCTCCAACGGGCTCTCCATTTTATGCATAACCCCTGCGCAATCATCCCGGTGTTCGACCATGAACACGCCATTTCTGCCGTCGTTGCGGCAGTGTTGGCGGCGGGTTTGCCCTGTGTGTTGGTGGATGACGCCAGCACCCCGGCCTGTGCAGCGGTGTTGCGCAACTTGGCCAAAGCCGAGAACGTCTATCTGCTGACCCTGCCCGTCAATCAGGGCAAGGGCGGCGCGGTCATGGCGGGTTTTCGCGAAGCCCTGCGCATGGGGTTCAGTCACGCCTTGCAGGTCGATGCCGATGGCCAGCACGACCTGACGGATATCAGCCTGTTCATGGAGACCTCTCGCGCGCAGCCTGACGCCGTCATCTGCGGCTACCCGGAATACGATGCCAGCGTACCGAAGGGCCGTTTGTATGCCCGTTACCTGACGCATTTCTGGGTCTGGGTGAACACGCTGTCGCTGCAGATAAAGGATTCCATGTGCGGTTTTCGGGTTTACCCGCTCAAACCGGTGGTTCAACTGATCGACACGGTACACATTGGCAAACGCATGGATTTTGACTCGGACATTCTGGTGCGTCTGGCGTGGCGCAATCTGCCGATGCAGTGGTTGCCCGTCAAGGTTCACTACCCGCAGGACGGCGTCTCGCACTTTCGCCTGTTCCACGACAACGTGTTGATTACGAAAATGCACACCCGATTGTTCTTCGGCATGTTGACGCGCTTGCCGTTAATCCTCTGGCGGCGGTGGCTGCCATGAGCAATCAGCCGCCGGACAAACACTGGGCCGACCACGAAGAGCGCGGCAGTTTCCTGCTGATGCAACTTACCGCCTGGGCCGCCAAACGCCTGGGGCGAAGGGTCTTGAGCCCGCTGCTGTATGGCATCGTCCTGTACTTCTTTCTGTTTGGTCGTCAGGCACGCAAAAGCGCCTGGCACTACCAGCGGCAGCTGGCCGACTGGAGCCACCGCCCTGACTTGCGGCCCACGCATCGTCGGGTGTTCGGCCAGTTCATGGCCTTTGCCGACTCGTTGCTGGACAAGCTGGACGTGTGGAACGGCAAACTGCGCCTGGAACAGATCGACATCGTCGACCCCGCCGGGCTGCGCACCCAGTTGCGCGGCCAGCGCGGGCAAATGTTGGTCGGCGCTCATCTGGGCAATCTCGAAGTCTGCCGTGCGCTGGCCGAGCTGGGTGAAAAAGTCACCATGAACGTGCTGGTTCACACCAAGCACGCCGAACGCTTCAACCGTTTGCTGGGCGAAGCCGGGGCCACCCACCTGCGACTGATTCAGGTCAGCGAGCTGACCCCGATGATCATGCTGCAATTGAGCGAGCGTCTGGATCGCGGCGAATGGCTAGCCATTGCCGGTGATCGCGTGGCGCTGCACGGCGGGCGTAATGCCGAAGTGGACTTTCTCGGCGCCAGAGCGGCGTTCCCCCAAGGACCGTGGCTGCTGGCCGGGCTGCTGAAATGCCCGATCCATCTGATTTTCTGCCTCAAGGGTGCGAACGGCTATCAAGTCATTCTCGAACCTTTCGCCGACGCAATCGAATGGCGACGCAATGATCGCCAGCACGTCATCGCCCAATGGGCCCAGCGTTACGCCGACCGCCTCAGCCACTATTGCCTGCAAGCCCCGCAACAATGGTTCAATTTCTACCCTTTCTGGAAATCCGATGACGAATCAAGTTCCTGAGCCGGTTACCTTTGGCGAACGTGCGTTGCAGATTGAAGACGTGCTGGCCCTGGCCAACCGCCAAGTGTCCACGACGCTGCAAAGCGACAGTGCCTTTCGCCAGCGCATCGCCAAGGGCGCGCAGTTTCTCGATTCGCTGCTGGACAAGGAAGGCGTGATTTATGGCGTGACCACCGGTTACGGCGATTCCTGCGTGGTGGCGGTGCCGCTGCATCACGTCGAAGCCCTGCCGCGTCACCTGTACACCTTTCATGGCTGCGGGCTGGGCAAACTGCTGGACCCGCAAGCCACCCGCGCCGTGCTGGCGGCCCGGTTGCAGTCACTGTGCCAAGGGGTTTCCGGGGTACGGGTCGAACTGCTGGAGCGCTTGCAGGGGTTTCTCGATCAGGACGTGCTCCCGCTGATTCCGGAAGAAGGTTCGGTGGGTGCCAGCGGGGACCTGACGCCGCTGTCCTATGTGGCCGCCACGCTGTCCGGCGAACGCGAGGTCATGTTCCGCGGCGAACGTCGTGACGCCATTGATGTGCATCGCGAACTGGGCTGGGAGCCGCTGACGCTGCGCCCCAAGGAAGCCCTGGCGCTGATGAACGGCACGGCCGTCATGACCGGCCTGGCGTGCCTGGCCTTCGCCCGCGCCGATTACCTGCTGCAACTGGCCACCCGCATCACGGCGATGAACGTCGTGGCCTTGCAAGGCAATCCCGAGCATTTCGACGAGCGCCTGTTCGCCGCCAAACCGCATCCGGGCCAGATGCAAGTCGCCGCCTGGCTGCGCAAGGATCTGGCCATCGACGCGCCCACCGCACCGCTGCATCGCTTGCAGGATCGTTACTCCCTGCGCTGCGCCCCCCACGTCCTGGGCGTGCTGGCCGACAGCCTGAACTGGCTGCGTTCATTCATTGAGATCGAACTGAACAGCGCCAATGACAACCCGATCATCGACGCCGAAGCCGAGCGCGTGCTGCACGGCGGGCATTTCTACGGCGGGCACATCGCCTTCGCCATGGACAGCCTGAAAAACCTGGTCGCCAACGTCGCGGATTTGCTGGATCGCCAGCTCGCGCTGTTGGTGGACGAACGTTACAACCATGGCTTGCCCAGCAACCTGTCCGGCGCACCCGCCGAGCGGGCGATGCTCAATCACGGCTTCAAAGCGGTGCAGATCGGCACCAGCGCCTGGACGGCGGAAGCCCTGAAAAACACCATGCCAGCCAGCGTGTTCTCCCGCTCCACCGAATGCCACAACCAGGACAAGGTCAGCATGGGCACCATCGCTGCCCGTGACGCCATCCGCGTGCTGGAGCTGACCGAGCAAGTCGCCGCCGCGACACTGATCGCCGCCAACCAGGGCGTCTGGCTGCGCAGCAAGGCCGCCGATGCGCGACCGCTGCCGCCTGCATTGGCGGCCATGCACGAACAACTGGCGGCGGACTTTCCCCCCGTCATCGAAGACCGCGCACTGGAAGGCGAACTGCGCCTGTGCCTGCAGCGCATCGCGGATCGCCACTGGAGGTTGCATGCGCAGTAAAGGCGTCATTCATACGGACACCGAAGTCGTCGTGCCGTTTTTCGACATCGACATGATGAACGTGGTCTGGCACGGCCATTACGTGAAATACCTCGAAGTCGCCCGTTGCGCGCTGCTCGACCGCCTCGGCCACAACTACACGCAGATGCTCGAATCGGGCTACGGCTGGCCGGTGATCGACCTGCAATTGCGCTACGTGCGCGGTGCCACGTTCGGCCAGCGACTGATCGTGCGGGCCAGCCTCGTGGAATGGGAGAATCGCCTGAAGATCAACTACCTGATCAGCGACGCCGAAACCGGCGAGCGCATGACCCGCGCCAGCTCGATCCAGGTCGCGGTGCATATCGAAAGCCGCGAGATGCAGCTGGCTTCGCCGAAAGTCTTCACCGACGCTGTTGCACGGGTGTTGTCATGAATCCGGCGATCCATGCAGCAGTAGACGCCGTTGGAGCGAGGCTTGCCCGCGAATCATTCGCTGCGGTATGTCAGGTAGGCCGCGTAATCGTTCTTCGCGGACAAGCCTCGCTCAAACAGACCATTCGCCGCGTTCTTGGCATGCTGGCACTGATCTGTCTGTCGCCCCTGGCGCAGGCTTTCGACCTGCAACAACTGAGCGACCAATTGGCGAAGCCAGTGGTGGTGCGCGGCCAGTTCATTCAGGAGAAGCACCTGCGCGCGCTGCCCCAGCCGTTGGTGAGCAAGGGCAAGTTTGTGCTGGCCAAAGAGTTCGGCCTGTTGTGGCTGCTGGACACGCCCCTCAAACAGGATTACCGCATCACCCCGACCGGCATCGCCCGCCGTGAAACCGGCGCCAACAGCGGTTGGCAATTACTGCCTGGCAAGAGCGCCGGGGCTGAGCAGAACCGGTTGTTCCTTGCGGTGCTGCAAGGCGACAGCAGCGGGTTGCAGCGCGATTTCGAGCTGCAACTCAAAGGCGATGCCAAGGACTGGCAACTCACCCTGCTCCCTCGCTCGCTGCTGCTCCAGCAGGTGTTCAAGCAAATCAACATCGATGGCGGCGATCTGGTGCAGCGCATCGAACTGCTGGAAACCCAAGGCGACAGCACTCTGTTGAAGATGATCGACAGCCAAAGCGTGCCTGCCCTGAGCGATGTGGAGCGCCAAGCCTTTGCCAACTGAACGTCTGTTACCGCGCTTTTTCCTGATCATTCTGCTGGCGGTGTTGGCCCTGGCGGGTTGGCAATGGCGCGACGGTGCGCCGCTGTCGGCGAACCTCATGGAGCTGGTGCCCGGCGCCAGCCCGGATCCGCTGGAGCTGCGCGCTGAACAACGCATGCAGGAACCGCTCAACCGGCAAATGGTGGTGCTGGTCGGCCATGCGGATCGCCAGCAAGCCGTTGAACTGGCCAAACGACTGGGCGAGCAATGGCAAGCCAGCGGTTTGTTCGAAAAAGTGCAATGGAACCTGCAGACCGATTTACCGGCACTGCGCACTCAATTGCTGCAAGGTCGGCTGGCGATGCTGCCCTTAGCGGATCGCGCGCAGTTGATTCAGCACCCGCAAGCGTTCATTCAACAACGGGTGCAAAGCCTGTTCGACCCTTTCACCGGTTTCAGTCTGGTGCCCAGCCAGGATGACTGGCTCGGCCTGACGGGCCGCATCCAGAACGGCATCGGGCAACACGGCTCGGTGCAACTGGATATCGGCAGCGGCGCCATGATTGCAACGGCCGACGACAAAAGCTGGGCGGTGCTGCGCGCCCAGACCCACGGCGATGCCTTCGATATGCAACTGCCGTTGCGGGTCGCCGACTTGCTCAGTGCCGCTCGCGAAGAGGCCGCTCAGGCTCACGCTCAATTGCTCGCCGCCAGCGGCTTGCTCTACGCCGCTGATGGTCAGCGTCAGGCCAGCCGCGAAATCACTTGGGTCGGCGGTGGTGCCGCCGTCGGGATTCTGTTGCTGCTGCTGTTGGCGTTCCGCCGCTGGCGCGTGCTGCTCGCGTTCACCCCGGTGCTCGTGGGCATGCTGTTCGGTGCCGTGGCGTGCGTGGCGTTATTTGGCCATATGCACGTGATGACGCTGGTGCTCGGTGCCAGCCTGATTGGCGTGGCCGTGGATTACCCGCTGCACTACCTGTCCAAAAGCTGGACCCTCAACCCTTGGCGAAGCTGGCCCGCGTTGCGCCTGACACTGCCGGGCCTGACGTTGAGCCTGGCCACCAGTTGCATCGGTTATCTGGCCTTGGCCTGGACGCCCTTCCCGGCCCTGACCCAGATTGCCGTGTTCTCGGCGGCCGGATTGGTGGGTGCTTACCTGACCTCCGTTTGCCTGCTGCCCGCGCTGCTGAACAATGTCGAGCTACGTCCCGCGCAATGGCCGCTTCATGTGGCCGAACACTTGCTGGCCTGCCGCGAAGCCCTGCTGCGCAGGATTGGCACGCCGATTCTCCTGGCGCTGTTACTGGCATTCTGCGCCGCCGGGTTATGGCAACTGACCACCAAAAACGACATTCGCCAATGGGTTGCTGCGCCCCAACGGCTGACGGACGAAGCCCAGGCCATTGCCCGCATCACCGGTTTTCAGCCCACCAGCCAGTTCTTCCTGGTGCGCGGCAAGGATCAGCAGCAACTGCTCGAACGCCAGACCGCGTTGAGTCAACGCCTGGATCAATTGGTCAGCATGGAAAAACTGCAAGGGTTTCTGTCCCTGAACCAGTTGATGGCGACACCCGCCGATCAGAACGCAACCCGTGACGCGCTCGGTAAGCTGGCAAACCACTGGCAGCCGCTGATCGATCTCGGCGTGCCGGCCAGCGCCTTGCAAGCAGAACTGAGTCACCTGCAAACGCTGCCGAACGCGGACATTGATTCCGTGCTGGCCGGGCCACTCGGTGAGCCTTGGCGCACACTCTGGCTGGGGGCTACTGAGGATGGCGTCGCCGGCTTGGTCAGTCTGCAAGGTTTGAACAACCCTGCACTGCTGCGCGTGCAAACCGAGGACCTTGAGGGCGTGCAACTGGTGGACCGTCTGGCCGAACTGAACACTGTATTTGCCGCCACCCAGATCAGCGCCGCTGAACTCAAGCTGCTGTCCTGTGTGTTGATCGTGCTGCTGTTGATCCTGCCCTTCGGGCTGCGCGGTGCGTTGCGCATTGTCGCTCTGCCTTTACTGGCCGCGCTGTGCAGCCTGGCCAGCCTCGGTTGGCTGGGCCAACCGCTGACGCTGTTCAGCCTGTTCGGGCTGCTGCTGGTGACGGCCATCAGCGTGGATTATGCGATTCTCATGCGCGAGCAAATCGGCGGTGCGGCGGTGAGTCTGTTGGGCACCTTGCTGGCAGCGACCACCACGTGGCTCTCATTCGGCCTGCTGGCGGTTTCCGGCACACCCGCGATCAGCAACTTTGGCCTGTCCGTCAGCCTCGGGCTGGCGTTCAGCTTCATGCTGGCACCCTGGGCTGCAAACCGTGCGGTGCGTGCGCCATCGGTCAACGCCAGCGAGACAGCCTCATGATGATCGCGCTGTTCTGGCTGGCGGCCCTGATGTTGTTTGCCCTGGCGACTCGACTGGGTCGACACTTGAGCCTGATCCCGATTGTCAGCCAACTGCTGCTGGCGACGTTCGGCCTGCCACTGTTGATGATGTTCTGGATAGAACCCCATTGGCAGCTGACCGGGGCGCAACTGGTGGCGCCGGTCTGGCTGAAAACCCTGTATGGCCTGAGTTTCGCCATGGTGCTCGGGCATATTCTCAGCGATGTGATCGAGCTCAAGCTGGATCGCCAGAGCCTGAAGATTGCGATTCCGAGTTTCTGCGTGCCGTTTTTGGCCGGGCTGGCCTGTGCGGTGTGGTTGCTGCCCGACCAGGCGTGGCTCAGTTCGCTGGCGATAGGGCTGGTATTCGCCATCACGGCCATTCCGGTGCTGTACCTCTACCTGCGCCACATCGACTATCCGCCCGCCGCCACCCGACGGTTGGTGCAAACGGCCATCTTCATTGATCTGACCTGCTGGAGCCTGTTCGCCCTTGCCCAGGGCAGCCTGCACCTTTCCAGCCTGCTGCTGCCATTGCTCGGCGCCTGCGTGCCATTGCTGTTGCGCGCCGTGCAGTTGCGACAGCCGCTGGTGTACAGCGTGACCTTTTTCGCATTGCTGGTGGCGGCGGAGCACTACCAGCTTAACGCGCTGATTTTCGGCATCGGTTATCTGTTGTGCATGGCACGACTCAAGCAGGCCTGGGTGCCGCCCGTGAATCCGGAACTGTTCAAGCGCCTGCAAAACAACCTGGCCATTCCGCTGATCCTCACGTTCGGTATCGTGCAGATCAACGTACACAGCGCCGTGGCCAGCCTCAGTTGGCTGCAACTGAGCGCACTGATCGTGTTGCCGATTGCCAGCAAACTGCTGGGCAACTGGCTGGGACTGCGGTGGGTGCCTGTCTCGTTTGCCGGTGCCAGCCGATGGCGGGAAAGCCTGCTGCTCAATATTCGCGGCTTGAGTGAGATCGTTTTTCTCAATCTGCTGTTGCAACAACAGCTCATCAGTGCGGCACTGTACTTCGCGCTGATGCTGATGGGCCTGATCGCAACCTTGCTGCCGGCCCTGGCTGGCATGGGCCGCATACCCTTTCGACCTCCTCTAAACACTGCCGAACAGGTAAGGAAATCTTGTGCCAATAACTGATAAGGAACGTCGCACGGTCGTCGTCATCGGCGCGGGTCCTTCCGGGGCTATCGCGGCTGCATTGCTCAAGCGCAATGGACATGACGTACTGATCATCGAACGTCAGCAGTTTCCGCGTTTTTCCATCGGCGAAAGTCTGCTGGCCCACTGCCTGGATTTTGTCGAAGAAGCGGGCATGCTGGAGGCCGTCGAAGCGGCCGGATTCCAGAAGAAGAACGGGGCCGCGTTCGCCTGGGGCGAGCGCTACAGTGCCTTCGACTTCGGCGAGACCTTCGGCAACGGCAAGCCTTCAACGTTTCAGGTACAGCGTGGCGAGTTCGACAAGCTGCTGGCCGATCAGGCGGAGTTGCAGGGCGTTGAGATCCGCTACCAGCAGGAAATCATCGCCGCCGACTTCAGCGGCCCGGAGCCGGTCCTGTGCGCCCGCCGTGAAGACGGCAGCGAGTACAGCGTGCAGGCGAAGTTTGTTCTTGATGCCAGCGGTTATGGCCGCGTGCTGCCGCGACTCCTGGACCTTGAAGCGCCGTCGAACTTCCCGGTGCGTCAGGCCGTGTTCACCCATGTTGAAGATCACATCGACAGCACGCGCTTTGACCGCGAGAAGATCCTGGTCAGCATCCACCCGGAGCATCGCGACGTGTGGTTCTGGTCGATCCCGTTCAGCAACGGCCGCTGTTCGGTGGGTGTTGTGGCTGCGGCCGAGCGCTTTCAGGACAAGCCTCAGGATCTGGACGCCTGCCTGCGTGCATTCATCGATGAAACCCCGAACCTCAAAGGCCTGTTCAAGGATGCTGTATGGGATACCCCGGCGCGGGCCATCGGTGGTTATTCGGCCAACGTCAAAACCCTGCACGGGCCAGGCTTTGCGCTGCTGGGCAACGCGGCTGAATTCCTCGACCCGGTGTTTTCGTCCGGCGTGACCATTGCAATGCGCTCGGCGAGCATGGCGGCCGCGTCGTTGCACCGTCAGTTGCAAGGCGAGACGGTGGACTGGGAGGCCGAATTCGCGGTACCGCTCAAGCGTGGCGTGGATGCGTTCCGGGCTTACGTCGAAGGCTGGTACACCGGCATATTCCAGGACGTGATCTTCTATGCAGGCGGCACCCCGGAAATCCGCCGCATGATCTGCTCTATCCTGGCCGGTTACGCCTGGGACGAACGCAATCCCTTCGTCACCGAACCCAAGCGTCGTCTGCGGATGCTGGCTGAAGTCTGTGCTGGCATGGAACCATGAGCGGACCGTTCCTGAGTGACAGCTACGTCGAGGAAACCCGCTTCGGTCTGTGGTTTCTGCGCAGCTACACCTGGCAATACCGCGTCCTGCGCGTGGCCATCGACGATCTGCGCCGTCTGTTCGACGGCGCGCCGCCGAGCCAGCCGGTGTTGCTGGATGCCGGTTGCGGTCAGGGCAAGTCGTTCCAGCATTTGTGTCAGGTCTTTGCACCTTCGCGCCTGCTGGGCGTGGATGCTGATCCCCAAAGCCTGACCACCAGCCGCGCCGAAGCCCGTGCGCTGGGCCTTGATGTCGAGCTGATCGGCAGTGATTGCGCGGCGCTGCACGTCCCGGACGCCAGCGTTGATCTGGTGTTCTGTCACCAGACGTTCCATCACCTGGTGGAACAGGACAAAGCCCTCGCCGAGTTCTATCGCGTACTGAAGCCCGGCGGGTACCTGATGTTTGCCGAGTCCACCGAAGCGTACATCGACACCTGGGTGATCCGCTGGTTGTTCCGCCACCCCATGCACGTGCAGAAAAGTGCCGGGCAATACCTGGACATGCTGCGCGAACAGGGTTTTGAGTTCGGTCCGCAAAACGTCTCGTACCCGTATTTGTGGTGGAGTCGCGCCAAGGATTTCGGCCTGCTTGAACGTCTGAAGCTGCGCAAGCCCGCCCCCGTCGGCCAGCGCGAAGAAACGCTGGTCAATGTCGTGGCCCGCAAACCCTTGAACGGTGTAGCGCAATGATTCGTGCCTTGCTGATCGCCTGCATCCTGCTCCTGAGCGCCTGCGCCAGCCGCCAGGCACCGCTGCCTGACGCCATGCCGCGCCTGCAGCTGCCGATGCAGTTGCATGTGCAGCGTCAGCAGGGCGAACAACGCCAGGACTGGTTGCTGGTGATTCAACAGGAATCGACCGGTTTGCGCTGGTCGTTGATGGACCCGCTGGGCATTCCGCTGGCGCGGCAATTGCTGATCAATGGTCAGTGGCAGGCCGATGGTTTGTTGCCGCCCAATGCCGAGGCCCGGGAGTTGTTCGCCGCCTTGCTGTTTGCGCTCACGCCGGACACCCAACTGCGCGACGCTTACCCGACGGCGCGGCGTCAGGGTCTGCGGCGCAGCCTGGGCGACCGCTGGGGTGTCGAATACCGCACGGCTGACGTCTTCACCCTTGGACTGCGGGCTGAACCCGGCACCGACACCCGACCTGAAGACACGCTGACCTTCCGCATCAGCCCGCTGAACAACGAGAGCGCGCCATGACTGCCTACCTCAACGCCCTGGGCCTGATCTGCGCCCTGGGCAACGACCGCCATGAAGTCGCCAGACGGCTGTTTGCCGGCGACGGCAGCGGCATGCGCAGCGAGAGCGGCTGGGTGCCCGAGCAGATCTTGCCGGTGGGTGCCGTCCAGTCGGCGTTGCCGCCCATCCCTGCTCATCTCGCGTCCCACGCCAGTCGCAACAATCAACTGTTGCTGGCGGCAGCCCTTCAAATCGAAGACGACATTCGCCAGGCCATCGACCGGTACGGCCCTGAACGCATGGGGGTGATTCTCGGCACCAGCACCTCAGGCATCGACGAAGCCAGTGCCAGCATTGGCGCCTGGCTGCGCGACCGACAATTCCCCGCTGGCTACGATTATCAACAACAGGAACTCAGCGCCCCGGCGAATTTTCTGGCCGACTGGCTGCAACTCAGTGGCCCGGCCTACGTGATTTCCACGGCCTGCACTTCCAGCGCCCGCGCCTTGCTCAGCGCCCGACGCGCGCTGGATCAAGGGCTGTGCGACGCCGTGCTGTGTGGCGGCGTGGACAGCCTGTGCAAACTCACGCTGAACGGTTTTTCGGCGCTGGAAGCGATGTCTGCCCAGCGCTGCAATCCGTTTTCGCGCAACCGGGACGGCATCAATATCGGCGAAGCCGCTGTGTTGTTCCTGATGACCCGCCAGGCCGACGGCGCCCATGCCATCGCCCTGCTCGGCGCGGGGGCCAGTTGCGATGCGCACCATATTTCCGCCCCGGAACCCACCGGACGCGGCGCACGTCAGGCCATGCAGCAAGCGCTGGATAACGCCGGGCTCAAGCCGCCACAGATTGCTTACCTGAACCTGCACGGCACCGCGACACCCCACAACGACGCCATGGAAAGCCTCGCGGTCAACGCGATTTTCCCCGAGGGTGTGCCGTGCTCCTCGACCAAACCGCTCACGGGCCATACGCTGGGCGCGGCGGGCGCATTGGAAGCGGCGTTCTGCTGGTTGAGCCTTGCGCCCGAGAACACCGCCCATGCCATGCCCCCGCAATTGTGGGACGGGCAGCCCGACCCGCAATTGCCCGCCCTGCGCTGGACGAACGCCGGCGACTGCCTGGAGCACACAGCGGGCCGTTACTTGATGAGTAATTCGTTCGCATTCGGTGGCAACAACATCAGCCTGATTATCGGAGACGCCCCATGAGCCATTGGCCGCTCGCCGAGTTGATCCCCCATGCAGGCGACATGATCCTTATCGATGAGGTCGTCAGCTTCGATGAGGAGCAGATTCAAACCCGCCTGACCGTGCGTGCCGGCGGTCTGTTCAATGACGAGGACGGCAGCATTCCGGCATGGGTCGGCATCGAACTGATGGCCCAGAGTGTCGCAGCCTATGCGGGTTGTCGCGCTCGAACGCGTGGCGAATCGGTCGAGCTGGGCTTTCTGCTCGGCAGCCGCAAGTTCGAATGCAACGTTGATCGCTTTCCTGCGGGCAGCGAACTGATCATCCACGCCCTGCGCTCCCTGCAGGACGACAGCGGCATGGGCATTTTCGAGTGCCGCCTGACCGGTCCCGACATAGAGGCGTTCGCCCGCCTGAACGTGTATTGCCCGCCACAACCTGCGAAGTACCTGGCTGAAGGAGCCGCAACATGACTGACTCGATACTGGTCACCGGCTCCAGCCGTGGCATTGGCCGCGCCATCGCCTTGCGTCTGGCGCAAGCCGGCTACGACCTGATCCTACACTGCCGCAGCGGACGCGCCGAGGCCGAAGCGGTGCAGGCGGAAATCATCGCGCTGGGCCAACAGGCACGCATTCTGCAATTCGATGTGGCCGACCGCGCCAGCTGCAAAGCCATTCTTGAAGCGGACGTCGAGACCCACGGCGCCTATTACGGCGTAGTGCTCAATGCGGGCCTGACCCGGGACGGCGCGTTTCCGGCGCTGACCGAGGACGACTGGGACGTGGTGCTGCGCACCAATCTCGATGGTTTTTACAACGTGCTGCACCCGGTGATGATGCCGATGATTCGTCGGCGTGCGGCGGGGCGTATCGTCTGCATCACGTCGGTGTCCGGCTTGATCGGCAATCGCGGGCAGGTCAATTACAGCGCGTCCAAAGCCGGTGTCATCGGCGCGGCCAAAGCACTGGCCATTGAACTGGGCAAACGCAAGATCACAGTCAACTGCGTCGCGCCGGGCTTGATCGACACTGCCATGCTCGATGAAAACGTACCGGTGGACGAACTGATGAAAATGATACCGGCCCAGCGCATGGGCACCCCGGAGGAAGTCGCCGGGGCGGTGAATTTCCTGATGTCGGCCGAAGCGTCCTACATCACCCGCCAGGTATTGGCCGTCAATGGAGGGTTGTGTTGATGAAGCGCGTCGTCGTCACCGGCATGGCCGGCATTACGTCCCTGGGCAGCGACTGGGCCAGCATCGAAGCCAACTTCAACGCCAACCGCAGCGGCATTCGGCGCATGGACGAGTGGGATCGCTTCACGGAGCTGAATACCCGCCTCGCCGGGCCTATCGACGACTTCGTGGTGCCGTCCCACTGGACCCGCAAGCAACTGCGCAGCATGGGCCGGGTTTCGCGCCTGGCCGTGGGCGCGGCTGAGCAGGCGCTGATCGGTGCCGGTTTGCTGAACGACCCGATCATTCGTGACGGACGCATGGGCACCGCGTGCGGCTCGTCAACGGGCAGCACGGACGAGATCAAGGCCTTCGGCAACATGCTGCTCAATTCGGTGGCAGAAGGCCTGAACGCCAATTCCTACGTGCGCATGATGCCTCACACCACGGCAGCCAATATCAGCATCTTCTTTGGTTTGACGGGCCGTTTGATCCCCACTTCAAGCGCCTGCACCAGCGGCAGCCAGGGCATCGGCTACGCCTATGAATCCATCAAGTTCGGGCGCTTGCCGTTGATGCTGGCGGGCGGTGCCGAAGAGCTGTGTCCGACCGAGGCCATGGTGTTCGACGCGCTCTACGCCACCAGCCTGAAAAACGACGCGCCGCAGACCAGCCCGCGCCCCTATGATAGCGGCCGTGACGGCCTGGTGATCGGTGAAGGCGGCGGCATGTTGGTCCTTGAGGAGCTGGAACACGCCCTGGCGCGCGGCGCGTACATCCACGCCGAGCTGGTGGGTTTCGGCAGCAACGCCGACGGCGCCCACAGCACCCGCCCGGAGCAATCCACCATGCGCCGCGCCATGGAACTGGCCCTGGAAGACGCCAATCTGCCGCCTGAAGCCATCGGTTACGTGAACGGTCACGGCACGGCCACCGAACAGGGCGACATCGCCGAAACCCACGCCACCAGCAGCCTGTTCGGCTCACGCATGCCCATCAGTTCGCAGAAAAGCTTCCTCGGCCACACCCTGGGCGCATGCGGCGCGCTGGAGTCCTGGTTCTGCATCGAAATGCTCAACCGCGACCGCTACATCCACACCATGAACCTGGACCAGATCGACCCCCAATGCGGCGACCTCGACTACCTGCGCAACGAACCCCGCGTGATGAGCCACGAGTACGTGATGAACAA
Organism: Pseudomonas sp. DWP3-1-2; assembly: GCF_049896285.1. Taxonomy (NCBI): domain Bacteria; kingdom Pseudomonadati; phylum Pseudomonadota; class Gammaproteobacteria; order Pseudomonadales; family Pseudomonadaceae; genus Pseudomonas; species Pseudomonas sp. DWP3-1-2. Next base: position 163,829 of record NZ_JAFCTZ010000006.1, on the reverse strand, counting down.
TAACTTTGCGTTTGGTGGGGTGAATACGTCGTTGATCTTCAAGCGGTGGCGTTGATTCAGCGAGTACCAGGATCGGCCCCTTCCCGGCTAAAGCCGGTCCCACGGATTGCAGTTGGACACCTAGCCGGATTTGGGGGGCAGGCCACTTACCCCGCCCGGCGCGTCACCAGGTCCACAAACGCCTTGGCCATGGGCGATTGTTGGTCCTTGCGCTGTACGAGCCAGACCGCGCTCGTGGCGTCGGGATCCAGAAGGGTTCGGTAGACCACCCCGTCGATGCGCATGCGCCGATAGGACGCAGGCAACACGGTGACGCCCAGGCCAGCGGCAACCAGGCCGATGATGGTCATGGCTTCCCCCGCTTCCTGAGTGAACAAGGGGCTGAAGCCCGCCGCCCGTGCCAGATCCATCAGTTGGGCATATAAACCGCTGCCGTACGACCGCGGGAAAAACACGAAAGGCTCCGCCGCCAGTGCCGACAGGTGCAGACCGTTTTCGCTGCCTTGAGCCAACGGATGATCGGCACGAAAGATAGCCACTAACGGCTCGTGCAACAACTCGACGGCAATCAGCGACTCGGGCAACGGCAGCGGGCGCATGATGCCGACCTGCATGGACTCGTCCTCAAGCCCCGCCGCCACTTCCTTGCTGCTCATTTCCCGCAAGGCCAGATGCACCGCCGGGAACCTCTGACGGAAAGCGAAAATCGCCTGGGGGATGCTCGAGGTGAAAGGCGCCGAGGTGGTGAATCCGATCTTCAGTTCCCCCAACTCGCCTAACTGCGCACGCCGGGCCACGTCGGCGGCCTTGTCCACTTGCGCGAGGACCAATCGCGCCTCATCGAGGAATAACCGCCCCGCCTCACTGAGCTCAACGCGACGGTTGGTGCGGTCAAACAGTCGTGCGCCCAATTCGTGCTCCAGCGCCTGAATCTGCTGGCTCAGGGGCGGTTGGGAGATGCCCAGCAACTGCGCGGCGCGACCGAAATGCAGCTCTTCGGCCACCGCGATGAAGTAGCGCAAATGGCGTAATTCCATGGGCTTTCCATTAGGTCGTTTTAGATATCAAACAGGTCGAACAATATATTGGAAAGAATGATTGGCGGACTATATTCTTTTTCTCATTGCCTGATCAAACGCCCTGCGAGGTCCATCGTGAATTCTGCTGTTGCCACCTGCGCCACCACAACGCCCCCTGTCATGGCGGCCGCTGCGCTGGGCGACACCTACATCGAAAAAGGCACACCGATGTTCATGCGCACCGTGCTGGCGTTGTTTGCCGGCGGCTTCGCGACGTTCGCGCTGCTGTACTGCGTGCAGCCGATGATGCCGGTGTTGTCCCGTGAGTTCGCCATCAATGCGGCCCAGAGCAGCCTGATCCTCTCGGTGTCCACCGCGACGCTCGCCTTTGGCCTGTTGATCACCGGGCCGATTTCCGACCGGCTTGGCCGTAAGCCGGTCATGGTGTTGTCGCTGTTTTGTGCCGCCATTTTTACGCTCGCCAGCGGCCTCATGCCGAACTGGGAAGGCGTGCTGGTGACACGCGCATTGGTGGGTCTGTCCCTGAGTGGGCTGGCGGCGGTGGCCATGACCTACCTCAGTGAAGAAATTCACCCCGATCACATCGGTCTGGCGATGGGCCTGTATATCGGCGGCAATGCCATAGGCGGCATGAGCGGCCGTTTGATGACCGGGGTGCTGATCGATTACATCAGTTGGCATGCGGCGATCATGGTGGTGGGCGGGCTATCGCTGATGGCGGCGGCCGTGTTCTGGAGGATTCTTCCACCATCGCGCAACTTTCGCGCTCGCTCGCTGCATCCGCGCAGCCTGCTGGAAGGGTTCGTCATGCAGTTTCGCGACGCCGCCTTGCCGCTGTTGTTCCTCGAAGCCTTTCTGCTGATGGGCAGCTTCGTGACGCTGTTCAATTACATCGGCTACCGCTTGCTGGCCGAGCCTTATCACCTGAGTCAGGCGGTGGTCGGGCTGTTTTCGGTGGTGTACCTGTCGGGCATCTACAGCTCGGCGAAAATCGGTTCACTGGCAGACAGGCTGGGTCGTCGCAAAGTGTTGTGGGCCGTGATCGTGCTCATGCTGATCGGCATCGCCCTGACGATGTTCACGCCACTGACGGTGGTGATCATGGGCGTGCTGTTGTTCACGTTCGGCTTCTTTGGCGCGCACTCGGTGGCCAGCAGCTGGATCGGACGGCGTGCGCTCAAGGCCAGGGGACAGGCGTCTTCGTTATATCTGTTCAGTTATTACGCGGGTTCGAGCATCGCCGGGACCGGCGGCGGGGTGTTCTGGCATTACGGGGGCTGGAACGGCATCGGTCTGTTCATCGGCGCGCTGTTGCTGGTGGCATTGGCCGTGGCATTGCGCCTGGCCAAGCTGCCACCCTTGGCAGTGAGGGTGCAGGCTTAAGAGAGCCGGTGGAGCGAGGCTTGCCCGCGAACACGTCATCCTGAGTCATCAGGAAGCGTGTCACGCGAACACGTTCGCTCCTGCGAGGCCGCTTTTAGCCGTGGTACTTCGCCGACAACTCGTGCACCGCTTCGATGAAGGCACCCGCGTGAGCCGGATCGACTTCTGGCGTGATGCCGTGACCCAGATTGAAAACGTGACCGTCGCCACTGCCGTAGCTTTCGAGGATGCGTGACACTTCGGCGCGAATCGCTTGCGGGCTGGCGTACAGCACCGATGGGTCCATGTTGCCTTGCAGCGCGACCTTGCTCCCCACCCGACGACGGGCGTCACCGATGTTGGTGGTCCAGTCCAGGCCCAGCGCGTCAGCACCGGTGTCGGCCATGCTTTCCAGCCACTGACCACCGCCTTTGGTGAACAGGATGACCGGCACTTTGCGGCCGTCGTTTTCGCGGATCAACCCGTTGACGATCTTCTGCATGTAAGCCAGCGAGAACTCCTGATACGCCGCATCGGAAAGACTGCCACCCCAACTGTCGAAAATCTGCACGGCCTGTGCGCCGGCAAGGATCTGGCCGTTGAGGTACGAAGTCACCGATTGCGCCAGCTTGTCCAGCAGCAGGTGCATGGCCTGTGGGTTTTCGTAGAGCATGGCTTTGGACTTGCGATGGTCTTTCGAGGAGCCGCCTTCGACCATGTAAGTGGCCAGCGTCCACGGGCTGCCCGAGAAACCGATCAACGGTACGCGGCCGTTCAGCTCGCGGCGGATGGTGCTGACGGCATCCATCACGTAACCCAGGTCTTTTTGAGGATCAGGGATGGGCAAGGCTTCGATTTCAGCTAGGGTGTTGACGGTTTTCTTGAAGCGCGGGCCTTCACCGGTCTCGAAATACAAGCCCAACCCCATGGCATCGGGGATGGTCAGAATGTCGGAAAACAGAATGGCGGCGTCCAGCGGATAGCGTTCCAGCGGTTGCAGCGTGACCTCGCAGGCGAACTCCGGGCTCATGCACAAGCTCATGAAGTCCCCGGCCTTGGCGCGGCTGGCCCGGTATTCAGGCAGGTAGCGGCCGGCCTGACGCATCATCCAGACGGGTGTGACGTCTACGGGTTGCTTGAGCAGGGCACGAAGGAAACGGTCGTTCTTCAAGGCAGTCATGTCGGCATCCGCAAAAAAAGTGCGGGCATTTTCTCAGACGCGGACGCAAAAGGCACGGCAAGAGCCGTGCCTTTTATCTATCGTGGCGATTTGTCGCATAAGAACAGCAACACTTCACCCGTTGGAGCGAGGTTTGCCCACGCACGAATGATCTGTTGGAGCGAGGCTTGCCCGCGAAGGGATTCATCAGCCGTAACCTCGGCTGACCGCACCGGCCTCTTCGCGGGCAAGCCACGCTCCAACGGGCTTTGCGTTCAATACCGCTACATCTCTGCTACGACAGCTTCCCCACGTTGGAGCGAGGTTTGTCCACGCACGAATGATCTGTTGGAGCGAGGCTTGCCCGCGAAGGGATTCATGATCCGTAACCTCGGCTGACCGCACCGGCCTCTTCGCGGGCAAGCCGCGCCCCAACGGGCTTTGCGTTCAATACTGTTACATCTCTGCCACGACAGTCTCGCTCCAACAGATTGCGATGGCCCTTTTACACGCCCAGGTAATCCAGGATCCCTTCCGCCGCATTACGGCCTTCGAAGATGGCAGTGACCACCAGATCGGAACCGCGAACCATGTCGCCACCGGCGAAGATTTTCGGGTTGCTGGTCTGATGCTTGAACTGCGCCTGTTCCGGGGCGATGACGCGGCCCTGGCTGTCGGTCTGGATGCTGAACTGCTCGAACCATGGCGCCGGGCTTGGGCGGAAACCGAATGCGATGACCACGGCATCTGCCGGAATGATCTCTTCGGAACCCGGAATCGGCTCAGGGCTGCGACGGCCGCGGGCATCGGGCTCGCCCAGACGGGTCTCGACCACTTTGACGCCTTCGACCCGGTCTTCACCGACGATGGCAATCGGCTGCCGGTTGTAGAGGAACTTCACGCCCTCTTCCTTGGCGTTCTTCACTTCCTTGCGTGAGCCGGGCATGTTTTCTTCGTCGCGGCGATAGGCGCAGGTCACCGACCTGGCGCCCTGGCGAATCGACGTACGGTTGCAGTCCATGGCCGTGTCACCACCGCCCAGGACCACCACTTTTTTACCCTTCATGTCGACGAAGTCTTCCGGGGATTTTTCAAAGCCCAGGTTGCGATTGACGTTGGCAATGAGGAAGTCGAGTGCATCGTGCACACCCGGCAGGTCTTCACCGGCAAAACCGCCTTTCATGTAGGTGTAGGTGCCCATGCCCATGAACACGGCATCGTATTCTTCCAGCAGTTGCTCGATCGTCACGTCCTTGCCGACTTCGGTATTGAGGCGGAACTCGATACCCATGCCGGTGAAGACTTCACGTCGATTGCTCAGCACGGTTTTTTCCAGCTTGAACTCCGGGATACCGAAGGTCAGCAGACCGCCGATTTCCGGGTTCTTGTCGAACACCACCGGAGTCACGCCGCCGCGCACCAACACGTCGGCACAACCCAGGCCCGCCGGGCCGGCGCCGATGATGGCGACGCGCTTGCCGTTGCGCACGACCTTGGACATGTCCGGACGCCAGCCCATGGCGAACGCCGTGTCCGTGATGTATTTCTCCACCGAACCGATGGTCACTGCACCGAAACCGTCGTTCAGGGTACAGGCACCCTCGCACAGGCGGTCCTGCGGGCACACGCGGCCGCAGACTTCCGGCAGGGTGTTGGTCTGGTGCGACAGCTCGGCAGCGGCCAGGATGTTGCCCTCCGCCACCAGCTTGAGCCAGTTGGGGATGAAGTTGTGCACCGGGCACTTCCACTCGCAGTACGGGTTACCACAACCCAGACAGCGGTGGGCCTGATCGGCAGACTGCTGAGGTTTGAAAGGCTCGTAGATTTCCACGAACTCTTTCTTGCGTTGACGCAGCAGTTTCTTCTTCGGGTCTTTGCGCCCGACATCGAGGAATTGAAAGTCGTTACTGAGACGTTCGGCCATTCTCTGGAACCTCTACACGACAGCTTCAGGCTTTGGACCTGAAGCTGCAGGAATCATATTCGCAGGCAAATCACGCGCTGCTGTTCACGTGCGGCATGAAACATGCCGCGGGTAGCTGCAGTTACTGCGGATTTGCTCGAGTGCTGGAAAGCAAGGATTTCAGCGTCGCAGCCTTGGGTTTGACCATCCAGAAGCGGCGCAGGTAATCGTCCAGATTTTCCCAGACGTTACGGCCCCACTCGCTGTCGGTTTCCTCGACATACTCGGCCAGAACACGCTCCAGATGGCTGCGATAGGCTTCCATCGACTCGCCGCTGATGCGCTGGATTTCAACCAGTTCGTGGTTGACCCGGTCAACGAAGGTGTTGTCCAGGTCCAGCACGTAGGCGAAACCACCGGTCATGCCGGAGCCGAAGTTATAGCCTGTCTTGCCCAGGACGCAGACGAAACCGCCAGTCATGTATTCGCAGCAGTGATCCCCCGTGCCTTCCACAATCGTGTGAGCACCGGAGTTCCGCACGGCGAAACGCTCGCCCGCCGTACCGGCCGCGAACAGCTTGCCGCCGGTTGCGCCGTACAAACAGGTGTTGCCGATGATGGCGCTTTCCTGAGTCTTGAACGGGCTGCCCTTGGGCGGAACGATGACCAGCTTGCCCGCCGTCATGCCTTTGCCGACGTAGTCGTTGGCGTCGCCTTCCAGGTACATGTTCAGGCCACCCGCGTTCCACACGCCGAAGCTCTGCCCTGCCGTGCCTTTGAAGCGGAACGTGATCGGTGCCTTGTTCATGCCCTGGTTGCCGTGCAGCTTGGCGATTTCACCGGAAATCCGCGCGCCGATGGACCGGTCGCAGTTGCAAATGTCCATGGCGAACTCGCCACCGCTCAGGCTTTCAATGGCCGGCTTGGCCATTTCCACCATGCGCTCGGCCATCAAACCCTTGTCGAACGGCGGGTTGCGGTCCACAAGGCTGAACTGAGGCTTGTCAGCGGGAATGTGGTCACTGCCCAACAGGGGCGTCAGGTCCAGATGCTGCTGCTTGGCGGTTTGGCCCGGCAGGATGTCCAGCAGATCAGTACGACCGATCAGCTCTTCCAGGGAACGCACGCCCAGCCTGGCCAGCCATTCGCGGGTTTCTTCGGCCACGTAGGTGAAGAAGTTGATCACCATATCGACAGTGCCGATGTAGTGATCCTTGCGCAGCTTCTCGTTCTGGGTGGCAACACCGGTGGCGCAGTTGTTCAAGTGGCAGATGCGCAGGTATTTGCAGCCCAGCGCGATCATCGGTGCGGTACCGAAGCCGAAGCTTTCGGCCCCGAGAATCGCCGCCTTGATCACGTCCAGACCGGTTTTCAGACCACCGTCGGTCTGCACCCGGACCTTGCCGCGCAGGTCGTTGCCGCGCAGGGTCTGGTGGGTTTCAGCCAGGCCGAGTTCCCACGGAGCGCCCGCGTACTTGATGGATGACAATGGCGATGCGCCGGTGCCGCCGTCATAACCGGAAATGGTGATCAGGTCGGCGTAAGCCTTGGCCACACCCGCCGCAATCGTACCGACGCCCGCTTCAGCCACCAGCTTGACCGAGACCAGCGCAGCGGGGTTGACCTGCTTGAGGTCGAAAATCAGCTGCGACAAGTCTTCGATGGAATAGATGTCGTGGTGCGGCGGCGGCGAAATCAGCGTCACCCCCGGCACGGCATAGCGCAGCTTGGCGATCAGACCGTTGACCTTGCCGCCCGGCAGCTGCCCGCCCTCGCCCGGCTTGGCGCCCTGGGCGACCTTGATCTGCAGGACATCGGCATTGACCAGGTATTCCGGCGTGACACCGAAGCGACCGGTCGCGATCTGCTTGATCTTGGAGCTGCGGATGGTGCCGTAGCGCGCCGGATCTTCGCCGCCCTCACCAGAGTTGGAGCGTGCACCCAACCGGTTCATGGCTTCGGCCAGTGCTTCGTGAGCTTCCGGCGACAACGCCCCCAGCGAGATACCCGCCGAGTCGAAGCGCTTGAGAATTTCACTCAACGGTTCGACTTCATCAATGGCCATCGGCGTTTCGAGCGTCTTGACCTGAAACAGGTCGCGAATCATCGACACCGGACGGTTGTCCACCAGCGCGGTGTATTCCTTGAACTTGCTGTAGTCGCCTTGTTGCACGGCGGCTTGCAGCATGCTCACCACGTCCGGGTTGTAGGCGTGGTATTCGCCGCCGAACACGAACTTGAGCAGGCCGCCTTGCTGGATTGGCTTGCGCGGGCTCCAGGCTTCGGCGGCCAGGGCTTTCTGCTCGGCTTCCAGATCGACGAAGCGCGCGCCCTTGATGCGACTTGGCACGCCACGGAAACTCAGGTCGCAGACCGCCTCGGACAAGCCAATGGCTTCGAACAGCTGCGCGCCACGGTACGACGTGATGGTCGAGATGCCCATCTTCGAGAGGATCTTGAGCAGACCTTTGGTGATGCCCTTGCGGTAGTTCTTGAACACCTCGTAGAGGTCGCCCAGCACTTCACCGGTACGGATCAGATCGCCCAGCACTTCGTAGGCCAGGAACGGATAGACCGCCGAGGCGCCAAAACCGATCAACACGGCGAAATGGTGCGGATCGCGAGCCGTCGCGGTTTCGACCAGAATGTTGCTGTCGCAGCGCAGACCTTTTTCAACCAGACGATGGTGAACAGCGCCGACAGCCAGGGACGCATGAGCCGGCAACTTGCCCGGCGCAATATGACGGTCGGTCAGAACGATCTGGGTACGACCGGCGCGCACGGCCTCTTCAGCCTGATCAGCGATGTTGCGCACGGCGGCTTCCAGGCCGATGTGCTCGTCGTAGTTCAGGTCGATGATCTGCCGCTCGAACCCCGGACGCTCCAGGGTCATGAGCGAGCGCCACTTGGCCGGGGAAATGACCGGCGAGCTGAGGATCACGCGGGAAGCGTGCTCGGGCGATTCCTGAAAAATGTTGCGCTCGGCACCGAGGCAGATTTCCAGGGACATGACGATGGCTTCACGCAGCGGGTCGATCGGCGGGTTGGTAACCTGCGCGAACTGCTGGCGGAAGTAGTCGTAAGGCGAACGCACACGTTGGGACAGCACCGCCATTGGCGTGTCATCGCCCATGGAGCCGACCGCTTCCTGGCCTTGCTCACCCAACGGACGCAGCACCTGATCACGCTCTTCAAAGGTGACCTGGTACATCTTCATGTACTGCTTGAGCTGGTCGGCATTGTAGAAAGCCGAGCCATGATCGTTGTCTTCGATGGTCGCCTGAATGCGCAAGGCGTTCTTGCGCAGCCATTGCTTGTACGGATGACGCGACTTCAAGCGGTTGTCGATGGCGTCGGTGTCCAGAATCTGGCCGGTTTCGGTGTCCACGGCAAAGATCTGACCCGGCCCGACACGGCCCTTGGCGATGACGTCTTCAGGCTTGTAGTCCCACACGCCGATTTCCGACGCCAGGGTGATGTAGCCGTTTTTGGTGGTCACCCAGCGCGCCGGGCGCAGACCGTTACGGTCCAGCAGGCAGACCGCGTGGCGACCTTCGGTCATCACGACGCCCGCCGGGCCGTCCCACGGTTCCATGTGCATGGAGTTGTACTCATAGAACGCCCGCAGATCGGGGTCCATGGTCTCGACGTTCTGCCACGCAGGCGGAATGATCATGCGCACGCCACGGAACAGGTCGATGCCGCCGGTTACCATCAGCTCAAGCATGTTGTCCATGCTCGACGAGTCGGAGCCTACGCGGTTGACCAGTGGGCCCAGCTCGTCGAGGTCCGGCATCAAATCGTTGGCGAACTTGGTGCGACGGGCCTGAGCCCAGTTGCGGTTGCCGGTAATGGTGTTGATCTCGCCGTTGTGGGCGAGAAAGCGGAACGGCTGCGCCAGCGGCCATTTCGGCAGCGTGTTGGTGGAGAAGCGCTGGTGGAAAACGCAAATCGCGGTTTGCAGGCGTTCGTCGCTCAGGTCCGGGAAAAATGCCGTCAGGTCGCGCGGCATCATCAGACCTTTATAGATGATGGTCTTGTGGGAAAAGCTGCAGATGTAGTGGTCGGTGTCCTCAGCGTTGGACACCGACGAGCGGCGACGGGCGCTGAACAGCTTGATCGCCATTTCCTGATCGCTCAGGCCTTCACCGCCAATAAACACCTGCTCGATTTTCGGCAGGCGCTCCAGGGCAAGACGCCCCAGTACGCTGGTATCGACAGGCACCTGGCGCCAGCCGATCAACGTCAGGCCAGCGGCGAGGATTTCACGGTTCATGTTCTCGCGGGCCGCATCGGCCCGGGCGTCATCCTGATTGAGGAAGACCATGCCCACGGCATACTGACCGGGCAACTCGCTGCCGAAATGCTCTTTGGCAGTGGCGCGCAGGAAGGCGTCCGGCTTTTGAATCAACAGCCCGCAGCCGTCGCCGGTCTTGCCGTCAGCGTTGATACCGCCACGGTGGGTCATGCAGGTCAGGGCCTGGATGGCCGTCTGCAACAGGTGATGACTGGGCTCGCCTTGCATATGGGCGATCAGGCCGAAACCACAGTTATCCTTGAATTCATCTGGATGGTACAGACCTGCTTTCATAGACACTTTCTCACCAGGCTGCCTCTGTTCGAGGCAAATTTCTTTTCAATTCAACCCGTTACATCTCGCGCTGGACGTACGCCAGCTTTGCGGGAGCAAAAGGGAGGTCATTGTACACACCGACACAAAGCCTCACAAATTTAACGACGAACAGTCGAAAATTCATGTCGCATTTATGAAGGTTTATAGCGAGATGTTGTGCTAGTCAAAATCTTTTTGTGAGATTGACCGGGCACCCTGAAATATCAATGCATCTGCGACGCAGACAGCACAACGCGCGCTGCCGTTGGGGCAGCACGCTTGAGCATTAAACAGGGTTGCTGGGTGAGCGGCCTGGATAAGGCCGCTGCGACATCAGCGGGTAGCGCCGAGCTCCTGTTGGATGCTGGCGACGGTACGAGGCCAAGGTTTACCAGCCTGAACCTTGGCTGGCAATACCTTGATAGCGGCAAGGGCAGCCGCGCGATCAGAAAAGTTACCGTAAGTGATCACATACAACGGCTTGCCTTGCAGTGTTTTCTTGAAATAACGGTACTCACCGCCATGCTCCGCAACATACGCCTGAGCGGTGGCTTCAGAACTGGTGCCGAGGATCTGCACAACGTAATGGCCCGGCGCCTGACTGCTGTACCAAGTGCCGCCAGCGGCTGGCTTGGCAGCGGCGGGGGCAGGTTTGGCTGTAGCGACCTGTACTGGTGCCGGTGCCGGAGCAGCAGGCTTGGCTGCCGGCGTAGCCGGTTTTGGCACAGCGGCCGCCGCCGCTGGAGGCGGCGTAATGGAAGAACGCGGTGCCGCAGGGGTGGCCTCTTCACCCGCAGGTGGCGCAGTGGTGGTAACCGTCGGTGGCTGGGCAACGGACGAGACCGGCACGCCGTCATCATCACCATCACCTGTGCCCGCTGCTTCGGCCAAAGGACCGCGCATCACCGGTTGCGAATTACCGCCCAAAGGCAAAGGCACTGGCTGTGAATTGCCGGCAAACTCAATGGCCGGTGCGCCATTGTTCGATTGCTGCGTGGCGGGAGTGCCCTGCCCCAAAGGCAGTTGTGCCTGGGCATTGGCGGGCGGTGTAGCAGGCGCGGTGGTATTGGTGCCGCGGCCAGGGATCAGCACGGCGGCCAACACGCCTACCGCGACAACCGCCCCCAAAGCCAATACGTGTTTCTTCGGCATCTTGAACCCCATACTTGGACGCTTGACCGCCGTACGACTGGCGATCATCGCTTCAATCATTGAATCCCGGGCGACCTGGTTAATCGCACCAGGCCAACCATTGGAATGCTCGTGAATATCGGTGATCTGCTGGGCCGAAAACAGCTCGATACCCTGTCCGGCGCCTTCGAGCCGTTGCGCCAGGTACTCCCGGGTTTCGTCCTCGGAGTAAGGCTCAAGCTCGATGACGTGAAAACGCTCACCCTCGACTTCTGAATCGGCACAGAGCTGTTCCAGGCGGTCAATCAGCGAGGCTTCCCCGAACAGAAACACATGAGGACGACCTTCAGGCGTGCCCTCGGCCAGACCCAGCAATGCTTCGAGTGCGGATTCGCCAAGTTGTTCGGCATCATCCACCAACAAATAGACTTCCTGCCCCGTCAGCGCCAACTGCACGATCTGGGAAAGAATGGCGCGCATCTCGGCCTGGGAAACGCTGAGTGCTTGCGCAACCTGTCGCAACACCCCGGCAGCGTCGCTGGCGCCACGGGCGGAAACGACAACGCTTTGCACCGATTGCTTGTTGGTGCTCGCGACGAGCGCCTGACGCAACAGGGTCTTGCCACTGCCCTGCGGCCCGGTCACGGCCAGCAACAACTGGCTGTAACGGGCCAGATGATGGAGCTGCCCCAGCACCGGCTTGCGCTGGGCAGGGAAAAACTTGAAGCCAGGCACCCGCGCTGCAAAGGGGTCATGACTCAACTGGTAATGGCCGAGGAAGGCCTCGTCCGCGTGCAAACTAGTCATGGATTTTTCATTAACCTCTGAGCTGATCCACGAGAGCGCGGTAATCCGCAACCAGCGTGGCCTGTAATACTTCTTTCGGATAATCGTCGGTGATCACCGCTTCGCCGATCCGGCGTAGCAACACCAGACGCAGACGACCGTCGATCACTTTTTTGTCGATTGCCATGTGTTCAAGAAAATTGTCTTCGGTCATTTCTTCAGGCGGCGATACCGGCAGACCGGCACGCTGGAACAGCCGAATACCGCGATCACGCTCAGCCGTGGTGATCCAGCCCAGGCGCGAGGACATTTCCAGCGCCATGACCGTACCCGCCGCAACGGCTTCACCGTGCAGCCACACGCCATAGCCCATGTGGGTCTCAATGGCGTGGCCAAAGGTATGGCCAAGATTGAGCGTGGCCCGCACGCCCGATTCACGTTCGTCAGCGCCGACCACCAACGCCTTGGCAGCGCACGAACGCGCAATCGCGGTGGTCAACGCAACCTGATCCAGGCCGCGCAGCCGGTCGACATTGTCTTCGAGCCAGGTGAGGAACGGCTCATCGCAGATCAAGCCATATTTGATGACTTCAGCCAGCCCCGCCGAAAGCTCGCGCTCGGGCAAGGTGTTGAGCGTCGTGGTATCGATGAGGACAACGCCGGGCTGATAAAACGCACCCACCATGTTTTTGCCCAGCGGATGGTTGATGCCGGTCTTGCCGCCCACCGACGAATCCACTTGCGACAACAGCGTCGTCGGGATCTGGATGAAATTCACGCCACGCTGATAGCAGGCGGCTGCAAAGCCCGCCATGTCGCCGATGACACCGCCGCCCAGCGCGATAACCGTCGTGCGGCGATCATGGCGGGCAGTGAGCAGCGCATCGAAAATAGTCTGCAGGGTTTCCCAGTTCTTGAAGGCTTCGCCATCGGGAAGCACAACCGGCAACACGTTATAGCCGCTCAGGGTGTGCGTCAGGCGCTCAAGGTAAAGGGGCGCAACGGTGGCATTGGAAACAATGGCGACCTGTCGGCCAACAATGTGCGGCGCCAGCAATTCAGGGTTATCCAGCAAGCCTTCGCCAATGTGAATCGGGTAGCTTCGGTCGCCAAGCTCGACCTTGAGTGTCTGCATGTGTCCCCGCATTGATTACCGAATGAGTGTTCGCGCCGCATTTTGGCGCTCACGTAAAAACCGGCACAAGGCCTTTTCTCGCCCCTGTTTCTGTGGTCGTCGAGAATAGCGCATTTCCGTCTGCGCTTTAACGGGGAGAAAGCTCTGCCAGGCGAGCCAGGATCTCAATCACCACCATTCGCGGTGGCCGCTCGTCGGTTTCGATCACGATATCCGCGATTTCCCGGTAAAGCGGATCACGAATCGCCAGCAGATCGTTGAGCACCTGGGCTGGATTACCCGTGCGCAACAGTGGCCGATTGCGATCACGGGCCGTGCGTCCGACTTGCTGCTCGACCGACGCGTGCAGGTAGACCACCCGACCGCCAGCGTGCAACGCCTGGCGGTTTTCGGCACGCATCACAGCGCCACCACCGGTCGCCAGGACAATACCGTCACTGTCGCACAGCTCGGCAATCATCGCTTGCTCGCGGTCGCGAAAGCCGGGTTCGCCTTCCTTGTCGAAGATCCATGGGATGTTCGCGCCGGTCCGCAGCTCAATCTCCTTGTCGGAGTCCTTGAACGGCAGTCTCAGCTCTTTGGCCAGCAAACGCCCGATGGTGCTTTTGCCAGCGCCCATCGGTCCCACAAGAATTAAATTTCGCACAGAATCAACGACTCACCGCAATCGCCTGGTTGTTCATGATACGCGGAGTGAGGAACACCAACAGCTCGGTTTTTTCCTCCGAAATCACATCGCGCCGGAAAAGGCGGCCAACATACGGCACATCGCCCAGAAATGGCACCTTGTCGACGGTTTTACTTTGCGTATTGGAGAACACACCACCGATCACGATGGTCTCGCCGTCGGATACCAGTACCTTGGCATTAACCTCGTTTTTCTTGATCGGGGGTACGTTATTGACCATGTTCAGGTAGTCCGGCTCATCCTTGGTGACCCTGACCGCCATGATGATGCGGTTGTCCGGGGTGATCTGCGGGGTGACCTCAAGTGACAGGGAAGCCTCCTTGAAAGAGACCGACGTGGCACCACTGGAGCTGGATTCCTGATAGGGAATTTCCGTGCCCTTGAGGATTTTGGCCGTTTCCTTGTCGGACGTGACGACCTTGGGCTGAGAAACTATCTCACCGTTGCCGGTCTTCTCCATGGCGCTGAGTTCAAGGTCAAGCAAGGTATTGTCGGTGAGGAACGAGATGCCGATCCCGGATGTGGCATCGCTGGCACCCAGGTCTACGTACGGCGAACTGGTGCTCTGGCCGGTCTGGGTCGACGACGTGGCCGTGCCACCGCTGGTCGTGAAGTTGCCGTTGGTGCTCGAACCACCCCAACGCACGCCAAGGGCTTTGTCGTAACCCACCGTGGCCTCGACGATCCGCGCTTCGATCATGACCTGGCGTACCGGAATGTCCAGCTGCGACACAATGCGGCGCAGCTCGTCCAGGCGATCCTGAGTCTGATAGGCAATGATGTTGTTGGTGCGGTCATCGACGGTAATGGAGCCGCGCTCGTCTGCCTTGGCCTCGGCGTTGGTCACTGACTGGAACAGCTTGGCAATGTCGGCCGCCTTGGCGTAGTTCACCTGCAGGACTTCACGACGCAATGGCGCCAGCTCGGCAATCTGCTTGAGCGACTCCATTTCCTGCCGCTCCCGGGCCGCGATCTCGTCCGCGGGCGCGACCAGCAGGACATTACCGATCTTGCGCTTATCAAGGCCTTTGGTTTTCAGCACCAGATCCAGCGCCTGATCCCAGGGCACGTTCTGCAAGCGCAGGGTGATACCACCCTGAACCGTGTCACTGGCAACCAGATTGAGGTTGGTGAAATCCGCGATCAGTTGCAGCACCGACCGCACATCGATGTCCTGGAAGTTCAGTGACAGCTTTTCACCGGTGTAGACCGGTTTTTCAGCGCTGCGACGGTCCAGGTCTTCGTGGGTCAGCGGACGCACACTGATGGTCAGCTTGTTCTCGGTCTGATAAGCCGAATAATCGAAAGCACCGGACGGCTCGATACTGACGGTGGCTTTATCACCGGAAACACTGGAATTGATGAACTGCACGGGCGTGGCGAAGTCCTTCACGTCCAGGCGCAGACGGAGTTTTTCCGGTAACTGAGTCTTGGGAAACTCAACGCGAATCCTGCCGCCCTGCTCCTGAATATCGGGCGCGATGCCGGGGTCTGTCAGCTCGATGACGACATTGCCTTCACCCAACTCGCCGCGCTGAAAATCGACACTCTTGATCGCCTTCCCCACCGGCACATAGGGCCTGACAGGGCTGGCGGGCGGGACAGCCACCCGTGTAGCGCCCTGGGCCGTGGAAGGCTGGGACGCCTGGACAGCCGAAGCGCCCTGGCCCACGACCACGAACAGGGTGTTGCCCTCGACACGGGAGCTGTAAGGCGTCAGCGTCGTCAGGTTGATGATGACGCGGGTTCGATCCTTGGCCTCGATGACCACCACGCTGCGTGCATTGCCCGTGCCCAGGTCATGAGTCTTGGTCGCCAACTGGCTGGTGACACCCGGCAGGTCCAGGGCGATGCGCGCTGGCTGGTCGGTGGTATAGCCACGCGGCGCAGGAACCGGGGCGTCGAACGTCAACTTGAGTTCGACCCGGTCTCCCGGCAGCGCAGCGACGTCCAGCGTTTTGAGGTTGGCCGCCTGGAGAATCGACGACGTCATCGCAATCCATAGCGACATGCCGATAATCGAGAGAATCCTAGTCATGTTCAATTCCGTCCTGCTGACACAAGGGTCTGTTGCGTGCTTGGCTTTGCCCACTTCATGAGCGCTCTTTCAGGGAAATACTGCGCGGCCTTTCCAACCATGCCCCCTCTCCGTCAGGAACTATTTCAACGACATCGACCTGTGATTCGTTGATTGAAATGATCCGACCGTTATTACGCCCGAGATAATCCCCTACTTTTACCCGGTGAACACCTCCGGCGCCCTTGAGCAGCGCAAAGGTACCGGAGTCGTTGGCCATGGTACCTACCATTTCGAACGACTCGATATTGAATCCTTCAAGAAACTGCCGGGGCCGTGCTTCATCCGGCTTGACCAGACGCGAGCCTTTCGGGCGGTTGACCCGATCGATCTTGAGGGGCGGCTGAAACGGGCTGCGCAAACTCGCGGCGTTGTAGGTGAACACCTCGTAAGGGCGAAACTTGGGCAACGGCTCGATAGTGCCCGAAGGCCGCGCCCGGGCATCGTCCATGAAACCGGTCAGGTCGGTGAAGTTATCATTACCGTCGCAACCGGCCAGGCTTATCAGCACCGTGACGATGAACAGCAGTCGCGGCGGCCTCATTTCTTCAACCCTTGATCGTTATAGCGGTAAGTCTTGGCCAGAATGCTCATGCGCAACCGGGTGGGGTTCTTGGGGTCCACTGGCTTGATGTCGAAATCATGCAGCGTGACGATACGTGGCAGGCTCGCCACCCCGCTGGCGAAGGATGCCAGGTCGTGGTACGCACCGACCACGGTGATTTGTATCGGCAGTTCGATATAGAACTGCTGGGCCTCTTCAGGGAGCAGTTTGATCTCTTCGAATTCGAGCCCGCTGCTCAAACCGGTACGGGTGATATCTTCCAGCAGGCCCGGCACCTCGGTGTCGCTGGGCAACTGACGAAGCAAGGCCCCGAAGGTGTTTTCCATCTCGGCCATCTGGGTCTTGTAGGGCGCCAGGTTCGCCGCCTGGAATGCCTTGGTGGTGAACTGCTCTTTAAGCGTGGTTTCGTTGGCACGCGCTGCATCGAGCTGCACTTCCAGGTCCTGGATGAAAAAGAAGTACCCCAGGGCCAGCACCACCACCAGCAGGAGCACCCCGGAAATGCCCTTGACCGCAGCAGGCCAGGACCCGATGTTGTTCAGGTCAAGCTCGCTGATATCAATCCGGCGCAACCCTTCCAGGGATTCAGAAAGATTCATGGCTTGTCTCCTTCAATCGCCGGTTGCGTCTGGCGCACGGTCAACTGGAAAACGTTGGCTCGATCTACCGGGCTGTCGGCATTGGCTTTGACCTCGTTCAGGACCGGAGCGTCCAGCCAGTCGGACGCATCGAGATTACGCATCAGGTCCGAGACACGATTGTTGGACTCTGCCGCCCCGCTGATGCTGATCAACTGACCGGCCATTTTCACTTCGGAAAAATACACGCCATCCGGCAAGGTCCGCGCCATCTGATCGAAGATGCGACCGATGATCGGCCGATTACCTTGCAGGTCCTGAATGATTTTCATGCGTTCGAGTAGCTGCTTGCGGCGCGCACGCAATTCGCTGATTTCCTTGATGCGGCCATCCAGCTGGACAATTTCCTTTTGAATGAAAGCATTGCGCGCGAGCTGATGCGTCACAGCCCGGCTGACGTATTGATCGAACAGCAACAGCGCGCCCACTGCGATGACCAGGACGCCGACCAACGCCGTCAGGAAGCGTTTCTTGCGCTCTTCGCGAAGCTGTTCGCGCCAGGGAAGAAGGTTGATCCGGGCCATCAGTCGAAACTCCTCAAGGCCAGACCGCAGGCAATCATCAAGGCGGGCGCATCACTGGCCAGGGCACCGGCGTTGACCTTGGCGCTCAGCGCCATGTCAGCAAACGGGTTGGCGACCAGGGTCGGCGTGCCGACGCGCTGTTGAATCAGGTGATCGAGGCCGGCAATCGAGGCCGTGCCGCCGGCCAGCATGATGTAGTCAACGGTGTTGTACTGCCCGGCAGCGAAGAAAAACTGCAGCGAGCGGGTGACTTGCTGAACCACTGCGTCCTTGAACGGCTGCAATACCTCGGTGTTGTAGTCATCCGGCAGGCCGCCCTGTTTCTTGGCCAGCCCGGCCTCTTCCATCGAAAGCCCGTACCGACGCTGAATCTCTTCGGTGAGCTGGCGGCCGCCGAACAGTTGTTCGCGGGTATAGATGATGCGGCCGTTGTGCAACACACTCAGGGTGGTCATGGTGGCGCCGATATCGACGACAGCCACCGTCAATTTGTCGTGACCATTGCCCAACTGAGCAGACAACAGGCCGAAGGCACGCTCCAGCGCGTAGGCTTCGACATCGACGACTTTGGCATTGAGCCCGGCCAGCGCCAGAGCCGCTTCGCGGACTTCGACGTTTTCCTTGCGACAGGCGGCAAGCAGCACTTCGACACGCTCGGGATTGCGCACCGAATAGCCCTGGACTTCGAAATCGATGGCGACTTCTTCAAGCGGGTAAGGAATGTACTGATCCGCTTCGAGCTTGAGCTGGTTTTCCATGTCGTCATCGGAAAGGCCAGCGTCCATCTCGATCGTCTTGGTGATGACCGCCGAACCCGCCACGGCAAGGGCTACGCCTCGGACATTGGTCTTGGCCTTGACCAGAACGCGAGACAGCGCCTGACCGACACCTTCGAGCTCGGCGATATTTTTTTCGACCACGGCATTCGCCGGGAGCGGCTCGACCGCGTAAGACTCAACCTTGTATCGGTTGCCGGAACGACTCAACTCAAGGAGTTTTACCGAGGTGGAGCTTATATCGATCCCTAGAAGGGTGTTGGCCTTCTTACTGAAGAGTTCGAACACAACCTAATTCCTATGAGTTTCCGTCACTTACGGAGATTTTTTTGTCCAAAGCCACTGTCGGCAGCCTTGACAGTAGCGCAAATAACGCTCGGGGACGAAAAATGCTTATAATGCCCAGCGTTTTTTTCGTATAACCAAGCTTCAAGGCGTGTTCGTTTGTAACGGCCTGCGCTTAACCCATTCTTTTTTCTGGAAATCCAAAAGCCTTGATACGCCTGCTGAAGTTTTTCTGGTGGTCTCTCGTCGCTATATTCTGCGGGCTGTTGCTCGGTCTAAGCGGTGCATTCCTTTATCTGAGCCCTAGCCTGCCGTCAGTCGACGCGCTGCGCAGTATCCAACTGCAAATACCGCTCCGTGTATACAGCAGCGACGGGAAATTGATTGCAGAGTTTGGCGAAATGCGCCGTACTCCCATCCGTTTCGCTGAGATACCACCCAACTTCATCAACGCCCTGTTGTCCGCCGAAGACGATAATTTCGCCAATCACTACGGCGTAGACCCTGGCAGCCTGATGCGCGCCGCCTCACAACTGATCAAGAGCGGCCACATCCAGTCCGGCGGCAGCACCATCACCATGCAGGTGGCGAAAAACTACTTCCTGACCAGCGAACGCAGCTTCTCGCGCAAAACCACCGAGATTCTCCTCGCACTGCAAATTGAGCGCCAACTCACCAAGGATGAAATCCTTGAGCTTTACGTCAACAAAATCTACCTGGGTAACCGCGCCTACGGTATCGAGGCGGCCGCACAGGTGTATTACGGGAAATCCATCCGTGACATAACCCTGGCGCAGATGGCGATGATCGCAGGCCTGCCCAAGGCCCCCTCGCGCTTCAATCCGCTGGCCAACCCGGTTCGCGCCAAAGAACGTCGCGACTGGATCCTGGGCCGCATGTTCAAGCTCGGCAAGATCGACCAGAACGCTTATCAGGCCGCCCTCAGCGAGCCGATCAACGCCAGCTACCACGTGCCGACACCCGAAGTGAACGCCCCGTACATCGCCGAAATGGCCCGCGCCGAAATGGTCGGCCGTTATGGCAGCGAAGCCTATACCGAAGGCTTCCGCGTCACCACTACTGTTCCAAGCGACCTTCAGGAACACGCCAACAACGCGGTTCAGGAAGGCTTGATCGACTACGACCAGCGCCATGGCTATCGCGGCCCCGAGAGCCGTTTCCCGGGCATGACCCGCGAAAGCTGGGCGAAGGAGCTCATCAAGCAGCGCACCATCAGCACCCTTGAGCCGGCCATCGTCACCCAGGTCGACAAAACCGGTCTGCGCGTGTTGACCCGTAATGGTGAAAAAGAAGAAACCGTCGATTGGGCGACCATGAAATGGGCACGCCCCTATCTGAACACCAACAGTCTGGGGCCAAATCCAAGGCAACCTGCTGACGTAGCTCAGGTAGGTGATCTGATTCGCGTGCAACGCCAGGAAAATGACTCGCTTAAATTCAGCCAGATCCCCGTCGCGCAGAGCGCACTGGTGTCCCTTGATCCGCAAAACGGTGCGATTCGGGCGCTGGTGGGCGGTTTTGCCTTCGAGCAGAGCAACTACAACCGCGCCATGCAGGCCAAGCGTCAACCCGGCTCCAGCTTCAAACCGTTCCTTTACTGCGCGGCACTGGACAACGGTTACACCGCGTCGAGCCTGGTGAACGATGCGCCTATCGTATTCGTTGACGAATACCTCGATAAAGTCTGGCGCCCCAAGAACGATACCGGCACCTTCCTGGGCCCGATCCGGCTGCGCGAAGCGCTGTACAAGTCCCGCAACCTGGTGTCGATTCGCCTGCTGCAGCAACTGGGCATCGACAACGCGATCAACTACATCACGCGATTCGGTTTCAACAAAGACGACCTGCCACGCAACCTGTCCCTGGCGCTGGGCACCGCAACGCTGACGCCGATGGAAATCGTCAGCGGCTGGAGTACGTTTGCCAACGGCGGGTACAAAGTCAGCCCTTACCTGATCCAGAAAATCGAGAGCCGCGACGGCGCCACGCTGTTTGAAGCCAATCCGCCGACCGTGCCAGCCGTGGACAGCCATACAGCCCCGAACACCAACGTGGTGGCGGTCCCCAACGGCCCGGCGCTGGTGGCTTCCTCCACCGAAGGTCCGCCGCCGACCACCCAGCCTGCAGAGCCAGCAGCGCCTGCCGTTGCCGAGCGCATTGTCGATGGCCGCACGACGTACATCCTCAACAGCATGTTGAAAGACGTGATCAAACGCGGCACAGGCCGTCGCGCCCTGGCGATGAATCGCCCGGACATCGCGGGCAAGACCGGTACGACCAACGAATCCAAGGATGCGTGGTTCACGGGTTATAACGCCGACTACGTGACCACGGTCTGGACCGGCTTTGACCAACCGGAAAGCCTGGGCCGTCATGAGTTTGGCGGGACCGTCGCGCTGCCGATCTGGATGACGTACATGAGCGCAGCCTTGAAAGACAAGCCGCCCCATGAGCAGGCAGAACCGGAGGGCCTCCTCAGCCTGCGAGTCGACCCGATCAGCGGCCGCGCAGCCACCCCGAGCACGCCGAATGCGTTCTTCGAACTGTTCAAGAGCGAAGACACGCCACCGAGCGTCAATGAACTGGGCGGCAGCGCACCGGGCAGCCCGCTGCCAGCGGATGAGTCGGCACCTATCGACTTGTTCTGATCAGGCAGATCTGTTGGAGCGAGGCTTGGCCGCGAAGAACGATAACGCGGTGAGCCTGCCGCACCGGGAAGAGGCCAGGGCGTTCGCTGCATCTGCATCGCCCGAAATACCCCTTCCCGGCTAAAGCCGGTCCCGCGGCCATGAACTGCACCCACAAAAAAACCCTGCATCGTTGCAGGGTTTTTTGTGTTTCCGATTCAGCGTTTAGCCGTTAAACACGTCATCAACGCTGGTCAGCGGGTAGTGCTTTGGATACGGCAGCGTTGCAACGCCACTCTCGATAGCCGCCTTGGCTACGGCGTCAGCAATCAGGCCCAGCAGGCGAGCATCCATCGGTTTCGGAATGATGTACTCACGACCGAATTCCAGCTTGATACCGCCGTAAGCGTCGCAGACTTCCTGAGGCACAGGCAGCTTGGCCAGTTGGCGCAAGGCGTTGGCGGCAGCGATTTTCATTTCTTCGTTGATGCGCTTGGCGCGAACGTCCAGGGCACCGCGGAAGATGAACGGGAAGCCCAGCACGTTGTTGACCTGGTTCGGGTAGTCCGAACGACCGGTCGCCATGATCACGTCATCGCGGGTGGCGTGCGCCAGCTCCGGGGCGATTTCCGGATCAGGGTTCGAGCAGGCAAACACGATCGGGTCCTTGGCCATCAGCTTCAGGTTTTCAGCGCTCAGTAGATTCGGACCGGACAGACCCACGAACACGTCAGCGCCGTCGAGGGCGTCAGACAGCGTGCGTTTTTCAGTGGCGTGCGCGAACACGGCCTTGTACTGGTTCAGGTCGCTGCGCTCGGCGTGAATAACGCCAGTGCGGTCAACCATGAAGATATTCTCGATCTGCGCGCCCATGCTCACCAGCAACTTCATGCAGGAGATGGCCGCAGCGCCAGCGCCCAGGCAGACAATTTTGGCATCTGCGAGCGTCTTGCCGACGATTTCCAGCGCGTTGATCATGCCCGCCGCCGTCACAATGGCGGTGCCGTGCTGGTCATCGTGGAAAACCGGGATGTCGCATTGTTCGATCAGCGCTTTCTCGATCTCAAAGCACTCTGGCGCCTTGATGTCTTCGAGGTTGATGCCACCGAAGGTGATGGAAATGCGCTTAACGGTGTCGATGAACGCCTGCGGGCTTTCCGAGTCGACTTCGATGTCGAATACGTCGATGCCAGCGAAACGCTTGAACAGAACACCCTTGCCTTCCATCACCGGCTTGGAAGCCAATGGGCCCAGGTTACCCAGACCGAGAATGGCGGTGCCATCGGAAATAACTGCTACCAGATTGCCTTTGCCCGTGTATTTGTAGGCCAACTCAGGATCACGGGCGATTTCACGCACCGGCTCGGCAACGCCAGGGCTGTAAGCCAGGGCCAGATCACGAGCGGTTGCGGTGGGCTTGGTAAGTTCTACGCTCAATTTCCCTGGACGCGGGTTGGCGTGATATTCGAGCGCGGCAGTTTTCAAATCAGACATGTGGGCATTCCGCTTTTTTTTACTGTGGGACAGACGGACCGCCGAGGATACGCAAGATGCAAAGTCCTAACAAGACTGGCCAGTCACTACTGTCAAGGGGCGGGAGCTAAGACTTTACGCTTATATTGAGGGCGTTGCATGGGCCAACTTGTTGGCGAGGCAGTCGTTGGAGCGGGCGGATTTAGAGGTCCAACATCGCCGGATGCGTAATCGGCATCATCCAGCGCGCCTGGCCTGACCTCAGGCCGCCACGTTTCGAGCGATCAATGACCCAGCCACGGGCTTCGATTGTCTGGCCTTTCATGCGACGAACTGCCGCAGCGTCGAACTGATCCAGCAGCGCTGGCGCGATCCGCAACACCACGCCGCCTTGCAGTTCGATCCACAAACCGCCGCCGTTTTGCTGCACATCCGCGACGCGCCCCGAGACAAGGGCGAACCCGCCTTTGTTGATCTGATCCGCAGATTGCACGGGAGAATTGCGCCACACCCCAATCCTGGCCCGGCGCGCGATGCGCTCAGCGGCCTGCTGGCACTCCACCAACGCCACATTGGGCGAGACCGCCACCCGATAACCGAGCCCCTCGCTCAGCAGTTGCGCTTCGAGATTGGCACCGTTGCGCCCATAGACGTTGGCCAGGGTTCGGCCGTAACGGTCCCGGGCCTCCTGGCCCACTTGCAGGCCGATCCGGCTGTCATTCTCCGCCACCAGCCCTTGCAGGCGGCGCTTTGCGGCCTCGGCGAACGGCTCGGCGGTCCGGCCTTTCCTGCCGGTCTCCGGCGCGTTCAAGCCAATCATGCGCACGCTGCGGCCATCGGTCAGGCGCAGCGTGTCGCCATCGACTACCCGTTCGACCTGAAAAACCGGCAACGAGGCGGGCACCGGACAAAACGCTTGAGCACCGGACAGCCAAATCGCAGACATAAAAAAGGCGCCCGCGAGGGACGCCTTTTTAAGCAGCCTGGAGAAATCCAGTGGAGATCCCAGAACGGCCAACCTTACTCTGCAGCAGCAGGAGCTTTGGTTGCGCCGAAAGCACCGAAGCGCGACTTGAACTTGTCAACACGACCGCCGACGTCAAGCGTCTTCTGCTTACCGGTGTAGAACGGGTGGCATTCGTTGCACACGTCCAGGCTCAGAGGCTTGGCCAGTGTGGAGCGAGTTTTGATGACATTGCCGCAGCTGCAAGTAGCGTCAATGGCTTCGTAAACTGGATGGATATCAGCTTTCATCGGTACTTCCTCGGGCTAGCGTGCCGCCATCCAACACTATTGTCGAATACCGCACGTAATAAGGCTGCGGATAGTACCAGAGAATTCTGAACACGCAAGCCGCCGTTTAAACCGGTCGTCTGCTAAGATCGCGCATCCGTCATACTCCGTAACAGGGAAACCCCGCGTGCCCGACGCCATACTGCGCCTCGCCCTGCCCTCGCCACTGCGTCGACTGTTCGACTACCGCGCGCCCGCCGGCGTGCTGCGCAGTGCGTTGATGCCCGGCATGCGCGTGCGGGTGCCGTTCGGGCGCCGGGAAATGATCGGCATTCTTATAGAAGTGACCGACCACAGCGAAGTGCCCGCCGAAAAGCTCAAGCCCGCCATCGCCCTGCTGGACCAGCACGCGCCGCTGCCGCCGTCGCTGTTCAAGCTGTGCCTGTGGACGTCCCAGTATTACCAGCACAGCCTCGGCGACACCTTGAGTTGGGCGCTGCCCGTCCTGCTACGCCAGGGTGAGCCCGCCGAGTCGCGCCAGGAGCGCTTCTGGCAGGTGGCGTCCGGTGCCAGCGTCCACGACCCGCGCATCGCCCGGGCACCCAAGCAACGCGAAGCCCTGACCACACTGGCTCAACATCCTCATGGTGTGGCGCATCAGTTGCTCAGCAAGCTGATGCTTAACAAGGAAAGCCTGAACCTGTTGCTGGCCAAGGGACTGGTGGAGGTAGAGGTTCGCGGCCATGCCCCCACGCCGCGCCACGAGCACTGGCTGGCCCAGCCGGAATTGCCCCTCAATACGGAACAACGCGCCGCCTATGAAGCCATTCGCGCAGGTTTCGACAGCTTTCATGCCTTCCTGCTGGCCGGGGTGACGGGCAGCGGCAAGACCGAAGTCTATCTACAACTGATCCGTGAAACCCTGGAAGCCGGCAAGCAGGCGCTGGTGCTCATCCCTGAAATCAACCTGGGTCCGCAAACCCTGGCGCGCTTCGAGCATCGCTTCAATGCGCGCATTGCCCTGGTGCATTCGGCAGTCAACGACCGTGACCGGCTGGACACCTGGCTTGCCGCTCGGGACGGCGACGCCGACATTATTATCGGCACGCGCTCGGCGCTGTTCACGCCGATGAAGAACCCCGGCCTGATCATCATCGATGAAGAGCACGACGGTTCCTATAAACAGCAGGAAGGTTTGCGCTATCACGCACGGGACCTGGCGCTGGTGCGCGCCCGGCAGGAAAACATTCCCATCGTGCTCGGCTCTGCTACGCCTTCACTGGAAAGCCTGCACAACGCCTACACCGGTCGTTACGGCCTGTTGCGCCTCAACCAGCGGGCTGGCGGCGCGCAACAGCCGAAATTCCTGCGCCTGGACGTAAAAAGTCGTCCGTTGGACAGCGGCATTTCCGGCCCGATGCAGCAGGCTATCGGGCAAACGCTGGCGGCCGGCCAGCAAGTGCTGGTGTTCCTCAACCGCCGTGGCTTTGCGCCGACCCTGCTGTGCCACGATTGCGGCTGGCTGTCCGGCTGCCCCCGCTGCGATGCGCGGATGACGGTGCATCAACGTTCCGGCGAGTTGCGCTGCCACCATTGCGGCCACGTGGAACGCGTGCCGCGCCAGTGCCCTTCGTGCGGCAAAGTGGATTTGCGCCCGGTAGGCGCAGGGACCGAGCGCGCCGAAGAGCGGCTGGCGATTCTGTTTCCCGATTACCCGGTGCTGCGGGTCGATCGCGACAGCACCTCGCGCAAGGACGCGATGAATCAGCTGTTCACCACGATTCAGCGCGGCCAGCCGTGCATTCTGGTGGGCACGCAAATGCTTGCCAAAGGGCACCACTTTCCTCGCGTCACGCTGGTGTCGATTCTGGACGCCGACGGCGGCTTGTTCTCCGGCGACTTCCGCGCCAGCGAGCGCATGGCGCAGTTGATCGTGCAGGTCGCCGGGCGTGCAGGGCGCGCCGAAGAGCCTGGCCGGGTGATTATCCAGACGCACCTGGCCGAACACCCGCTGCTGATCCAGTTGACCGAGCAAGGTTACTTCGCTTTTGCCGAGCAAGCGCTGAGCGAACGCCGGGCCGCTGGCCTGCCGCCGTTCTCCCATCTGGCCTTGCTGCGGGCCGAAGCGCATAAACCGGGGCAGGCTGAAGGTTTCCTCGACGAAGCGTGCGCCGAAGCCGAGCAATTGTTGATCGACATGAACCTGGGCGGCATTGAACTGCTCGGCCCGGTCCCGGCCCCGATGGAACGCCGCGCCGGACGCTATCGCGCACAACTGCTCGTACAAGCCAGCGCCCGAACGCCTTTGCATCGCCTGCTCAGCGCCTGGCTGCTGGCACTGGAACAAATGCCCAGCGCAAGACAGGTCAGGTGGTCGCTGGATGTGGATCCGGTGGATTTGTATTGAAGCCAAAGCCCGTTGGAGCGCCGCCCGCTCGCTCCAACAGTGGTTGGCAATGCGGCTCCGGCAACGGATAATGCCCAGTTTTTCCACCCGCGCATCCAGGCGCTGCCGCGCTTGCGGTCGAAGAGAGCACCATGAAAGACACCATTCGCCAGCTGATCCAACAAGCACTGACCCGACTCGTCAACGAAGGCGTCTTGCCGGAAGGCCTGTCGCCGGCGATTCAGGTGGAAAACGCCAAGGACAAGACTCACGGCGACTTCGCCAGCAACATCGCGATGATGCTGGCCAAGCCGGCCGGCATGAAACCGCGTGACCTGGCGGAAAAAATCATCGCTGCGCTGCCCGCCGACGAGCAGGTCAGCAAGGTTGAAATCGCCGGTCCCGGCTTCCTCAACTTCTTCCAGAACACCCAAGCCCTGGCCGCACGCCTGGACGCAGCACTGGCCGATCCGAAGCTGTCAATCCACAAGGCTGGCGCGAACCAGCGCACGGTGGTCGATCTGTCGGCACCGAACCTGGCCAAGGAAATGCACGTCGGTCATTTGCGCTCGACCATCATTGGCGATGGCGTGGCCAACGTTCTGGAGTTTCTGGGCGACACCGTGATTCGCCAGAACCACGTCGGTGACTGGGGCACGCAATTCGGCATGCTGCTGGCCTATCTGCAGGAGCAGCCGACCGCCAGTGACGAGCTGTCCGATCTTGAGAATTTCTACCGCGCCGCGAAAAAACGCTTCGACGAATCCGAAGAGTTTGCCGAGCGCGCCCGCGCCCTGGTGGTCAAGCTGCAAGCGGGTGACGCTGAATGCCTCAAGCTGTGGACCCATTTCAAGGACATCTCGCTTTCCCACTGCCAGCAAGTCTATGACCTGCTCAACGTCAAGCTGACTCCGGCCGACGTGATGGGCGAAAGTGCCTACAACGATGATCTGGCCAATGTGGTTTCGGACCTGAAGACCGCTGGCCTGCTGGTCGAAAGCAACGGCGCGCAGTGCGTGTTCCTCGACGAGTTCAAGACCGCCGAAGGCACGCCGCTGCCGGTCATCGTGCAAAAGGCCGGTGGTGGCTACCTTTACGCAACCACGGACCTGGCGGCCATTCGCTACCGCAGCAACGTCCTGAAGGCCGACCGTGCGTTGTATTTCGTCGATCAGCGTCAGGCGCTGCACTTTCAGCAAGTCTTCGAAGTGGCGCGCAAGGCCGGTTTCGTTCACGACGGCATGCAACTGGAGCACATGGGGTTTGGCACCATGAACGGCGCCGATGGCCGCCCGTTCAAGACTCGCGACGGCGGCACTGTCAAACTGATCGACCTGCTGGATGAAGCCAAGGAGCGCGCCTACGCACTGGTCAAAGAGAAGAACCCGGAGCTGGCCGAAGACGAATTGCGCAACATTGCCAGGGCCGTGGGCATCAGCGCCGTGAAATACGCCGATTTGTCCAAACACCGCGCCAGCGACTACAGCTTCAATTTCGATCAGATGCTCAGCTTCGAAGGCAACACCGCGCCGTACCTGCTGTACGCCTACACCCGCGTGGCGGGTGTGTTCCGCAAGCTCGGCACGCCGTTTGACGCCAGCAAAGGCCGGATCGTACTTGAGGCCCCGCAGGAAACCGAACTGGCGGCGCGTCTGGCGCAGTTTGGAGAAGTCCTGAATAACGTCGCGGAAAAAGGCACACCTCACGTACTCTGTGCCTACATCTATGATCTGGCGGGTCTGTTCTCCAGCTTTTATGAGAACTGCCCGATCCTTGGCGCGGACAATGCGGAGCAACAACAAAGCCGCCTGCGCCTGGCTGCCCTGACCGGCCGCACCCTCAAGCAAGGCCTGGATCTTTTGGGCCTGGAAACTCTGGAGCGCATGTAAGTTGGCAGTTGCAAAAAAGAAACCGGCTCCCAAGCGCGGCGCCAGCCGTTATCAGGCACCCGCGAAGAAGCCGATTCCAGGATGGTTGTGGCTGGTCATCGGCCTGAGCGTCGGTGCGTTCGTGGTGTTTCTGATGAAGCTCGAACCCGGCGGCGACGACATCAAGCGGGTCAAGGCCGATGCCAAGGCCGCCAAAATTGCCGAAGCGAACAAGACACCGCCGAGCCCGACCGCACCCGTGAAGCCCAAGTACGACTTCTACACGCTGCTGCCGGAATCGGAAGTCATCGTGCCTAACGAAGCCGTACCGGAAAAAACCCCGCCGCCTGTGGTGGCGCCAGTGGTTCCGGTCACGCCGGAGCAGGCCGCGAAGATTGATACCGCCCGGGCTCAGGCCGCCCTCAGCGGCCTGACACCGCCCCCCGCGCCACCGGTTGCAAAACCGGCAGCGGTCACGCAGTTCTTCCTGCAGGCGGGCTCGTTCCGCAAGAAAGAAGACGCCGACAAGGTCAGGGCGCAGATCATCCTGCTGGGCCAGACGGCCGGGGTTGAGTCAGGTACGGTCAAGGAAGAAACCTGGTACCGCGTGCTGGTCGGACCGTTCAGCAACCGTGAACAACTGACCATCGCCCAGAAGCAACTGGCAGGCGGCGGATTTAGTAACCTGTTGTTGCAGCAGCGCAGCAAGTAAAACCGTTTGATGTGTAGGAGCGAGCTTGCTCGCGATAAGGTCGGCACGACCTTCAAGCAAGGGTGAATTCATCATTTTCACGCCTGCTTCGCAGCCGATCGCGAGCAAGCTCGCTCCTACAGGTCCTGCCTTGCGAAAAGAGTTGGCCGGTCCCGCCATTCATCCCCCGACGTTCGTCAAGGTTGAAATACCCTTCCCCACCCCCATATGAGTTTGCACCAGGGCATTTTCGCCCCGCTGCGTGGAGACTCTCCCTTGACCACCATCGTTTCAGTGCGCCGCCACGGCAAAGTCGTCATGGCTGGCGACGGCCAGGTCTCACTTGGCAATACCGTCATGAAAGGCAACGCGAAGAAAGTGCGTCGCCTCTATCACGGTGAAGTGATCGCCGGTTTTGCCGGGGCCACAGCCGATGCGTTCACTCTTTTCGAACGCTTCGAAGGGCAACTTGAGAAGCACCAAGGTCATCTGGTGCGTGCCGCCGTCGAACTCGCCAAAGAATGGCGTACCGACCGCTCTCTCAGCCGTCTTGAGGCCATGCTTGCCGTTGCCAACAAAGATGCCTCCTTGATCATCACCGGTAACGGCGACGTCGTTGAGCCCGAAGATGGCCTGATCGCCATGGGTTCCGGCGGCGCGTTTGCGCAAGCCGCTGCTCGCGCCCTGCTGCTGAAGACTGAACTCTCGGCCCGTGAAATCGCCGAAACCGCATTGCATATCGCTGGCGATATCTGCGTGTTCACCAACCACAACATCACCATTGAGGAGCAGGACCTCGCTGAATGAGACGGCCTTGGCCGCTTGTAAAAGCGCCCACGTAGCCCTTGATTCAGCTGGAGGACCGCCAACTACCATGTCAATGACTCCCCGCGAAATCGTCCACGAACTCAATCGCCATATCATCGGCCAGGACGATGCCAAGCGCGCCGTCGCCATCGCCCTGCGTAATCGCTGGCGCCGGATGCAACTGCCGGAAGAGCTGCGCGTTGAAGTGACGCCCAAGAACATTCTGATGATCGGCCCGACCGGCGTCGGCAAGACCGAAATTGCCCGTCGCCTGGCCAAACTGGCCAACGCGCCGTTCATCAAGGTTGAAGCCACCAAGTTCACCGAAGTCGGCTATGTAGGCCGTGATGTCGAGTCGATCATCCGTGATCTGGCCGATGCCGCCATCAAGCTGCTGCGCGAGCAGGAAATCGTCAAGGTCCGCCATCGCGCCGAAGACGCCGCCGAAGAACGCATTCTTGATGCCTTGTTGCCGCCTGCCCGCATGGGTTTCAACGACGACGCAGCGACCAGCACCGACTCCAATACTCGCCAGCTGTTCCGCAAGCGCTTGCGTGAAGGGCAGCTGGATGACAAGGAAATCGAGATCGAGATCAGCGAAACCGTGGGCGTCGATATTTCCGCGCCACCGGGCATGGAAGAGATGACCAATCAGTTACAAAGCCTGTTTGCCAACATGGGCAAGGGCAAGAAGAAAAGCCGCAAGTTGAAGGTAAAAGAAGCCCTGAAACTGGTGCGCGAAGAAGAAGCCGGGCGGCTGGTCAATGAAGAAGAACTCAAGGCCAAGGCGCTGGAAGCGGTCGAGCAGCATGGCATTGTGTTCATCGACGAAATCGACAAGGTCGCCAAGCGCGGTAATTCCGGTGGCGTGGATGTGTCCCGCGAGGGTGTACAGCGCGACCTGCTGCCGCTGATCGAAGGCTGCACCGTGAACACCAAGCTGGGCATGGTCAAGACCGACCACATCCTGTTCATTGCCTCCGGCGCGTTCCATCTGAGCAAACCGAGCGATCTGGTGCCCGAGCTGCAAGGCCGTCTGCCGATCCGCGTGGAACTCAAGGCCCTGACACCTCAGGACTTCGAACGCATCCTCAGTGAGCCTCACGCGTCGCTGACCGAGCAATACTGCGCGCTGCTCAAGACTGAAGGCTTGAACATCGAGTTCCAGCCCGATGGCATCAAGCGCATCGCCGAGATTGCCTGGCAAGTGAACGAGAAGACCGAAAACATCGGTGCCCGTCGCTTGCACACCCTGCTTGAGCGCTTGCTCGAAGAGGTTTCGTTCAGCGCCGGTGACCTGGCCAGCGCGCCGGGTGCAGAGCTGATCAGAATCGATGCCGAGTACGTGAACGGCCACTTGGGTGAATTGGCGAAAGACGAAGATTTGTCGCGGTATATTCTTTAACGGAACAAGGTGGGAACCGATCTACTAAATTGAAATGAATTTCCTGTAGGAGCGCCCGGAGGTAACGACGGCCGCGAAGCGGTGTGTCAGGAGAACCGCTATCGCTGCCTCGCGTTGCTCGTGAGCTCCTACAGGCATTATGTATCACCTGCCGGGATTGTATTCATGCCCAAAATCCCCACCGCCATCCAGCTTCACAAAGCCTCGAAAACCCTGACCCTCAAGTACGGGCCTGATGAGGCGTTTCATTTGCCGGCTGAATTTCTGCGGGTGCATTCGCCCTCTGCCGAGGTGCAGGGCCATGGCAAACCAATCCTGCAATTCGGCAAATTGGGGGTGGGTCTGACCAAGGTTGAACCGGCCGGTCAGTACGCACTAAAACTGACCTTCGACGACGGTCATGACAGCGGATTGTTCACGTGGGAATATCTCTACCAACTGGCGCAACGCCAGGAATCCCTGTGGGACGATTATTTGCTGGAGCTGAAAAAAGCCGGTAAATCCCGTGATCCTTCCGAGCAAGTCATCAAGCTGATGCTGTAATCGCTCTAGTCCGCAGCTCTTGGCCGTCGGGCATTTTAGGACGCAGTTTCTAATTCCTTTTGTTTCAATGGTCCGCGCAGCGGCCAATGACTGGCGCTGCTTGCGATTTTTTGAAATCTCGCGTAACCAATGACTCTGGCAAGTTCCCTGCATTGAAACATGCAGCATAAAGGGGTGTGCTCCGTAACCGTCGCAGGGAGCGCAGCAGTTCAGAGGCGCAAGACGGTGGTGTCCGCAGATCCCCTGGAACATACGGTTTTAGCCATCATCGGTAACCCGAGCAGTAGTGCTGGCATTGGCCTGTGGCGCTGTTTTTTCACAGGGAAGTCAGCGCTCGTCTCAGGACAATGGAGCGTCGTAGATGAGTAGCAAAAGCAACGATGACCTGCAAAGCCAAGCTTCTGAACACACCCTGGGCCTTAACCCCGTGGTGGGCTTGCGCCGCAAGGACTTACTGGCCACAGCCCGGACCGTATTGCGCCAGGCGCTCAAACAACCCTGGCACAGTGCCAGGCATGTCGCGCATTTCGGCCTTGAACTCAAGAATGTGTTGTTGGGCAAATCGACGCTGCAACCGGAGAGCGATGATCGACGTTTTGTCGATCCGGCCTGGAGCCAGAACCCGCTGTACCGCCGTTACATGCAGACTTACCTGGCCTGGCGCAAGGAGCTGCATGACTGGGTGGGCAACAGCAATCTTTCGCCCCAGGACATCAGCCGTGGTCACTTTGTGATCAACCTGCTGACCGAAGCCATGTCGCCCACCAACAGCGCGGCCAACCCGGCTGCCGTCAAACGCTTCTTCGAGACCGGAGGCAAAAGCGTCCTCGACGGCCTGTCGCATCTGGCCAAGGACCTGGTACACAACGGCGGCATGCCGAGCCAGGTCAACATGGACGCCTTCGAAGTCGGCAAGAGCCTGGGCACCACCGAAGGCGCCGTGGTGTATCGCAATGACGTCCTCGAACTGATCCAGTACAAACCCATCACTGAACAGATACACGAACGGCCGCTGCTGGTCGTGCCACCACAGATCAACAAGTTCTATGTGTTCGATCTGAGCCCCGAAAAGAGCCTGGCACGCTTCTGCCTGCGCAGTCAGGTGCAGACGTTTATCGTCAGTTGGCGCAACCCCACCAAGGCCCAGCGTGAATGGGGGCTGTCCACCTACATCGACGCTCTTAAAGACGCGGTGGAAGTGGTCATGGCCATCACCGGCAGTAAAGACATCAACATGTTGGGCGCCTGCTCCGGCGGCATTACCTGCACCGCGCTGCTGGGGCACTACGCGGCGCTGGGCGAGCAGAAGGTCAATGCCCTGACGTTGCTGGTCAGCGTGCTCGACACCACGATGGACACCGACGTGGCGCTGTTCGTCGACGAGCAGACCCTGGAGTCGGCCAAGCGCCACTCCTATCAGGCGGGCGTCCTGGAGGGGCGCGACATGGCCAAGGTATTTGCCTGGATGCGACCCAACGATCTGATCTGGAATTACTGGGTCAACAATTACCTGCTGGGCAACGAACCGCCCGTTTTCGACATCCTGTTCTGGAACAACGACACCACGCGCCTGCCCGCCGCGTTTCATGGCGACCTGATCGAGATGTTCAAGAACAATCCGCTGATTCGACCCAACGCCCTCGAGGTTTGCGGCACACCCATCGACCTCAGGCAAGTCACCAGCGATGTGTTCTCCCTGGCCGGCACCAACGATCACATCACGCCCTGGATGTCCTGCTACAAATCGGCGCAGCTGTTCGGCGGAAAAACTGAATTCGTGCTGTCCAGCAGTGGTCACATCCAAAGCATTCTCAACCCGCCGGGCAACCCCAAGTCGCGCTACATGACCAACCCGGATATGCCGACCGACGCCAAAGCCTGGCAGGAGAACGGCACCAAGCACACTGATTCCTGGTGGCTGTACTGGCAGGGCTGGCAGACCGAACGCTCGGGCAAGCTGAAGAAAACCCCGGCGCACCTGGGCAACAAGGCCTACCCGGCAGGCGAGGCGGCACCCGGCACCTACGTGCACGAACGCTAAACGATGGCGACGGATGGCGTCAGGAAGTACCCGCCGCCGCCGTTACATAATTATTGGACACTTACACACCGGGGTCAGCCCCCGGTCTCTCTGGTAGAAGCGCAGGACAGCTTTCCCAGCGGTTTAACCCACAGGGCTTCGCGCATGCCGCAACCGTTTATTTTCCGAACCATTGATTTGAATGGTCATAGCATTCGCACCGCAGTGCGCCCAGGCAAACCCCATTTGACACCGCTGCTGATTTTCAACGGCATCGGTGCCAACCTTGAGCTGGTGTTTCCATTCGTCGATGCGCTGGACCCGGACCTGGAGGTCATTGCATTCGATGTGCCCGGTGTGGGCGGTTCGTCGACGCCCAATCGTCCTTACCGCTTTCCGGGTCTGGCGAAGCTGGCCGCGCGGATGCTCGACTACCTGGATTATGGCCAGGTCAATGCCATTGGCGTTTCGTGGGGTGGCGCGCTGGCCCAACAGTTCGCCTACGATTACCCGGAACGCTGCAAGAAACTGGTCCTGGCGGCGACAGCGGCAGGCGCAGTCATGGTGCCGGGCAAACCGCGCGTGCTGTGGTTGATGGCCAGTCCGCGGCGCTACATTCAGCCGTCCCACGTGATCCGCATCGCACCGGAAATCTACGGCGGGGCTTTTCGCCGTGACCCGCATCTGGCGGCCAACCATGCGGCCAAGGTGCGTTCGTCCGGAAAACTGGGTTACTACTGGCAGTTGTTCGCGGGCATGGGCTGGACGAGCATTCACTGGCTGCACAAGATCCATCAGCCCACCCTGGTGCTGGCCGGTGACGACGATCCCCTGATACCGCTGATAAATATGCGTCTTCTGGCTTGGCGTATACCCAATGCCCAGCTACACATAATCGATGACGGTCATTTGTTTTTGATCACCCGGGCTGAAGCCGTAGCGCCCATCATCATGAAATTTCTGGAGCAGGAACGGCAGCGTGCCGTCATGCATCCACATCCTGCTTCGAGTACCCGCTGAACTCGGTATCGGAGAGAAAGACGCTTCACTGACTGCGCACGAGGATCGGAGTGTCGCACGGCGCAGACAGCACAGAACGACGCAAGCCCGCTCGGACAGGGGCTTGCGCAGCTGTATTGGTTCGATGGCCCGACGAAGGAGTGTTGCCACCATGCGAGAAAAACCAGTAAGGAACACCGAGATTACGGCGGTGACCTATATCAACGCGCAAAGCGCGATCACCGGATTGCGCGGCCGGGACCTGTTTTCAACCTTGCGTAGCGTGGTCGCCCAGGGTTTGCGACATCCGCTGCGCAGCGCTCGCCACACCCTGATACTCGGGCGCCAGTTGGGGCAGGCCTTGCTGCTGGGCGAGACGCTCTATGCGCTGCCACCCCGCGATGCCCGCTTCAATGATCCGACGTGGAGCCTCAACCCGCTCTACCGGCGCGGCCTGCAAGCCTATTTGAGTTGGCAGCATCAGGTCAGGCACTGGATCGACGACAGCGATCTCTCGAAAGACGACCGGGCCCGGGCGCACTTCATTTTTTCGTTGATCAACGACGCTGTTTCGCCGTCCAACACCCTGTTCAACCCCATGGCCATCAAGGAGCTGTTCAATACCGGAGGCAGCAGCCTGTTCAAGGGCCTGGGCCACCTGTTCGATGACATGCTGCACAACAACGGACTGCCGCGTCAGACCACCCGAAACGCATTCGAAGTGGGCCGTACCGTGGCGACCACCTCTGGCTCGGTGGTGTACCGCAATGAGCTGATGGAGCTGATCCAGTACAAACCCATGAGCGAAAAGCAGTACGCGCGCCCCCTCCTGATCGTGCCGCCGCAGATCAACAAGTACTACATCTTCGACCTCAGCCCGAATAACAGCTTCGTGCAGTACTGCCTCAAAAACGGCCTGCAAACTTTCGTCATCAGTTGGCGCAATCCGGACGTGCGCCATCGCGAGTGGGGGCTTTCCAGCTACGTTCAAGCGGCAGAAGAAGCCCTGAATATCTGCCGCGCCATTACCGGTGCGCGGGAAGTGAATCTGGTGGGGGCCTGCGCTGGCGGCCTGACCATCGCGGCACTGCAAGGCCACCTGCAGGCCAAGCGCCAACTGCGCCGCGTGTCCAGCGCCACGTACATGGTCAGCCTGCTGGATAGCCAGATCGAGAGCCCCGCCACGCTGTTCATTGACGAGCAGACACTGGAGGCCGCCAAGCGCCGGTCTTATCAACAGGGCGTACTGGACGGACGCGAAATGGCCAAGATATTTGCCTGGATGCGCCCCAACGATTTGATCTGGGCCTACTGGATCAACAACTACCTGCTGGGTAAATCGCCGCCCGCATTCGACATTCTCTACTGGAACAACGACAGCACCCGTTTGCCCGCGGCATTGCACGGCGACTTGCTGGACTTTTTCAAGCACAACCCGTTGACCCATCCGGGCGGTCTGGAAGTCTGCGGGACGCCCATTGACCTGCAAAAAGTGACGGTCGACAGCTTCAACGTCGCAGGCATCAACGACCACATCACACCGTGGGATGCTGTCTATCGCTCGACCTTGCTGCTGGGCGGGGAGCGGCGCTTTCTGCTGTCCAGCAGTGGCCACGTGCAGAGCATTCTCAATCCGCCGGGCCATACCAAAGCGACGTTTGTCGAGAACGGAAAGCTGAGCAGCGACCCCCGGGCCTGGTATTACGACGCAAAAAGTCACGATGGCAGCTGGTGGCCGACCTGGCTGGAGTGGGTCAAGGCACGTTCCGGCACCCAACGGGAAACGCTGACCACTTTAGGCAACGCCAATTACCCCCCCATGGAGGACGCACCCGGGACGTATGTGCATGTGCGTTAGGCACGACATCGTCGGAACGCCGCCCGCTCACGCCAACCCGTCAAACAAGAAGACCGGATGAAGACCCGCGACCGCATACTTGAATGTGCCCTGACGCTTTTCAACGAGCAGGGAGAGCCGAACGTTTCAACCCTGGAAATTGCCAACGAACTGGGGATCAGCCCCGGCAACCTGTATTACCACTTTCATGGCAAGGAACCGGTCATCCTTGAGCTGTTCGAGCGGTTTCAGGCCGAACTGGCGCCCTTGCTGGGCCCGCCGGAAGATGCGCACCTGGTCGCTGAAGATTACTGGCTGTTCCTGCACCTCATTGTCGAGCGGCTGGCGTACTACCGGTTCCTGTTTCAGGACCTGTCCAACCTTTCCGGACGCCTGCCAAAACTGGCGCGGGGGATTCGCCAGGTGCTCAACGCCATCAAGCGCACCCTGGCCTCGTTGCTGGCGCGCCTGAAGGCCGAAGGTCAAATCGTCAGTGACACCCAGGCCCTGGGCCAACTGGTGGAGCAGATCACCATGACGTTGCTGTTCTCGCTGGACTACCAGCACATCCTGGGCCGTGAAGGCGAGAGTCAGGTCGTGGTTTACCAGATCATGATGCTCGTGGCACCACACCTTATCCCCGCCTCTCGGGACGCGGCGCAGCAGCTGGCGATGCATTATCTGGAGGCGTAATTTCCGCCAAAAAATACACATACTGTTGGAGGATCAGGACTGGCTGATGGGCAGTTGACTGATCTGTTGCATCGCAAACCCAATCGCGAGCAAGCTCGCTCCTACAGGATCCCTTTATTTCAACCCACAAAAAACCCGACCTGCTTGCACAGGCCGGGTTTTTTACAGTCCAGAATCAGGACTGGCTGGCGGGCGTCGACGCGGTCGAACCGGAAGACGCTGCCGGGGCGGTTGCCGTATTGCTGGCAGCCGGTGTGGCGCTTTCTGTAGCGGCCGGTTTGGTGACCTTGGGTGCCGCTGCCTTTGCAGGCGCAGGTTTTTTCGGCGTGGACGCCTTGGCCGCTACCGACTTGGCTTTGCTGGCGGTGGCCGTCGCCGCCTTGTTGGCCGCTGCAACGGGTTTGGCCGCGGCAGCTTTTACTGCAGGTTTGGCCGCCGCGGTTTTGCTGGCCGCTTTATCGGCGGTTTTGGCGACGGTCTTGGCGGCTGCCTTGACCAAGGGTTTCGTCGTAGCCTTGGGTCTGGCCCCCGCTGCACGTGTGACGGTCGGTACGGATTCGCCGGTCAGCTTTTCGATCTGCCGGGTCAGCAGATCAACCTTGTTGTGCAGCGCCTTGACTTCATTGCGGCTGGGCACACCCAGGCGGGAAATGGCGCTGTTCAGACGCTTGTCGAAAGCCCCTTCCAGTTCGCTCCACTTACCCATCGCAAGGTCTTTGACATCGTCAACGCGAGACTTCGCCTTGCCTTTGACTTCATCAACCTGCTTGTCGACGTCGGCCTTGGTTTCTTTCTCGGCCTTCTCGCCATCTTTGACGAGGGTTTCAAAAAGCTTACTGCCATCATTGCTGATTTTGGAGTAAGCACCCAAGCCAGCCAGCCAGATTTGACGGGAGTATTTTTCGACTCCCCCCATCCAGGAGCTGCTTTCCTTTTCAACTTTTTTCTTGCCAGCCATCCCGCTCTCCTTATTTTTTGTTTGCAACACGTTCGAGCAATGCTGTCAGCCCATCGAGCTTAGCAGAGAGTGTCTCGACGTCATGTCTGGATGGAATGCCAATGCGATGCAGGGCACTGGCCACTCGACGATCAAAAGCGTTTTCGATGCGTTCCAGTCGGTTTTCAACATCTTCCGCGACCTCGACCACGTCATCGGTCAAGGCCATGATTTCGCTGTTGGCGGCTTCGACTTTTTCGTCGATGACATGCTTGGCTTTCTTCTCCGTTTCCTCACCGGTACGGATCAGTTCCTTGATGTACTCGCTGCCTTCCTGCTCGGCCCAGGAATAGGCGCCCAGACCGGCGAGCCAGATTTTGCGCGCATAGAGCCTGACGTCGGAAAGCGTCGAGTCTTGCTCGGTTTCGGTTTTTTTCTTCAACAACCTGACTTTGGCCATGGTGCACCTCGCGTTCGAAATGTTGGAGGGTCATCCCCGTTGGAAGGGGGCATGGGTACAAAGTAGGCGCAAAAATTAGAATGCTCACCCTAGGTTGGTGGCCTCACCTGTCAGACCTCGCAGGCCAGTGCCGCCAGGATTGCGCGGCGGCCGTGGGACCGGCTTTAGCCGGGAAGGCTGCTGATCGGGCGACAAAGGCGCTGCGCCTGTCACAACCTCTTCCCGCCCAAAGCCGATCCACAAAAAACCGTCAGGCCAGCAACGCCCTATCCAGTTGCTTTTCGACTTCGGCCTGAATCTGCCCACTCATGGCGGACAGAAAGAAGTTCAGCTCAAGGTTGACCCGCACCAGCGCGTCTTCGACATCCACGGTGCCTTTGGCGCCCTTGCCGTTGAGCTCCACGCTGTCGCCGTTCCACTCATGGGCAATGCCGTATTTTTCCGCCAGTTTTTCCACCAGCACTTCAGCCTTCTCCCGGGCCTTTTCTTTGCCCAGTGCGTGCGGCCGTTCAACGGTAATTCGGGCCATTCCTGACTCCTTCATCGCAAGGTAAATCGTGGCGCAACTATACCAGCCGCTCCGAATGAAGAAACTGTTGACGATGAGCCTTGTCAAGACAAAGCCAGCCCCGGCGATTAGAATGGCCGCACTTTATTCCGGTGACCGTGATATGAACGATCCGCGCAAAGGCAGCGATGCCGAACCTACGACTCACTTCGGTTACAAAAATGTGCCGGAAAGCCAGAAGGCCGAAAAAGTAGCGGAGGTTTTCCACTCCGTTGCGGCCAAATACGACTTGATGAACGACCTGTTGTCAGGCGGCATGCATCGACTCTGGAAACGCTTCGCCATCGAGCTCTCCGGTGTGCGCACGGGCAATCGTGTGCTGGACATCGCGGGCGGCACGGGCGACCTGACCCGCAAGTTCTCGCACCTGGTAGGCCCGACCGGCGAGGTGGTGCTGGCCGACATCAACGAATCCATGCTCAAGGTCGGTCGCGACCGTCTGCTGGACCTGGGTGTGGCCGGCAACGTCAAGTTTGTCCAGGCCGACGCTGAAAAACTGCCGTTCCCTGACAACCATTTCGACTGCGTCACCATCGCGTTCGGTCTGCGTAACGTCACGCACAAGGAAGACGCGCTGCGCTCCATGCTGCGCGTGCTCAAGCCCGGCGGTCGCCTGCTGGTGCTGGAGTTCTCCAAACCGACCAACAAGCTGATGTCCAAGGCGTACGACGCTTACTCGTTCGCGTTCATGCCGCTGATGGGCAAACTGGTCACCAACGATTCGGAAAGCTACCGCTATCTGGCGGAGTCGATCCGCATGCACCCGAATCAGGAAACCCTGAAGTCGATGATGGTCGAAGCGGGCTTTGATCGCGTGACCTATCACAACATGACAGCCGGTGTTGTCGCGCTGCACCGCGGCATCAAGCCCTGATGCTGCTGCGCGGCATACTCGCCAGCGTCGAGCACGGTCTGAATCGCGTGTTGCGTCTGGACAGCACGGCCCTGCCGCGCCTTGCCCGTTTGAGCGGCAAGGTGATTGCGGTTGATTGTCGCAACCCGGCGTTGCAACTGTTCATTCTGCCCAGCGACGAAGGCTTGCTGCTCGCTGCCCACTGGGAAGTCGAGGCCGATTGCACCTTGCGCGCACCGGCGGCGAGCCTCATGCGTCTGGCGCTGAGCCAGGACAAGACCGCCGTACTCCATGGCCCGGACGTCGAACTCGATGGCGACAGTTCAGTGCTGCTGGAACTGGTCGGCATCCTGCAGGATCTGGAGCTGGACTGGGAGTTCGAGCTGTCACGCTGGCTCGGCCCGGTTGCCAGCACCCTGCTGGGCGATCATTTGCGCAGCCGCGCCCGTTGGAGCAGCGAAAGCTTCGCCAGCCTGAGTCAGAATCTTGCTGACTACCTGAGCGAAGAATCGCGCACACTGGTAGGCAAGCACGAAGCAGAAGCTCGTTTTGCCGAACTCGATCAGATCAAACTTGATCTGGAACGCCTTGAGGCACGCTTTGAGCGCCTCAACCAATCCCTTAATTCCAGCGATAACGCATGAAGTTGCTTGCCGTCCGCCGTCTGTTTCGCATCCAGCGTGTCGTGATCCGCTACCGTCTCGATGACCTGCTGTTCGCCCTGCCGCTGCCCTGGTGGATGCTCGCCCTGCGCTTTGTCATGCCGTGGCGCTGGTTCCCGCGCAAGGTGTCGGAGCTGCCGCGAGGGGCGCGCCTGCGCATGGCGCTGCAGGACCTGGGGCCGATTTTCATTAAGTTCGGCCAGTTGCTGTCCACGCGCCGCGATCTGTTGCCCGAAGACATTGCCGACGAGTTGATGCTGCTTCAGGACCGCGTGCCACCTTTCGACCCACAACTGGCCATCAAGCTCATCGAAGAACAGTTGGGCGCGAAAATCAGCGAAGTGTTCAGTCGCTTTGATGTCACGCCGCTTGCCTCGGCGTCGGTTGCCCAAGTGCACGCCGCCAAGCTCAAGACCGGCGAAGAAGTCGTCGTCAAAGTGGTGCGCCCGGGTCTGAAGCCGATCATCGGTCAGGATCTGGCCTGGCTGTTCATTCTGGCCCGTACCGCCGAGCGCATGTCCGCCGATGCGCGCCTGCTGCATCCGGTGGATGTGGTCGCTGACTACGAAAAAACCATTTACGACGAACTGGACCTGCTGCGTGAAGCCGCCAACTCCAGTCAGTTGCGCCGCAATTTCGAAGGTTCGCAGTTGCTGTACGTGCCGCAAGTCTACTGGGACTGGTGCCGACCGAAAGTGCTGGTAATGGAGCGCATCTACGGCATTCAGGTCACCGATCTGGCGACGTTGGCCGATCAGCGCACCGACATGAAGATGCTCGCCGAGCGCGGGGTAGAAATTTTCTTCACCCAAGTGTTCCGCGACAGTTTTTTCCATGCCGACATGCACCCCGGCAACATCTTCGTCAGCACGGTCAGCCCGTGGAGCCCGCAATACATTGCTATCGACTGCGGGATCGTTGGCAGCCTGACGCCGGAAGACCAGGATTATCTGGCCCGCAACCTGTTTGCCTTCTTCAAGCGCGACTATCGGCGCGTGGCGCAGTTGCACATTGATTCAGGCTGGGTGCCGGCCGAGACCAAGCTCAACGAATTCGAAGCCGCGATCCGCACCGTGTGCGAGCCGATTTTCGAAAAACCGCTCAAGGACATTTCCTTTGGCCAGGTGCTGATGCGCCTGTTCCAGACGGCCCGGCGCTTCAACATGGAAGTCCAGCCGCAACTGGTGCTGCTGCAGAAAACCCTGCTGAACATCGAAGGGCTGGGCCGCCAGTTGTACCCGGACCTGGACCTGTGGGCGACGGCCCAGCCGTTCCTGGAACGCTGGATGCGCGAGCGCGTCAGCCCCAAAACGTTGTTCCACAACCTGCAATCCCAGGTCGAGCAGATCCCGCATCTGGCCAACATGACCCGCGACCTGCTGGAACGCATGTCCCAGCCTCACGCTGCCGACCCGCCGCCGCCCTGGCGCGAACGCGGTGACGGCTGGGCCTTGCGCCTGCTGGGCGCAGGATTGCTGGCGGGCGGCGCGGTCATGGCTTCAACCCTGGTCACCGACGGCACGCACCTGGTGGCCCCCGTTGCATGGCCGGCCTGGATCATGCTCGTCGCGGGTTTGTATCTGGTCGTGCGCCGATAGCCAGCGGCGCTGACCGCTGGCACACTGTTCACCCCGCCGAGACCTCAAGCCCGGCTGCCGGAGTAGATATGAAAGACTGGCTGGACGAAATCAAGTGGGACAGCGAAGGCCTCGTGCCCGCAATCGCCCAGGATTACAAGACCGGGCGTGTGTTGATGATGGCGTGGATGAATCGTGAGGCCCTGAGCCTTACCGCCGCCGAAAATCGGGCAATCTATTGGTCGCGTTCACGTGGCAAACTCTGGCGCAAAGGCGAAGAATCAGGCCACGTGCAGAAGTTGCATGAACTGCGCCTGGACTGCGACGCCGACGTGATCATCATGATGGTCGAACAAATCGGCGGCATCGCTTGCCATACCGGTCGCGAAAGCTGTTTCTACCGTGTTTACGAGAATTCAGGCTGGAAAACCGTAGACCCGGTATTGAAAGATCCGGATTCCATTTACCACGCAGGGCACTGACCATGACTGATACCTTGTCCCGCCTGGCGCAAGTGCTTGAATCGCGCAAAGGCGCCGCTGCCGACAGTTCCTACGTCGCCAGCCTGTATCACAAAGG
The DNA here is from genome assembly GCF_049896285.1 of Pseudomonas sp. DWP3-1-2. Classification (NCBI taxonomy): domain Bacteria; kingdom Pseudomonadati; phylum Pseudomonadota; class Gammaproteobacteria; order Pseudomonadales; family Pseudomonadaceae; genus Pseudomonas; species Pseudomonas sp. DWP3-1-2. The sequence continues at coordinate 120,909 of NZ_JAFCTZ010000006.1, read as the reverse complement.
TCTTAACAAGATTCTGGAAAAGGTCGGCGAAGAGTCGGTGGAAACCATCATTGCCGCCAAGGACGCCGCCGTCAGTGGCGATTGCAGCGATGTCATCTATGAAACCGCCGATCTGTGGTTTCACAGCATGGTCATGCTCGCTGCGCTGGGCCAGCATCCACAAGCGGTGCTCGATGAACTGGACCGCCGTTTCGGCCTGTCGGGCCATGCGGAAAAAGCCGCACGCTCGAACGACTGACTTTCAATTTTCGAGCTGAAACTTCTACGAGGAATGCTTCATGGGTATTTTTGACTGGAAACACTGGGTCGTCATCCTGGTTGTCGTGGTACTGATTTTCGGCACCAAGAAACTCAAGGGGCTGGGCACTGACGTCGGTGAGTCGATCAAGGGCTTTCGCAAGGCCATGAGCGATGAAGAAAAAGCCGATTCAACGCCACCGCCCGCGCAGCCCCAACAGCCCCAACAGCCGCCACAAGCTGCGCCACAGGGTTCCCCCCTGAACCAGCCGCACACGATCGACGCGCAGGCGCACAAAGTCGAAGAGCCAATCCGTAAAGACTAGGTCGTATCGAATGTTTGGTATCAGCTTCACTGAACTGCTGCTCGTCGGTCTCGTCGCCTTGCTGGTGCTGGGGCCGGAGCGTCTGCCGGGTGCTGCGCGTACCGCCGGGCTCTGGGTGGGCCGGTTGAAACGCAGCTTCAATGCGATCAAACAGGAAGTTGAACGCGAAATCGGCGCCGACGAAATCCGTCGGCAGCTGCATAACGAGCACATCCTGTCGCTGGAACAGGAAGCCCGCAAAATCATGTCACCGCCAGCCCCCGCGCCCGCAGTCGAAGCGAACAGTTCGCCGGAGGAGCCGGTCGTCTCGACGGTGCCGGTTACGCCTCCCGCGCCGACACCGGCCGAGCTTGGGCCTGCGGCACCGGCTGGCAGCACGCCAATCGCGCCCGCAGCGCCTGTCGAAGCACGGCCTGCCGAAGCCCTGCCGCACGTTGAACCGACGCCGAACCCCAACGCGCCTTCCGCCAACGATTCGTCACTGCCCCCGCGAGCCCCATGAGCGATATTCCGGAAAACGACCAGCAAATGCCGCTGGTTTCGCACCTCACAGAACTCCGTTCGCGCCTGCTGCGGTGCGTCCTGGCGGTATTCGTCATCTTCGCCTGCCTGTTTTATTTCACCCAGAAGATCTACACCTTCGTGTCAGCGCCCCTTCGCGTGTTCCTGCCCGAAGGTGCAACGATGATTGCCACCGATGTGGCCTCACCGTTCATCACGCCGTTCAAGCTGACCATGATGGTGGCGCTGTTTCTGGCCATGCCGGTGATCCTGCATCAGATTTGGGGGTTCATCGCGCCGGGCTTGTACAAGCACGAAAAACGCGTCGCCGTGCCGCTACTGGTGTCGAGCATCATTCTGTTTTATTCGGGTATGGCCTTTGCGTATTACCTGGTTTTCCCGCTGATCTTCCACTTCTTCGCCAGCGTGACGCCCGAAGGCGTGTCGATGATGACGGACATCGCCAGCTACCTGGACTTTGTCATGACGCTGTTCTTCGCCTTTGGCGTGGCGTTCGAGATCCCGGTGGCCGTGGTGTTGCTGGTATGGATCGGCATCGTCGACGTGAAATACCTGCGCAAGATCCGCCCTTACGTGATCATCGGTTGCTTTGTGGTCGGGATGATCCTTACCCCGCCGGATATCTTCTCCCAGACCCTGCTTGCGGTGCCGATGTGGCTGCTGTTCGAAATCGGCGTGCTGTGCAGCGCGATGATTACCAAGCGCGGTGATCACCCGGAAGATCAGCCCGCCGACGAAGACAAGCAAGACCAGCCGCCTGCGACTCAGCCTTGAATCTGCTGCTGCTTGAAGAAGCCGATTTCATTGCGGCTGATCGGGTCATCCTGCGCGACCGACGTCTCACGCACATGCAGGAGGTGCATCGTGCCGTGGTGGGCGACAGTCTGCGGGTGGGCCGTGTGGGCGGCTTGATGGGTAACGCCGAGTTGCTGCGCCTGGAAGGACACGAAGCCGAGTTGCGGGTCAGCCTTGACACCCCGCCACCTGAAAAACTGCCCTTGACGTTGCTGTTGGCCCTGCCCCGGCCCAAGATGCTGCGCCGGGTATTCCAGACCATCGCGACCATGGGCGTGCCGAGAGTCATCCTGCTCAACAGCTACCGTGTCGAGAAGAGCTTCTGGCAAACCCCGTTTCTGGAACCCGCCGCCATTCGCGAACAACTGATCCTCGGTCTGGAACAGGCTCGTGACACCGTCTTGCCGGAGGTCATCATCGAGAAGCGCTTCAAGCCGTTCGTGGAGGATCGTCTGCCGCAACGGGTAGAAGGCACGCTCGGTCTGGTGGGCCACCCGGGTCAGTTCCCCCCTTGCCCGAGGGTAGCGCAACAACCTGTAACACTTGCGATTGGTCCTGAAGGAGGCTGGATTCCTTACGAAATCGACCTGCTGCACAAGGCCGGATTGCAGCCCGTACAGCTTGGCGAGCGTATTCTTCGGGTTGAGACCGCTGTGACCGCCCTTCTCGCACGCCTTTTCTAATCCCTCATTTGAGGGTAAGCGCCTTCAGTTTCACTCCTGACCGCCGATGTAGGAATACGCCTACAACAACTGCGTCAGGAGATGCGCCATGCCCCGCTGGTTAACCCAAGCTCTAGGAAATATGAGCGTCAGCCTCAAGCTCGCACTGGGCTTCGGTTTGGTGCTGTTATTGACCGTACTGATCACGATTACCGGTTGGCTGAGTGTCACGTCCCTGATCGAGCGCGGCGACAAGCTGGCGATGATCTCTAAGGTCAGTGAACAGACGCTGAATCTGCGCATCCAACGTTTGGCTTATGAAACACAGTACAACGCAGAAACAGCCGCAGGCGTCGCGTCCTCGCTGGATCAGCTCGACAGTGCCGTGAAGCAGGCCCGTGCCGGGTTAATAACCCCGGAAAGCGTGGGTTGGCTGGAAGATCAGGCCAAATCGGCCGCTGCTTATCGGGTTGCCTTTGCGCAAATGACCCAGGCGATCCAGTCTCGTGAAGCAAGCCGCAGCTTGATGGGCGATGCCGCCGACAAAGCCGTGAACGAAATTAACAAGGTCGAGGCGTCGCTGTTGCAGGGCGACGACATGCTTCAATTCAACAACGCGGTCGAGGTCAGCAAACTGATCCAGCAGGCGCGTTATCAGGTGCGCGGGTACACCTACAGCGGCAAAGCCGAGTTCGAAAAAAACGCTAACGCTGGAATTGAGCAGGCACTGGTCGGCATCAATACCCTCGCGGGCAGTGTCCCGCCGGTCTACCTGGGGCAGTTGCAAACCGCCATTGCTGGCCTCAAAGCCTATCAGGCAGCCGTGGCGCAATACCGTGACGCACAACAGGCCAGCAAGGAAGCCTTGGCAATCATGACCAAGGAAGGCGAGGACCTGTTGGATACCAGCGAAAAGCTGACCACCGATCAATACGCCAAACGCAAGGCTGACAGTCAGCAAGCCCAATCGATGCTGACGATCGTCACCGTCCTGGCCTTGCTGTTTGGTGTAATAGCCGCCTGGGTCATCACACGTCAAATCGTTGCGCCTTTGCTGCAAACACTGAACATTGTCGAACGCGTCGCCTCCGGTGACTTGAGCAACAACCTGACGGTGGACCGCAAGGATGAACTGGGCAGGCTGCAGGGCAGCATCCAGCGCATGACCGTCAGCCTGCGGGAACTGATTGGCGGCATCCGCGATGGCGTCACACAAATCGCCAGCGCGGCCGAGCAACTGTCGGCCGTCACCGAACAAACCAGCGCCGGGGTCAACAGCCAGAAAAGCGAAACCGACCAGGTCGCCACGGCCATGCACGAAATGACCGCCACGGTTCAGGAGGTTGCCCGCAACGCCGAAGAAGCGTCTGAAGCCGCGGTGGCCGCCGATCAGCAAGCCCGCGAAGGCGATCGGGTGGTCAACGAAGCCATCGCTCAGATCGAGCGTCTGGCAGCGGAAGTGGGTAACTCCACCGAGGCCATGGGCGAACTCAAACGCGAAAGCGACAAGATCGGCAGCGTGCTGGACGTGATCAAGTCTGTGGCACAGCAAACCAACCTGCTGGCCCTGAACGCCGCCATCGAGGCCGCACGCGCGGGTGAAGCGGGCCGTGGATTTGCTGTCGTGGCCGACGAAGTGCGCAGCTTGGCCCAGCGCACGCAGAAATCCACCGAAGAAATCGAGCAACTGATTTCCGGTCTGCAAAGCGGCACGCAACAAGTGGCAACCATCATGGACAACAGCCGCGAACTCACCGTCAGCAGCGTCGAACTGACCCGTCGTGCGGGCAGCTCGCTGGAAAACATCACCCGCACCGTGTCGGCCATCCAGGCAATGAACCAGCAAATTGCCGCCGCCGCCGAGGAACAGAGCGCCACCGCCGAGGAGATCAACCGCAGCATCCTGAATGTTCGCGACGTCTCCGAACAAACCTCCGCCGCCAGCGAAGAAACCGCCGCCTCCAGCGTCGAACTGGCGCGACTGGGTAATCATTTGCAGGTGTTGGTGAGTAAGTTCAGGGTTTGATAGCAGTAGCTCCTGTGGGAACGTCGCCGTAGGCGCTCCCACAGAAGCGGGCTAAAACGTTCAAAGAAGCCAGTGCGCCAGGACCGCCACCGGGAAATCCCGAAACAAAGCGGCCAACTCGTCCACCCTCAAGTTCCCTTATCTTGAATCTAAAGTTCGCCAGAGCCTTGAAACTTACTTCTTTCCTGCACGGTTCCTCTCTTGATCCACAACACACCACCTTATGCACTTCAAACTGCCACACCTCTAAAATGCTTGATATAAATACCCACCCCTATCCCGGCAATTAGAAAAAACCCGTTCAGCCCCCACGACAGGAAAAACATTCTCTTCAATTTTTTCGGAAAGTTTTTCGCCTCCGAAATATCCAATATCCCTCGTTTAGCGCACCTCTCAGGCAACATCAAAACCACGGTCAAAAAACCGTTACGCATCGCTTTACCAATAAGCCCCGCCTGAGAGTAGGCCAACCTATTCGCTTCTACAAAGCTGCTGTTGGGCAGAAAGGATTCGGCTTTTTCCGTATAGTTGCAAATCATGTAAATCAGCCAACTATCAGTCATGATCAACGGGAGTAATATAAAACACGAAACGAGCCCCAGCGGTATATCGCTCATGACTTAGAGCCCATATAAATATTCTCCAATACTTTCTCCTACGCTCTCTATATAAAACCGGCCAGTGGATGACGTGTTTAGCGCCCAACCACGTTATGTGCGCACAGAAACGTCCCGCAAAAGCGCCAGACGCTTCCTACAGATTCTGGCCTGTGTGGCCATTGTCCTGGCCTCTTCCCGGCTAAAGCCGGTCCCACGAATCCTGATCAGTTCAGGGTTATGGGTGTTTGATGGGGTCGGCTTCAGAACCGAGAGGCGCCGATCAGCACATAGTTGACCTTGTGGGACCTAGGTTTCATGTGCAGTTGTTGAAAGCGGGTCTTACAGATCCTTCAGCCCCCTCCTTCAGAATTTCCCTACGACCTGTTCAGGTCGCGCTTCTGATTCACCTGCCGATGCGCTGACAACGCAGGCCGGGGCTCGTCCCGGACCTGTCTGTCTGGTTTTTCGCAGGAGATTCCCCATGTTTCGATGGATCAATCGTGCGCTCGGCAATATGAGCGTCAAACTCAAACTGACACTGGGCTTCGGGCTTGTGCTGTTGCTGACGCTGGCGATCACCCTGACCGGCTGGCATGGCCTGGACAAGATGATCGATCGCTCGGAATTGCTAACGGCCACTGGCCAGCTCAGCAACCTGACCAAGGACCTGCGTGCCGAGCGCATTCTCTTTCGCACGGACAACCGTGAAGAAAACGCAAAGAGCGTTGTAGAGCGTCTTAATGCCCTTCAGGCCCAACTGGAGACCGTGCGCGGGGAAACCGACGACAACGCCAGCCTGCGGTTACTGACTGACCAAAGCCGGATCGTCAACAACATGGAGAAAACCTTCATCGACCTGAGCGCAGACCACAAGGCGCGGGAACAAGCACGAATGGCGCTGGATCAACAATCCGAGCTGGCCGTACAGGCGTTGGCTCAGGTGGAAAACGAAGTGCTCAAAGCCGTCAGTGAGGAGCAGGACAACAGCGAGCGGCTGGGTGAGTTCACTAACCTCTCCCAACTCAAGCAACAGATTCAGACCGCGCGCTATCAGGTTCAGGCTTATACCTTCAGCGGGCAGGAATCCTACGAGGCAGCCGCCATCAATGCTATCGACGAAGCCCTCAAGGAAGTGGCGCAAGTCTCCGAGGATCAATCGGATGAAAACCTCAAGGGGCTGCAACCCGCCAAAGAGTCTCTAGAGAAATATCGCGACCAACTGACCCGGTTCAAAAACGCTCAGGTCAAAGTCGAAGCGGGCCAGGAGCGTCTGGAAGAACTGGGCGACACGATGCTCGCGTCGGTGGCGCAGTTGATCAGCGTGCAAAGCGACCAGCGAAGTGCTGACGCAGCCACTTCCCGCACCCTGCTGACCGGCGTTGCGGTGATGGCGCTGTTGCTGGGCCTGATGGCCGCCTGGGTGATGACGCATCAGATCATCACGCCGCTGCGTTTGACCTTGAGCGCTGCCGAGCGCATTGCCAAGGGCGACTTGAGCCAGGACATGAAGGTCGAGCGCCGCGACGAGATGGGCCAGTTGCAACGCAGCATTCAAGAGATGACCCTGAGCCTGCGTGATCTGATCGGCGGTATCGGTGACGGCGTCACGCAAATCGCCAGCGCTGCCGAACAGTTGTCCGCGGTGACTGAGCAAACCAGCGCGGGGGTCAATAATCAGAAGGATGAGACCGATCAAGTCGCTACCGCCATGAATCAAATGGCCGCTTCGGTGCAGGAAGTGGCACGCAATGCCCAAGAAGCTTCCGACGCCGCCGTGCATGCCGACCAGCAGGCTCGGGAGGGGGATCACGTGGTGGCCGAGGCTATCGGGCAAATCGAACAATTGGCGCAGGAGGTGGCCAATTCCACCAAGGCGATGGGCCTGCTCAAGCTGGAGAGCAGCAAGATCGGGGGCGTGCTGGACGTCATCAAGTCGGTGTCACAACAAACCAATCTGCTGGCGCTCAACGCCGCCATCGAGGCTGCGCGCGCGGGTGAGGCCGGGCGCGGGTTTGCCGTCGTTGCTGACGAAGTTCGAAGCCTGGCCCAGCGCACGCAGGAGTCCACCGAGGAAATCGAAGAATTGATCGCGGCACTGCAAAACGGCACCCAGCAAGTGGCGACGACGCTGGACAGCAGCCGCAACCTGACCGACAACAGCGTACAACTGAGCCGTCGGGCCGGTAGCGCGCTGGAGCAGATCACCCGTACGATGTCGAAGATTCAGGACATGAACCACCAGATCGCCACCGCCAGCGAAGAACAGAGCGCCGTGGCCGAGCAGATCAACCGTAATGTGCTCAGCGTGCGCGACGTGTCCGAACAAACGGCCGCCTCCAGCGATGAAACGGCGGCGTCCAGCGTAGAGCTGGCGAGGCTGGGCACGCACCTGCAGGGATTGGTGGCGAAGTTTCGGGTGGTGTAAAACGAATTCGCCGAAGCGAGCTTGCGGCGCGAGGTTCGCGTTGAGTACGTAGGCTCGTCACGTCGCAAACACGGTGTGTGTGCCTACAGCAAACCGACGGTTTTCAAACAAAAAAAACGGCGCCCTTGGGAGGCGCCGTTTTTCTTTCTACCTTGAGCGATCAGGCATGAGCCAACGAAGGCTCAGGCTCGTGCTCGACAGGCTTGAGCGGCAGCAACGGAGCATGTGGATCTGCTTCGATGGAGGCTCGCCAGGCGGCCAACCACTCAGGGTGGCTTTCGCTCCAGACCTGCTCATGCAAACGAGCCAGGGCAACCGGATCGCTCAGCAACATCAAACGCTGCTGATTATCGAGTTTGTCCGGACCTGCATTCAGGGCGTGACGTACACGCTCCATGCGCACGAACTCGATAGGCTCGACCACACGGTGACGGGAAGTCGCCAACGCGCACGCCAAGGCATTCTGCTGCGGATCCACCACGGCCCGGATGAAACCCTGCTTCAGTGCATGCCAGCGGTTCTCATGGGTGTACAGGTCGGTAGAGATCAGCTCTTGCGGCGGCGTGTGCTCTTCCGGGATCAGGAAGAATTTCTCGTCGCGCGCCTTCAGGCCCAGGTTAGTGCGGCTGGAGATCACCGAAACCGGGATCGACAGCATCAACGAACCGACGATAGGCGCCAGCCACCACAGGAAGCTCGGGTTCAGCCAGGCCACCAACAGCGCCCAGCACGCACCCAACAGGGTTTGCGGACCGTGGCGTTTGACCGCCTCAATCCATGGCGTGGAATCATCGTCGCGCTGCGGAGAGTTCCAGGTCGCCGCCCAGCCCAGGAAAGCAGCCAGTACGAAACGGGTGTGGAACAGCATGCGCACCGGTGCCAGCAGCACCGAGAACAGCATTTCCATCAGCATCGAAACAGTGACTTTGAACTTGCCGCCAAAACCCGTTGCGCCCTTGGCCCAGATCAGAATGACGCTGAGCAGTTTAGGCAGGAACAACAGCACAATCGTGGTCGAGAACAGCGCAACGGCTTTCTCCGGGTGCCACTGCGGCCACAACGGATACAACTGACGCGGTTCAAGGAAGTACGTCGGCTCCATCAGCGTGTTCACCGCCAGCAACGCCGTGGACAACACCAGGAAGAAGAACCACAGCGGCGCCGACAGGTACGACATCACGCCCGTCAGGAATACCGCCCGGTGAACCGGGTGCATGCCCTTGACCAGGAACAGCCTGAAGTTCATCAGGTTGCCGTGGCACCAGCGACGGTCGCGCTTGAGTTCGTCCAGCAGGTTCGGTGGCAACTCTTCGTAACTGCCCGGCAGATCGTAGGCAATCCACACGCCCCAACCGGCGCGACGCATGAGCGCCGCTTCGACGAAGTCGTGGGAGAGGATCGCACCGGCAAATGCGCCTTTACCGGGCAACGGCGCCAGGGCGCAGTGCTCGATGAACGGCTTCATGCGGATGATCGCGTTGTGACCCCAATAGTGGGATTCGCCCAACTGCCAGAAGTGCAGGCCAGCGGTGAACAATGGACCGTACACCCGCGTTGCAAACTGCTGCATGCGTGCATAAAGCGTGTCCATGCCCGACGCCCGTGGCGCGGTCTGGATGATACCGGCGTCCGGCGTGGCTTCCATCAAGCGCACCAGACTGGTCAGGCACTCGCCGCTCATGACGCTGTCTGCGTCGAGCACGACCATGTAGCGGTAGTCACCCCCCCAGCGACGGCAGAAGTCATCCAGGTTGCCGCTTTTGCGTTTAACGCGACGGCGACGACGACGGTAGAAAATCTTGCCGAAACCTTTGGCCTCACGGCACACGTCGAGCCAGGCTTGCTGCTCGGCTACGGCGATGTCGGTGTCATTGGTGTCGCTGAGCACGAAGAAGTCGAAGCGATCCAGATCACCGGTGGCGGCCACCGATTCGAACGTTGCGCGCAGACCCGCGAAAACCCGGGGTACGTCTTCGTTACAGATCGGCATGACCAGCGCGGTGCGGGCACCCTTCTCAATCGGCTCATTACCGGCGCTGGCGCCGGAGATGCGGTATTTGTCACGCCCGGTGAGCAACTCGAGGAAGCCCATCAGTGCCGTCCAGAAACCCGCCGACACCCAGCAAAACAGGATGCCGAACAGCAACAGAATGCTGGTCTGCAAGGCATAAGGCAGCACTTGCAAGGCCGTTTGCACGAAGGTCTGGTGAGTGATTTCGTCCAGCGAAACCAAGGACCAACCCTGATACGGCATGATGCCTTTCATGTACCAGCTGGCGACGATGGTTTGACCCAGCATCAGAATCAGCAGGATATACCGGCGAGTCGAACCGACCGTGCGCCAGCGTGCCTTGGGCAGCTCCCGCACAGGCGCTTCCACCGGATTGGATCGACCGGTCAGCCGACGCCAGCCACGCACCAGAATGTTAGTCCGCCAAGGTTCAGGGACGACCTTGGTACGACGGATAGGTGGCGTGGCTTTCAGACACACTCGCCCGTTTGCATCGAGGCTGAGCATCTCAGCCTCCTGCAACTCGTCGGCGGTGGTCATCGTCAGTCGACGACCCACCGATGCCTGGGCGGCATCGGCCGGATCGGCAACTGACTGCGCCGAAAGACGTTCATGCAGCTCTGTGAACGATTTGCAGGAAGCCAGTTCGGCCCGCTGCTCATCGCTCATCGGCAGGTGTGCCAGGTACTCGCTAAGCGATTCCGGCACCGGTAAAGAATTACTCATCGGCTGGCAACTGGTAGCTCCAGGTCTCGGTCATGACTTGCAGCGTCTTGGCCGGTTCCGGATGGGTGGGCGCAGCTTCGGCTTCAGGCTGCTGGATCTCTTTGCCGTCTTTATCTTTGGCGACATCGGTCTTGGCTGCATCAGCCACGGCCGGATCGGTCTTGCCGGCTTCGGCTTTCGCAGCGTCAGCCTTGGCGGCGTCTGCGGGCGTACCGGCAGCGGCCTTGGCCAGATCGGTCTGCGGCGCTGTAGGGGCTTCTTTTACAGCCTCTTTAGGTGCCGCTTTTTTCTCTTCGCCAATATGTGCTTTGTCAGCAACAAGCAGCGCAGGTTCCTTACCCGGTTCGGTAGGAATTTCGCGCAACAGATAAGCACTCATTTCAATCGGCTTGCTGCCGTCCTTGACCTTGACCCGCAGCGTCAGGCGATAACCCTTGGTAACCGGGTTGTAGCGCAGGTTGTTCTCGACCAGTTCAGTGTTCTCATCGGTCGTGACCTGGCTGCGAATGGTCTTGTCTTCCGGCAGACGGGCCAACACCGGGCCGACGAAATCGACCTGGAAAGCCACACTGCCGTCGGGCTGACGAACCAGATTGGACTGTTTCACGTCACCGATGGAGCGCAGGGTCTGCTTGACCCAGCCCAGATCAGGGGAGTGAATGGATTTTTCATCCATGGTCCAGTGAATGCGGTAGTTGAAATCAACCGGCTCGCCGGGTGCCGGCAAGGTTTCCGGCTTCCAGAACGCAACGATGTTGTCGTTGGTTTCGTCGGCAGTCGGGATCTCGACGAGTTCAACAGTGCCTTTGCCCCAATCGCCTTTAGGCTCGATCCAGGCGCTTGGACGCTTGTCGTACCGGTCGTCGAGATCTTCGAAGTTGCTGAAGTCACGGCCACGCTGCAACAGACCAAAGCCACGCGGGTTCTCGACCGAGAAGCTGCTGATCGACAGGTGTTTAGGGTTGTTCAACGGACGCCAGATCCACTCACCGTTGGCTGCCTGAATGGACAGACCGCTGGAGTCATGCAGCTCGCGACGGTAGTTGAGCACGCGCGAAGGCTGGTTGGCACCGAACAGGAACATGCTGGTCAGAGGCGCAACGCCCAGCTTGTTGACCTTGTCACGCAGGTACATGCGCGATTGAACGTCGACCAATGTGTCGGTCCCCGGACGCAGGATGAACTTGTACGCACCGGTGGCACGCGGAGAGTCCAGCAACGCAAAGATCACCAGATGGTTGTCATCCGGGCCTGGCTTCTCGATCCAGAACTCAGTGAAGCGCGGGAACTCTTCACCCGACGGGGAAGCGGTATCGATCGCCATGCCGCGCGCAGACAGGCCGTAGACCTGCCCCTTGCCGATAACCCGGAAATAGCTGGCGCCAAGCATGGTCATGATCTCGTCATGCTTGTCGTCTTTGTTGATCGGGTAAAGCACGCGAAAGCCTGCGTAACCCAGCTTGTCCGTGGCTTTGGGATCGAACTTCAAGTCACCGAAATCGAAACGACTGCTGTCGTACTTGATCTCTTCAACGTTTGTCGCGGTGACCTCGTTGATTTTGACCGGGGTGTCGAAATGCATACCCTGGTGGTAGAAGGACAATTTGAACGGCGTTTTGTCAGGCGCCCATTCCGCTTTGTCTTCACGGAAACGAATTTTCTGATAGTCCGCGAACTTCATGTCGCGGAACTCTGCAGGCAGATTGCTCTTCGGGGCCTGGAACTTCTGCCCGGACATTTCTTTTGCCTTGGCGGCTACGTCATCCAGACCGAACGCCCACAGGGACGCGGAGCCGAAGAGGCAGATCAGGGCCGAGCTTGCCAATAGCGCACTACGCAACCGTTTGCCAGGTGTCTTTGCTGCATTACAGGGACTAACAATCACGAGCAACCCTCGCCGAAAACAGATGAAAAAACCAACGGCCAGCTATCAAGTGCCGGGTTGGCGAGCATTGTTCCGACTCCGAAAGGGCGTAATGATTCCCTAAACGGTGTCGAACCAGCCTACTGACCTTGCCGAACGGACCTACAAACGCCGATACCCGTAGCGCGCGATTATCTAGTAGCGCGCGTTACAACGCATCAGGTGCAACAAAGTATTTATCGCTTTTCGCCTAATAAATTCGGGGCACGCAGGGAAAATCGCCTTTCAGGATTCCAGCAAGAACGTCACCGGCCCGTCATTGACCAGATGCACCTGCATATCCGCCCCAAACTGGCCCGCCGCCACAAGGGCATGCGAGCTTTTCGCTTGAGCCAATAAATAGTCGAACAGTTGCGCTCCCAAGGCTGGAGGCGCCGCCTTGGAAAAACCGGGGCGCATGCCACTTTTGGTGTCAGCCGCCAGGGTGAACTGTGAAACCAGCAACAATCCACCGCCCACATCCCGCAGCGAAAGATTCATCTTGCCCTCGGCATCACTGAACACCCGGTAGTTGAGCAACTTGTGCACCAACTTATCGGCACTGGCTGGAGTGTCTTGAGGCTCCACGCCAATCAGCACCAGCAATCCCTGATCAATCGCACCCACGATCTGACCGTCCACCTCGACGCGGGCACCGCGAACCCGTTGCAGCAAGCCTTTCATTCAATTTCCTTGGTTATATCCGCGGGACCGGCTTGCGCCGGGAAAAGACCGGTGCAGTCGCTGCATCTGCATTGATTCAAACACCGCTTTCCCGGCTAAAGCCGGTCCCACAGCACGGATCATCAAGCCTCTTCAGGGGGCAAATCCAGCAAGCGACGGGCGACCTGTGAGGCTGCGCGGACCAGTGCGTCGGTGATGCCTGTTTCGGAAGCCGCATGGCCCGCGTCGCGGATCACTTGCAGCTCGCTGTTGGGCCAGGCCTGGTGCAGTTCCCACGCGTTGTCCAGCGGGCAGATCACGTCATAGCGACCATGCACAATGATCCCCGGCAGGTGAGCGATCTTGGGCATGTCGCGAATCAGCTGGTTTTCTTCCAGAAACGAATCATGGGTGAAGTAATGGCATTCGATGCGAGCAATGGACAATGCCCGTTGCGGCTCGCTGAAGCGATCGACCACCTGAGGGTTGGGTCTCAGGGTTGCCGCACGGCCTTCCCAGGTGGACCAGGCCTTGGCCGCGTGCATCTGGGCGATCTGATCGGAACCGACCAGGCGCTTATGGAACGCAGCCAATAAATTGGCGCGTTCGTCCAGCGGGATCGGCGCCACGAAGTCCTGCCAGTAATCCGGGAACATACGGCTCGCGCCACACTGGTAGAACCACTCGATATCCTGTTTGCGGGCCAGAAAAATGCCGCGCAGGATCAGTGCATGCACACGCTCCGGGTGCGCTTGGGCATAGGCCAACGATAACGTCGATCCCCACGACCCTCCGAACAGCACCCATTTGTCGATACCCAGGTGCTCGCGAATACGCTCCAGGTCCTGGACCAGATGCCAGGTGGTGTTGTTTTCCAGGCTGGCATGGGGCGTGGAGCGCCCACAGCCGCGCTGATCGAACGTGATGATGCGGTACAGATTCGGGTCGAAATAGCGACGGCTCTGTGCATCGCAGCCTGAGCCGGGACCGCCATGAATGAACACAACCGGCAGACCTTCCGGCGACCCGCTTTCATCGACATACAACACATGCGGCTGCTCCACAGCCAGATCGTGCCGGGCATAGGGTTTGATCTGCGGGTACAAAGTCTGCATAGGTGCTCCGTAATTGCGGTTCGGGGGCTTCTATCTATCTGCCGTGGGGCATCATAAACCCGAAACGGGGAATGTTCATGCTGTGAAACAATAGCGTTGCCGCGACTGGAACGATCAATGCAAGCGTTTTGCCAATTACGTGGGTTCGCGAACCAGAGCGTCAAGCTTGTGTCGAACCGTGGGACGTTTCTCCAGTTATTTCGGAATTTTCAGGAAATAACCGGAGAGACGCCCTACAGTTACAACCCATCCTTCATTCGTCAGACTACTTGAGGTCGCATTGATGTCTCAGGAACCACTCGTTCGTGACGCTGAGGTGGCTGCTTTTCGCGCCGCTGTTCTCGCCAAACTCACCTATGCGGTGGGCAAGGACCCCGCCCATGCCTTTGAGCATGACTGGTTCGAGGCCGTGGCACTGGCCGCTCGCGACCACATGGTCGAACACTGGATGGACCACACCCGGCAGATTTATCGCAAGGTGCAAAAACGCGTCTACTACCTGTCTCTGGAATTTCTCATCGGGCGGTTGCTGTATGACAGCCTGAGCAATCTGGGCCTGCTGGAAATCGCTCGCGAAGCCATGACCGAACTGGGCGTGGACATCGAGCGCATTCGCCTGCTCGAACCGGACGCCGCGCTGGGTAACGGCGGCCTCGGTCGTCTGGCCGCCTGCTTCATGGAAAGCATGTCGACCCTGGGCATCGCCGCGCATGGCTACGGCATCCGTTATGAACACGGCCTGTTCCGTCAGGCCATTGTCGACGGCTGGCAGCAGGAACAAACGGAAAACTGGCTGGACTTCGGTAACCCGTGGGAATTCGAACGCCCTGAAGTGGTTTACCCCGTCGGCTTCAGCGGCAGTGTTGAAACCGTGCTCAACGACGCCGGCGACCCGCATCAGGTATGGCGCCCGTCGGAAACCGTGCGGGCCATTGCCTATGACACACCCGTCGTCGGCTGGCGTGGCAAGAGCGTCAACACCCTGCGCTTGTGGCGCGCCCGTGCCGTGGGTGATCTGCACCTTGAGCGCTTCAACGCGGGCGACCACTTCGGCGCCGTGGCCGAGGTTGTGCGTGCGGAGAGTATCTCCCGCGTGCTCTACCCCAACGACGCCACCGAAGCCGGCCAGGAACTACGCCTGCGCCAGGAATACTTTTTCGTATCCGCGTCCTTGCAGGATTTGCTGCGCCGCCACCTGAACATGCACGCGACCTTGCTGGATCTGGCCGATCATGCGGCGATCCAGATGAATGACACGCACCCCTCCATTGCCGTGGCCGAACTGATGCGTCAGTTGATCGACACTCATGGCATCGCCTGGGACACCGCCTGGAAAATCACGGTCGGCACGCTGGCCTACACCAACCACACCTTGCTGCCCGAGGCGCTGGAAACCTGGTCGGTGGGCTTGATGGAGCGGATGTTGCCGCGCCACATGCAGATCATCTACATGATCAACGCTCAACATATCGACACCTTGCGCGCCAAGGGCATTCACGATTTCGATGTATTGCGCGCCGTGTCGCTGATCGAAGAAGACAATGGCCGTCGCGTGCGCATGGGTAACCTGGCGTTCCTGGGTTCCCACAGTGTCAACGGCGTGTCCGCCTTGCATACGCAACTGATGCGCAAAACGGTGTTTGCCGAGATGCACAAGCTGTATCCCGAGCGCATCAACAACAAGACCAACGGCATCACCTTCCGCCGCTGGTTGTTCCAGGCCAACCCCAAACTCACTGAAATGCTCATGGAGTCTCTGGGTGACGAGGTGCTGGACAGCGCCGAGACGCGTCTGGTCGAGCTGGAACCCTTCGCTGAAAAGAGCTCGTTTCGCAAGCAGTTCGCCGATCAGCGCCTGCACAGCAAACGCGCCCTGGCCGCGATCATTCATGAACGTCTGGGGATCGCGGTTAATCCAGCGGCGATGTTTGATGTTCAGGTCAAACGGATCCACGAGTACAAGCGCCAACTGTTGAACCTGTTCCACACGGTTGCGCTGTATCAGGCCATTCGCGCCGAGCCTGGCACCGATTGGGTGCCTCGAGTGAAGATATTCGCGGGCAAAGCGGCGGCCAGCTACCACTCGGCCAAGCTGATCATCAAACTGACCAACGACATCGCGCGGACCGTGAACAACGACCCTACCGTGCGCGGCTTGCTCAAAGTGGTCTTCATGCCCAACTACAACGTCAGCCTGGCCGAGAGCATCATCCCGGCGGCTGACCTGTCCGAGCAGATTTCCACGGCGGGCCTGGAAGCGTCAGGCACCAGCAACATGAAATTCGGCCTAAACGGTGCGCTGACCATCGGCACACTGGACGGCGCCAACGTGGAAATGAGCCAGCAGGTCGGCCTTGAGCATATGTTCATCTTCGGCATGACCGCACAGGAAGTCGAAGCCCACAAACAGGTGGGCGACTTCAGCGCCTACGCAGCAGCGGCGTCTTCCGGTCGACTGAATGACGTGCTGCAAGCGATTCGTGGCGGGGTGTTCTCGCCAGACGATCCAAACCGCTACGTTGGCCTGATCGATCAGTTGCTGGCCTACGACCGCTTCCTGGTCTGCGCCGACTTCGACTCGTATTGGGAAGCCCAGACCCGGGTCGAGACCAAATGGCACGACTCCAAGGACTGGTGGCGCTCGGCAGTGCTCAATACAGCGCGCATGGGTTGGTTCTCATCCGACCGGACCATCCGCGAATACGCCAGCGACATCTGGAAAGCGCTGGACTGACAGGACCCGGAACCCGTTGGAGCGCCGCCCGCTCCAACGGACCAAAAAACGACCTTTCCTGCAGGTCCTGGTCAAAACCATCACGCCATCCCCAGCGCGCTTCGCTATACTGCGCCGCTGCGTTCCCCCCTGAACGAACACTGACCGAAAAGGAAGTTCTGTCATGCAATGGGTTTTGCTGGTGGTGGGCCTTGGTGCGGTGGGGTATCTGGCCGAGGATCTGCTTTATCCCTGGGTGAACGGCCCCTTCGCGATCGTTCTTGGCCTGGGGGCATGGCTGAGCGTTCGCTTGTCCAGGCTGCACAAGGAGTCGGCAGCGCAACGTCAGCAACTGGACGCAGCACAGCAACACATCGAGTCCTTGCAGCAACGCATGACTCGCCTGGAATTTCCCTCCGCCTCCCCGACCCGCGAGGCCGAACCTGCATTGACCCCGGCACCACTGCCGGACGATGCCGTGATCGTCGCAACCGCTTCCGACGGGCCAGAATTGATCTGGGATTTGCCGGATGAAGCCCAGGATCACGCCCAATGGTCGCAACCCGCAGCACCTTTGAGCCGCGCCCAGGCCACTGAGCCTGCACCCGAATCAGAACCGACCGGCCCGAACCCGCTCGATCAAGCCCTGCAAAAGGCGCAGGACTGGTTACTGGGTGGCAATACCGTGTTGCGGGTCGGCGTGGTCTTGTTGTTTCTGGGTCTGGCTTTTCTGCTGCGGTATGCCACCGAAGGCATGGTGGTGCCGATTGAAGCCCGCTACGCCGGGGTTGCCGCCAGCGCGCTGGCCTTGCTCGGCCTGGGCTGGTGGCTGAGGCAGCGCAACGAGCCTTTCGCACTGATGATGCAAGGCGCGGGCATCGGCGTGTTGTACCTGACGGTGATCGCTGCGATGAAGGTCCATGGCCTGCTGGATCCGGCGCTGGGTTTTGCGCTGCTGGTGGCAGCCACGGCTTTTTCCGCGATGCTGGCGATCAATCAGAACGCCCTGTCTTTAGCCTGTGCGGCGGCACTGGGCGGCTTTGCAGCGCCTATTCTGGCGTCGACCGGACAAGGCAGCCACGTCACGCTGTTCAGCTACTTCGCCTTGCTCAATGCCGGCATTTTCGCCATCGCCTGGTTCAAGGCCTGGCGCTTGCTCAACCTGATCGGATTCTTCGGCACCTTCGGCATCGGCTTCGCCTGGGGTTTGCGTTCTTACACCCCGGAGTTGTTCTGGACCACCGAGCCTTTCCTGGTGCTGTTCTTTTTAATGTATCTGGCCATCGGCCTGCTGTTCGCACGTCGCACGCTGCAAGCCGTGCCCGGCGAGTCCGAGGACGACAGTCGTGAAGCCATGCTGCGCTGGTCCCGCCGCCAGGGTGATTATGTGGACGGCACCCTGCTGTTCGGCACGCCCATCGCAGGTTTCGGGTTGCAGTACGCAATCATGCAAACCCTCGAACTGGGTGCGGCGTTCAGCGCCCTGGCGCTGGGCTTGCTGTACATGGGAATCGCCCGTTTGCTGAGCGGTCGGGCACCGGGACGCGCCTTGCTGCTGGTGGAAACCTGTCTGGCATTGGGGGTGGTTTTCGCGACGCTGGCGATTCCACTCGGCCTGGATGCGCAATGGACAACGTGCGCCTGGGCAATCGAAGGCGCAGCGGTGTTCTGGCTCGGCATGCGCCAGCAACGCCTGCTGGCGCGGATCTTCGGGTTGCTGTTGCAAACCGCTGCCGGGCTGGTTTTTCTCGATCCGATGAGCATCTGGGATTCGCCCCTGTCGACCGGCGTCGACTTCTGGACGCCGATGATCATCGCCGTGGCCGCGTTGATCAGTGCCCTGTTGACGCACCGCCTCCAAGTGTCCGGCCCACTCAAGAGCAACTATCTGTCGCCCCTGCTGATCATCTGGGGTGGCGGCTGGTGGGGTGTGTCGTTGCTCGTCGTCGTTCTGCGGTTTAGCAGCAACGCGGGCACCTGGGTGCTCTTGCTCGCTGCGGCCAGCGTTGCACTCTGGACGATCATCGCCCTGCGCCTGCGCTGGCCAGCACTGGCGACGCTGACACTGGCGCTGACACCGGTCAGCGGCGTGCAAATGATGTTGATCTGGCTACTGAACACTCACCTGTTCGCCGAATGGGCCTGGCTGGGCTGGCTCGCAGTACTCGCGGCCCACTTGATGTCGTTGCGTCTATTGGCCGACATGCTGCCCGTCAAGGCCCGCAGCCTGGCGCATGTATTGGGTTGCTGGCTGGTGCTCAGCGTATTGGCGCTGGAATTGAGTTACGCCATGCAGCAGGCGTCAGACTATTACAACGCCTGGCGCTGGCTCGGTTGGGCGGTGCTGCCGAGTCTTTACCTGCTGGCGATGACCTCGCCGCGCAGCTGGCCATGGCCGATTGACGCCTATGCAAAGGAATACCGCGTGTGGGCCGCCGCGCCCCTGGCGTTGTTGATGCTGATCTGGTTCTGGCTGGCCAATGCCTTCAGCGATGGCGCCGCCGATCCGCTGCCGTACATACCTCTGCTCAATCCGCTGGAGCTGGGTCTGCTGCTCGCCTTGACAGGCGTGTTTATCTGGACGCGCAACCAACTGCCGCAACTGGGCGTGACCGAACACCATGCACAACGATTGGCCCAGGTGGCCGCTGGCGCGTCTCTGTTCATGTTGTTGAGCGCCATGGTCACGCGCAGTGCTCACCACTGGGGCGGCGTGCCGTGGGATATCAACGATCTGCTCGAGTCGATGCAGGTTCAGGCTGGGTTATCCATCGTCTGGACACTGATGGCATTGGCTCTGATGATCGGCGGGCATGTGCGCGGCAGACGCGAAGTCTGGATCGCTGGCGCAGTCCTGATCGGCGTCGTGGTCGCCAAACTGTTCTTCGTGGAACTGAGCAATCGAGGTGGCATGGCCCGCATCGTGTCATTCATCGGTGTTGGTGTTTTGCTATTGGTGGTGGGATATTTCGCTCCACTACCGCCGAAAATTCCGGCAACGAGTAAAGAAGGCTCTCTCAATCCAGAGCCGAATACTCCATGAGGGTCGCGTTCGTGAGTTGTCAGCTGCTGCTTAAAACTGTCGCGCTGGGTGCAGCGTTGTTCGCCACAACGCTGGCCAGCGCTCAGGACAACCTGGGCGACTTTGCCAGTCAGACTCCCCTGAAGCTGACCGGCGAAGGCCCTTGGTACCGCGTTGACTTGCCGTTAAGCGTACAGCTGAATTCGCGCCAGAACGCCCTGGGTGACGTGCGCGTGTTCAACAGTGAGGGCCAGGTGCAGGCTTATGCCCTGACCCAGAGCCAGAGCCTGCCCGAGGCCAATCGACCGTCCACTGCCGTGAAGGTGTTCCCGCTCTACAGCACCGCCGACAGCCCCGACGTTGCGCCGGGCATCCGCGTTCAGCGCACGGCCAGCGGGACAGTGGTCGAAGTGCAGCCGCAAAGTGATATCGAAGCGGGCGAAGAAGTGCTGCGCGGCTGGCTGCTGGACACCAGCGGGATAAAACAGGCGCTGGAAACTCTGACCATCGACTGGAGCACCGAGCATGAAGGCTTCCAGCGTTTCAGCATCGAAGCCAGCGACGACCTGCAACACTGGCAAGCCTGGGGCGATGGGCAAGTAGCGCGTCTTTCCTTCGCTGACGAACTGGTCGAGCAGCGCGAAGTCGCTTTGCCCGGCCGCACGGCGCGCTATCTGCGTCTGCTGTGGAATCCGCCGCAAACCGCGCCGAATATCACCTCCGCGCAGGTACACAGCACCAGCACCGAACGCCCGGAAGTACCGTTGACCTGGTCATCGCCGGTCAGCGGCAGTGTCGAAAAGCCCGGGGTATACCTGTGGCAACTGCCCACCGGTCTGCCCGTCGAGCGCTTGAAGTTTGATATTGCCCAGGCCAACAGCCTGGCGCCTGGCACGCTGTTCGGACGGCGCAACGGTCAAGATCCCTGGCAGCCCGTGAGCAGCGGCTTGCTGTATCGCCTGACGCAAAACGGGCAAGACGTGGTGCAGGATGAACTGCTGCTGCCCGGCCGACGGGTCAGCCAACTGAGGCTGGAAGTCGACGAGCGCGGCGGCGGGCTGGGCAACGAAGCGCCGCAGGTGCGCTATGCCGTCAGCGCGACGCAACTGGTGTTTCTGGCCCGAGGCAATGGACCGTTCATCCTGGCCAGTGGCAATCCGGCCGCTAAAGCCGCCGACCTGCCACTGGGCACGCTCATCCCCGATTACAGCGTGCAAAAAATGAACACCCTGAGCAGAGCAGAACCGGCCAGCGTGCCGGTCATCGTGGCTGCACCACCCGAATCAGCCTCCGACAGCATTGACTGGAAACGCATCGGTCTGTGGGCGGTTCTGGTGTGCGGCGTGGCCTTTCTGGGCTGGATGGCGGCCAGCACGCTTCGGGCTTCAGCGCCGAAATCGTGATACCCGCGGCCCGCAGGAGCGCA
This sequence comes from Pseudomonas sp. DWP3-1-2, assembly GCF_049896285.1. Taxonomy (NCBI): domain Bacteria; kingdom Pseudomonadati; phylum Pseudomonadota; class Gammaproteobacteria; order Pseudomonadales; family Pseudomonadaceae; genus Pseudomonas; species Pseudomonas sp. DWP3-1-2. Next base: position 99,738 of record NZ_JAFCTZ010000006.1, on the reverse strand, counting down.
TGCCCGCGACTGGAGGTGTCAGGCGACGACAGGTCGTCTGCATTGACGCTATCGCGCACCTGCGGTTTGTGGTTTGCCGCCCACCACTTCCCGGCAATTTCCAGCTACGCTCATCTGACACGTGAACTCAATGGGTGCTAACCCAGTCTTATGGGCAGTATTACGTCCCCACTCGCGCTAAACTGCGCGGGTTTTTATCCCCCCTATTCGGAGCTCTCCATGTCCCGCGTTACCCTGAGTCGCTATTTGATTGAGCAGACCCGCAGCAACAACACTCCTGCCGATCTGCGTTTCCTGATCGAAGTGGTGGCGCGTGCATGCAAGGAAATCAGCCACGCTGTTTCCAAAGGCGCGCTAGGCGGCGTACTCGGCAGTGAAGGCACCGAGAACGTGCAGGGCGAAGTTCAGAAGAAGCTCGACGTGATCTCCAACGAAATCCTGCTGGAAGCCAACGAGTGGGGCGGTCACCTGGCTGGCATGGCGTCCGAAGAAATGGACAATGCCTACCAGATCCCGGGCAAATACCCTAAAGGCGCCTATCTGCTGGTTTTCGACCCACTGGACGGTTCGTCCAACATCGATATCAACGCGCCGGTCGGCACCATTTTCTCGGTACTGCGTTGCCCGAACGAATACCTGAGCCAGAACGAAGCCCTGAACGAAAAAGCCTTCCTGCAGCCAGGCACCGAGCAGGTCGCCGCCGGTTATGCCATTTACGGCCCGCAGACCATGCTGGTACTGACCCTGGGTGATGGCGTCAAAGGCTTCACCCTGGACCGTGAAATGGGCAGCTTCGTGCTGACCCACGAAGACATCATGATCCCGGAATCCACTCAGGAATTCGCGATCAACATGTCCAACCAGCGTCACTGGGAAGCGCCGGTACAACGCTATGTGGGCGAGCTGCTGGCGGGCGAAGATGGCCCGCTGAAAAAGAACTACAACATGCGCTGGGTCGCCGCGATGGTCGGCGACGTGCACCGCATCCTGACCCGTGGCGGCATGTTCATGTACCCGCGCGACAGCCGCGAGCCGTCCAAGCCGGGCAAACTGCGCCTGATGTATGAAGCCAACCCGATGTCGTTTCTGGTCGAGCAAGCGGGCGGCGCGTCCACCGATGGCAACCAACGCATCCTCGACATCCAGCCTGAAGGCCTGCACCAGCGTGTAGCGGTGTTCCTGGGTTCCAAGGAAGAAGTCGCGCGCGCAACGGCGTACCACAAGGAATAAACCATGATTGCCCCTTGGCTGCCCTTGCTGGAGTGGTGGTTCGGTTGTGCCGAAAGCCCCACTGAAGTGGTGCAGGCCAAGGGCAAGCTCTGGTTTGGCAAGAAAAAAGCCCAGGACACCGAAGCCCTCGCCCGCTTCGGTGATCTGGTCGACAAGGCATTGGCCGGCGGCTTGAACGAATGGGTGGAAAACCCGGACGGCTGGCTGGCGCTGGTGCTGTTGCTCGATCAACTGCCGCGCATGATTTATCGTGACACGCCAAAAGCGTTTGCCGGTGACGCCCGCGCCCAGGCACTCGTAAAGCATGGCTTGAAACTGGGCCGGGACACATCGCTCGATCCGCTGCAGCGCACGTTCATTTATCTGGTCCTGGAACACAGCGAGAACATCGACGCGCAAAATCAGGCCGTCGCTCGTTTCACCGAGCTGCTTCCCCTGCTGCCCGCCACCGACCGCGACTACTTCAACGAAAGCCTCGACTATGCCGAGCGCCACCAGACAATCATCGCCCGCTTCGGCCGTTTCCCGCACCGCAACAAGATCCTCGGCCGCCCTTCGACGGATGAAGAAATCACGTTTTTGAAGCAGCGTGGGTCGAGTTTCTAGTCCCGGAACGACGATCCTGTGCAGGCGCGAATTTATTCGCGAAAAACCCGAACACACGTGGCAATATCCACTGGCACACCGACGCCTTCCCGGATAAATCCGGTCCCACGGTATGGACGCGTTCAAACCGGGATCGATTCACCCGCCAAGGGAACCAGACCTGCCTTTTCTCTTCTAAGCTATCGGCACTGCGCCAGCCTTTGTCCGCCGGACCGATGCTGCGACGTTGCCCCCCTTCTGTTCAGGAGCTTCATCCATGTCTCTGCGCTCTCTCGCATTGTTGTCGTTTTGCGTATTGCTGGCCGCTTGCAGCAAAGTCACTCAGGAAAATTACTCGAAGCTGTCCGCAGGCATGCCCAAGGCTCAGGTTGAGAGCTTGCTGGGCAGCCCGACCGAGTGCTCCGGCGCACTGGGCATGTCCAGCTGCACCTGGGGCGACAAAGACAGCTTTATCAGCGTGCAATACGCCGCCGACAAAGTGGTGCTGTTTTCGGGCCAGGGCCTGAAATAAGTCATGATCAAACTACTCATGCGTTTTGGGCTGGTGCTCATGGCAGGTTTCCTGACCATTGGTTTTGCCCATTCGGCTGACACGCTGGAGCCAAAGACCGTCGACAAGGTCGATCTGACCCAGTACCAGGGCACCTGGTACGAGCTTGCGCGTCTGCCGATGTTCTTCCAGCGCAATTGCGCCCAGTCCGAAGCGCATTATTTGCTCAAGGATGACGGCAACGTTGGCGTCACCAATCGCTGCCGGACAATCGAAGGCCAATGGAATGAAGCGACGGGCACTGCGTCGCCGCAAGTTCCGGGCAAGACCGACAAGCTGTGGGTGGTCTTCGACAACTGGTTTTCGCGACTGCTGCCGGGCGTCGCCAAAGGTGATTACTGGGTGCTCTACATCGGCGACGGTTACAAGACCGCCGTGGTGGGCAATCCCGATCGCAAGTACCTGTGGCTGCTGTCCCGCACGCCCACCGTGTCGGACGCCACCCGGGCCGAACTGCTCAGCAAGGCCCAGCAACAAGGCTACGACACCACCAAACTGATCTGGCGGGTCGACGATTCAAAGATTGGCAAAGCTGAAAAGTAATTTGCTGATCCAGGGATTTTGGTGTGGGTTGGGTGTGTCTATCCGGCATTGGCGTAACGCCGCCAATGCCGCTGATACCACCGCTGCTTCATCTGAACTGATCGTGGGACCGGCTTTAGCCGGGAAGAGGTCGGTACATCCGCTGCGTGTTCATCACGACAAAATGCCGGCTGTTGTGTCTGGACGACGAGGGATTTTCCTGCTGAATCACCCCAACAACGCCCGCAATACCTGAGCAAACTCGCGATTGCTTTGCTCTTCCCCGGCATGGCGCCCGTCACGCACAACCCATTGGCCGTTGACCATGACGTCCCGGACCTGTCGATCGCCGCCTGCAAACAACCAGCGGTTGAGAATCCCGTCGCCTGCCGCCGTGGCGATGTAGGGATCATCGCCGTCCAGCACCAGCCAGTCCGCGCGTTGCCCCACCTGTAACTGCCCGACGGGCTGCCCCAGGGCTTGCGCGCCACCCGCCAGCGCCGCGTCATAAAGCGTCCGGCCTACCATGGGCTGATCAGGGCGATAAAGCCGATTGCGGCGCTGGTCCCGCAAACGCTGTCCATATTCCAGCCAACGCAGTTCCTCAACGACACTGAGCGAAACGTGGCTGTCCGATCCAATCCCCCAGCGCCCTCCCTGTGCCGCGTAATCAACGGAGGGGAAAATCCCGTCGCCCAGGTTCGCTTCCGTGGTCAGGCAAAGGCCCGCCACTGCGCCGCTGCGGGCCATCAGCGCGACCTCGTCCGGCTCGGCATGAGTGGCATGGACCAGACACCAGCGTTCATCCACAGGCACGTTTTCATACAGCCATTGCAGCGGCCGCCGCCCGCTCCAGGCCAGGCAGTCATTGACTTCCTTCTCCTGCTCGGCAATGTGGATATGCACAGGGCATTGCGATTCACTGGCGGCCAGGACTTCGCTGATCTGCTGCGGCGTGACGGCGCGCAATGAGTGAAAGCACAGCCCCAGGCGTTGCGCGGGTTGTTTCGCCAACAATGGCTCCAGGCACCTCTGCAAATCCAGATAGCTGTCGGTGCTGTGGATAAAACGCCGCTGACCTTCGTTCGGTGCCAGCCCGCCGAATCCGGAATGGCTGTACAGCACAGGCAACAACGTCAGACCGATACCCGCGTCGCTGGCCGCCTGGCTGATCTGAAGTGCCAGCTCGGCAGGGTCGGCATAGGGCTTGCCGGTGGTGTCCTGATGCACGTAGTGAAACTCAGCCACCGAGGTGTACCCGCCTTTAAGCATCTCGATGTACAACTGCCGCGCAATAACGCCCAGTTGCTGCGGGCTGATCTGCCCGACCACGCGGTACATGAGATCGCGCCAGGTCCAGAAGCTGTCATTGAGGTTGCCCGCCACTTCGGCCAGACCGGCCATCGCCCGCTGGAATGCGTGGGAATGCAGGTTCGGCATACCAGCCAGCACCGGCCCCTTCAGCCGCTCGGCGTCCTGAGCCTCGGCGTCAGCGGTGACCCGCGTAACGAAGCCGTTATTGACCTCGATACGTACGTTGTTGGCCCAACCACTGGACAATAAGGCACGCTCGGCAAAAAAGGCGGACATGGGTCGGCATTCCGTAAAAAATGATTTGTATATACATATACAGACGTTTATGTGCCGGGTAAACGTCGGCACGCTTGCCGCCGGGCCGGTTAGTGGTTAGCGTGGGCACACTTACAAACGGTCGCTGCGCCGCCCATACCGCCTCGACAAGACCATTGATCACAAGGATTGCCCCGTGCCGACTCCGCCTGCCATTTCCCCGCTGGCCGCCCAGATGGGTGACAGTCCGGCCCCGCTGTACGCCAGAGTCAAGCACATGATCGCCCAACAGATCCAGAATGGAACCTGGGCGCCCCATCATCGCGTGCCGTCGGAAAGCGAACTGGTCACTCAATTAGGCTTCAGCCGCATGACCATCAACCGCGCCTTGCGTGAGCTGACCGCAGAAGGCCTGCTGGTCCGAATGCAGGGCGTAGGCACCTTCGTTGCAGAGCCCAAGAGCCAGTCAGCGCTGTTTGAAATCCATAACATTGCCGATGAAATTGCCGCGCGGGGTCACCGCCACAGTTGCAGGGTCATCCTTCTGAATGAAGAAGCCGCTGGCTCGGAACGCGCCCTGGCGCTGGACATGCGTGAAGGCCAGCGGGTGTTTCATTCCCTCATCGTGCATTTCGAAAACGACTTGCCGGTGCAAATCGAAGACCGTTTCGTCAATGCGCTGGTCGCGCCGGACTACCTCAAGCAGGATTTCACTCTGCAAACGCCCTACGCCTACCTGTCACAGGTTGCCCCGCTGACGGAAGGCGAACACGTGGTCGAGGCGATTCTGGCCGAGCCCGACGAATGCAAACTGCTGCAAATCGAGGCCGGTGAGCCCTGCCTGCTGATCCGCCGTCGTACCTGGTCGGGCCGCCAGCCGGTGACGGCGGCACGGTTGATTCATCCCGGTTCCCGCCACCGCCTGGAAGGACGCTTCAGCAAATGACCCGACTGACTGTTCTGCGCGCCACCGATTACTCCCGCATGCCGTGGAAAAACGGCGGCGGCAGTACCGAAGAAATCACCCGCGATACCGGGACGGGTCTTGAAAGCTTCGGCTGGCGCCTGTCCATTGCCGACATCGCACAATCCGGAGATTTCTCGGTGTTTGCCGGATACCAGCGGATCATTACCGTGCTGCAAGGTGCGGGCATGACACTGAATGTGGACGGCGCACTGACCGAACCGTTGCTCCCCGGCGATCCTTTTGCGTTCAGCGGCGACAGCCAGGTCAGTTGCCATCTGATTGAGGGCGCGATTCGCGACTTCAACCTGATCTATGCCCCTGATCGCTACCGCGTCAGCCTTAAATGGATAGACGTATTGCAGCCGCAACGCCTGTTCACCTCGGCGCACACGCTGCTGCTGTTCAGCATCGCCCAGCAAATGGCGGCCAACATGGGCGCGCATCCGCCACAGGTGCTGGAAAAATACGACTGCCTGCAACTGGACAACGAAACTGGCGGATTGCAGGAAGTCGTGCTCTATGCGCCCAAGGCCAGTCGGTGTTGTTTGATCGAGCTAAGCCGGATCTGATTCGATGCCGCCGGGTTCAGAGCTGGCGGCGATTGCCGGTGTGATCCTGCGGCGCAGCAATGCGTGCAGACACTGAAAAAATTATTTCACAGCACTGCATCCAGATTGATGGTTCGCGGGTAGTACAGGTAAGCAGCCGGTCTGGCTGCCCAGCGAATACCCACTCTGGAGACATCTGCATGAACGCAAAACGCTTGCTCTGCCTGTCCGGCGCCGCCCTGGCGTTCACTTGCCTGACACCGGCTGCCTTCGCTCAAAGTCATCTGCCGGAAACGATCCAAGTACCGGCCGGCCATACCGTCAGCCTGGAAACCACCGGCGTTGGCGAGATCACCTACGAATGCCGCGCCAAAGCCAACCAGCCTGATGAAATGGAGTGGGCGTTTGTCGGCCCCAATGCAGTGCTCAATGACCGCAGCGGCAAGCAGGTCGGCACTTACTATGGCCCGCCCGCCACATGGCAAGCCAAGGACGGCTCCAAAGTGACCGGCGCACAATTGGCGGTGTCCCCGGCCGGGGCTGGCAACATTCCGTATCAATTGGTCAAAGCCAACCCGGCTGAAGGCCAAGGTGCCATGAGCGGGGTTGCTTACATCCAGCGGGTCGCCATCAAAGGCGGCGTGGCCCCCGCCATCGCGTGCTCAGCCAGCAATAAGGGCGACAGGAAAATCGTGAAATATCAGGCCGATTACATCTTCTGGGCGGCGAAATAACTCAAGCCACCCAAACGGGTGCCGCGCAGGAACTGAGCTATGCTCCTGCGCGGGCTCGCCGGCTGAAAGCGGGCGCACACGTGCACTGCGGATGGCGTATCAACTTGTCTTCACAAGAATCCCTTTTTGATTATGAAGCCACACTCGATGCCTGCGCCCGAGGCGAGCGGCAGGCGCTCGAGCGGCTGTATGAACAGGAAAGCGCCAGGTTGCTGGGCGTTGCGCAACGACTGGTACGCGACAGCGCCCTGGCGCAGGACATCGTGCATGACAGCTTTATCAGAATCTGGACCCGCGCCGGGAGCTTCGACGCGAGCCGAGGCTCGGCCCGTGGCTGGATCTTCAGCATCACCCGCAACCTGGCCTTGAACACGATCCGGGACAGTGCCCGCGACGTCCAGAGCGATGACGATGAGCAAACCCTCGAATCACAAGCGACTCTGGAAGGCTGGAACGAAACCGTGGACAGCTTCGACTGGCGAGTCAATCCGGGTCGTATCGAGTTCTGCCTGGAGCAACTGGAGCCCGTGCGCCGAAACTGCGTGTTCCACGCTTATGTAGACGGTTATTCCCATCAGGAAATAGCCCGAAAGATCGGCGCCCCACTGGGCACCGTCAAAGCCTGGATCAAGCGCAGCCTGACCACGTTACGGGAGTGCATCGGATGAGCAACAGCCCGGACAATGATCCCCACGACCCGATTCAGGAGTTGGCGGGCGAATATGTATTGGGCACCTTGCCCGCCGAACGTCGCCGAGAGGTGCAGCGCCGACTTGAGCACGAGCCAGCCTTGCGCGCCGCCGTCGATGCCTGGGAAGAACGTCTGCTGCCGCTGACTGAATTGGCCGAACCGGTGACGCCGCCGCAGCGACTCTGGTTACGCATCGAGCGCAGCATCGGCGAACGGGTTGTCCCGGTCGAATCGACAGGACGCAAGCTCCAACGCGGATGGCAAAGCCTCTCGCTTTGGCGCGGGCTGGCCGGGGCCGGTCTTGCCGCCTCGCTGGTGCTGGGCATGACACTGCTCATGCGCCCTGCCAATCCGACCCCATCCTATCTCGTCGTGCTCGTGGGCCCTCAGGACAAAGCGCCCGGCTGGGTGATTCAGGCCGGCAATAGCCGGGAAATCCAGCTGATACCTCTGGGCATTACCGAAGTACCGGCCGACAAGGCGCTGGAGTTCTGGACCAAGGCCGACAGCTGGCAAGGCCCGGTCTCCCTTGGCCTGGTCAAACCGGGCGAAACACTGCATGTGCCGCTGGATAAACTCCCGCCGCTGCAGCCGAACCAACTGTTCGAGCTGACGCTGGAAAAATCCACCGGCTCGCCCATTGGCAAACCCACCGGTCCTATCCAGTTCATTGGCCGCGCGGTCAAAGTCATCTGACGAAAGTGCGCCCCGCTTTGTTACCAAGCGCCCCGAAAAGAAGCATCGATCTGCTTCGGTAACAGCCCGGCCCCCTCACATCGCGCACCTCGCCACATTCCCGTCAGGCCCGAGAAACGGGCCTTCCCGCGCTTTTTCTCCCGCCTTCAGGACTGAAAATCAAAATTGGTCCTTCAATTGCATATGCTTGTATGTACAAGTAAAGCCAAGCGTCTCGAATGACCCTTGCTACAGTCAAACGAAACCTTCGCCGCCTTACCCATTTGCCTGCTCACCGCCTGATGGCGGGGCTGGATTGATCGCTGAGGAGTTCTGTCGTGACCGAGAATAACCAACACTGGACCCGCTACCGTGACGTCGAAGTGCGGGCCGCCCGTGGCACCCAACTGACCGCCAAGAGCTGGATGACCGAAGCACCGCTGCGCATGCTGATGAACAACCTCGACCCTGAAGTCGCCGAGAACCCTAAAGAGCTGGTGGTTTACGGTGGCATTGGCCGGGCAGCGCGCAATTGGGAGTGTTACGACAAAATCGTCGAAAGCCTGACCCACCTGAATGACGACGAAACCCTGCTGATTCAATCCGGCAAGCCGGTGGGCGTGTTCAAAACCCACAGCAATGCGCCTCGCGTGCTGATCGCCAACTCCAATCTGGTGCCCCACTGGGCCAGTTGGGAGCACTTCAACGAACTGGATGCCAAGGGTCTGGCCATGTATGGCCAGATGACCGCCGGCAGCTGGATCTACATCGGCAGCCAGGGCATTGTGCAAGGCACGTACGAAACCTTCGTCGAAGCCGGTCGCCAGCATTACAACGGCAGCCTCAAAGGCAAATGGGTCCTGACCGCAGGCCTGGGTGGTATGGGCGGCGCGCAACCGCTGGCCGCAGGCATGGCCGGTGCCAGCTCGTTGAACATCGAATGCCAGCAGAGCCGCATCGACTTCCGCCTCAAGACCCGTTACGTCGACGAGCAAGCCGTCGACCTGGACGACGCCCTGGCGCGCATCGCCAAATACACAGCGCAAGGCAAGGCGATTTCCATTGCGCTGTGCGGCAATGCCGCCGAAATCCTCCCGGAAATGGTACGTCGTGGCGTGCGGCCGGACATGGTGACCGACCAGACCAGCGCCCACGACCCGCTCAATGGCTACTTGCCCAAAGGCTGGACCTGGGACGAATACCGCGCCCGCTCCCTGAGCGAACCGGCTGCGGTGGTGAAGGCCGCCAAACAATCCATGGCCGTGCACGTCGAAGCCATGCTGGCGTTCCAGAAGATGGGCATTCCGACCTTTGACTACGGCAACAACATTCGTCAGATGGCCAAAGAAGAAGGCGTGGAAAACGCCTTCGACTTCCCGGGTTTCGTTCCCGCTTACATTCGTCCGTTGTTCTGCCGTGGCGTAGGACCGTTCCGTTGGGCGGCCCTGTCCGGCGACCCGGAAGATATCTACAAGACAGACGCCAAGGTCAAGGAGCTGATCCCGGATGACGCTCATTTGCACAACTGGCTGAACATGGCGCGTGAACGCATTGCCTTCCAGGGTTTGCCGGCACGCATCTGCTGGGTCGGCCTGGGCCAGCGAGCCATGCTGGGGCTGGCGTTCAACGAGATGGTACGCAGCGGTGAATTGTCTGCTCCAGTCGTCATCGGGCGCGACCATCTGGACTCCGGCTCCGTGGCCAGTCCGAACCGGGAAACCGAATCCATGCAGGACGGCTCCGACGCCGTTTCCGACTGGCCATTGCTCAACGCCCTGCTCAACACCGCCAGCGGCGCGACCTGGGTTTCGCTGCACCACGGCGGCGGCGTCGGCATGGGTTTCTCCCAGCATTCGGGCATGGTGATTGTGTGCGACGGCAGCGACGAAGCCGCCGAGCGCATCGCCCGCGTCCTGCACAACGACCCTGCCACAGGCGTGATGCGCCACGCCGATGCCGGTTATCAAATCGCCATCGACTGCGCCAACGAGAAAGGCTTGAACCTGCCGATGGTGGGCAACTGATAGTAGGTAACTGATTAGTAGGTAACTAAGGCCTATGGACAGGGCCTGTTGGAGCGAGACTTACCCGCGAAGAACGATGACAGGGTGTTTCAGGGTTATCGCGTGGACTGCATCGCGGGCAAAGCCTCGCTCCAACAACATCTCCATCGCTCGACGTGCAGTGCAATGAACCGATCACCACAAAGGACCGTCAAGTGTCCTGTTATCAGAGCCAAGCTTGTTTGATCTGGAAGCTGCCCAATCCAATCCCATTCGCGAGGAGCGTCACACGATGAAGACCAAAAAGGCACTGCTGTCCACGTTGATTTCAGTGGGAATGCTCACTGCCGCCGGGGCAAGCCAGGCCGCCAGTTGGTGCGAGTCCGGTAAGCCGGTGAAATTTGCGGGTTTGAACTGGGAAAGCGCAATGCTGCTGACCGACGTTCTGCAGGTCGTTTTGAATAAGGGCTATGGCTGTGAAGTCGACAGCCTGCCGGGCAATTCCATCACCATGGAAAACGCCCTGAGCACCAATGACATTCAGGTTTTCGCCGAGGAGTGGGTGGGCCGCAGTGAAGTCTGGAACAAGGCCGAGAAGGCGGGGAAAGTGGTCGGTGTCGGCGCGCCGGTCAAAGGCGCGGTGGAAGGCTGGTACGTGCCGCGTTATGTGATCGAAGGCGATGCCAAGCGCAAGCTGGAAGCCAAAGCACCCAACCTCAAGTCCATCAGCGACCTGGCCCAGTATTCGACCCTGTTCAAAGATGCTGAAGAGCCGGACAAAGGCCGTTTCTATAACTGCCCGGCCGGTTGGACCTGCGAGCTGGAAAACTCCGAGATGCTCAAGAGCTACGGACTGGAAGGCAAATACACCAACTTCCGCCCAGGCACCGGGCCTGCGCTGGACGCAGCTATTCTGTCCAGCTACAAACGTGGCGAGCCGATCCTGACCTATTACTGGTCGCCAACGCCGTTGATGGGCCAGGTGGACATGGTGCGTCTTGACGAAAAAGCAGGCGTCAACAAGACCATCGACATCAAGGTCGGCCTGTCCAAAGTCTTCTACGACGAGGCACCCGAGCTGGTGGCCGTGATGGAAAAGGTCAATATCCCGATTGATCTGCTGAACCAGAACCTGGCCCGCATGACCAAGGATCGCATCGAATCGCCGAAGCTGGCGAAGATCTTCCTCAAGGAACATCCTGAAGTCTGGCACGCCTGGGTCAGCGAAGAAGCCGCCAGGAAGGTGGATGCTTCGTTGTAATCGAGAAAATCCGCGAGAAATCGGGCCCCTGTAGGAGCGCAGCTTGCTCGCGATTCGGTGTAGCAGTCGAAGAATCGGCTGACTGACCTGACGCTATCGCGAGCAAGCTGCGCTCCTACAGAGAGCCCATTTCAAACCGGGCGAGATGGCTGTTTGAAAAGTCGAGACCACCCTTATGTTCCCCGAAAGCTTTACCTTCTCTATCGCCAATTGGGTCAATGACTGGGTCGACAAGCTGGTGACCAACTATGGCGATGTGTTCCGGCACATTTCCGACACCTTGCTCTGGGCCATTGTTCGACTGGAAAGCCTGCTGCGCATCGCGCCGTGGTGGTTGCTGCTGGCCATTGTCGGAGGCATCGCCTGGCACGCGACCCGCAAATGGACCACCACCGCCGTCATCGTCGGCCTGCTGTTCCTGGTGGGCGCGGTCGGCCTGTGGGACAAGCTGATGCAGACCCTGGCGTTGATGCTGGTCGCGACCTTGATCTCGGTGATCATCGGCATCCCGTTGGGCATTCTGTCAGCGCGCAGCAATCGCCTGCGCTCGTTCCTCATGCCGCTGCTGGACATCATGCAGACCATGCCCAGCTTCGTTTACCTGATCCCGGTCCTGATGCTGTTCGGCCTGGGCAAGGTTCCGGCGATTTTCGCGACAGTGATCTACGCCGCACCGCCATTGATTCGTCTGACCGATCTGGGCATCCGACAAGTGGACGGCGAAGTGATGGAGGCGATCAATGCCTTTGGCGCCAATCGTTGGCAGCAACTGTTTGGCGTGCAACTGCCCCTGGCGCTGCCGAGCATCATGGCCGGCATCAACCAGACCACGATGATGGCCCTGTCGATGGTGGTGATCGCGTCAATGATCGGTGCCCGAGGATTGGGCGAAGACGTGCTGGTCGGGATTCAGACACTCAACGTCGGGCGCGGGCTGGAAGCCGGTCTGGCCATCGTGATTCTGGCGGTGGTGATCGACCGTATCACTCAGGCGTATGGCCGTCCACGGCATGAGGCGAACAAATAATGAGCGTCGAACCCAATAAAATCGTGGCCAGGAACGTCTACAAAATCTTCGGCAACCGCGCTCAGGACGCTCTGAAACTGGTGCGCCAGAACCAGAGCAAGGATCAGGTGCTGGCCCAGACCGGCTGCGTGGTGGGCGTCAACGACCTGTCGCTGTCCATTGGCAGTGGCGAGATTTTCGTGATCATGGGCCTTTCCGGCTCCGGCAAGTCCACGCTGGTGCGCCATTTCAACCGGTTGATTGACCCCACCAGCGGCGAAATCCTCGTCGATGGCGAGAATATTCTGACCTACGACATGGAAGCCCTGCGCCAATTCCGTCGTCACAAAATCAGCATGGTGTTCCAGAGCTTCGGCCTGCTGCCCCACAAAACCGTGCAGGACAATGTGGCCTACGGCCTGAAAGTACGGGGCGAAAGCAAAGCGTATTGCATCGAGCGCGCACACCACTGGATCAGCACCGTGGGCCTCCAGGGCTACGAGAAAAAATACCCGCATCAGCTGTCTGGCGGTATGCGCCAGCGGGTGGGCCTGGCCCGAGCCTTGGCGGCGGACACCGACATCATCCTGATGGACGAAGCCTTCAGCGCCCTTGACCCGTTGATTCGCGCCGAGATGCAGGACCAACTGCTGGAACTGCAAAGCGCACTGAAGAAAACCATCGTGTTCATCACCCACGACCTGGATGAAGCGGTGCGCATTGGCAACCGCATCGCGATCCTCAAGGATGGCCGGTTGATTCAGGTCGGCACCCCCAAGGAAATTCTTCACTCACCCGCTGATGAATACGTTGATCGTTTCGTGCAGCGCCGTGCGGTCATTGTGTAAGGACGGTCGAGATGTCGCCAGTTGAAGAAATCGTAATCGGCGAAGGCCCGCTGCGTTGGCAGGACGTGGTTGCCGTGGCTCGCGATGGCGCGCAATTGGCGCTCTCGGCCAGCGCCTGGGCACGGATCGATAACGCCCAGGCCATTGTCGAGTGCATCGTTGCCAGCGGCGAACGTGCCTATGGCGTGAACACCGGGCTGGGGGCGCTGTGCAACGTTTCGCTGCACGGCGAGCAGTTGAGCCAGTTGTCGCGCAATACCCTGCTCAGCCATGCGTGCGGCGTCGGCGCCCCGCTGCCCGACGAACAGACCCGCGCCATCCTGTGCGCCGCGATCATGAACTACAGCCAGGGCAAGTCCGGCCTGCATCGACAAGTGGTGCAAGCCCTGCTGGCGCTGCTCAATCGGCAGATCACTCCGCAAGTGCCTTCTCAGGGCTCTGTCGGTTACCTGACGCACATGGCGCACATCGGCATCGCGTTGCTGGGGGTGGGCAACGTGAGTTATCGAGGCCACGTCATGCCTGCGCTACAGGCTTTGGACGCTGAAGGGCTGAGCCCGGTGGTGCTGGGCGCGAAGGACGGTTTGTGCCTGGTCAACGGTACGCCCTGCATGACGGGGCTGAGCTGCCTGGCCATCGCCGACGCGCAACGCCTGACGCAATGGGCCGATGTCATCGGAGCCATGAGTTTCGAGGCCCTGCGCGGGCAACTCGACGCGTTCGATGCCGAGATCATTGCCCTCAAGCCGCATCCTGGCATGCAGAGGGTGGGCAGCAACCTGCGCGGGTTGCTGGATGGCAGCGAAGTGCTGGCCGACAGTCAGGGCATCCGCACGCAGGACGCGCTGAGCATCCGTTCAATCCCGCAGGTACACGGTGCGACGCGGGATCAACTGGACCATGCAACCCGACAGATCGAAATCGAACTCAACTCCGCCACCGACAACCCGTTGTTGTTGGGCACACCCGACGCGTATCGCGTGGTGTCCCAGGCTAACCCCCATGGCCAGTCCGTGGCGATGGCGGCGGACTTGCTGGCCATTGCCGTGGCCGAACTGGGCTCCATCGCCGAGCGCCGTCTGGATCGCCTGATCAACCCGGCCGTCAGCGGTTTGCCAGCGTTTCTGGTCAGCCAGCCGGGAGTCAACTCCGGGATGATGATCGTCCAGTACGTCGCAGCCTCGCTGTGCGCGGAAAACCGGCAACTGGCGCAACCGGCGGTCACCGACAACTACGTGACGTCCGGCCTGCAAGAGGACCACCTGAGCATGGGCACCAATGCCGCCCTCAAACTGCACCGGGTGCTGGACAACGCCACACAGATTCTGGCCATCGAATACCTGCTCGCAGCCCAGGCGTTCGAATTCCTCAAGGGCCAACGCTTCGGCGTGGGCACCGACGCCGCGTGGCGGTTGCTGCGCGAACACGTGCCCGCCTATGACGAAGACCGCTGGCTGGCCCCGGACATCGGCGCCAGTGCGGCGGTGCTGCGCAGTGAAGCGTTGTTGGAGACGGTGTATCGCAGTTGCCGCAACGTATCGGCCGTTAACACCGTTGGAGCGAGGCTCGCCCGCGAATACGACGGCACAGACGCGACGAATGTGTCGGATGTATCGGCCCCTTCGCGGGCAAGCCTCGCTCCAACGAAAAGCATTGATGTCGACCTCAAGACGTATAGACATCCGTGACACCGGATGTCAGCCAGGCGACACATGACACGTCGGTGATTCGGCCAAACGCCGTCCAGCGGTTATCCTTGCCGCCCTGAGCACCTGGCAGTTCGCTGGAGAGAACGGAATTGAATCGCAAATGACGTCACAACAAGGTTTGAAACGCGGGCTGTCGGCCCGGCACATTCGCTTCATGGCCCTGGGATCAGCCATCGGCACCGGGCTGTTCTACGGCTCGGCATCAGCCATCCACATGGCCGGACCCGCCGTTCTGCTTGCCTACATCATCGGCGGCGCAGCGGTGTTCATGGTCATGCGTGCCTTGGGTGAAATGGCGGTACACAACCCGGTGGCCGGCTCGTTCAGCGAATACGCCACCACCTATTTAGGCCCGATGGCAGGCTTCGTCCTGGGCTGGACCTATGCCTTTGAGATGATCATCGTCTGCCTGGCGGACGTCACCGCATTCGGCATTTACATGGGTTTCTGGTTCCCGGATGTCCCGCGCTGGGTCTGGGTGCTGGGCATTGTGTTCCTCATTGGCGCACTGAACCTGTGCAACGTGAAGGTCTTCGGCGAAACCGAATTCTGGCTGTCGCTACTCAAGGTCAGCGCGATCGTGGCGATGATCTTGGCCGGGGCCGGCCTGTTGCTGTTTGGCGTCAACCTGTCCGGCTCAGAGTCACCACCCAGTCTCAGCAACCTGTGGAGCCACGGCGGCTTCATGCCTAATGGCGTCGGTGGACTTATCGCCTGTTTTGCGGTGGTGATGTTCGCGTTCGGCGGCATCGAAATCATCGGCATCACGGCGGGCGAAGCCAAGGATCCGCAACACACGATCCCCAGCGCCATCAACGCGGTGCCGCTGCGCATCCTGCTGTTTTACGTGCTGACGCTGTTCGTCCTCATGTCGCTGCTCCCGTGGTCGCAGATCACCCGGGAAAACAGCCCGTTCGTGCAGATTTTCTCGAGCCTGGGCATTCCGTGGGCGGCCGCGCTGCTTAACGTCGTGGTGATTTCCGCCGCTGTTTCGGCCATCAACAGCGATATCTTCGGCGCGGGCCGGATCATGTATGGCCTTTCGCAGCACGGCCAGGCCCCCAAGAGCTTTTCCCGACTGTCCGAACAAGGCGTGCCATGGATGACCGTGGTGGTCATGGGCATCGCTTTGCTGGGCGGCGTGATCCTCAATTACCTGATCCCGGAAAACGTCTTCCTGCTGATCGCCTCACTGGCCACTTTCGCCACGGTCTGGGTCTGGCTGATGATCCTGCTGACGCAGGTGGCCATGCGCCGCACCATGAGCCGCGAAGACGTCGCACAACTGAAATTCCCGGTGCCGTTCTGGCCCGCCGCGCCCGCCGCCGCCATCGTCTTCATGCTGTTCATCTTTGGCGTGCTGGGTTATTTCCCGGACAACCGCGCAGCGCTGATCGTCGGCGCGGTCTGGGTCGTGTTGCTGGTGAGCGCCTATCACCTGTGGATAAAACCCGGCGTTGCCATTCAAAAGAACATACCCCCCACTCAATAGCCTCGGAGACCCGAATGAAAACGCTCTGGAAGCACTGTCATGTCGCGAGCATGGCCCACGGTAAATACTCGATCATCGAGCATGCCGCCATCGTGACCTCTGGAGCGTGTATCGACTGGATCGGGCCGCTGGCTGATCTCGTGGGAGAGGCGGATATTGACAGCGTCGTCGACCTCAACGGCGCCTGGGTGACGCCGGGGCTGATCGACTGCCACACCCATACCGTGTTCGGCGGCAATCGCAGCGGTGAGTTCGAGCAGCGTCTGCAAGGCGTGAGCTACGCCGAAATCGCTGCGGCCGGAGGCGGTATTGCCAGCACCGTGCGCGCCACCCGAGCAGCCAGCGAAGACGACCTGTACGCCAGCGCGGAAAAGCGTCTGCGGCATTTGCTCAAGGACGGCGTGACCACGGTGGAAATGAAATCCGGCTACGGTCTGGATCTGGCCAACGAGCGTAAATTGCTGCGAGTCATCCGGCGCCTGGGCAATACGCTGCCGGTCACGGTGCGCAGTACCTGCCTGGCCGCTCATGCGCTGCCGCCAGAATACACGGACCGCGCCGACGATTACATCAGCCACATTTGCAGCGAAATGCTGCCGGCGCTGGCCGAGGAAGGTCTGGTCGACGCCGTGGATGCGTTCTGCGAACACCTGGGGTTTTCCCCGGCCCAGGTCGAGCAGGTGTTCATCACCGCGGGCCAGTTGGGTTTGCCGGTCAAACTGCACGCCGAGCAACTGTCGGCCCTGGCCGGTTCCAGTCTGGCGGCGCGCTATCACGCGCTGTCGGCAGACCATCTGGAGTTCATGACCGAAGCCGACGCCATGGCCATGGGCGCGGCCGGAACCGTCGCGGTTCTGCTACCCGGCGCGTATTACTTTCTGCGCGAAACCCAGCTGCCGCCCATGGATGCCCTGCGCAAGCACGGTGTTGCTATCGCCATCGCCAGCGACCTGAACCCCGGCACCTCCCCCGCGCTGTCACTGCGCCTGATGCTGAACATGGCCTGCACGCTGTTCCGCATGACACCGGAAGAAGCCCTCGCGGGCGTGACCCTCAACGCCGCCAAGGCACTCGGCATGAGCGATACCCACGGCTCGCTGGAAGTCGGCAAGGTGGCGGATTTCGTGGCCTGGGACATCGAGCGGCCGGCCGACCTGGCGTATTGGCTGGGCGGCGATCTGGACAAACGCATCGTGCGCCACGGTGTCGAATCCCTGATTTAAGGAGAGACGGATGGACAACGTTCTGACATTTTCTCGCGGCCGCGTTCCGCTGTTGATCAGCATGCCCCACGCCGGGCTGAACCTGACGACAGCGGTCAAAGAGGGCCTTGTGGATGAGGCGCTGAGCCTGCCGGACACCGACTGGCACATCCCGCAGCTCTACGACTTCGCGGCCGAGCTGGGTGCCAGCACCCTGGCGGCTGAGTACTCGCGGTTCGTTATCGACCTCAATCGCCCGTCCGACGACAAACCGCTGTACGCCGGCGCGACCACCGGGCTGTTCCCGTCGATCCTGTTCGATGGCGTGCCGCTGTTCAAACCAGGCCAGGAGCCGAGCCGCGAAGAGCGTGCGACTTATCTGGAACAGATCTGGACGCCGTACCACCAAACCTTGCAGCAGGAACTGGCGAGGCTGCGGGACGAATTCGGCTATGCGCTGTTGTTTGATGCCCACTCGATTCGCGGACATATCCCACATCTGTTCGAAGGCCGCCTGCCCGACTTCAACCTTGGCACCTTCAATGGCGCGAGTTGCGACGCGGAACTGGCGCAACGGTTGGAAGCCACGTGCGCCAAAGCGACCGACTACAGCCATGTGCTCAACGGGCGCTTCAAGGGCGGCCACATCACTCGACACTACGGGAGTCCGGCCGACAACATTCACGCCGTGCAACTGGAGCTGACCCAAAGCACCTATATGGAAGAGTGTGTGCCCTTCCATTACCG
The DNA here is from genome assembly GCF_049896285.1 of Pseudomonas sp. DWP3-1-2. Classification (NCBI taxonomy): domain Bacteria; kingdom Pseudomonadati; phylum Pseudomonadota; class Gammaproteobacteria; order Pseudomonadales; family Pseudomonadaceae; genus Pseudomonas; species Pseudomonas sp. DWP3-1-2. Next base: position 81,378 of record NZ_JAFCTZ010000006.1, on the reverse strand, counting down.
GCCTGATCTGGCGGGGCCCACGCGGGTGGTGTTGAAGCAGTTGCTGGAAGCGATGATTGCGTGGGGGAACGCTAAATACGGTAGGTAATTGTCGGAACGAGGCTCGCTGCTTACTTTTTAAGCAACCGCAACCCGTTGAACACCACCAGCAAACTCACGCCCATATCGGCAAACACTGCCATCCACATGGTCGCCATGCCGGCAAAGGTAACGACCAGAAAAATCGCCTTGATCACCAGCGCGAGCATGATGTTCTGCTTCAGGATCGCTGAAGTGCGGCGTGACAACTGAATGAATGCCGGGATCTTGCGCAGATCGTCGTCCATCAGGGCGACATCAGCGGTTTCAATCGCGGTGTCGGTACCCGCAGCGGCCATGGCGAAACCGATTTCGGCCCGTGCCAGAGCCGGCGCGTCGTTGATCCCGTCGCCCACCATGCCGACCCGATGACCCTGGGCGTACAGCGCCTCTATCGCCTGCAGCTTGTCATCCGGCATCAAGTTGCCCTGAGCCTGATCAATGCCCACCTGTGCCGCAATCGCCTGCGCGGTGTGCGGGTTATCGCCGGTCAGCATCAGGGTTTTCACGCCCAGCTTGTGCAACTGTTCAATGGCCTCGCGGCTGCTGTCCTTGACGGTGTCCGCCACGGCAAACAACGCCATAGGGCCGCTGCTATCCAGCAGCAACACCACGCTTTTGCCTTGTTGTTCCAGCCTGTCGAGCTGCGCTTCCAGCTCTGGCGAACACAGGCCCAGCTCTTCCACCAAGCGGTGGTTGCCCAAGTGGTACACCTGGCCATTGATCTCGCCGCGCACACCACGGCCGGCCAGGGCTTGCAGCGCCAACACCTCATGCAACGTCAGGCTCTTCTCGGCCGCCTGGGAAATGGCTTGTGAAACCGGATGGTCGGAGCGCCCTGACAAGCTGGCGACGATGGCCGGAACGCTGTCGGCAGCAGATTCCCTGAGCAGGATATAGTCGGTCTGGACCGGCTTGCCGTGGGTAATGGTCCCGGTTTTGTCGAGGGCCAGATAATCCAGCTTCTGGCCCATCTCCAGATAAACGCCGCCCTTGATCAGGATCCCTTTGCGCGCCGCCGCCGCCAGCCCGCTGACGATGGTCACCGGCGTGGAAATCACCAGCGCACATGGGCACGCCACCACCAGCAAGACCAGTGCACGATAGATCCAGTCGAACCATACCGCGCCCATGAACAGCGGCGGGATGATCGCCACGGCCAAGGCCAGCAGGAACACGGCCGGAGTGTAGATACGGGAAAAGCTGTCGACGAAACACTGGGTCGGCGCCCGTGCGCCCTGGGCTGCTTCCACCGCATGGATAATCCGGGCCAGCGTGGAGTTGTTGGCTGCCGCCGTGACCTTGTATTCCAGCGAGCCCGACTGATTGATGGTGCCCGCAAATACTTTGTCGCCTTCAGCCTTCTCCACTGGCAGGCTTTCACCGGTAATCGGTGCCTGATCAATGGTGGAGTTGCCGGAAACCACCTCGCCGTCCAGCGCAATGCGCTCGCCTGGCTTAACCCGCACGATGGCACCTATTTCGATGTTTTTGGCTTCCAACTCCAGCCATTGCCCATCAGCCTGCCGCACCGTGGCCACTTCAGGTGTGAGCTGCAACAGCCCGCCGATGGCGTTGCGGGCGCGATCCAGGGATTTGGCCTCGATCAATTCGGCCACGGTAAACAGGAACATCACCATGGCCGCTTCCGGCCATTGGCCGATCAGCACGGCACCGGTCACGGCGATGCTCATCAGCGCGTTGATATTCAGGTTGAAGTTCTTGAGGGCAATCCAGCCTTTTTTGTAAGTGCCCAACCCGCCGCTGAGAATCGCCACCAGGGCGACCAGCGCCACCACCCAGTTCGGTGCCAGCTCGGCAAAATGAATCACTTCTGAAGCGAGTGCCGCGACACCCGACAACGCCAGCGGCCACCACGGTTTTTTTGCAGGCGGCACGGCTACGGTGTCGGAATTCCCACCCTCTTCAATCGGCTCGGCCTGCATGCCCAACGACGAAATGGCTTCGCGAATCGGGTCTGTTGTCGGCAGTTCGTGCCAGACGCCGAGCATGCGATTGATCAAATTGAATTCGAGCTTCTGCACGCCCGCCAGCTTGCCCAGCTTGTTCTGGATCAACGTCTGCTCGGTAGGGCAATCCATCTGCTCGATACGGAACTGGCTCAGCCGACTGCCTGATGCAGGCGCCTCACCAAAGGTGACCACCGCTGGCGCTGCCTCGGAAGAACAGCAGGTGTGCGTGTGCGCGGCGTGATCGTGGGTGTCATGGCCATGATCGTGCGCCGAAGGGTCGTGTGCGGCATGATCATGTGTCGGTTTGATAGGGGTCGCTTGGCTCATGGTCCAATCCTTTGACTTGCTTGTTGCCAAGTGAACACCCTGTAGCCACTATAGGGTCAAGCACCAAAATGAGGATTGGCAAACATGAAGATTGGCGAGCTGGCAAAACTCACCGACGCTCAGGTAGAAACCATCCGCTATTACGAGCGCGAGGGGCTGCTGCCGCCACCGGCGCGCAGCGAAGGCAACTACCGGCTCTACACCCAGGCCCATGTGGAGCGGCTGACGTTCATTCGTAACTGTCGTGGTCTGGACATGACGCTCGAAGAAATTCGCAGCCTGCTCAACCTGCGCGACAGCCCGCAAGGCCAGTGCGAGAGCGTCAATGCGCTGATCGACGAACACATCCAACACGTCAACAGCCGCATCGCCAGCCTGCAAGCCTTGCAAACACAGCTATTGGACCTGCGCGAGCGTTGCAGCGAAGGCGCACCGGATCATTGCGGGATTCTGGACAGGCTGGAGGTCAGCGGCGGCGTGGCTACGATGGAGTCAGAGCATTCCCATGTGGGCAGGAGTCATGGGCATTGAGGGGCGTTACAGAATTTGACGCAAGACCCTGGTAGAGCGAGCGGAATACAGTGCTGAATGACACACTGTATTCGCGGGCAAGCCTCGCTCCAACTGGGTTGTTTCAGACCGCCATCGGCGCGGTCATCGCCGGATGGTGCTCATAACCTTCCAGTGAAAAGTCCGAAGGTTCGATCTTTTCCAGCCATTCCGGCTCGTACACGCCGGTCTTGGCAAACTCCGGCACGCGATCGGAAATTACCAGTTTCGGCATCGGGAACGGCTCGCGGGTGAGCTGTTCGTTGAGCATGTCCAGGTGGTTTTCGTAGACATGGGCATCGCCGATGAAATACGTGAACCAGCGTGGCGTGTAACCCGTCAGGCGACCGATCAGGCTCAGCAGGGCCGCGCCCTCAGTCAGGTTGAACGGTGTGCCCAGGCCCAGATCATTGGAGCGGATGTACAGCGTCAGGGAGATCTCTTTGGTCTCCTGATTCGGGTGAAACTGATACAGCAGATGGCACGGCGGCAAGGCCATTTCGTCCAGTTGCGCGCAGTTCCAGCCGTGGAACAGGATCCGGCGGCTGCCAGGGTCCTTGATGATGGTATCGACGCATTGGCGAATCTGGTCGATGGCCTTGTACAGCACGACGTAGGCCTGACCGTCTTCTTCAGACTGGGCAATCTGCTGATAACCCTGGCTCAGCGCCAGCTCGATGGCGGCCGGGTTGCTCAGGTCGATACGCTTGTAGGCGGGCCACTTGCGCCATTGCACGCCGTAGATCTCGCCCAGGTCGTCGTCGCCCTTGCGGAACGGGTTATCCAGCCATTGGGCGTTTTCGTTGGCGTTCTGGTCCCAGACCTTGCAGCCCAGCTCGCGAAATTCGGCGGCATTGTTCACGCCGCGCAGGAAACCGACCATTTCACCAATCGCCGACTTGAAGGCCATGCGCCGCGTGGTGATCGCCGGAAAGCCTTCCTGCAGGTCATAGCGCAGCATCGCGCCGGGAAAGCTGATGGTCTTCACGCCCGTGCGGTTGGCTTGCAGCGTCCCGTTCTTGATGACGTGCGCGACCAGTTCCAGATATTGCTTCATAAATTACCTGCATCGATGAATCCGCCGGACAGTGGCGTCCGGCGTTTCGGTGTTATACCGCTGCGGTTTTGCCAGCAGCGCGATGGTACGCCAGCCAGATCAGCACGATACCGGCAATGATCATCGGCAGGCTCAGGATCTGCCCCATGGTGACCCAGCCCCAGGCCAGATAACCCAACTGCGCATCCGGGACGCGAACGAATTCGACGATGAACCGGAACAAGCCGTAGAACAACGCGAACATGCCGGAAATGGCCATGGTCGGGCGCGGTTTGCGGGAGAACAGGTAAAGGATGATGAATAACGCGACGCCTTCCAGCGCGAACTGATACAACTGCGAAGGATGGCGCGGCAGTTGTGCAGGATCGCTGAACGGCGGGAAGATCATGGCCCACGGCAAATCCGTCGGTTTGCCCCACAGTTCGGCGTTGATGAAGTTGCCGATCCGCCCGGCCCCCAGGCCGATCGGCACCAGCGGCGCGATGAAGTCCATCAGTTCGAAGAACGACTTGCCATTGCGTCGGCCAAACCACCAGGCCGCCAGCATCACGCCGACAAAGCCACCGTGGAACGCCATGCCGCCCTTCCAGACCTCGAAGATCAACAGCGGATTGGCGATGTACGCGGGCAGGTCATAAAACAACACGTAGCCCAGCCGCCCACCGACGATCACGCCCATGGCCAGCCAGAAAATCATGTCCGAGAGCTTTTCCTTGGTCCAGGTCGGATCAAAGCTGTTCAAGCGACGGGATGCCAGCAGCCACGCGCCGCCAATGCCGACCAGGTACATCAAGCCGTACCAGTGAATTTGCAACGGGCCAATGGCCACCGCTACCGGGTCAATCTGCGGGTAAGGCAGCATTGCGACTCCTTAAAAAAATCGAACGCTCTTGCGAGCAGCTAAACCAGAACACACTACAGCAGGAAACTTATACCCACGCTGAACGGAGAGCGGGCGAAATGAGAACGGCATGTTACCGGAGCATGCTCTTTGGCTCTACCTGCACGATGGCTGTCGGCCGAGTGGACCGGTAGAGTGAGGCTAAAAAGGAGTACCGCATGTGTCTGATCGTCTTTGCCTGGCGCCCTTTCCACGCCCAGCCGCTGATTGTCGCCGCCAATCGTGACGAATTTTATGCGCGCCCCGCGTTGCCGTTGGCGCAGTGGGCCCACGCGCCGCATGTCTATGCTGGCCGCGACCTGGAAGCCGGAGGCACCTGGCTGGGCGTCAGCGTCGACGGGCGTTTTGCGGCGCTGACCAATATTCGCGACCCGAATCAGCCGTTGGGCCGTCGCTCCCGAGGGGATCTGGTTGCGCAGTTTTTGACCGGCAAGACCACGATTGAAGATTATTTGTTCGAAGTGGCTGGCCGGGCAGACGAATACGGCGGTTTTAACCTGCTGGTCGGTGATGGGCGATCGTTGCATTACCTCAGTAGCGCAAACCCGGAACCGCAGCGGTTGGGCGAAGGCGTTTATGGCCTGTCGAACGCAGGCCTGGATACACCGTGGCCCAAGCTGGTCAAGGCCAAGGCGGCGTTGAGCGCCCAACTGGATGATCCACAGCCCTCTGCGCTACTGGCCTTGCTCAGCGATGCACAAACAGCGCCGGTCAGTGAATTGCCGGATACCGGCGTCAGCCTCGCCACGGAAACCCTGCTCTCCAGTATTTTCATCGCCAGCCCGACCTACGGCACACGCGCCAGCACCGCACTGATCGTCAATGCCGATGGCAGCCGACGCTTCGTCGAACACAGTTTTGGACCGTATGGCGGGAGATTGGGGGAGGTGGAATTCCAGCTGTGATCCATCGTTGGAGCGAGGCTTGCCCGCGAATCAGACACCGCGGTGGAACAATAGAACTAGCGCGTCATCGCTCTTCGCGGGCAAGCCTAGCTCCAACAGCGATTGCGCGAGATCAAGCTCAATGCCCCTTGACCGACCCTGGATTGATCATCCGCGACAGGCCCAGGTTACGCAGGGCCAGTTGCAGCGAGCTGCTGATGACTTGCGGGTTGTCGTTGGTCATTAACTGAGCCAGCAGTTCCTTGGCTTTGCTCAGGTTGATCTGGCGCAGCATCCACTTCACTTTCGGCAGGTTGGTGGCGTTCATCGACAGGCTGTCGAAGCCCATCGCCATCAGCAGCACCGCCGCAGCAGGATCACCCGCCATCTCGCCGCAGATGCTCACCGGCTTGCCTTCGGCATGGGCGTCGCGTACGACGTTCTGCAGGGCTTGCAGCACCGCCGGATGCAGGTAGTCGTAAAGGTCGGCCACTCGCGGATTGTTGCGGTCCACCGCCAGCAGGTACTGGGTCAAGTCGTTGGAACCCACCGACAGGAAGTCCACCTGACGCGCCAGGTCGCGGGTCTGGTAAACCGCCGCAGGCACTTCGATCATCACGCCAACGGGCGGCATCGGCACGTCGGTGCCTTCGTCGCGCACTTCGCCCCATGCCCGGTGGATCAGGTGCAAGGCTTCTTCCACTTCGTGGGTGCTGGAAATCATCGGCAGCAGAATTCGCAGGTTGTTCAGGCCTTCACTGGCCTTGAGCATCGCGCGGGTCTGCACCAGGAAGATTTCCGGGTGATCGAGGGTAACGCGAATGCCGCGCCAGCCCAGGAACGGGTTGTCTTCCTTGATCGGGAAGTAGGACAGCGCCTTGTCACCGCCAATGTCCAGGCTGCGCATGGTGACCGGCAGCGGGTGGAAGGCGGCCAGTTGTTCACGGTAGATCGCCAGCTGTTCCTTTTCGCTGGGGAAGCGCTGATTGATCATGAACGGCACTTCGGTGCGATACAGCCCCACGCCTTCGGCACCGCGCTGCTGAGCGCGCGCCACATCGGCCAGCAGACCGGTGTTGACCCATAACGGCATGCGATGGCCGTCCAGCGTCACACACGGCAGCTCGCGCAACGCGTCGAGGCCCTGGGAGAGCTGGCGCTCTTCCTCGACCACCTCGGCAAACTGCTTGCGCATGATATCGCTGGGGTTGGTGAACACTTCCCCGTGATAACCATCGACGATCAGTTCGATGCCGTCGACCTTGGAATACGGCAGGTCCACCACACCCATGACCGTCGGAATACCCATGGCGCGGGCCAGGATGGCGACGTGGGAGTTGCCGGAGCCGAGCACAGAAATCAGACCGACCAGCTTGCCTTCGGGCACTTCACCCAACATGGCGGGCGTGAGTTCTTCGCTGACCAGAATGGTGTTGTCGGGGTAAACCAGTGTCTGTTGCCGGGCCTCCTGAAGGTACGCCAGCAAACGACGGCCCAGGTCTTTCACATCGGACGCACGCTCACGCAGGTAGGCATCGTCCATCAACTCAAAGCGTTTGACGTGTTCGTTGACCACCGAGCGCAACGCGCCCTGGGCCCATTGGCCGGTCTTGATGACGTTGGTCACTTCGCTGCCCAAGGAGGCGTCGTCGAGCATCATCAGGTAAACATCGAACAGGGCCCGTTCTTCAGGCCTCAGTTGGGTCGCCAGCTTGGCGGACAAGGTACGCATGTCGCCGCGTACGCCTTCCAGGGCGTTCTGGAACAAGGCCAGCTCGGCGGCGATGTCAGTGACGGTCTTGTCCGGCACCACTTCCAGGTCCGCTGGCGGCAGCATGACCACAGCCACGCCCACGGCAGCACCGGGCGAACCGGCAACGCCGACGAATTTGGCTTCCTGAATCCCTTTGCCCTGACGACCCAGGCCACGGATCGAACCGGTGGCTTCGGCGTGGGCGATAACGCCAGCGAGCTGCGCGCTCATGGTGACGAGGAAGGCTTCTTCACCTTCGTCGAACTGACGGCGTTCTTTCTGCTGGATGACCAACACGCCGACGACGCGGCGGTGGTGAATGATGGGCGCCCCCAGAAAGGATGCAAAACGCTCTTCGCCGGTCTCGGCAAAGTAACGATAACGGGGGTGATCGGCGGCGTTTTCGAGGTTCAGCGGCTCTTCACGGGTGCCGACCAGACCGACCAGGCCCTCGTTGGGTGCCATGCTGACTTTGCCGATGGAACGCTTGTTCAGCCCCTCGGTCGCCATGAGCACGAAACGATTGGCTTCCGGGTCAAGCAAATAGACCGAACAGACCTGGCTGCCCATGGCCTCTTTGACGCGTAACACAATAATGCCCAACGCCGCCTTGAGATCCTTGGCGGAGTTTACTTCCTGGACGATCTTGCGCAGCGTATTGAGCATGGCTCGGGGTCGAACTCCGTGTCAGTCGCGCGATAAAAGGCGCGGGGCAAGCTCTTTGAGTGCGCGTCGGTAAACCTCGCGCTTGAATGTCACCACCTGACCCAGCGGATACCAATAACTGACCCAGCGCCAGCCATCGAACTCCGGTTTGCCGGTCAAATCCATCCGCACCCGCTGTTCGTTGGAGATCAGGCGCAGGAGAAACCATTTTTGCTTCTGGCCGATACACAGCGGTTGGCTGTGCGTCCTGACCAGCCGCTGCGGGAGACGATAACGCAACCAGCCGCGTGTGCAGGCCAGAATTTGTACGTCTTCGCGCTCAAGCCCGACTTCTTCATTCAATTCACGGTAAAGCGCGTCTTCCGGCGTTTCCTGAGGATTGATCCCGCCTTGCGGAAACTGCCAGGCATCTTGGTTAATACGCCGAGCCCATAGGACCTGGCCAGCATCGTTTGTCAGAATAATCCCGACATTTGGACGGAAACCATCGGGGTCGATCACGGCAACAACCTCGCAAACGCATGTCGCCGCATTGTTCCACAAAGGCGATCAAAGCAGCAACGAGCCTTAGCAGGTTATGTGAAGACTTGTGAAAACCTCGTATTCTTGGCCTCTTTTTTCAGCAATTTCAGCGGGTAACTGCATGCGTCTGGCTCTATTCGACCTCGACAACACACTTTTGGGCGGCGACAGCGATCACGCCTGGGGCGATTACCTGTGCGAGCGCGGCATCCTCGACGCCGTTGCCTACAAAGCGCGTAACGATGCGTTTTATCAGGATTACCTGGCCGGAACCCTGAATCTGACCGAATACCTGAACTTCAGCCTGGAAATTCTGGGCCGCACGGAAATGTCCCGGCTTGACGAGTGGCACCGTGATTTCATGCGCGACTGCATCGAGCCGATCATCCTGCCCAAGGCGCTGGAACTCATCGCCATGCATCGCGAAGCAGGCGACAAGCTGGTGGTGATCACCGCGACCAATCGTTTCGTCACCGCCCCAATCGTCGCCCGCCTGGGCATTGAAACCCTGCTGGCGACTGAGTGCGAGGTCATCGACGGGCGCTATACCGGTCGTACCACCGATATACCCTGCTTTCGTGAAGGCAAGGTGACGCGGCTCAACCGGTGGCTGGAAGAGAATCTGCTCAATCTCGACGACAGCTACTTTTACAGTGATTCACTCAACGACCTGCCGCTGCTGGAGCAAGTTGCCAACCCTGTGGCGGTGGACCCTGATGAAAAACTCCGCGTCGAGGCGCAGAACCGTGGTTGGCCGGTGATTACGTTGCGCGCGTAAGCATTCGCTCCAACAAGTCTTGCTAAACCGGTTTAGCGCCCATCAGGCCGGCAATAGCGATAAAGCACACGGCGCTGAAGATCGCCAGGACCAACGGAATTTTCGAGGGACCGGTGTCGGCGGCCGTGCGCAAGCGATTAAGGCGAGCCACCAGCCATGCCCAGCTCAACGTGCCAAGGGTATAGAGCACGCTGCTCGCCAACAGCCATGTCTGGCCCAACGACCAGCCGGCGTAATGCACCAGCCACCAGCCGCTGACCGGCATGATCAGCAGGCACAACCCCATCAGCAGCCAGATAAACAGCCACGGCCGTTGCAGCAGGCGGTTTTGAACGGTCGTGTCACCACTGCGCCGTTTTTTGATGACAACGCCGGCGAGGCCGACAGCGCTCAGCAGGAAAAGCACCGTCGCGACGACGTGGAGGATTTTGATCGTGGTGAAATGTTCCATTTTCGGCATGCTCCAGTGAAGTAGATGAAACTGAATTGACCCTCAATTCAACCCAGAAACAACTTGTAAGCCGGGTTCTCGCTCTCGTCCCAATACGGATAGCCGATCTCGGCCAGCGCCGCCGGAACCAGGTGCCGTTCGCCCTCGGGCACCACCAGGCCTGCCACGACCCGGCCATCTGCCGCGCCGTGGTTGCGGTAGTGGAACATCGAGATCGTCCACTGGCCGCCCAGCTTGTTGAGAAAGTTGAACAGCGCGCCCGGGCGTTCCGGGAATTCGAAGCGGAACACCACTTCATCGCTGACCCGCTCGGCATGGCCGCCCACCATGTGCCGGATGTGCAGCTTGGCCAGCTCGTTGTCGGTGAGGTCCAGCACCGGGAAACCCTGCTCGGTCAGGCTGGACACCAGCGCGGCGCGGGGATCGGTGTCGGGGTGGGTTTGCACGCCGACGAAGATGTGCGCCTCGCGGTCGGTGTGGTAACGGTAGTTGAATTCGGTGATCTGCCGCTTGCCGATGGCTTCGCAGAAGGCCTTGAAGCTGCCCGGCTGCTCGGGAATGGTCACGGCGATGATGGCTTCGCGGCCTTCGCCCAGTTCGGCGCGTTCGGCCACGTGGCGCAGGCGGTCGAAGTTGACGTTGGCCCCTGAATCAATGGCCACCAGGGTCTGGCCACTGACGCCGTAGTGCTCGACGTATTTCTTGATCCCGGCCACGCCCAACGCGCCCGCAGGCTCGGTGATGGAGCGGGTGTCGTCGTAGATGTCTTTGATGGCCGCGCAGATTTCGTCGGTGCTGACCGTGATCACTTCGTCCACGTAATCCTTGCAGACGTCAAAGGTGTGCTTGCCGATCTGCGCCACGGCCACGCCATCGGCAAACAGCCCGACCTGTTGCAACACCACGCGCTCGCCGTAGGCCATGGCCTGTTGCAGGCAGTTGGAGTCATCCGGTTCGACGCCGATCACCTTGATGTCCGGGCGCAGGTATTTCACGTAGGCCGCGATACCGGCAATCAGCCCGCCGCCGCCCACCGGCACAAAAATCGCGTCCAGCTGGCCCGGTTGCTGGCGCAGGATTTCCATGGCCACCGTGCCTTGCCCGGCGATGGTGTCCGGGTCGTCGTACGGGTGGATGTAGACGAAGCCCATTTCCTCCACCAGTTTCAGCGAGTAGGCCAGGGCTTCAGGGAACGAATCCCCGTGCAGCACCACTTTGCCACCCCGGGAGCGCACGCCTTCGATCTTGATCTCGGGTGTGGTCTTGGGCATCACGATAGTGGCTTGAACGCCCAGGGTTTTCGCCGCCAGGGCCAGGCCCTGGGCATGATTGCCCGCCGAAGCCGTGACCACGCCACGGGCCAGCTCTTCAGGGCTCAACTGCGCCAGCTTGTTGTACGCGCCACGAATCTTGAACGAGAACACCGGCTGCAAATCTTCGCGCTTGAGCAGCACCTGATTGCCCAAGCGTTCGGACAACTGACGAGCGCCTTGCAGCGGGGTTTCCACGGCCACGTCATACACGCGGGAGGTGAGGATTTTCTTGACGTACTGTTCAAGCATCGGGGAAACATCACTGGCGTAAAGGGCAAGGTCTGGAAGTCTACCCTTCACCCTTGGGGACGACCACACGAATGACGGGGTTTTACGGGCAGCATGCCGCTATAATGCTGGCCCTCACGAATCGCTAGCCCTGTAGCTTTCAAAGCCAAGGCACCCATGGAGCCCCGCATGACTCAGGATCAACTCAAACAAGCAGTGGCCCAGGCCGCCGTGGACTTCATCCTCCCGAAACTGGACGACAAAAGCGTCATCGGCGTCGGCACCGGCTCCACCGCCAACTGTTTCATTGATGCACTGGCTCAACATAAAGGTGCCTTCGATGGCGCAGTCGCCAGTTCAGAAGCCACTGCGGCCCGCCTGAAAGGCCACGGTATTCCGGTCTATGAACTCAATACCGTCAGCGATCTGGAGTTCTACATCGACGGAGCCGATGAAAGTGACGAGCACCTGCACCTGATCAAAGGCGGCGGCGCGGCGTTGACCCGCGAGAAAATCGTTGCAGCCGTGGCCAAGACCTTCATCTGTATCGCGGATGCCAGCAAGCTGGTGCCGGTATTGGGCGCTTTCCCGCTGCCCGTGGAAGTGATCCCCATGGCCCGCAGCCACGTGGCCCGCCAACTGGTGAAGCTGGGCGGCGATCCGGTGTATCGCGAAGGCGTGCTGACCGACAATGGCAATATCATCCTTGATGTGTTCAACATGAACATCGTCAATCCGGTTGAACTGGAAAGCCAGATCAATGCCATCGTCGGCGTAGTCACCAACGGCTTGTTCGCCGCACGTCCGGCCGACCTGCTGCTGCTGGGCACCCCGGAAGGCGTGAAAACCCTGACTCGCTGACGCTTTTTTCGCCCTGCCGCCTTGCCCACGCTTGCAGGCGGCAGGCTCGACACTTCCAACATCCCTCCAGTTGCAAACGTACGGAAGCCCTGTCTCCGGCAAAAGCCGAGGCAATGCGTCCGGCCGACAATACCGTCACTTTTATGCCCAGTTTTCGCACCTAATGTGCGCGCAGCGCGTTGACGCTGCTTTGTAACAGAGCCGATACCAACAGAACACGATTCAGATACGTACAGTGATGCGACGCTGGCTTAGCGCAACGCGTCAATCACCGGCACGTGGTCGCAACAGGCCCGCATCGTGCAATGCGTCCCGACTTCCAAATCCAACTAAAGGAAGTTGTTGTGATAAAGCCACTCGCCCTCGCTGTCAGCGTCGCAAGCCTGATGCTCTCGCCTCTCACTCAAGCGTACGAGTTTGGGGAACATGCCGCACAAACCCTGGACAGCCTGATTCACGACTATCCCGGCCGCTACCGAGGCACCGCCAACTTTGCAGGCGCTGCGGATTTGATGCAGAGCCAGATGGGCAGCAGTTACGCCATCACGCGCCAGGACTTCACCTGGAATAACGGCAGCAGAAGCTCACAAAACGTCGTCGCCTTCGCACCCGGCACCACCTCCAAATACGTTGTCGTGGGAGCGCACTTTGATACGTTCTTTGGCCGCCCAACCCTTCAGGGTCTGGACGACAACGGCTCAGGCGCCAGCGTACTGACCGAGCTGGCGCGCAACCTCGACGGGCTGAAACTGGAAAACGGCCTGCAAGTGGTCGGGTTCGGGGCGGAAGAAGAAGGCTTGCGCGGGTCCACTGCTTTTGTGCAGTCGCTCAATGCCAGCCAGCGCGCCAACATGCTCGCCATGATCAACCTGGACAGCCTGATTACCGGCGACATGATGTACGCCCACGCCGGGCAGAACAGCGTCGCCAATCCTGCATTGGACGCACTGCGTCAGCACACTTTCGCCATTGCCAAGGAGTTGGGCATCAGTCTGTTCAGCAATCCGGGGCTCAACGAGGAGTATCCGGTCAACACCGGGTGCTGCAGCGACGGCGAAGCCTTCGAAGCCTTGAATGTGCCGATTCTCTATGTGGAGGCCACCAACTGGGATATCGGCGACCTGGATGGCTACGAGCAGACCACCAATCCGGCGATTCCTGGCGGTTCCACGTGGCACGACCCGCTGGAAGACAACGAAACCGTCCTCAAGAATGCCTTTGGCCAGGAACGCATTGATCAACGCCTGCGCGATTATTCCCGACTTCTCAGTCGCCTGTTGCTGGAGCTGACCAACGCCGACCTGCTGGCGTCCACTGCATCGGCGGGTTCCATGGCCCGGGACCAACAGGACAGCCTGCAACGCATGCATCAGGCGCAGGTTCGGCTGCATGACCGGCGCTGGTTGAACCTGCAAGCCTTGAGCCGTGAAGTCGGGACGTTTGACGGCGAGATCGGCGTCGATGGCGAGTACTCACCGGACAGCGGCTTCGACAAAGCGCCCAACCCCGAAGCGCAACGCATGGGCGTCCACGCACTGGGCGACTACCAGATCAGTTCGGCCCTCAACGTCGGTGCCAGCCTGAGCTATCAGAAGGGTCGAGACGATCTGGAGCATGGCGGCAAGGTCGACAACGACACCTGGCAACTGGGCGTTTACGCGCTCCTGAACGACGGCGGCCCGCAATGGCTGGCGGGGGATGTGAATGTCGGTCATACCCGCTTTGACACCCGTCGAAATCTGATCATCCAGGCCAATGGCGGCCCCGTGCTGCTCAGCCAGCGCCTGTCCGGCGACACCGATGCAATCACCTGGGGCGCCCGCGTGCTGGGCGGCTACGATTTCGACTTGGGCACCCTCAAGAGCGGACCGTTCGCGGGCCTGGACTATAGCCACTACCGCATCGACAAATTCCACGAAGACGAAAACCTGCGCACCGCTCAACGCTATGAAGAACAGAAGTTCGATTCGCTTGAAGCCAGTGCCGGGTGGCGCGTACGCGGCAACGTTGACCTGCCCCACGCCATGAATCTGATGCCTTACGGCAACATTGCCTGGGTCAAGGAACTCGGCGACGGCCGCCTGGAAAACATTGATCTGGTGAGCAAGGCGGACGGTGCAGTCCGCCGCGCAGAGCTGGGCTCGGTGGACACCAGCTTCGCCCGCACCCAGTTAGGCGCGCAGTTGGCGCTCACGCCGGCACTGGGCATCTACGCTGAAGTGAACAGCCGTCTGGCCCATAGCGAAGGCAGCCAGACCGGTTATTCCATCGGGGCGCAGTGGATGTTCTAAAACGCAGGGACGCCGACCGATTACTCGGTCGGCTTCTTGAACACATAAAACAGATTCGGCTCGCTGACCACATACAACGTGCCGTCATCGCCCATGGCAATGCCCTCGGCTTGCGGCACACTCTTGCGCAAGCCCATCTGGCCGCGGCTCAGGGACACATTGCCCACCGGCCGACCTTCGGTGTCGAGCTCAAGAATCTGCCGGGACTCATCCGATAGCGCCAGCAAATGCCCACTGCGTTCATCGAATTGCAGGCTAGAGAGATCCCGCACGAACAACCCCGCATCACGCCGGGCATTGGAGGCCACTTCGATGGTCCTCGGCGTATCCGTGCTGAGGTGAGGGAAACCGCGCACTTCGATAATCTGAACCGGGTTGCGCTCCTTGGCGACAAACAGCCGCTGGCCCTTGGTGTCGTAGGCAAGCCCCTCGAAACCGCTGTTACCCCCCGCATCGATGCCCAGGGTCAGTTGCTCAGCGTCCGTAGCATCAAGAAAAAGCGTGTCATCGTCCACGCGCACCTTGATCAGCCGCTGCTGATATTCGTCGCTGATCACGTAGGTGCCGGGGCTGATGTACTCCACCGCCTCGGCGTCGCCAAAACCGGTCAACGGGATGCGTCGTAAAATCCGGCCATCAAGGCTCAGCTCGACCATCTCGGCGTTTTTGTTGGTCACGGTAAACAGGGTTTTGCGGTCAGGATCGTAGCTGAGGGCAGAAACATCATCATCAAGCCCGACAATGGGCTGCGCCTCGATGCTCACGCGATAGTCGCCAAGCCCCAAGACCTCAACATCACTGGATTGCCACAGCACCTGCCAGTTGAACCAGACACGCTCCATCAGTCGATACTCGCGTCCCACAAAAAACACGAGCAACGCCAGCAGAATCAAGACCGGATAGAGAATTTTTGCAGTGAAGAAGCGGCGCATTCGAGCGACTCAGGAACCAGACGGGCAGCATCAATACCATGAATAACTGAATTAAAGCTTAACTGCGCCGAGCCGCTCCCCCAATTAATTGTGGGCTGCTCGCTGCAACGGATGTTCAGGTCATCCTCACTGCTTTTTGAACGAATAAAACAGATTTGGCTCGCTGACCATGTACAGGTTGCCGCTTTCATCGAACGCCACACCTTCTGCACGGGGGATGGTTTTGTTCAGGCCGTTGAAACCACCCAACAAGGCCATGAAGCTGACCTGATCGCCCTTTTCGTCCAGCTCCAGCAGCAAGTGTGAATCGGACGACATCGCCAGGGTGTGGCCGGTACGAGGCTCGACCGTCAGCGCCGACAGATTGCGCATGTCCAGTTCGAGTCCTGCGACTTTCTGTTTGGCGCCCTTGAGCACCTCACTGCCATCGCTTTTCCAGGCGAACACAGCTGCGGGACGCTCTTCCCCCAGCAGGATTTGCTGGCGACGCGGGTCCCAGGCGACGCCTTCGAAGCCTTTATTCTGGTTTTTGGACGGGCCCAGGTCGTACTTGGGGAAGTCGGCGATATTCAACGCCGTGGTCTGCGGTGTGATCTTCACGATACTCAACAGATGTTCGCGCTCATCGGTGATGGCCATCAATCCGTTCTCCAGCACCGCGATGCCCTCAGGATTGCTCCAGCCCACCAGCGCAATCTTGCGCAGCACATCGCCCTTGAGCGACAGCTCGACGAGGAAAGGGTTTTTGCCCATGACGGAAAACAGGGTTTTGGTCAGAGGGTTGTAAGCCAGGTCAGACGCTTCATCCTTTTCCATGCCGGGCAGCAGTTTGGCATCGATGTCGACGTGATAAGCCGGCAGCCACACACTGGCAGCGCGCTCCGCCGGGCTTGCCATCAGCTCCTCGACCCACAACACCCCACGATCATCCCAATGCAGCAGGAACGCTACGCCGTAGCCGATCGCCACAATCAACAGCGCCCACACATACCCACGCACGCGCGCCAATGGGCCTTTTGGTTTGTTCAGCGATAGAGTACGGGTGGTCATCAAGACATTCCTGAGCAGATAAGCCATCTGATAGCGCAATGCCCCCAAAGAAGGGCCGAGGCCGAATTATCCAGATCAATTGTGAAAAAAACGCCAATTGCGTTGATCGGAGCTGATCGTGCAAAAAAAGCCGCCTGCGGGGGCTTCGCAGGCGGCTTTTCAGATCAGGCCGGACTCACCGAACGCTGCTTTCGAATCGGCTGTGACCGGTCAATTCCAGCACCAGTTCGTCACCGGCCTGGAACGGGCCTACGCCTGCTGGCGTGCCGGTCATGATCAGGTCACCCGCTTGCAGCGAGAAGCAGGCCGCCATGTGCTGGATCATCGGCACAATGGGATTAAGCATCGAGCTGCTGTTACCGTCCTGACGCACTTCGCCATTGATGGTCAGACGAATGCCGATGTCAGTCAGGTCGCTGTAGGTTTCAGCCGGAACGAAAGGTGCGATGACCGCCGCGCCGTCGAACGACTTGGCCAACTCCCAGGGCAGACCTTTTTCTTTCAACTTCGACTGCAAGTCACGCAACGTCAGGTCCAGACCCGGCGCAATGCCGGAAATGGCATCCAGGACTTCTTCGCGGGTCGGGTTCTTGGTCAGTGGTTTGCCGATCAGTACGACGATCTCGGCTTCGTAGTGCACCGAACCGCGATCTGTGGGAAGGGTGATACCGCCTTCCAGCGGGACTACGCAACTGCCGGGCTTGATGAACAACAGCGGCTCAGTCGGCACCGGATTATCCAGTTCCTTGGCGTGCTCGGCGTAGTTACGGCCGATGCAGACCACTTTGCCCATGGGAAAGTGGATGCTGGTTCCGTCGGTGTACTTGTGCTGATAGCTCATGACTGCTCCTGGCGCTGATCGTTGTAGGTGTTGCCACTATAGATAGCGGTGGCCATTTAAACAGCGAAGATTTTTCCCGGGTTCATGATGCCGTTGGGGTCGAATACGGCTTTGACGGCCTTCATGTACTCGATCTCGACCGGCGACCGGCTGTAGGTCAGGTAATCGCGTTTGGTCATGCCCACGCCATGCTCGGCGGAGATCGAGCCGTCGTACTTCTGCACGATCTCGAACACCCACTTGTTGACCGTCGCGCACTTGGCGAAGAACTCGTCCTTGCTCAGGTTTTCCGGCTTGAGGATATTGAGGTGCAGGTTGCCGTCGCCAATGTGACCGAACCAGACGATTTCGAAATCCGGGTAATGTTCGCCGACGATGGCGTCCACTTCGGCCAGGAACGCGGGGACTTTTGACACGGTCACCGAAATGTCGTTCTTGTAGGGCGTGAAGTGGGAGATGGTTTCCGAGATGTATTCGCGCAGCTTCCACAGGTTTTGCAGTTGCTGATCGCTCTGACTCATCACGCCGTCCAGCACCCAGCCCTGCTCGACACAGTGTTCGAAGGTGGCGAGCGCATCGTTGGCGACTTCTTCGGTGGTGGCTTCGAATTCCAGCAGTGCATAGAAGGGGCAATCGGTCTCGAACGGCGACGGCACATCGCCGCGGGCCATGACTTTGGCCAGGGCCTTGTCGGAGAAAAACTCGAAAGCGGTCAGATCCAGCTTGCTCTGGAAAGCATGCAGCACCGGCATGATGGCGTCGAAATCGGTGGTGCCCAGCACCATCGCCGTGAGGTTCTTCGGCGCTCGATCCAGGCGCATGGTGGCTTCGACGACAAAACCCAGGGTGCCTTCAGCGCCGATGAACAGCTGACGCATGTCGTAGCCGGTGGCGTTTTTGATCAGGTCCTTGTTGAGTTCAAGGATATCGCCTTTGCCCGTGACAACTTTCAGGCCCGCGACCCAGTTGCGGGTCATGCCGTAGCGAATGACCTTGATCCCGCCGGCATTGGTGCCGATATTGCCGCCAATCTGGCTGGAGCCGGACGATGCGAAGTCCACCGGGTAATACAGGCCGTTGTCCTCAGCGAGGTTTTGCAACTGCTTGGTGACCACACCCGGCTGGCAACGGGCCGTGCGGTCAGTCAGGTTCAATTCCAGGACCTGATTCATGTAATCGAACGACACCACCACCTCGCCATTGGCGGCCACCGCCGCAGCGGAAAGCCCGGTCCGGCCGCCCGAAGGCACCAGTGCAACGTGGTGTGTGTTGGCCCAAAGGACGATGGCCTGAACCTGCTCGATGGTTTTGGGAAAAACGATGGCCGTCGGCGCGGGGGCGAAATGCTTGGTCCAATCCTTGCCATAGGCCTCAAGGGAGTCGGCATCGGTCAGCACTTTGCCAGGCTCAACCAGGGTCTTCAGCTCATCTATCAGCGCAGGATGGGTCATCGACGGAACTCTCGAACAATTCATGGTCATCCTGAGAACGCTTCACGTCCAGGAATGGGGTTTCGCGGGGTGCATATGCTAGCATACGCCCCCCGCTAATCGAGCTTTCGGGCCGATAATGCGGCGGTTTCACTTCCTGCCATTTTTCTCCGGGACACAGGTTTAAGCAGATGAGCAAGACTTCCCTCGACAAGAGCAAGATCAAGTTCCTTCTTCTCGAAGGCGTCCATCAATCCGCTGTGGACGTCCTCAAGGCAGCCGGTTACACCAACATCGAGTACCACACCAAGTCTCTGCCTGAAGCCGAACTGAAAGAAAAGATCGCCGACGCTCACTTCATCGGCATCCGTTCCCGCACCCAACTGACTGAAGAGCTGTTCGACAACGCCAAGAAACTGGTCGCGGTCGGCTGCTTCTGCATCGGTACCAACCAGGTCGACCTGAACGCAGCCCGCGAGCGCGGCATTGCCGTGTTCAACGCGCCGTACTCCAACACCCGTTCGGTTGCCGAACTGGTATTGGCCGAAGCGATCCTGCTGTTGCGCGGTATCCCGGAGAAAAATGCGTCCTGCCATCGTGGTGGCTGGATCAAAAGTGCGGCCAACTCCTTCGAAATTCGCGGCAAAAAGCTCGGCATCATCGGCTACGGTTCCATCGGCACCCAGCTTTCCGTGCTGGCCGAAGGCCTCGGCATGCAGGTTTTCTTTTACGACACGCTGACCAAGCTGCCGCTGGGCAACGCGACCCAGGTCGCCAGCCTGAACGATCTGCTGGGCATGTCCGATATCGTGACCCTGCACGTCCCGGAAACCTCTGAAACCCAGTGGATGATCGGCGAGAAAGAAATCCGCGCCATGAAAAAGGGCAGCATCCTGATCAACGCGGCGCGTGGCACTGTCGTTGAACTGGACGCCCTGGCGGATGCCATCAAGGACAAGCACCTGATCGGCGCGGCCATCGACGTGTTCCCGGTTGAGCCTCGCTCCAACGACGACATCTTCGAAAGCCCGCTGCGTGGCCTGGATAACGTGATCCTGACCCCGCACATCGGTGGTTCCACCGCCGAAGCCCAGGCCAACATCGGTCTGGAAGTGGCAGAGAAGCTGGTCAAGTACAGCGACAACGGTACGTCGGTGTCGTCGGTCAACTTCCCGGAAGTGGCGCTGCCGGCCCACCCTGGCAAGCACCGCCTGCTGCACATCCACGAGAACATTCCGGGTGTGATGAGCGAGATCAACAAGGTGTTCGCCGAAAACGGCATCAACATCTCCGGTCAGTTCCTGCAGACCAACGAGAAAGTCGGTTACGTGGTCATCGACGTCGATGCCGAATACTCCGATCTGGCGCAGGAAAAACTGCAGCACATCAAAGGCACCATCCGTAGCCGCGTGTTGTTCTAAGCGTTCGGCGTTAACAAAAAAGGAGACCTTCGGGTCTCCTTTTTTAATGCCCGAGGCTTGCCCGCGAAACAGGCGCCTCGGTGGACCAGGCCCACCGCGTTATCGTTCTTCGCGGGCAAGCCTCGCTCCAACGTGGGAACGCTGTCGCGGCAGAGATGTGACAATCTTGAACGCAAAGCCCGTTGGAGCGCGGCTTGCCCGCGAAGGCCGGTACATTCAACCGAGGTTGCGGAGCATGAACCCCTTCGCGGGCAAGCTTCCAACAATGGGTCGTATTTCTCTGTGGAGTGCAGTAAGCCTCGCTTACTTCACATTGACCGTAATCGGCCTGGACTCAACCGAAGGATTGAGCGGGACGTGGTTTTTGTCGCCGACGATCAATTGCAGCGTATGCCGACCTGGCGGCAGGGTGACTTCGGTTTCGGTCTGGCCTTTGCCGAAGTGGCGGATGTTATCGCTTACCGGCAGCGGCGCGTTCAGGTCGGGCTGGTCCTTCACGTCGATCAACAAATGGTGATGCCCGGTATCGGGAACGTCCACACCCGCTGGCGCAACGCCCATGCCCTTGAGGCCAAACTGAACCTTGAAGGTGCCCGGAACGGTGGCGCCGTCCTTGGGTGAAATTATGTAAACCTCGGCGCCAGCCGGCGAAGCTGTGCGCGGGACGTCAGCGGCGTTGGCGATGCAAGCGGCGCTCAGCAAGAGGCCCGCGATGGCAGTTTTTACGAACAGGGTTTTCATGTTTTCTCCGGTTTTTTTTATAAGCCTCAGCCATCGGACCGCACATTCGAGGCTTCGACTCAAGCCGCGCAAGACTCAGGCAGGGTTTCCTAACCATAGCGCGGCACCGGAGGGGTGTCGGAATCAAAGTGGCTTTATGTCAAAGATTTCATGTTGCAGACCCGCATCAAACCCCGCCCAGGCGCCATGCCGCCAGTCCGAGAATCGCCCAGCCAATCAGAAACGCCAACCCGCCAAACGGCGTAATGATCCCCAGCTTGCCGATGCCGGTGAGTGTCAGCAGGTACAGGCTGCCGGAGAACAACAGAATGCCGATGGCGAACGAATAACCGGCAAGGGTCACCAGGCGGCCGGGGATCTGCGCCGCGAGCACCGCCACGCCCAGCAATGCCAGGGCATGCACCAGTTGATACAGCACGCCGGTATGGAAGATCGCCAGGTATTCGGCGCTCAGGCGGTTTTTCAGGCCATGGGCGGCAAATGCACCCAGGCCCACGCCGGTAAAACCAAAAAAGGCGGCAAACATTAAAAAGGTACGAAGCATCAGGAACTCCAGTCAAAAATCGTCCAAAGGCGCACGGTCTGTATAATGGCCCGCTCAACAGGTTCGGCCAAGCCATCTCTATGCTGCGTTTAATTGTGCAACGGTTCATCAAAGGTCTGCTCTGGTTTGCAGCAGGCAGCGTCGTTCTGGTGTTGATCTTCCGTTTCGTGCCGCCTCCCGGCACGGCGTTGATGGTTGAGCGCAAGGTGGAATCCTGGTTCGACGGTCAGCCTATCGACCTGCAACGTGATTGGGAGCCTTGGGAAAAAATCTCCGACAACCTGAAGATTGCGGTGATCGCCGGCGAAGACCAGAAATTCGCGGAACATTGGGGGTTCGACGTCGCCGCCATTCAGGCCGCCATCAACCACAACGAACTGGGCGGTTCCATCCGTGGTGCCAGCACGCTGAGCCAGCAAGTGTCGAAAAACCTGTTCCTGTGGTCCGGCCGCAGCTATCTACGCAAGGGCCTCGAAGCCTGGTTCACCCTGTTGATCGAGGTGCTGTGGTCCAAGGAACGGATTCTTGAGGTGTACCTGAACAGTGTCGAATGGGACGACGGCGTATTCGGCGCTCAGGCCGCCGCGCAGCATCACTTCGGTATCAATGCCAGTGCGTTGTCGGTCCAGCAGGCGAGCTATCTGGCCGCCGTACTGCCCAACCCCCGCAAATGGAGTGCAAGCCGCCCCAGCAGCTACGTGCTGCGGCGTGCCAGCTGGATACGCCAGCAGATGCGCCAGTTGGGTGGCGATGAGTATTTGAGCGGGTTGAATCATAGCCGAACGTTTTAAGCCAAAGCCCCGCTCCAACGAAAAACGCCGCCCAATAAAAAACGCCCCATCGGGGCGTTTTTTTGTTCGGTTACCGCTTACGCAGCAATCGACACCTTGAGCTTGTTCATCGCGCTTTTTTCCAGCTGACGAATACGCTCGGCGGAGACGTTGTACTTCTGCGCCAGGTCATGCAGCGTGGCTTTCTCTTCAGCCAGCCAGCGCTGATAGAGAATGTCGCGGCTGCGGTCGTCCAACACTTCCAGTGCCTGATGCAGATTGGCCGTGGAATTGTCAGTCCAGTCAGAATCTTCCAGCTGGCGAGCCGGATCGTACCGGTGGTCTTCCAGATAGTTGGAAGGCGACTGGAACGCGCTGTCATCGTCGGCTTCAGCGGCCGGATCGAAAGCCATGTCGTGGCCGGTCAGGCGACTCTCCATCTCGCGCACTTCCCGAGGCTCAACGCCCAGGCTTTCGGCGACGCGATGGACTTCTTCATTGTTCAGCCACGCCAGACGTTTTTTCTGGCTGCGCAGATTGAAGAACAGCTTGCGCTGGGCCTTGGTGGTCGCGACCTTCACGATGCGCCAGTTGCGCAGGATGAACTCGTGAATTTCCGCCTTGATCCAGTGAACCGCGAAGGAAACCAGACGTACACCCATTTCCGGGTTGAAGCGCTTCACGGCCTTCATCAGGCCAACGTTACCTTCCTGGATCAGATCAGCCTGTGCCAGACCATAACCGGAATAACTGCGTGCGATGTGCACGACAAAACGCAGGTGGGCGAGGACCATCTGCCGAGCCGCCCCCAGATCCTGCTCGTAATACAAACTCTCAGCCAGTTCACGCTCCTGCTCCGGCGTCAGCAAAGGGATGCTGTTCACGGTGTGCACATAGGCTTCCAGGTTTGCGCCCGGGGCCAATGCATAAACAGGTTGCAAAGAAGTGGTCATACGAAACGATACCTCCGACACATGACTCGTGCAGTTCAGCACTGCGAAATTGACCGGGAACCGCTAGACAAGTTCCCTAAGCTGAAGAAGTCAATAGATGAAGAAAAATTTACCGAGGTGCCAGCTCACTTAAATGGCGTGCTACTGCAATCCACGCACCGATATACCCCAACAGGACCGCTCCAAGCAAGAGCGAAAGGCCATCTGCGAGTGGTACGCCAGCCAGGGCAAAGTCGCTTCCATACAGCCCGGCCAGCCCGACAACGGCGTCGTTGAGCCAGTCTAGACCAAAAGCCAGAACCCCCCAAGACAGAAATCCTGCCCCGAGACCATACAATGCGCCCATATAAAGGAAAGGACGCCGTACATAACTATCGGTACCGCCAACCAGTTTAATGACCTCAATCTCGGTGCGCCGGTTCTCGATGTGCAGACGAATGGTATTACCGATCACCAGCAGCAGGGCCAGGACCAACAGGACCGTCAGGCCGAACACAAACCGGTCACCCAGTTTCAGGATCGCCGCCAGCCGTTCGACCCACAGCAGATCCAGTTGGGCCTGCTGCACCTTGGGCAATTCAGCCAGACGGCCGCGCAGCGCTTCCAGCGCGGTCTTGTCCACTTCATTGGGCGTCACCACCACAACACCCGGCAAGGGGTTTTCCGGCAATTCCTTGAGCGCTTCGCCTAGACCGGATTGCTGCTGAAACTCGTTCAGGGCCTGCTCGCGGCTGATGTATTCAGCGTCGGCCACACCCGGCATCTGTTTGATGTCGTCGCGCAGCTTGTTCCCTTCGCTGGCGCTGGCATCCAGCGTCATATACAGCGAAATCTGCGCCGCACGTTGCCAGGAGCCACCCAGACGCTCGACATTGTTCAACAGCAATGACAAGCCCATGGGCAGACTCAGGGCAATCGCCATGACCAGACAGGTGAAAAAGCTGCCAAACGGCTGTTTGCCCAAACGCTTAAGGCTGTCCAGCAGGCTGGCACGGTGGGCTTCCAGCCAGGCGTTGAACAGGGTACTGAAATCCGGGCCGTCGTCGTCATGGCTGTTTTTCTTGGGTTTTTTCGAGGGCGTCGGCTCGGCGGCTTTGGGCGCCACGCGTTCAGAAACCTTTGGAGCGCGTGTAGCACTCATACGCCTGCCTCCCCGTCACCGATCAGACGGCCACGTTGCAAGGTCAACATGCGATGACGCATGCGGGCAATCAGGGCCAGGTCGTGACTGGCGATAAGCACGCTGGTGCCCAGTCGATTGATGTCTTCGAACACCCCCATGATTTCCGCCGCCAGGCGTGGATCGAGGTTACCCGTGGGTTCGTCGGCCAGCAGCAAGGCCGGGCGATGGACGATGGCCCGGGCGATGCCGACGCGTTGCTGTTGCCCGGTGGACAAATCGCCCGGGTACAGATCGGTCTTGTCCGACAGCGCGACACGCTCCAGGGCAGAATCAACGCGCTTGTTGATTTCGGCCTTGGACAAACCCAGGATCTGCAACGGCAGCGCAATGTTGTTGAACACGGTGCGATCGAACAACAACTGGTGGTTCTGAAACACGACGCCGATCTGACGACGCAGAAACGGAATCTGGGCCGTGGTGATCTGCCCCAGATCCTGGCCAGCCAGAAGCAATTTGCCCGTGGTCGGGCGCTCCATGGCGAGCAGCAGCCGCAACAACGTACTTTTGCCGGCACCGGAGTGACCGGTGACAAACAAGAATTCACCGCGACGCACTCGAAAGCTCAGCTCATGCAAGCCGACGTGTCCGTTCGGATAGCGTTTACCGACCTGTTCGAAACGAATCATGTGCGCTCCCGCTCCGCAAACAGAGCCTGAACAAAGGGTTGCGCTTCAAACGTGCGCAGATCATCAATGCCTTCGCCCACGCCGATATAGCGAATCGGCAGGCCGAACTGCTTGGCCAGCGCGAAGATCACGCCGCCCTTGGCGGTGCCATCGAGCTTGGTCAATGCCAGACCGGTCAGGGACACGGTCTGATTGAACTGTTTGGCCTGGTTGATGGCGTTCTGGCCTGTGCCCGCATCAAGCACCAGCAGCACCTCATGAGGCGCGTCGGCGTCCAGCTTGCCCATCACCCGACGAACCTTTTTCAGCTCTTCCATCAGGTTGTCTTTGGTGTGCAGGCGCCCGGCGGTGTCAGCAATCAACACGTCGATGCCACGGGCCTTGGCGGCCTGTACGGCGTCGAAGATCACCGAGGCGGAATCCGCGCCCGTGTGCTGGGCGATGACCGGAATATTGTTGCGCTCGCCCCACACCTGCAATTGCTCGACAGCGGCGGCGCGGAACGTATCGCCCGCAGCCAGCATGACTTTCTTGCCTTCCAGTTGCAGCTTCTTGGCCAGCTTGCCGATGGTGGTGGTCTTGCCCGCGCCATTGACGCCGACGACCAGAATCACGAAAGGTCGGCGACTGCTGTCGATGATCAAAGGTTGCTCGACCGGTTTGAGCAACGCGGCCAGCTCGGCCTGCAAAGACGTGTAGAGCGCGTCGGCATCGGTCAACTGCTTGCGGGCAACCTTCTGCGTCAGGCTCTGGATGATCACGCTGGTCGCTTCAACGCCCACGTCAGCGGTCAGCAGACGGGTTTCGATTTCTTCGAGCAGGTCATCGTCGATGACTTTCTTGCCCAGAAACAGGCTGGCCATGCCTTCGCCGAGGCTGGCGCTGGTTTTGGACAGGCCTTGCTTGAGTCGGGCAAAGAAACCGGCTTTGGCCGCTTCGGTCTGGGCAGCGATGGCAGGCGTAGCCGCGTCCAGCTCGGGGGCGACGATGGCGGGCGCGACAACCAGCGGCGCAGCAGCAGGCGCAACGGCGACCGGCTCAGGTTCGGGTTCCGGCCCGGGAACCCGCTCTGGCTCTGGCACGATGGCGGATTCCGGCTCCACCATGGGTACGTCGACACGGGGTGTCGGTTGCAGCGCTGGCTCTGGCTGCGGCTGCGGCTGCGGCTGCGAATGGAAAGCCACTTGCGGGGCAATCGACGGCGTGACGTGAGGCTCACGCTCGTCGATCAACGCCACCGGCTCTTCGGCCACGGGCAAGGTCAACCAGGGCTGAGGCTGCGCAGGCGGACGGTCCGGCTGCGGCTCAGGCTGGAAGGCTTCGCGCACAGGCTCGGGCGTCGCCGCCGGGGCGAAAGCCGGCTCAGCGACCACCGGAGTCGATTCGACAATCGGCTCAGGCGCTGCTGTGGATAAGTCTTGTGGCTGCTCGACTACGGTTTCCTGCGGCTTTTTGCGCAGCCATCCGAACAGGCCTTTCTTCTCGCCAGCCGGGGCTGGGGTCTTCTTGTCGTCGTTGGAACCAAACATGGAGGACGGCTATCTCAAGGTAGCGACGCGCCAGAGCGGCGCCTCTGAAAATTCTGATATGCAAAACAGACTGTTTTTCGGCCTGCTTGTTCATCTGCTCGCCAAGCGTCAATCACTCTCTGCCATCTGGAATGCTTTCCCCGCAGTGTCAGGAACACTGCGCAACGAGCCACGCCGGATCCGCGTCCTGGCCAGCTCGTATCTGAATGTTCCTGCATCTTTGTCATGGTCGCAGAGCAAACAGGTCGCTATCCTAACACCCCCGCGCCCGCCGACGCTAAGTTCACGCGGGCCGTCCTACAGGTTCGAATTACGAATGAATGCTTTAGCCCGCCGCGCCGCAGGCCTGCTGCTCAGCACAATTTGTCTGCCCCTGACAGCATTGGCCGCCGATCCGCAACCTACCCATGAATTCATGCTCGATAACGGCCTCAAAGTGGTCGTTCGCGAAGACCACCGCGCCCCGGTGGTGGTTTCCCAGGTCTGGTACAAAGTCGGCTCCAGCTACGAAACGCCGGGCCAGACCGGTTTGTCCCACGCGCTGGAACACATGATGTTCAAGGGCAGCTCCAAGGCTGGCCCCGGCGAAGCCTCGCTGATCCTGCGGGATCTGGGCGCCGAAGAGAACGCCTTCACCAGCGACGACTACACCGCTTATTACCAGGTGCTGGCCCGGGACCGCCTGAGCGTGGCCTTTGAGCTGGAAGCCGACCGCATGGCCAGCCTCAAGCTGCCACCTGACGAGTTCAGCCGCGAGATCGAGGTCATCAAGGAAGAGCGCCGCCTGCGCACCGACGACAAGCCCAACGCCAAGGCCTACGAGCGCTTCAAGGCCATGGCCTACCCCGCCAGCGGCTACCACACGCCGACCATCGGCTGGATGGCTGACCTGGAGCGCATGAAGGTCGAGGAGCTGCGTCACTGGTATGAGTCCTGGTATGCGCCGAACAACGCCACGCTGGTGGTGGTCGGTGACGTGAAACCCGAGGAGGTCAAAGCCTTGGCCGAGCGTTTCTTCGGGCCAATCCCGCGTCGTGACGTGCCGCCATCGAAAAAACCGCTGGAACTGGCAGCGCCCGGCGAACGCCAGATCACATTGCATGTGCAGACGCAAATGCCGAGCCTGATGTACGGCTTTAACGTGCCGAGTCTGGCCACCGCTGAAGACCCTCGCTCGGTCAATGCCTTGCGCCTGATCGCCGCCTTGCTTGACGGCGGTTACAGCGCGCGCAT
This sequence comes from Pseudomonas sp. DWP3-1-2, assembly GCF_049896285.1. Classification (NCBI taxonomy): domain Bacteria; kingdom Pseudomonadati; phylum Pseudomonadota; class Gammaproteobacteria; order Pseudomonadales; family Pseudomonadaceae; genus Pseudomonas; species Pseudomonas sp. DWP3-1-2. The sequence goes on along the minus strand of NZ_JAFCTZ010000006.1, from coordinate 53,493 downwards.
CCCGTCCCGCCTGGAACGAGGTGAAGAACTGGTGTCCGGTGCTTCGTCCAACTACGACGCGTTTGCCCGGGGCGACAGCCTGTTCATGATCAGCGCCACACCGAACATGCAAAAGAAGAAAACCCTGGGGAATGTCGAAGCCGGCATCTGGAAACTGCTCAACGAGCTGAAAACCAAGCCGCCTTCAACCGAAGAACTGGAGCGCGTCCGGGCGCAAGTCATCGCCGGACTGGTCTACGAACGGGACTCCATCACCAGCCAGGCCAGCACCATCGGCGAACTGGAAACCGTCGGCCTGTCATGGAGGCTGATCGACGAGGAGCTGGCGTCGCTGCAGAGCGTCACACCGGCCGATATCCAGAAAGCCGCGAGCACCTATTTCACCCGTGAGCGCCTCAGCGTTGCGCACGTTCTGCCTGAGGAGAAAGCCAAATGAGTGACCGCAACGGCCTACGTAACACGCTGTTTGGTCTGTTGTTGACCTCCGGCCTCAGTGTTTTTGCCGCACAGACCGCACTGGCCGAGGACGCAGTCAAGGCTGACGCTCCCGCCCATCCTGCCCTGCAATCGTTGAAAGAGCTCGACGGCAAGGCACCTGCGCGCCGGGCGTTGAACATCCAGACCTGGAAGACCGCCGAAGGCGCCAAGGTGCTGTTTGTCGAAGCCCGTGAGCTGCCGATGTTCGACCTGCGCCTGACTTTCGCCGCTGGCAGCAGCCAGGACCAGGCCACGCCCGGCATCGCCGTGCTGACCAACGCCATGCTCAACGAAGGCGTCAAAGGCAAGGACGTCAGCGCCATCGCCGAAGGTTTCGAAGGCCTGGGAGCGGACTTCGGTAATGGTGCCTATCGCGACATGGCCGTGGCTTCGATCCGCAGCCTGAGCGCACCGGACAAACGTGAGCCTGCCCTCAAGCTGTTCTCCGAAGTGGTGGGCAAGCCGACATTCCCTGCCGACTCGCTGGCGCGGATCAAGAACCAACTGCTGGCCAGCTTCGAGTACCAGAAGCAGAACCCCGGCGCGCTGGCTGGTAAAGAGCTGTTCAAGCGCCTGTACGGTGATCATCCTTACGGCCATCCAAGCGAAGGCACCGCCCAGACCATCACGCCGATTACCCTTGCTCAGCTCAAGGCGTTCCACGCCAAGGCTTATGCAGCGGGCAACACGGTGATTGCGCTGGTGGGCGATTTGTCCCGCGAGGAAGCACAGGCCATTGCCGCGCAGGTGTCGGCATCACTGCCAAAAGGCCCGGCACTGGCGAAACTGCCAGCACCCGTTGAACCCAAGGCGGGGGAAACCCACATTGAGTTTCCGTCCAAGCAGACTCACTTGATGCTCGCGCAACTGGGCATCGACCGTAACGATCCTGATTTTGCCGCATTGTCATTGGGCAATTCGGTGCTGGGCGGTGGCGGTTTCGGCAGCCGTTTGATGACGGAAGTGCGTGAGAAGCGCGGCCTGACCTATGGGGTTTCATCGGGCTTCACCCCGATGCAGGCACAAGGCCCCTTCATGATCAGCTTGCAGACCCGCGCCGAACTCAGCGAAAACACGCTGAAACTGGTGCAGGACATCGTGCGCGACTTCCTCGCCAACGGGCCGACCCAGAAAGAACTGGACGACGCCAAGCGCGAACTGGCCGGCAGTTTCCCGCTGTCCACCGCCAGCAACTCGGCTATCGTCGGGCAATTGGGGGCCATCGGCTTCTATGACCTGCCGCTGACCTTCCTCGAAGACTTCATGACGCAGTCGCAGGAAGTCACCGTCGAGCAGGTCAAGGCCGCCATGAACAAACATTTGAGCGCTGACAAGATGGTGATCGTCACTGCCGGGCCGACTGTCCCGCAGAAACCACTGCCGCCGCCGACCGAAAAACCTGCTGAACAACCTCTCGGGGTCCCGGAGCATTAATGGCCAATCCACGCCCTAAGGGCCATAACGGCCTGGGCCAACTCCGTATCATCGGTGGGCAATGGGGCAGCCGCAAGCTGACCTTCCCTGACGCCCCCGGCTTGCGCCCGACACCTGATCGGGTGCGCGAAACCCTGTTCAACTGGCTGGCGGCCCACATTGAAGGTGCCCGCGTGCTGGATGTGTTCACCGGCAGCGGCGCGCTGTTTTTCGAAGCCTTGTCCCGTGGCGCGAGCAAGGGGCTGGCACTGGACAACAGCGCAGCAGCCATCGCCAGCCTGCGCCAGAACCTGACGATGCTGGGCTGCACGACCGGCCAGTTGTCACACACCGACGCACTGCGCCATCTGGAAACCCAGGCCGCAGAACCGTTCGACGTGGTTTTCCTCGACCCGCCGTTCCATCAGAATCTGCTGGCTTCGGCGTGCGCCCTGCTGGAATCCCACGGCTGGCTGGCGGACAACGCCTGGATTTACACGGAGAGCGAAACCCCGCCCTCCACGACCGGACTGCCGGGAACCTGGCGTCTGCACCGGGAAAAGAAGGCCGGGCAAGTGTATTACGCACTGTGGCAACGCGGCTGATGAACCGCGCCCCGACGTCTGGATAGGTGTCCAGCTTTCGGGGTGCCGCTCAACACCGTGGGACCGGCTTTAGCCCGGAAGGGGTATTTCAGGCAATGCAGGTGCAGCGAACGCCCTGGCCTCTTCCCGGCTGAATCCGGTCCTGCAGGCGTAATGTCGCCAGCTTGTCGCTGTACCGCTGAGCACCCACCCACTTACATCGCATCCCACTTGTGGCACCTTACGCTTATCCAGCAACGCCACTGGGCGCAGGAAGACCGTGACCAATCCACTCGCACATTCCTCATTTGGCAGCCGCTTTGTTCCCGCGTCAGGCCTGGGCAATCCGCACCTGCAAACGCTGTGGGGCCCGCTGTGGCGCAAGGTCAAACCCATGGAACGTCAGCGCGAGCGCATCTGGCTGGCCGATGGTGATTTCCTGGACCTGGACTGGTTTGGCCCGCATCAGGTCGATGCCCCGCTGGTGCTGGTACTGCATGGCCTGACCGGTTCATCAAACTCGCCGTATGTGGCGGGTTTGCAGCAGGCACTGGCTCAGGAAGGCTGGGCCAGCGTGGCACTGAACTGGCGAGGCTGTTCTGGCGAACCCAATCTGCTGTCGCGCAGCTATCACTCCGGCGCCAGCGAAGACCTCGCCTCGGTGGTCGCCCATTTGCGTGCGCTGCGGCCACTGGCGCCGCTGTACGCCGTGGGCTATTCGCTGGGCGGCAATGTGCTGCTCAAGTACCTCGGGGAATCAGGCCACAACAGCGACCTGCTCGGCGCCGTCGCGGTATCGGTGCCCTTCCGTCTGGATGAGTGCGCCGACCGCATCGGCATGGGCTTTTCCAGGGTGTACCAGCGGCACTTCATGCGCGAAATGCTGGCCTACGTCAGGGACAAACAGCGCCATTTCCAGCATGAAGGAATGAGCGAAGGGCTGGCGGAACTGTCGGCGCTGGGTTCGCTGGAAAACATGCGCACCTTCTGGGACTTTGATGGCCGGGTAACCGCCCCGCTTCATGGTTATACCGACGCCAAGGATTACTACCGGCGTGCCTCCAGCCGCTACTTTCTGGGAGAAATCCGCACGCCCACACTGATCATCCATGCCGAAGACGACCCTTTCGTCTTCAAGCACAGCCTGCCCGATGCCGATGAGCTGTCATCCAGCACCGAATTCGAGCTTCAGCCAAAAGGCGGCCATGTGGGCTTTGTCGACGGCTCGCTGAAAAACCCGGGTTACTACCTGGAGCGACGTATCCCTACATGGCTGATGGCGACGCATCGGGGATAACCCGGCGTAACACACCTATCGTTGGAGCGAGGCTTGCCCGCGAAGAGGCCGGCAAAATCACCCCATCAGAGTCAGGAAGCAAGCCTTCGCGGGCAAGCCTCGCTCCATCGCAGATTCCGGGTCACAGACTGAGCTAAGATGCGGGACACAAGGAGGACCCTAATGTCCCGCACTCCGCTCTATCTTCAAGGCCTTCGCGACAGCGTTCCAATGATTGTCGGTATTGTCCCTTTCGGTATTATTTTCGGCACCCTGGCCGGGGTGGCCGGGCTGTCGTTGTGGCAGGCCGTTGGCATGTCGATGTTCGTCTACGCAGGCTCGGCACAATTCATTGTGATCAGCCTGATGAGCGCCAGCGCAGGCGCCGTGGTGATCCTCCTGACCACCTTCATCGTCAATCTGCGCCACGTGCTCTACAGCGCGACCCTGCAACCTCAAGTGTCCGGGCTGCCTCAGCGCTGGCGCTTGTTGCTGGCGTTCTGGCTGACGGATGAAACCTTCGCCGTTGTTCAGCGGTTTTATCTCGTGCATGGCCGCACGCCCCTGGCGCATTGGTATTGGCTGGGCGTTGCCAGTGCCTTGTACACCAGTTGGGTGACCAGTTCGCTGGTGGGGGTGTTATTTGGCCAGGCCGTGCCGGACATGGCCAGTTGGGGGCTGGAATTTGCCATGCTCGCCACCTTCATAGGGATCGTCGTGCCCTTGCTGCGCAACAAACCGCAGATTGCCGCAGCACTGGCGGCGGGCGCCGTCGCCCTGCTGACCTACGCCTGGCCTTACAAACTCGGCCTGATGGCCGCCGCGTTCAGTGGCATCGCAGTGGGGGTCATTCTGGAGCGTCGACAGCAAACGACTGCACCACACGACGCAACCAAGGAGGTGCACCCGTGAGTTACTGGTGGCTGATCCTCGCCATGGCAACGATTACCTTTCTGATGCGCTACAGCCTGTTCGCCTGGCCGAACCTGCGCTTCCCGCCCGTGGTGCGCCAAGGCTTGCACTATGTGCCCACCGCCGTCCTGACCGCCATCGTCGTGCCCGGCATGTTGCTGCCCGATGGCACACATTGGCAGTTGAGCCTGGATAACGCGTATCTGCTGGCCGGGTTAGCATCCATCGCCATCGCTGCCTTCAGTCGTAATCTGTTGGCAACCATTGGCGGCGGGTTGCTGGTGTTTTTTGTGCTGCGCTGGGTATTGGGGCAGGTTTAGGCTGCACTGCGGGGATCGACCGCGCAGGAGCGCGCCAGACGGCGACAGGACTGGCTTTGTTATTGCGAGTGGCGCGTTTTGGAACGGGTGGCAGCAACAGCATTGGCGGTGCTGCTTATCCAGGTTTCGCCCTGACGGTCGACCCCATTTTGTTTCGGCAAAATGGGGGAAAACCATGTGCGCTGACGTCCGGCCCCTGCTGCGCAGGGGTTCCTTCGCTCCGGTGCCGTGGTGTGGGTACGCGCCGACGGGCCATCCATGGCCCAACGGCGCTCGCCCGGCATCCATGCCGATCGCCCCACACCACGACACCTGCGCTCAGCCTCCCGACGCGCGTTTGGCGGTGTCTTCAAAATCGCATCGCAGGCCACTTGGGACCGGCTTTAGCCGGGAAGGCGATGTGCCAGGCAAAAAAACTGCCGGGGCCCTACCGACCTCTTCCCGGCTAAAGCCGGTCCCACAGCGATATCACTGGACAGTTCCCTGGTTAAAGTCAGTGCCACAAAGATTTCGCAGGCATTGTGCCTGCACACAAAACGTCCAGGCGACTCGATTGCGACTTGTGGCCGGCCGAACGCAGGCATTGCGCAGTGGGGAACCCGGCATGGATGCCGGGTTAGCCGCACTGGGCCATGGATGGCCCTTTGCGGCGACCCACGGAGTAATGCCGGAGTGAGGGAATTGCGCGAAGCGCAACCGGACAAAGGAGCCGACGGTTTGGTTACTTTGCCACGACAAAGTGACGCGCCGTAAGGGCGCAAAGGTGACCATGCGTCACTGCCAATGCCGGATATGCATACGTTTCCGAGACAGCGCAACAGGGTATTTACATAGCGCGCTCAAGGACTTGGCGTTTTCGCGTATGGATTCTTAAGCCCGTTCGCTAAACACTCCCCGTCGCCACTTCCCGCCCCGGATCGGTAATCCAGTCACTCCACGACCCGGCATACAACCTCCCCAGCGGATAGCCCGCCAGGCACAGCGCGAACAGGTTGTGGCAAGCGGTGACGCCGGAGCCGCAGTAGGCCACGAGGCTTTCTGGAGCGCGATCCTGCAGTTTGGCGGCGAAGCGTTGTTTGAGCTGTTCGGCGTTCAAAAATCGCCCGTCCGGCCCAAGGTTCTCGGTGAAAGCCGCACATTGTGCGCCGGGAATATGCCCGGCGACCGGGTCGATGGGTTCGACTTCGCCCCGGAAACGCGCCTCGGCGCGGGCATCAATCAGCGTCATGCCCGGATCACTCAATCTCGCCCGCAAGTGTTCGGCGTCGATCACCAACCTGTTGTCCGGCTGACCGGTGAAATCGCCCACGCTTTTTTCCGGCGCATCCAGGCTCAACGGCAAGCCGGCTGCATGCCAGGCTTTGAGGCCGCCATCCAGGATGAACACGCCTTCGCGCTTGCCCAGCCAGGCCAGCAGCCACCAGGCCCGGGCCGCGTAGACGCCAGGGCCGTCGTCATACAGCACGACATCGCTGCCTGCGTTTACGCCCAGGGCCTGTAAACGCTGCATCAGCAGTTGAGGGTTCGGCAGCGGATGGCGTCCGGTCTTGCCCTTGCGCATCGGGCCGCTGAGGTCGCGCTCCAGGTCGACAAAGCAGGCACCCGCGATGTGCCCTTCTGCGTAGCTACGTTGCCCGTACTCGGGGTCTTCAAGGGCGAAGCGGCAATCAAGAATCACCAGGCCACCTTTTTCCTGGCGTTCGGCCAGTTGCTGGGGACTGATCAATTGCGCGATAGACATGACTGGCTCCTTCAATTGTTCATTATTTGATCACCGGGCCTGAGTCAGGCCCGCTGCGCCAACGCTTCATGCAATGGCACGTAGAATTCAGAACACAGCGCGCTGACCTCGTCGCGCGCCTGGGCAGTGACATAGCCGGACTCCAGCATCAATACCTGATACACCCCGCGCCGCATGGCGCTTTCGCTCACGTGGCTGCTGTGCTCGCGCGTGGTGCAGAGAAAGCGCACCCAGGACGTCAAAACGATCCAGGTGTTGAGCGTCAGTGACTCGATCTGCACCTCATCCATATTCAAGATACCAGCCTCGACGAAGCCGCCGTAGATCGCCATGGCCTGAATCAAACAATGCTGGGAAAAACGCCGGTAGCGGTCGGCCAGTTCCGGGTCTGCATCCAGCAAATGCTCAAGGTCGCGATGCAGAAAGCGATAGCGCCACATGCCGTCTAGGATTTCCAGCAGGTAATAGCGCTTGTCCTCCACGGTGGGCAGACGCCCGCTGGGCGGACGCAGGAAGGTGTTCACCAGGGTTTCATATTCGGTGAACAGCTCGGCGATGATCGCCTGCTTGTTGGGGAAGTGGTAATACAGATTGCCCGGCGAAATCTCCATGTGCGCGGCGATGTGATTGGTGCTCACACTGCGCTCGCCCTGCAGATTGAACAGCTCAAGGCTGGTCTGCACGATGCGTTCACGGGTCTTGATGCGTGGGGCCATGCTCAGCTCGGTCGCTTGGGTGTTGTGGGTATGAGACGAATGTTAACGCAATACCTGATCGCTGCCTCGGGTTGCTCGTAAGCGCTGCCCGATCACCTGGCCGTTGACTTTATAGAGCATTGACTCTAAAAACACTCAACAACACTAAAAAGGAATCGCGCATGCCCGCCGAACTTGCACGCCAGCACGATGTGCCGCCGCCAAGCGATCTGGATCGGCTCTTCACCCAGCAGCGCAGCGCGTTTGCCGCCAATCCCATGCCCACTGCTGGCCAGCGGCTGCAATGGCTCAAGAGCTTGCGCGACACGCTCAGCGTCGAACGCCAGGCGTTGATCTCGGCCATCAGTAGCGATTTCAGCCACCGCAGCGCCGATGAAACCCTGCTCGCCGAACTCATGCCGTGCCTGATGGGCATTGATGATGCCCGCAAGCATCTTAAAAAATGGATGAAACCGGCACGGCGCAAAGTGGGCATGGCGTTCCAGCCGGCGTCCGCCAAAGTGGTGTATCAGCCGTTGGGCGTGGTCGGTGTGATCGTGCCGTGGAATTACCCGCTGTTTCTCGCCGTGGGGCCGATGATCGGGGCGCTGGCGGCGGGCAATCGGGTCATGCTCAAGCTCAGTGAGGCCACGCCCACCACCGGCGAGCTGCTCAAGCGCCTGTTTGCACAGGTGTTCCCGGAAGACCTGGTGGCGGTGGTGCTGGGCGAAGCCGAGGTGGGGATCGCGTTTTCAAAACTGCCGTTCGACCACTTGCTGTTCACCGGCTCCACCAGCGTCGGCCGACAAGTGATGCGCGCTGCCGCTGAAAACCTCACGCCAGTGACACTGGAACTGGGCGGCAAATCCCCCGCGATTGTTTCCCATGATGTGCCGCTCAAGGACGCAGCCGAGCGGATCGCCTTTGGCAAAACCCTCAACGCCGGGCAAACCTGCGTCGCACCTGATTACGTGTTGGTGCCGCATGATCGAATCGAAGGCTTCATCGACGCCTACAAGCATGCGGTACTTGGGTTTTATCCGACGCTGGCAGACAACCCGGACTACACGGCAATCATCAATCAGCGCCAGGTGGCGCGCCTGAGCGGCTACCTTGACGACGCGAAAGCCAAAGGCGCGAGCGTCATCGCGCTGTACGACCAGAGCCAGGAGCGGCGCATGGCGTTCAACCTGTTGCTGAACGTCAACGACGACATGCTCGTGATGCAGGATGAGATTTTCGGGCCGCTGTTGCCGATCGTGCCCTACACCAGCATCGACCAGGCTTTTGCCTACATCAATCAACGCCCTCGCCCACTGGCGCTTTATTACTTCGGCTACAACAAGGCAGAACAACAGCGGGTGCTGGAACAGACACATTCCGGCGGCGTGTGCCTGAACGACACGCTGCTCCATGTCGCCCAGGACGACTTGCCTTTCGGCGGGGTCGGCCCTTCGGGAATGGGCCATTACCATGGTCGCGAAGGCTTCCTGACGTTCAGCAAGGCCAAAGGTGTGTTCATCAAGCAACGCTTCAACGCCGCACGGCTGATTTATCCGCCCTATGGCAAAGCGATTCATCGACTGGTTTATCGGCTGTTTGTTCGGTGAATTCCCGTTTCGGTAAAGGCAGCGAGCTTGCTCCCATTCGTTCAGAAGGCGGCTGATGAATATCAAACACGCTGAACCGGCTGACAGCTCCCGCCGAGACTTCATGAAAATCGGCCTGTGCGCCGGTGCCTTCCTGTCCACCGCGAGCCTGACTGCAAGCCTGAGCGGTTGTTCGGCCAGCACCGCCGCCAACGGCTTTGCGGTTTTGCGCGACAGTGACCTGCCGTTCCTGCGGGCGCTGATCCCGGTCATGCTCGAAGGCAGCCTGAACGGCACTTCGCTGCAGCAGGCGATAGACGACACGTTGCGTTACATCGACAACGGCCTGAACAGCCTGTCGCCAGAAATGCTCACACTCAGCCTGCAACTGTTCGATGTCCTGACCCTGCCGCTGACCCGCGGCCCGCTGGCCGGGATCTGGGGGCGCTGGGAAAACGCCAGCCGCGAGCAGATCCGGATGTTTCTGGCCCGCTGGCAGAACAGCTCACTGAATCTGCTGCGCCAGGGCCACAGCGCTTTGCTGCAATTGATCCTGATGGCCTGGTACAGCAGCCCGCAATCCTGGGTGCATTGCGGGTACCCCGGCCCGCCGAAAATATGATCGTCCCCCTAGGCTCGTACAAAGCCTGACTAAAAAGAAGATCGAGGTTGTATGCCTGTCCCTGACCCGTTTCGCGAAGGCTTGAGTCGTGGCTGGAAAACCCATGATGGTTCGCGCTTGAACGAGAACCTGACCCTTGAAGCTGACGTCGCCATCATCGGCAGCGGCGCGGGCGGCGGTACCACGGCGGAAGTTCTCAGCCAGATGGGTTTCAAGGTGCTGCTGATCGAAGAAGGCCCGCTCAAGACCAGTTCCGACTTCAGGATGCTGGAAGACCAGGCCTATTCCAGCCTGTATCAGGAAGGCATCGGCCGCATGAGCAAGGATGGCGCCATTACCATCCTGCAAGGTCGGGCCGTGGGCGGCACGACGCTGATCAACTGGACGTCCAGTTTTCGCACACCCGCGGCGACGCTGGAACACTGGGCCATGGCGCACGACGTCAAAGGCCACAGCCCCGACGACATGGCACCCTGGTTCGCGAAAATGGAGCAACGTCTGGGGGTGGCGCCCTGGATCATGCCGCCCAATGCCAACAATGACGTGATTCGCCTGGGCTGTGAGCAATTGGGCTACAGCTGGCATGTCATCCCCCGCAATGTGCGCGGCTGCTGGAACCTGGGTTATTGCGGCATGGGCTGCCCCACCAATGCCAAGCAGTCGATGCTGGTGACGACCATCCCCGCCACGCTGGAGAACGGCGGCGAGTTGCTGTACCTGGCCCGGGCCGAGCGTTTGCTGATCGAGGGCGGAAAAGTCATCGGGTTGCACTGCGTGGGGATGGACGAACGCTGTGTTGCGCCCAACGGTCGCACGATCCGGGTCAACGCACGGCATTTCGTGCTGGCGGGCGGCGGGATCAACAGCCCGGCGCTGCTTATGCGCTCCAGAGCGCCAGATCCTCATGAGCGTGCGGGCAAACGGACCTTTCTGCATCTGACGAGCTTTTCTGCGGGGCACTTTGATCGGGTCATCAACCCGTTCTATGGCGCGCCTCAGTCGATCTATTCCGATCACTTCCAGTGGCAGGACGGGGTCACCGGGCGCATGTCCTACAAGCTGGAGGTCCCGCCGCTGCAACCTGCCCTGGCGAGCACCTTGCTGGGCAGTTTCGGGGAGCAAAGCGCCGAGCGCATGGCCGGGTTGCCCAATACCCACATGATGCTGGCGCTGCTGCGCGATGGTTTCCATCCGCAAAGCCAGGGTGGTCAGGTGCAACTGCGCAGTGATGACACCCCGGTGCTGGACTATCAGGTTTCACCTTATGCCTGGGACGGTATCCGCCGCGCGTATCAAAGCATGGCGGAAATCCAGTTCGCCGGGGGTGCCCGGGCGGTCATGCCCTTGCACGCCGATGCCCGCTATATCACCGATATGGCGCAATGCCGGGACATGATCGCGGGCCTGAGCCTGGAAATTTTTCGCGCCCGACTGGGTAGCGCCCACGTAATGGGTGGTTGCGCCATGGGCGAAGATCCACGCCAGGCGGTGTGCGACAGCCTTGGCCGCCATCATCAGCTTGAAAACCTGTCAATTCATGACGGCTCGCTATTCCCCACCAGCATTGGCGCCAATCCCCAGTTGTCGGTGTACGGGCTGACAGCACAACTGGCCACGGCGCTGGGGCAAAGGCTGAAACGGTAATGGCTTACATTCACGACGTTGACGCCCACAACGGGGCCAAAGAGGCCGATATCGAGGGCAATACGACCTTTACCTCTGACACGCCGACTTGGCCCATGGGGATTGCTGCGATACCATCCGATTCCCCAAGGACTCCGACCAGGACGACGCGATGAACCGAGTGTTGTATCCAGGCACCTTCGACCCTATCACCAAGGGCCATGGCGATCTGGTCGAACGCGCATCGCGCCTGTTCGATCAAGTGGTCATTGCCGTTGCCGCCAGCCCGAAGAAAAACCCGCTTTTCCCGCTGGAACAGCGTGTGGAACTGGCCCGGGAGGTCACCAAACACTTGCCGAATGTCGAAGTGGTAGGGTTTTCCACCCTGCTCGCGCATTTTGCAAAAGAGCAGAACGCGAATATTTTCCTGCGTGGCTTGCGTGCCGTTTCTGACTTCGAGTACGAGTTTCAACTGGCCAACATGAACCGCCAGTTGGCCCCGGACGTAGAAAGCCTGTTTCTTACGCCGTCAGAGCGCTATTCGTTCATTTCCTCCACGCTCGTCCGTGAAATTGCGGCGTTGGGCGGCGATATCACCAAATTCGTGCATCCGGCTGTCGCCCAGGCGCTTACCGAGCGTTTCAAGCGCTAAGCTGTCTATCGGCAACTCCAGGGTGCATCGAACCGGCTAATGCGGCACAATTCGCCGCATTAGATTTGATATGCCCCGGCGCTGCCCGCGGCAGGAGTGCTTCATGTCCCTGATCATCACTGACGATTGCATCAACTGCGACGTCTGCGAACCCGAGTGCCCGAACGAGGCGATTTCTCAAGGTGAGGAGATCTACGTGATCAATCCGAACCTGTGTACAGAATGCGTTGGCCATTACGATGAGCCGCAGTGTCAGCAAGTCTGCCCCGTGGATTGCATCCCCCTGGATGAAACCCATGTGGAGAGCAAGGATGAGCTGATGGCCAAGTACCTGATTCTCACCCACAAGGCTTAGACCCGGCATCCGTGTGTTTCGCTGAAGCCGGGCTGTTCAGCCCTGTCGACCCATAGCGAGCCCCGAATGACCCGACCGCAACAGTTGCAGCACTATGTGTCGAGCGTACTGCTCGCCTTGTGCCTGCTGACCGCACACGTTGCTTTTGCCGCTGGACCCGATAACCTCGCCAAACACGCCGCCATCGCCAGCCCTCACCCGCAAGCCACCGCCGCGGGTCGGGAAATCATGGTCGCGGGCGGCAATGCCTTCGACGCGGCGGTTGCAGTCAGTGCGGCGCTGGCGGTTGTTGAGCCCTACGGTTCGGGGCTGGGCGGCGGCGGTTTTTTCCTGCTGCGCCAGAGCGGCAAGCAAACGCGCTACGTTTTCCTCGATGCCCGGGAAAAGGCACCGTTGAAGGCGACTTACGACCTGTACCGCCGCGACGGCAAGGTACAGCCGTCCTTGTCACGCGACGGACCCTTGGCCGCAGCGATCCCCGGCCTGCCCGCAGCGCTTGCAGAGTTGGCCGAACGGTACGGCAATCTGCCGCTGAGTATTTCCATGGCACCCGCCATTCGCCTGGCCTATCAGGGTTTTCCGGTCGACAGGATCTATCAGCAGCGCGCCACCGCCCGTCTGTCCGCCCTGCGTGACGATCCGGAAAGCGCCCGCTTGTTTCTTCGTCATGGGGACGTGCCCCCGCTGGGGGAAATCATCAGGCAACCCGAACTGGGGGATACATTGAATCGCCTGGCAGATCGCGGCCGCGACGGGTTTTATAGCGGGCTTACCGCTCAGTCATTGATCAACGGCGTTCGCGCTGCGGGCGGGATCTGGTGCCTGGATGACATGGACCGCTATCGGATCGTCGCCCGTGAGCCGCTGCGATTCAAGCTGGACCATCAACGGGAACTGATCAGCGCTCCGCCCCCCTCCGCGGGTGGCATCGCGTTGGCCCAAAGCCTGACGATGCTCGAGCAACTGCCGTGGCGCGACGCTGACAAGGTGCAACGCGCCCACTACGTGATCGAAGTACTGCGACGCGCCTATCGCGACCGGGGCCTGCTGGGCGATCCGGACTTTGTGGCCAACCCTCTCAACCATGTGCTGGACCGGGAATACCTCACGCAACTGGTCAGCAGCATCACACCACGGGATGCCACCCCCAGCAGCAGCCTGCCGCCATCGCCCCTGTGGCGCGAGGGCGAACACACGACTCACTTCGCAACGCTGGACCGCGAGGGCAATGCCGTGTCGGCCACGCTGTCGGTGAATCTGCCCTTCGGCTCAGCGTTCACGGCACCCGGCACGGGCGTGGTCCTGAACGACGAAATGGACGATTTCGCCGCTGACCCGAACGGCAGCAATGCCTATGGGCTGGTGGGCAGCCAGGCCAACGCCATCGCCGCTGGCAAGCGGCCGCTGTCGAGCATGAGCCCGAGCTTCATCGAAAGCCCGACTGAATTCACCGCATTCGGTACGCCGGGCGGCAGCCGCATCCCGAGCATGGTGCTGCTGTCGATGCTGCAATACCTGGACGGCCAGCCCGTGGCGACCTGGCCTGCCGTGGCGCGCTACCACCATCAGTATCTGCCGGACGTCGTTGAATACGAGCCGGATGCTTTCACGACCGGGGAGAAGATTGATCTGCAGGCGCGCGGATACACGCTCAAAGACACCCAGCGCGAGTACGGCAATCAACAGGTGGTGTTCTGGCACAAGGACAGCGGGAACGTGGAGGCCGCCAGTGATCCTCGCGGCCTGGGGGTTTCGCAGCCATTCGATCCGAAGGTACGGGAAGTCTCACCCTGACCTGAACGGTCAGTCGCCTTTGGTGAAGCCTTCACCCGTGCAACCCAGGCAACGCACGAACGCCGCTTTGGCCGGGTCAACGACCAGTGCCTTGCCAGCGTCGCCAATACCGCCGCCCAAAGCCGTAAACGGCAGCGAAACCAGGAACAAGCCCGCGCCAGCAACCGTGGCAATGATCAAAAAAGGCCGGGCAATCAACAAATCCCCCATCATGGCGAAAGCCGGCGGGTTCTGGATGCTGTAGACCGGATCGCCGCTGCCTTGGGTTTGCGCCTGCGCCTGAGCCATCGCGGGCATTGCCTGCAACCCGAAGAGCAGCGCCAGAGTGGCGGCAAGGATACGAAACGGCGTCATGGCAGGGTCCTTCAGGCGCAGCGGATTGAGATGCTGTTCACTATAAACGGCGACGGGGCTTAAGCAAGGCCTGCAAGTGTTGCGGGGCGTTGATCAAGCCATAAACTTTTTTGCTTGCACCGGCCTGTTGCGAACACGTTCGCACCAACAGATCAATGCGCCTTGATAGCAGAGGCCAACTGGCCGGCTCTAGCGCTGACACTTAGGACAATACACACTCGCCCGCTGGCCAAGCTTGATCTCCCGCAAGGTCGTGCCGCAGACCTTGCAAGGCTGGCCGCCGCGACCATAGGCGAACAATTCCTGTTGAAAATACCCCGGCTTGCCGTCACCGCCGGTGAAGTCGCGCAAGGTCGTACCACCGCGCTCGATGGCATGGGCCAGGATGCGTTTGATCTCTATCGCCAGCACCAGGTATCGCGCCCGGGAAATACTCTTGGCTTCCCGGCGCGGATCGATGCCTGCGGCGAACAAGGCTTCCGTTGCATAGATGTTGCCGACGCCCACCACCACGGCGTTATCCATGATGAACGGCTTCACGGCGATGGATTTACCACGGGAACGCTCGAACAGGCGCTCGCCGTCGAACAGATCGGTCAATGGCTCCGGGCCCAGGCGTACCAACAGTTCGTGGTTCAGGGGATCAAGGCTCCAGAGCATCGCCCCGAAACGACGTGGATCGGTGTAGCGCAGGGCCAGCCCGGACTCCAGCTCGATGTCCACGTGCTCATGCTTGAGGGCGGGCAGGCCGACTTCAACCAGACGCAGGTTTCCCGACATCCCCAAATGACTGATCAAGGTGCCGACTTCGGCTTGAATCAGCAGGTATTTGGCGCGCCGCTCCACCCGCACGATTTTCTGGCCCGACAGGCGCACATCCAGGTCTTCCGGTATGGGCCAGCGCAGACGCCGATCGCGAACGATAACGCGGCTCACCCGCTGACCTTCCAGGTGAGGCGCGATGCCTCGGCGGGTGGTTTCGACTTCCGGTAATTCAGGCATGGGCAACTCGGTGGGGCGCGAACGAAAAGCCGACTGTGCGCAGGATCAGTGTGCGGCCAGTTCGCGAATACTTTCTTTAAGGTTCTCGAAATCGTAGTCGGACAGGCCAACGTAATCCAGGATCAGGTGGCTGATCGTGTTCCACTCATGGTCTTCGCTCTGATTACCTAAAACCCGGTGGGAAGCGCAAATGTGCTCGGCCATCTTCAAGACAGCAAGGAGATTCTTCAGCGGTGCGTTGCGCCCGGAATCGTCCTGGAAAATCGCCAGCGCATTATGGTGGCTGGCAATAGCGTTGCTGACATGCTCCGGCAAGCGCCAGGATTTGGCAGTGAAATACCCCACCACGGCATGGTTGGTTTTCAACATTTCATTTTCGTAATCCACCACCCGCGTCTCGGGACTGGCGTTGGCATAAGCCTGCTCAAGCACTTCCATATAGTTGGGGAAACGCTTGAGCATCAGCGGAATACCGCAATCGTGAAACAGGCCCAGGGCGTAGGATTCGTCCACGGTTTGCGAGCCGATGCGCTTGGCCAGCGTCAGACTGGTCATCGCCACGTCCTGCGCCGAATCCCAGAAACGGTTCAGGGTCACGATGGTTTCGTCGGTCATTTCGCCCCTGATCGACTGGGCGTTGATCAGGTTGATGACGGTGCGACTGCCCAGCAGATTTACGGCGCGCTGGATCGAGGCGATCTTGTTGGTCAGCCCGTAATGCGGCGAGTTCACCACTTTGAGCAACGCCCCAGACAGACCGGGGTCCTGGGAGATCAGACGAGCAATAACCCCAAGGTCGGGGTCCGGCATGTACTGCTCCATCTGCAAATCCACCATGATTTGCGGCTGCGGCGGCACGCTGATGCCCTGCAAGGCCTGCTGGATCTGCTCGGAGGTAAGTTCTTGGGACATAAGTACACACTCGGGGTGAAGCCAGGATTCTACCTCCTGACGCGTCCAATGCCATCACCACTGACTCACAACCTTTACAGCCGATAAGCGTCAAATCTTCGGAAATCACGCAAAAACGAATACAACGCATTCAATTAAATAGAGAAACAAGCGCCCCCCTCGACCATCGGAAAAATTCCCGCCGCGAAAAAATCCGACAACCGTGCGCCGCTAGCCGGTTAATTACTTTCATCCGGTCAGAGAATGGAATGTCGCGCTATAATCCCGCTCTTTTTTCAGGAGCGACGTCATGTCCCTGCCTAGCTTGCGCCTCAAAGCCAATGCCGACCGTCGCCTGCGCGCCGGTCACTTGTGGGTCTACAGCAACGAGATCGACGTAGCCGCGACCCCGCTGCACGGCTTTGCCGCGGGCGATCAAGCCGTGCTGGAAGCCGCTGGCGGCAAACCGCTGGGCATCGTGGCCATGAGCCCCAACAACCTGATCTGCGCCCGCCTGCTGTCACGCGACGTCAAACTGCCGCTGGACAAATCGCTGCTGGTGCATCGCCTCAACGTTGCCTTGTCCTTGCGCGAGCGCCTGTTCGACAAACCCTTCTATCGCCTGGTTTTCGGTGACTCCGACCTGTTGCCGGGTCTGGTGGTCGACCGTTTCGGCGACATTCTGGTGGTTCAGCTGGCTTCGGCCACGATGGAAAACCACAAGGAAGACGTCATCGCGGCCCTGGTGCAGGTGATCAAGCCAAGCGGCATCCTGTTCAAGAATGACTCCGCTGCCCGGGACGCCGAAGGCCTGACCCGCTACGTCGAGACCGTCTTCGGCCTGGTGCCGGAATGGGTCGCGCTGGAAGAGAATGGCGTGAAGTTCGAAGCGCCCGTCATGGCCGGGCAGAAAACCGGCTGGTTCTACGACCACCGCATGAACCGTGCGCGCATGGCCCCGTACGTCAAGGGCAAGCGGGTGCTGGACCTGTACAGCTACATCGGCGGCTGGGGTATCCAGGCCGCAGCATTCGGCGCCAGCGACGTCACTTGCGTCGATGCATCATCCTTCGCCCTGGACGGCGTTGAGCGCAACGCCGCGCTGAACGGTTTTACCGACAAGGTGGCATGCATCGAAGGTGATGTGTTCGAAGCCTTGAAAGAACTGAAAGCGGGCGAAGAGCGCTTCGACGTGATCGTTGCCGACCCTCCGGCGTTCATCAAACGCAAGAAGGACATGAAGAACGGCGAAGGCGCGTATCGCCGCCTGAACGAGCAAGCCATGCGCCTGCTCAGCAAGGACGGCATTCTGATCAGCGCTTCGTGCTCGATGCATTTGCCCGAAGACGACCTGCAAAACATCCTGCTGACCAGCGCCCGCCATCTGGATCGCAACATCCAGCTGCTGGAACGCGGCGGCCAGGGCCCGGACCACCCGGTCCACCCGGCCATCGCCGAAACGCGTTACATCAAGAGCATCACGTGCCGGTTGCTGCCCAACAGCTAAAAACGCATGAACCGGAATGCCAGTCCCGCTGCAATGGCGGGATTGGCGAATGCCCTTACAGGCCGACCGCAAGTCCGAATTTCTACGCGCCTGGCGCCCCGAAATGAACCCGAAACCATTCTTATTGTCTCTGACTTGGGGATAAAACGGATGGCGTGTCGGACGTAGAATCCAAGCGGGCTTCAGCCTATCCTTGAGCTCGTCGCCAATATTCCGCAGCAGTAGCAGCGATACGCCTTGCACATCGCTGCCCCATCTTTACCGGCCCGTGCATCGGCGCCTTTATCTTTTCCTTTCATCGAAGATAACAATGTCTATGTCTCGTCACCTTTCTGCACTTCTTTCCCGTATCCCACACCTGCTGACCCAACCGCGCCGGGCCATGAGTGCCGGCCTGCTGGGCGGCCTGATCGCCATGAGCGGCACCGCCCACGCCGCTGAACCCAAGCCGAACGAGCGCTGGGTCAGTGACAGCCTCAACACGTTCGTACGCAGCGGTCCGACCGATGGCTACCGTATTGTCGGCACGCTGAAATCCGGGCAGAAAGTCGAATTGCTCAACACCCAGGGCGACTACAGCCAGGTCCGCAGTGAAGGCGGCGGTAGTGTGTGGCTCCCCAGCAGCGATCTGCAAAGCGTGCCAAGCCCTGCCGAGCGCCTGCCTGAACTGTCCCAGCAAGTGGCAGACCTGACCGGCCAGCTCAAGAACATCGACGACACCTGGAAGACCCGCGTGCAAGGCATGCAGGAGACGCTGGACGCCCGCAAGAAGCTGATCGATGAACTGCAGGCTCGTACACAGGAACTCAACGCGCAACTGGTCGACTCCCAATCCGAGCTGCGCAGTACCCAGG
Source organism: Pseudomonas sp. DWP3-1-2 (assembly GCF_049896285.1). NCBI lineage: Bacteria > Pseudomonadati > Pseudomonadota > Gammaproteobacteria > Pseudomonadales > Pseudomonadaceae > Pseudomonas > Pseudomonas sp. DWP3-1-2. Next base: position 34,832 of record NZ_JAFCTZ010000006.1, on the reverse strand, counting down.
CCAAACTGGGGGACGAAAACAAACAGGTGCTGATGCGCTACATGGTCTACGGCGGCAGCATCGCCGGAGCCGGCCTGCTGGTCGGCCTCATCATCCCGTCCCTGACACGTGGACGTAAGAAGAATGATGGGTGGGTTTGAATAAAAATCGGTGTCGTTGCGAATGACGCCATCGCTGCCTCGCGTTGCTCGTGAGCTCCTACCGCTAAGTTGTAGGAGCTCACGAGCAACGCGAGGCAGCGATGACGCTCGAAAGGAAATACCCAGACTCAAATCTGAGCCGAGCACACCAGCTCCTCTCCTACCGTCAAGTTGTAGGAGCTCACGAGCAACGCGAGGCAGCGATGACGCTCGAAAGGAAATACCCAGACTCGAAAAATGAGCCGAGAACTCCGGGCTTTTGACTAACCTTCCTGTTCCCATTAGCAACCGGGGGCACGGGATTGCCCGAACTACATCGCGGCTCAAGATTGCGCCAAGGTCGATACTCCGAACCAGGCCGTGTATATCTGCTGACATCAGTAACCCATCACCGAGAACCTGTTTTTTCTGATTGGCGATTGGGGAGGTTGATGGTTAATGAATTTCGCAAGGCACAAGACCAGGCAATGGTTAACTCCTTGGCGTGGGTGGTCATGCCGGATCATTTTCATTGGCTGGTCGAACTGCGGAGCGGCAATCTGAGCGACCTCATGCGCAAGGTCAAAACAGGGAGTGCCCTTGCCGTTACCAAAGAGAAAGGCGAATCATCTCGAGTTTGGCAAAAGGGCTATCACGACCGGGCTGTAAGGCGTGAAGAAGACCTGCTTCAAATGGCCCGCTACATAGTCGCCAACCCAATACGGGCGGGCCTGGTGACACGTTATGGTGATTACCCGCTATGGGATGCCATTTGGCTTTGACGAAGCAGAAATCTCCCTCCCAAACTTCCCACCATTCCACTGTGCCCTTACAGGTGTAGAATCGCCCGTATCCATCGCCAGTCATCCCCGGCGGGTTTATGAGCTCAGGCCGAGCGTACGGCGATCCCGTAGCGCTTTCGGTTTCCATCGCAACATCCGGTCACTGCCGTTTGTGTGTGACGTCACGAGAAGCTCACTCCCTTACCTATTTACCTGATTCGCCGCCTGGAGTGCTCCATGCCTGATTACCGCTCGAAAACGTCCACCCACGGCCGCAACATGGCCGGCGCTCGTGCCTTGTGGCGCGCCACCGGGATGAAGGACGCGGATTTCAAGAAACCGATCATCGCCGTTGCCAACTCGTTTACCCAGTTCGTGCCGGGCCATGTGCACCTCAAGGACATGGGCCAGCTGGTTGCCCGTGAAATCGAACGCGCCGGTGGCGTGGCCAAGGAATTCAACACCATTGCCGTGGACGACGGCATTGCCATGGGTCACGACGGCATGCTGTATTCGCTGCCGAGCCGCGAGATCATCGCTGACTCCGTGGAGTACATGGTCAACGCCCACTGCGCCGACGCCATCGTGTGCATTTCCAACTGCGACAAAATCACCCCCGGCATGTTGATGGCCGCACTGCGCCTGAACATCCCGGTGATTTTCGTTTCCGGCGGCCCGATGGAAGCCGGCAAGACCAAACTGGCCGCCCACGGTCTGGACCTGGTCGATGCCATGGTGATTGCCGCCGATGACTCCGCCAGTGACGAGAAAGTCGCTGAATACGAGCGCAGCGCGTGTCCGACGTGCGGGTCGTGTTCCGGCATGTTCACCGCCAATTCGATGAACTGCCTCACCGAAGCCCTGGGCCTGGCCTTGCCGGGCAACGGCTCGGCACTGGCCACGCACAGCGACCGCGAGCAGCTGTTCCTGCAGGCGGGCCGCACCATCGTCGATCTGTGCCGCCAGTACTACATCGAAAACAACGACGCCGTTCTGCCGCGCAACATTGCCAATTTCAAGGCATTCGAGAACGCGATGACGCTGGACATCGCCATGGGCGGCTCGACCAACACCATCCTGCACTTGCTGGCAGCGGCTCAGGAAGCGGAGATCGACTTCGATCTGCGCGACATCGACCGCTTGTCCCGTGAAGTGCCGCAGCTGTGCAAGGTCGCGCCGAACATTCAGAAGTACCACATGGAAGACGTGCACCGCGCTGGCGGGATTTTCAGCATCCTGGGCGAGTTGGCCCGTGGCGGCCTGCTGCACACCGACCTGCCCACCGTACACAGCAAGACCCTGGCCGAAGGCATCGCCAAATGGGACATCACCCAGACCAACGATGAAGCGGTTCACACCTTCTTCAAGGCTGGCCCGGCTGGCATCCCGACCCAGACCGCCTTCAGCCAGTCGACCCGCTGGGAAACCCTGGACGACGACCGCGAGAACGGCTGCATCCGCAGCGTCGAGCACGCCTACTCGCAACAGGGCGGCCTGGCCGTGCTGTACGGCAACATCGCGCTGGACGGCTGCGTGGTGAAAACCGCGGGCGTGGATGAATCAATCCATGTATTCGAAGGCAACGCGAAGATTTTCGAAAGCCAGGACAGCGCTGTGCGCGGCATCCTTGCGGATGAAGTCAAAGCGGGCGACATCGTGATCATCCGTTACGAGGGTCCGAAAGGCGGTCCGGGCATGCAGGAAATGCTCTATCCGACCTCGTACCTGAAATCCAAAGGCCTGGGCAAAGACTGTGCATTGCTCACGGATGGCCGCTTCTCCGGCGGTACATCGGGCCTGTCCATCGGTCACGCTTCTCCGGAAGCAGCAGCTGGCGGCGCGATTGGTCTGGTGCGTGATGGCGACAAAGTGCTGATCGACATTCCGAACCGCTCGATCAACCTGTTGATCGATGATGCGGAAATGGCCGAACGCCGCGCCGAGCAAGACAAGAAAGGCTGGAAGCCGGTCGAAGTGCGCCCACGTAAAGTGACCACCGCCCTCAAGGCTTATGCCCTGCTGGCCACCAGCGCCGATAAAGGTGCCGTGCGCGACAAGGCCCTGCTGGACAAGCTGGTGCCTTGAGCTTGATCGGTTAAACCAAAAAACCCGGCAGAGATGCCGGGTTTTTTGTTGCTCAGTATTGTTGGTGCGAGGCTTGCCCGCGAACCAGGCGCTGCGGACTATCAGACAAACCGTGTTATGGCATTCGCGGGCAAGCCTCGCTCCAACAAGGTTTAACCCGAAAGATTTTTACTGGATGTCCTCAGGCTTGACGATCACCCAGTTTTTGTCCGCCGTCACGGGCAAACCTTCTTTGGCCTGAGCCGCCGCGTTCTTGGCCATCATGCCGTTGAGCTGGGCCATGTATTTGTCTTTGCGGTTGACCCACAGGTGAACGCCGCCCTTGGCCACGTCAACGTCGTGAAACAGCATGTAGCCATCGCTGGTCGGGGTATCACCGGCTACCAACACTGGCTTTTTCCATTCGTCGATATACGTCAGGATCGCTGCGTGCTTGCCCGCCATCCAGGTTGCGGGCGTCCACAGGTAAGGCGTCATTTCCAGGCCCAGGTTGGCCTTTTCGTCATATTTTCCAGCCGTGATCTGCTTGCGCGCCGTGGTTAGCTCGCCGGTCTTGCGATCCTTGAGCAAGGTGGTCACGCCAATCACGTTTTGCGGTTTGACGTTGTAGCCGTACTTGGGATCGGCCGCGACCATACGCACCAGTTCCTCGGACGCGGCGGTCATCACGTAGACCTCAATGCCGTTTTCCATCAGCTTGTTGTACAGCTCTTTCTGACCGGTAAAGATGCGTGGCGGCTCGACCTCGAGTGTCTTGACCACATCACCGTCGTAATAGGTCGCCGGTATCGGCTTGCCCAACGCCATCAGCTCATCGACGTAGCCCTTGAGCTCCTTGAGGGTGAAGCCGGAGAACACTTGCGCGACCCATGGATAGCAGACCATGTCGTCCACTTCGCACAGGCGATAGTAGTAGCTGAACAGGCTTTCCTTATGGTCGGCGGTGTCCTTGAACGGCATCAACTTGAGGGAGGGGTCCAGGCTTTCGCGGGTAATCAGGCCTTTGCTTTCCATGTACGGCAGCAGCGACTCTTCCAGATCGAAGCGGTAGCTGGTGTTGTCCATGTCGAACACCGCGTAATTGCCCTTGTTGGCGTTGGCGGTAATCATGGCGTTGAGTGCCTTGGCGGCGGGCTCAGGCCAGTGGGTCAATTCGGTGGCCATCGCCTGACCGGCAAGGCCCAGGCACAGCGCAACAGCGAGTAATTTTGGCGCGAACTTCATTATGGTTTTCCCCCCGAAAAATTAAGAGGCTCGACCGTAGCAAATTGCCGTTACTGTTTGAGTGTGTCAGCGACTGAATGCGTTCCGAAGGCGTCATGTCTACGGCTATTCGCGACGGGGCTTTCCAATTGCGACATTTTTTTGATGGTTAGATGACAGTGAGCACGCATAGGGTTGTGGGACCGACCTCTTCCCGGCTAAAGCCGGTCTCACGCCCTTGCATGATGCAGCTTACCTGCGTTCCCAAACCTCAAAGGTGTACGCAGGCTTGCCATCCAGCGCTGGATTCAACACCTGCGACACCAACCCCCATTGCGCCGGATCAACCTCTGGAAACCACGCGTCACCTTCAGGAGTCAACGCCACGCGAGTCAGATAAAGCCGGTCAGCCTGGGGCAAGCCCTGAGCATAAAGCTGCGCGCCGCCGATCAGCATGACTTCATCGGCACCGTGCTCATGCGCCCAATCTTCAGCGCGGGCTACCGCCGATTCCAGAGAAGTGAAGACTTCTGCACCGTCAAGCTGCAAGTCCGGCTGGCGAGTGACCACCAGATTAAGACGCCCTGGCAACGGGCGACCCAGCGAATCCCAGGTCTTGCGCCCCATGATGATTGGCTTGCCGAGGGTCGTCGCCTTGAAATATTTGAAGTCCCCCGGCAAATGCCAGGGCATGGAATTGTCGACGCCAATCACTCGGTTTTCACCAAGGGCGGCAATCAGGCTGAGGGGGAGTTGAGTTTTCATGGCGGCGAGAATAGCAGAGCACGGCAGTGAATTCGTACCGGGGTTTTCGCTCGAATGTACGACGCAGAGGTTATGCTCCTTCCTGACTTTACCAATGAGACGCCGTGTGACTGCTCTGACCCCACTCGATAACCTCTGGCTGACCGAAGCCGTGCGCCTGCGCGAAGAGCAGGCCGGCGCACTGGATGACCTTGAAGCCAATCGCCGCGCCCGGGCGCAAGCAGGCGACCTGCCGACCCGCATCCAGCATCGCGCCCTGTGGCTGGCCGAACGCGATGGCATGCTCGCCGCGTTGCGACGCTGGAAACAGGGCGCGCGTCTGGCACTGATTGCGCTGGCGATGATTGCCGTCATCAGCGGCGCGGGCCTGGCCTTCGCCGCCATGGGCGACGGGCAGACACCGGTGAACGTGTTCTGGGCACTGGGCAGTTTGCTCGGGCTGAACCTGATTCTGCTGATCAGTTGGGCCTCGGGCCTGGCGCTTGCCGGGGAAAGCACGGCCAGCCTCGGGCGTTTGTGGCTCTGGCTGAGCGAAAAGCTCGCCCGGGATGCCCAGGCCGCGCAACTGGCACCGGCCCTGATTCTGCTGCTGCAACGAAGGCGCTTGAATCGCTGGGTTCTGGGCGCGCTGGTCAACGGTTTATGGTTTCTGGCGCTGCTCAGCGCGCTGGCGTTGCTGTTGATGCTGATGGCCACGAGACGCTACGGCTTCGTCTGGGAAACCACGATTCTTGGCAGCGACACCTTTGTCAGCCTGACACAAACCCTTGGCACGCTTCCCGCGCTGCTGGGTTTCACCGTGCCCACCGAAGCCATGATCCGCGCCAGCGGTGACAGCACAGGGGTGGTGGAATCCGCACGACAAGCCTGGGCGGCCTGGCTGGTGGGTGTGTTGCTGGTTTACGGCATCGTGCCGCGCCTGATCCTGGCGCTGGTTTGCTTTTCGCTGTGGAAACGCGGCCGTGGAGCGTTAAGCCTGGATTTGAGCCTGCCCGGTTACAGCGAACTGCGCGAGCGACTGATGCCCAGCAGCGAGCGCCTGGGCGTCAACGATGCTGCGCCGGAGTTGCTCCCTCAAATCGTTTCTCAGGGGAACACGCAGAGCAGTGAAGGCGCGTTGCTGGTCGCCATCGAACTGGATGAAGACCAACCCTGGCCGCCCGCGCTACCCGAGCACGTCGCGGACGCAGGCGTTCTCGACAGCCGCGAATCCCGACACAAGCTGCTCGACCAGTTGACGCGTTTTCCACCGGCCCGACTGGTCATCGCCTGTGACCCGCGCCGTTCGCCAGACCGAGGCAGCCTGGCGTTGATCGCGGAACTGGCGCGTTGCGCCGCAAGTACCCGAGTCTGGTTACTCCCGGCACCGCCCGCCCAGACGCTGGATGCTGAACGGGTCAGCGACTGGCAGACGGGCTTGCAGCAACTGGAGCTGACGTGGACCGAAACCGCACCCTTGAGCTGGCTGGAGACGGGCTATGAGTAAAACCGAGAAGATCCGCCCGCTGAAACTCGCCGTTGTCGGCCACACCAATGTCGGCAAAACCTCGTTGCTGCGTACCCTGACGCGCGACGTCAGCTTCGGTGAGGTTTCACACCGGCCCAGCACGACGCGGCATGTGGAAGGGGCGCGATTGTCGGTGGATGGCGAAGCCTTGCTGGAGCTGTACGACACGCCGGGGCTGGAAGACGCCATTGCCTTGCTCGATTATCTGGAGCGTCTGGATCGCCCCGGCGAACGGCTGGATGGGCCGGCACGTCTGGCGCGGTTTCTGGAGGGCAGCGAGGCCCGGCAGCGGTTCGAGCAGGAAGCCAAGGTCTTGCGCCAACTGTTGGCCTCGGATGCCGGCCTGTACGTGATTGATGCCCGCGAACCGGTATTGGCGAAATACCGTGACGAACTGTCGGTGCTGGCCAGTTGCGGGAAACCGCTGTTGCCGGTCCTGAATTTCGTCAGCAGCGCCGATCATCGCGAACCGGCCTGGCGTGAAGCCCTGGCGCGTCTGGGCCTGCACGCACTGGTGCGTTTCGACAGCGTGGCGCCGCCGGAAGATGGCGAACGACGCTTGTACGAAAGCCTCGCACTGTTGCTGGAAACCTCGCGGGGGCAGTTGGAGCGCCTGATTCTGGATCAGGATGCCCAGCGCGAAACCCGGCGCCAGAGTGCGGCGCGACTGATCGCCGAACTGCTGGTCGACTGCGCAGCCTGCCGCCGCAGCGTCTCGACCGAATCCGGCCAGGAACAACAGGCCATCGATGAACTTCGCAAAACGGTGCGCCAGCGTGAGCAGCGTTGCGTCGAGGCGCTGCTCAAGCTGTATGCGTTTCGCTCGCAGGATGCTGCCGCCAGTGATCTGCCGTTGCTGGACGGACGCTGGGGCGACGACCTGTTCAACCCGGAAACGCTCAAACAGCTGGGTGTTCGTGTCGGCGGCGGTATTGCGGCGGGCGCGGCGGCGGGCGCTGGCGTTGACCTTCTGGTGGGCGGGATTACCCTTGGCGCCGCGGCGCTGGTCGGGGCCATTGCGGGCGGCGCCTTGCAGACCGCTCGCAGCTACGGCGGCCGCCTGCTGGGCAAGATCAAAGGCCAGCGGGAGCTGACGGTGGACGATGCGGTGCTGCGCCTGCTTGCGCTGCGCCAGCGTCACCTGCTGCAAGCCCTCGGCGCGCGGGGTCACGCGGCATTGGAGAGCATCAAGCTGACCACGCCCCAGGACATGACCTGGCGCGAAGGCAAACTCCCCGAAGCGCTGCACAAGGCGCGGGCGCATCCGCAATGGTCCTCGCTGAACCCCGGGGCGAAATTGAGCCAGACGGAGCGACAGGAGCAGATTGAAGGCCTCACGCAAATCTTGTTGGAGCGAGGCTTGCCCGCGAATCGGGATTGAATACAACCTATCAGCGCTAGAAACGACGCCTTCGCGGGCAAGCCTCGCTCCAACGGAATTGCCGCCGACAGTCGCCTCGCGCATTTTTGCCTACGCGAATCCCCTCCAGACCGGTATCATCCCGCGCCCGATGCACCCGGAACCGTATTCAGATGAAACCCACCTTGATCGCCGCCGCAGAAATCGACCGTATCGATACCTGGGCCAAATACTCCAGCCACATGTGCGGAGGCTGTATTTCCAGCTGCTGCACGCTGCCTGTTGAAGTGAAGATCAAGGATTTGATCCGCATCGGCATCGTCGATGAATTCGAGCGCGGGGAACCGGCGAAGAACATCGCCAAGCGCTTGCAGAAGGAAGGCATCGTCGAGCGCTATAACCAGAAGTCCGAGATCTTCACGTTGCAGCGCATGAGCAACAACGACTGTCTGTATCTGGACCGTAAAAGCCGCTTGTGCACGATCTACGAGAAACGCCCGGACACCTGCCGCAACCACCCCAGGATCGGCCCGCGCCCCGGCTACTGCGCTTACAAGCCCAAGGATGTGGTACGTCAGGACACCGGTACGCTGAAGAACAACACCAGCACCCCGTTTCCGAAGTTCTGAAATGCTGAAACATCTGTAGGAGCTGCCGAAGGCTGCGATGCCGTTCATCCTGACGCACCGCTTTCGCCGCCTTCGGCAGCTCCTACATAACCGACACAAACAAAAACGCCCCCGACCTTGCGGTCGGGGGCGTTTTGTTTTTAGCCGACTAACTGATTAATCAGTTGCCGCTTTTCTTGGCGGCGCGGGTACGCTCGCTTTCGCCAAGAATTTTCTTACGCAGGCGGATCGACTTTGGAGTCACTTCGCAGAGTTCGTCTTCTTGAACGAATTCCAGCGCTTGTTCCAGAGTGAAACGGATAGGCGGAACCAGAGCGATGGTTTCGTCTTTACCGGAAGCACGCATGTTGTCGAGCTTCTTGCCTTTGGTTGGGTTGACGCCCAGGTCGTTGTCGCGGCTGTTGATGCCGACGATTTGACCTTCGTACACGTCTTCACCGTGACCCAGGAACAGCTTGCCACGGGCCTGCAGCGTTTCCAGCGAGTAGGTCAGCGCCTTGCCGGTAGCAACCGAAACCAGAACGCCGTTCTGACGGCCGGACATGTCGCCGGACTTCATCACGTCGTAACGGTCGAAGATGCTGGTCAGGATGCCGGCACCGGAAGTCAGGGTCAGGAACTCGTTACGGAAACCGATCAAGCCACGAGCCGGGATGTTGTACTCAAGGCGAACACGCCCTTTGCCATCCGGAACCATGTTGGTCAGGTCGCCCTTACGGATACCGATCTGTTCCATGATCGAGCCCTGGGACTCTTCCGGAAGGTCGATGGTGACGTTTTCGTACGGTTCGTGCTTAACGCCATCAACCATGCGGATGATCACTTCAGGACGACCAACACCCATTTCGAAGCCTTCGCGACGCATGGTTTCGATCAGTACCGAAAGGTGCAGCTCGCCACGACCGGAGACTTTGAACTTGTCAGCGGTGTCGCCTTCTTCAACGCGCAGGGCAACGTTGAACAGCAGCTCTTTGTCCAGACGTTCCTTGATGTTACGGCTGGTGACGAACTTGCCTTCTTTACCGCAGAAAGGCGAATCGTTGACCTGGAAGGTCATCGAAACGGTAGGTTCGTCAACGGTCAGCGGCTTCATCGCTTCGACGTTGAGTGGGTCGCACAGCGTGTCGGAGATGAACAGCTGGTCAAAGCCGCTGATGCAGACGATGTCGCCGGCAGCTGCTTCTTCAACGTCGATGCGGTGCAGACCGTGGTGACCCATCAGTTTCAGGATACGGCCGTTGCGGCGCTTGCCTTCAGCGTCGATGGCGACAACCTGAGTGTTTGGCTTGACCTTGCCACGGGCGATACGGCCAACACCGATAACACCCAGGAAGCTGTTGTAGTCCAGTGCCGAGATTTGCATCTGGAACGGACCGTCACGGTCAACCTTTGGAGCAGGAACGTGGTCAACAATCGCCTGGTACAGCGGGGTCATGTCTTCCGCCATGGCGGTGTGTTCCAGACCGGCAATACCGTTCAGTGCCGAAGCGTAAACGACCTGGAAGTCCAGCTGTTCTTCGGTAGCACCCAGGTTGTCGAACAGGTCGAAGATCTGATCCAGAACCCAGTCCGGACGCGCGCCTGGACGGTCAACCTTGTTGATGACCACGATTGGACGCAGGCCGGCTTCGAAAGCCTTCTTGGTCACGAAACGGGTTTGCGGCATAGGGCCGTCTTGAGCGTCAACCAGCAGCAGAACGGAGTCAACCATCGACATCACGCGCTCTACTTCACCACCGAAGTCGGCGTGGCCCGGGGTGTCCACGATGTTGATGTGGTAGCCGTTCCAGTTGATAGCGGTGTTTTTCGCCAGGATGGTAATACCGCGTTCTTTCTCCTGGTCGTTGGAGTCCATCACGCGTTCGTCGTTGAGCTCGCCGCGTTCCAGGGTGCCGGATTGACGCAAGAGTTTGTCTACCAGGGTGGTTTTACCATGGTCAACGTGAGCAATGATGGCGATGTTGCGTAGATTTTCGATCACTTGTGTATCTCGATCAGAGGATTCGGTCAGCTGAATAATTCCAGACAGCTATTTATATCGTTAGAGTCGGCTAAAAGCCGTTACGGCTAGACGACTGGCGTCGGGGGGCCGGTGACGCAAGCCACAGGCAAACAGCCCCGGGCACTTAGCTCGGTCGATAAACGCGCACATTGGCATGCCCCTCACTGAGCAAATGATGAGCATGCAGGCGACTCATGACGCCTTTGTCGCAATACAACAGGTACTGGCGCGTGTTATCCAGTTCCTTGAAGCGGCTGTTCAATGCATAGAACGGCAGCGCCTGTATTTCAATGCCAGGCAATTGCAGCGGCTGGTCTTCCTGGGCATCCGGATGACGGATGTCGATGACGACCTGACCTGCCAGCGCTTGACTGACTTCCTCTATCTCTACGCTGCGGCTCAGATCGTCGATCACCCGATCGATCGAGACCAGCTTTGCGTTCTCCAGCGCTCGCTCGAGAATCGCCATGTCGAACTGTTGTTCTTCGTACTCAACGCGGTTGCGCTTGGCGTTGGTCTTGGGGTTGACCGAAATCACCCCGCAATACTCAGGCATGTGTTTGGCGAAATCGGCAGTACCGATTTCAACCGCCTGATCGACGATGTCCTGCTTGTGGCTGGTGATCAGCGGGCGCAAGACCAGCTTGTCAGTGGCCGCGTCGATCAGCGACAGGTTCGGCAACGTCTGACTGGCCACCTGGGAAATCGCTTCGCCGGTTACCAGCACGTCGATTTCAAGGCGATCAGCAATAGAGGATGCAGCGCGCAACATCATACGCTTCAAAACTACACCCATATGACTGTTATCGACTTTCTGCAGAATTTCTCCGAGCACTTCCTCGAAAGGAACGCTGACAAACAGCACTCGCTGGGAGCTGCCGTACTTCTTCCAGATGAAATGCGCGACTTCCATCACGCCCAGTTCATGGGCACGCCCGCCCAGATTGAAGAAGCAGAAATGCGCCATAAGCCCGCGCCGCATGACCTGATAGGCCGCGACCGTCGAATCGAAACCGCCGGACATCAACACCAGGGTCTGTTCAAGCGCGCCCAGTGGATATCCGCCGATGCTGTTGTGCTGGCTGTGAATCACAAATAACCGTTGGTCGCGAATTTCCATCCGCACTTCGATTTCCGGCTTTTTCAGGTCAATCCCGGCAGCGCCGCACTCGATCCGCAGCTTGCTGCCGACGTATTTTTCGACGTCCATCGAGCTGAAGTCATGCCTGCCCGCACGCTTGCAACGCACGGAAAATACCTTGCCCGGCAGCAGGTCGGCGTAATGCAGTTTGCACTTGGCGAGGATGTCATCCATATCGCCCAACGGGTACTCAGCCACCTGCAGAAAGTTGGCGATGCCCGGCATGCAACTGAGCCGCTCAGTCATCTCGTGCAGGGTCTTGGGCTCGGTAACGCGGGTCTGAACCTCAAGATTGTCCCACACGCCCCCCACCACCAGTGCCGGGTCCAGATCACGGAGCACGGTACGGATGTTCTTGGCCAACTGACGGATGAATTGCTTGCGCACCGGTCGGCTTTTAATGGTGATTTCGGGGAAGACTTTTACGATTAGTTTCATGTAAACAGCGCGCGCGGTGCCTGTCGAAAAAGAGGGGGCGGGATTATAGCGGAAATTGCTCAGTGTTTAACCAGTTATCGTACAGCCAGTTATCGACGCACCAAAACGGACCTGTCGCCATCTTTAGCGCATCATTAGGGTGCGCTCAATTTTATCAATCCTCTGTTTTATCCCTATATAGCGCGCATCTGAGGCATAAAACCCATCACGGGGCACTGGCATGCAATTTGCTCCCTTGTGAGGCAGGTTGCCTTAGCCGAGTATTCGCGCCGGCATCACCCAAATTCGAAGGGCCCCAATCATAATTCGGCCCGAAGCCACCCGGAGGACACTATGTCGAAGTCGGTTCAACTCATCAAAGATCATGACGTTAAGTGGATTGATCTGCGCTTCACGGACACCAAAGGCACTCAGCACCACGTGACCATGCCGGCTCGCGATGCGCTGGATGAAGATTTCTTCGAAATCGGCAAAATGTTCGACGGCTCCTCCATCTCTGGCTGGAAAGGCATCGAAGCCTCCGACATGATCCTGATGCCGGACGACGAAACCGCCGTTCTCGATCCGTTCACCGAAGAGCCGACCCTGATCCTGGTCTGCGACATCATCGAACCTTCGACCATGCAAGGCTATGACCGCGACCCACGCGCCATCGCTCACCGCGCCGAGGAATACCTGAAGTCCACCGGTATCGGCGACACCGTATTCGTAGGTCCGGAACCAGAGTTCTTCATCTTCGACGAAGTGAAGTTCAAGTCCGACATCTCCGGTTCCATGTTCAAGATCTTCTCCGAGCAAGGCTCGTGGATGTCTGACCAGGACGTGGAAGGCGGCAACAAAGGCCACCGTCCAGGCGTGAAAGGCGGCTACTTCCCGGTTCCTCCGTTCGATCACGACCACGAAATCCGTACCTCCATGTGTAATGCCATGGAAGAAATGGGCCTGGTCATCGAAGTTCACCACCACGAAGTGGCGACTGCTGGCCAGAACGAAATCGGCGTGAAATTCAACACGCTGGTCAAGAAGGCTGACGAAGTTCAGACCCTCAAGTATTGCGTACACAACGTTGCCGACGCTTACGGCCGCACCGCTACCTTCATGCCTAAGCCTCTGTACGGCGATAACGGTTCGGGTATGCACGTTCACATGTCCATCTCCAAAGATGGCAAGAACACTTTCGCGGGCGAAGGCTATGCCGGCCTGTCCGATACCGCTCTGTTCTTCATCGGCGGCATCATCAAGCACGGCAAGGCACTGAACGGCTTCACCAACCCGTCGACCAACTCCTACAAGCGTCTGGTCCCAGGTTTCGAAGCACCGGTCATGTTGGCCTACTCGGCGCGTAACCGCTCCGCTTCCATCCGTATTCCTTACGTGTCGAGCCCTAAAGCCCGCCGTATCGAAGCGCGCTTCCCGGATCCAGCAGCCAACCCGTACCTGGGCTTCGCTGCACTGTTGATGGCTGGCCTGGACGGCATCCAGAACAAGATCCACCCTGGCGACGCTGCTGACAAAAACCTGTATGACCTGCCGCCTGAAGAGGCCAAAGAGATCCCACAAGTTTGCGGCAGCCTGAAAGAAGCCCTGGAAGAGCTGGACAAGGGTCGTGCGTTCCTGACCAAAGGCGGCGTTTTCAGCGACGACTTCATCGACGCTTACATCGCCCTGAAAAGCGAAGAAGAAATCAAAGTACGCACCTTCGTACACCCACTGGAATACGAGCTGTACTACAGCTGCTGATCCAGTCACGTCAGCGGTTTTGACGTAGCGAAAGAGGCCTCCTTCGGGAGGCCTTTTTTATGACTCGGTTTTCTGATTGACTGCTGCGGGTATCGATCGAGCACGCCCCGGCGAGCGCAGTCGTTTGAATCCCTGAAAACAAGGCAGAGCTCAACGTATGCCCAATGCCCACACCATGGCTCGACACCTTCTTTTTTCGGCATGCCTCTTCAGCATTGCCGCGTGCACCTCGAACCTCAAGGCATCCCCACCTCCCGCAGCGCTCGCCCCGTTACTCGGCAGCATCAGCGAGCGCCTGACCCTCGCGGATCAGGTTGCATTGACCAAATGGGACAGCGGCAAACCGATTCAGGACAGCCCGCGCGAACAGCAAGTCATTGCTGCGGCCGCCAGGCTTGCGCCGGGCTACAAGCTGGATGCCGACGACGTCAGCCGGTTTCTGGCCGCCCAGATCGAAGCGAACAAGCTGGTCCAATATGCACTGATTGCTCATTGGCACGCCGCCGGTAAGGCGCCCGACAGCGCAAGGCCGGATCTGGCTACACAGATCCGGCCAAGACTGGATCAACTGCAAGTCCAATTGCTTCAAGACTATGCGGCTTTTGCGCCTTATCGACAGGCCCCGGATTGCCCGGAATGGCTGGGCCAGCAGCGTGCGCGGCTGGCCAAAGACACCGTTCATGACCTGGCTCTGGTACGGGCAACCGGGGAATTGTGTATCCAGACGAAATGAGCACCGCGCTTTCAGACCGGTTTGTGTTCTATGCTGGCGTCCTGTAACGCGATTGCCTTATCTGCTCCGGAGTTTTCATGCGTCGAAGCCTTATCTGCCTGCTGCTCTTGATCGCCTTGCCTGCTGTGGCGCAGATCTACAAGTACACCGACGCCAATGGCAACACCGCATTCACCAACCAGCCACCGGATGGCGTCAAGGCCGAGGCCATCGAGCTGCCGCCTCTGAACAGCGTGGAAACCCCGAAAGTGCCAGCCCCCGCGCAGAATCAGCCCATCGAACAACCCGCATCCCCTCAGCCTGAAGCCCCCTATCAGACGCTGGAGCTGACCGACCTGCCTGCCGATGAAGCGCTGCGCGCCAACAACGGCACGTTCACCGTGGGCGTGAGGATCCAGCCAAGGCTGGCGCAGGGGCATCAACTGCAATTGTTGGTCGATGGCAATCCCTACGGCCAGCCGGGCAATGTTCCGCGCCTTCAAGTGGTCAATCTCGACCGGGGCGAGCACAGCTTTGCTGTCGTGGTGCTGGATAAACAAGGCATCATTCAGCAGAGTCAAACCGTAACCCTCACCGTGCAGCGAGTTCATGTCGGTAAACCATAAACCGCACCTGATGCGCAGCGCTCTGCTCTGGCTGTTGCTGCTGATCGCGTTGCCGACGACGGCGGACGTTTATACCTATATCGATGCCGAAGGGAATCGCGTCTTCACCGATCAGCCACACAAGAATGCCAAGCGGGTCGACATCCCGCCCAGCAACAGCACAACCGGTGCCCCACCCAAAAGCACCGTGCAACAACACCCCGCCAAACCCAAGGCAAAGGCGATGTTTCATTACGACTTATTGAGAATTCTGGTGCCGGAACCGGATGCCACCGTGCGCAGCAACAACGGCGATTTAATCGTCAGCGTCACCAGCGACCCGGCGCTCCAGCCGGGTCACGGCTACCGGTTGCTGGTGGATGGCAAACCCTACGCCGATGCTGGACGCAGCCCGGTATTCCCCCTGAGCAATGTCGATCGCGGTACCCACCAGTTGTCCGTGGAAATTGTCGACGAGGCGGGCCGCGTTCTGGAGCGCACGCCTAACCAGCCTTTCCATATGCTGCGCATCTCTCTGGCACAGAAGCGTCTGGCACGGCCCTGTCAGACTGACGACTACGGCGTTCGCCCTGAATGCCCGTTGAGTGACAAGCCGGAAGAAGAAGAAAGCAGCTTCCTGCCGTTTTTCTAAGCGCCCTACGCTGTCCTACGGCTAAGCTCCATATTGGTGCGATAAATTGGCGGCCCGTGCCCACCCGAACCCATTTTGGTTCGAAAACGGGTCGCCTCAACGACCCAAAGCTACCCACTGTCCAAAAAAAGCCCGGTTTTGCAGATTAAACGCTTCTTTTCGGAGCCTTGGTTTGGTTTTTGCAACTTCGGCGTAACAGCACCCTTTTCTGCACTGTACGCGAGCGTATCAGTGGTTTTACCCACGCTGGAGAAGACCAACCAGCGCCTGTGATACCGGGCTCGCCTGGATTGCAATGTGCCAAAAGAGGTCAAAGACGTTCATGACTATCAGCGACGCGCTGCACCGTTTGTTACTGGATAACCTGACCACTGCCACCATTCTGCTCAATGCCGACCTGCGCCTTGAGTACATGAACCCCGCAGCCGAAATGCTGCTGGCCATTAGCGGGCAACGCAGTCACGGGCAATTCATCAGTGAGTTGTTCACCGAATCGGCAGAAGCCTTGAGCTCGTTGCGTCAGGCCGTGGAACAAGCGCACCCGTTCACCAAGCGCGAGGCCCAGCTCACCGCCCTGACCGGTCAGACGCTGACCGTCGATTACGCGGTCACGCCGATCCTCAGCCAGGGCGAAACCCTGCTGTTGCTGGAAGTCCACCCACGTGACCGGCTGCTGCGGATCACCAAGGAAGAGGCCCAGCTGTCCAAGCAGGAAACCACCAAGATGCTGGTGCGTGGCCTCGCCCATGAGATCAAGAACCCACTGGGTGGCATCCGTGGCGCCGCACAACTGCTGGCCCGTGAACTGCCCGAAGAAAGCCTCAAGGACTACACCAACGTCATCATCGAAGAAGCCGACCGCCTGCGTAATCTGGTGGATCGCATGCTGGGCTCCAACAAACTGCCTTCGCTGGCGATGACCAATGTCCATGAAGTGCTTGAGCGCGTGTGCAGCCTGGTCGAAGCCGAAAGCCAGGGATGCATCACCTTGGTGCGCGACTACGACCCCAGTATTCCCGACGTATTGATCGACCGCGAACAGATGATCCAGGCGGTGCTCAATATCGTGCGTAACGCCATGCAGGCTATCAGCAGCCAGAACGAGCTACGCCTGGGTCGCATCAGCCTGCGTACACGGGCCATGCGCCAGTTCACCATTGGGCATGTCCGTCATCGGCTGGTGGCTAAAGTTGAAATCATCGACAACGGCCCCGGCATCCCGACCGAGCTTCAGGAAACCATTTTTTACCCGATGGTGAGCGGCCGTCCCGATGGCACCGGGCTCGGACTTGCCATTACCCAGAACATAATTAGCCAGCATCAAGGACTGATCGAATGTGACAGCCATCCTGGCCACACCACGTTTTCGATCTTTCTGCCGCTGGAACAAGGAGCAGCTTCGACATGAGCCGTAGTGAAACTGTCTGGATCGTTGATGACGACCGTTCCATCCGCTGGGTACTGGAAAAGGCCTTGCAACAGGAAGGCATGACCACACAAAGCTTCGACAGCGCCGATGGCGTGATGAGTCGCCTGGCCCGTCAGCAACCGGACGTGATCATCTCCGACATCCGCATGCCCGGCGCCAGTGGCCTGGACCTGTTGGCACGGATCCGCGAGCAGCATCCGCGCCTGCCGGTCATCATCATGACCGCCCATTCGGACCTCGATAGCGCCGTGGCGTCCTATCAAGGGGGCGCGTTCGAATACCTGCCCAAGCCGTTCGACGTAGATGAAGCGGTGTCCCTGGTCAAGCGTGCCAACCAGCATGCCCAGGAACAGCAAGGCATGGACGTTGCGCCAACCCTGACCCGCACCCCTGAAATCATTGGCGAAGCGCCAGCGATGCAGGAAGTGTTTCGCGCCATTGGCCGCTTGAGCCATTCCAACATCACTGTGTTGATCAACGGCGAATCGGGTACCGGTAAAGAACTGGTTGCCCACGCCTTGCACCGCCACAGCCCGCGCTCGGCCTCGCCCTTCATCGCGTTGAACATGGCAGCGATTCCGAAAGACCTGATGGAGTCCGAGCTGTTCGGCCACGAAAAAGGCGCGTTTACCGGCGCAGCCAATTTGCGTCGTGGTCGTTTCGAGCAAGCCGATGGCGGCACGCTGTTCCTCGATGAAATCGGTGACATGCCTGCCGACACCCAGACGCGTTTGCTTCGGGTCCTGGCGGATGGCGAGTTTTACCGGGTTGGCGGTCATACACCGGTCAAGGTCGATGTACGCATCATCGCCGCGACGCACCAGAATCTGGAAACCCTGGTGCAGGCAGGCAAATTCCGTGAAGACTTGTTCCACCGTCTTAACGTGATCCGCATCCATATTCCGCGCATGTCCGACCGCCGCGAAGACATCCCGACTCTGGCCAAGCATTTCCTCAGCCGTGCGGCTCAGGAACTGGCGGTCGAGCCGAAGCTGCTCAAGGCGGAAACCGAGGAATACCTCAAGCATCTGCCTTGGCCGGGCAACGTGCGCCAACTGGAAAACACGTGCCGCTGGATCACCGTCATGGCGTCCGGCCGCGAAGTCCACATCAGCGACTTGCCGCCGGAACTGCTGAGCCTGCCGCAAGACGCGGCCCCTGTGACCAACTGGGAGCAGGCACTGCGTCAGTGGGCTGATCAAGCGCTCGCACGCGGTCAGTCCAGCTTGCTGGACAGCGCCGTTCCGACCTTCGAACGCATCATGATCGAAACCGCCTTGAAGCATACCGCCGGTCGCCGTCGCGATGCCGCCGTGCTGTTGGGCTGGGGCCGCAACACCTTGACGCGCAAAATCAAGGAGCTGGGCATGAAGATAGATGGCGCCGATGACGACGAGGGTGATGAGGCCTGATTAAAGCAGCAACCTCTACAGGCTTGCAGGTGCTCACAGGCGGCACCTGCAAGCCTGTGACTCCGCTACTCGGCCGACGACGGCTTTTCCCACAGATTAATCCCGCCTTCCACCGCAAACCTGTCGATTTCGGCCAGTTCTTCCGGGCTGAACTTGAGGTTTTTGAGTGCTTCGACGTTTTCAACAATTTGCTCTGGCCGACTGGCGCCGATCAACGCTGAGGTCACACGCGGGTCGCGTAGGGTCCAGGCCAAGGCCATTTGCGCCAGGCTCTGGCCACGACGCTTGGCGATGTCATTGAGCGCCAGCACGTGCTCCAGGTTTTCCTCGGACAAGTGCGACGCCTGCAGCGAGCCACCACCGGGACGGTTGACCCGCGCATCCTTCGGAATCCCGTTCAGGTATTTGTCGGTGAGCAACCCTTGGGCCAGCGCCGTGAAGGCGATGACACCCGCACCCAGTTCTTCGGTGGCGTCCAGCAGGTCCTTTTCGATCCAGCGATTGAGCAGGTTATAGGCCGGTTGATGGATCAACAGCGGCACGTTCCACTCCCTGAGCAACGCGGCCATCTCCCGGGTTTTCGCGCCGGAATACGAAGACAATCCGATATACAGCGCCTTGCCTTGCTGCACGGCCGTCGCTAGCGCGCTGGCGGTTTCTTCCAGGGGTGTGTCCGGGTCAAACCGGTGGGAATAAAAGATATCCACATAATCCAGCCCCATGCGTTGCAGGCTTTGATCGAGGCTGGCCAGTACATACTTGCGCGAACCACCGCCCTGACCATAAGGCCCCGGCCACATGTCCCAACCGGCTTTGGTGGAGATGATCAGCTCGTCGCGGTACCGGGCGAAATCCTCACGCAACAGGCGCCCAAAATTCGTCTCGGCACTGCCGTAGGGCGGGCCATAGTTGTTGGCGAGATCAAAATGGTTGATGCCCAGATCAAACGCCGTGCGCAACATAGCGCGCTGGGTGTCGATGGGTGTGCTGTCGCCAAAGTTGTGCCACAAGCCCAGGGACAATGCGGGCAACACCAGGCCACTGCGCCCCGTGCGGCGGTAAGGGATGATCTCGTAACGGTTTTCGGCTGCGATGTAAGTCATCTGATCCTCGCGTGTGAGTTGTTATCAGACGACCATACGCCAGCCATGGAAGTTCTGGGCATTGGGGTGATCGGTTGGAACTGCCGGGGGCACCTGCAACCCCTCGCCGCGACTGTAACTTCTGACAGTTTACAAACGCGGCGCACGCTGATTAGCTTTTTTGAAACCTCTGGATTGAGGTCTCAAGGAGCAGATCGGTCATGGACAACCCACCTTCATCCCCTCTTCAATTCACCCCTGAAGAACATGCCAACAACGCCCGCCTGCTTGCAGCGCTGCCTCGTGGAGCAGACATCACGAGACGCGAGCGCATCGTCGACTATGAAGTCGTTGAAATGGCGGCGCTTTTTCGTGAGGGCAATCCGGATAAATTGACGTCTGAAGCGGTGCTCACGGCGTATCTGGACCGCATCAGCGCGCTGAACGGCCCGTTCGAGACCTATGCGAACAACGGTTATTACAACGCCTTCGCCCGGCTTGCGGATATCTCCGAGCTGATGGCTCAGGCACAGCAAGCGGACCTGTGGCTGCAAAACCCGAACGATGAACGCGGTCCCGCACCACCCTTGTGTGGCATTCCCATAGCCGTGAAGGACTCCATTGGCATCCAAGGGCTTGCAACCAAAAACGGTACGCAGACGTTCAGCGCCAATAGGGCGCTGCGAGACGCGACCTGCGTCGCCCGGCTTCGCGCACAAGGCGCAGTGATCGTGGGCCATACCATGTGCTCAGAATATTCAGGCGATGTGGTGGGCCAATTCGCTGTGAACGCCTGGGACCCGGCGCGCCCGCCCGGCGGCTCAAGCCAGGGTTCGGCAGTCGCCCCCGCCGCCCGGCTAATTGCTGCGACGCTGGGCGAAGAAACCGCCGGTTCCATGATCATTCCTGCATCCGCCAATGGGATCAGCGCGATCAAGCCTTCACTCGGCGTGGTGCCGGGTTCCGGCGTCATGCCGCTGCGAACAGGGTGGGATGTGGTCGGCCCCATGGCACGTTCAATGCGCGACGCTTCGTTAATGCTCTCGCTTATCGCTGGCAGTGATGCACAGAACGATCCGCAAACCGTGTCGGCACCTGGATTGGCGAAGCAACTGCCCATCAATGCACGTCCCGGCCCGCGACCTCTCCAGGGTTTGAACATTGGCATCCCCCAGACGGACTGGCTTGAGTTGAACGTGCCGCCAGACGAATCCTACGACACGGATTACAAAAGCGCGTTCGAGCGATTCAAGGGCGAACTTGCCAACCTGGGTGCCAATATCGTCGAATTTCCGGGTCTGGACCTGACTATCGAGGCTAATGCACCTTATTTCACCCCCTACCCTTTTTACGACGTCGAAGGGGAAGACGGCCAGCTACTTCTGCGAGTCAATGGGCCTATCGGAACGACCTACCCCAATCAGTTAGAAACGCTGCACTGGCTGGCCATACGGGATTTCGCGGCCTCATTGGACAATGAAGCGCACCGCGAAGAACTGATGCGCCTCTACAGGCCGGATGAAAATCACCATATCGCAGGCATCATTCCCGTAGGCATTCGGGCCGAAGCGGAGAACCGCCGCCGCCAGCAGCAGATGCTTTTCGAGCAGGCCCTGGATCGCGACAACATCGACTTCATGATGGTCATGCCGCTGGGTGCGCATCTGGGCCTGCTGTCCGCCCCCTATGAGGACCGAATCCCCAAAAGGCGCGGTTCTGTCGAGGCGCCGAATGGATTGGCATGGCCGATGGTGACCTTCCCGATCGGTCATGGGCAATCGGGTCTGGATCGGCCGCTGCCCATCACGGCAGCGTTTTGGGGGCGTCGCTTCAGCGAGCCTGTGCTGGTGCAAGCGGCCATCGACTTTCAGGACCGGTTTGCCAAGTACCACACCAAAGCGCCCATGGACCCGGTATTCACGGGCGTTGCATCAAAGGCCCCCGTCCTCAGACTTTGGGAAATTCCCTCCGAGTGCTCGAATGATCCGGTGGTAATTCTCCAAGGCAGGCAACACTCATGATCCGGGAACCGTTTTTCCCCATTGCCTGGAAGGCCTTGACCACCCCCCAGTTCATGCCGGCAGCCGCCAGCGTGGTGACTGATCCAATCTTCAGCATTGCATGGCAGCCAACGCTCGGGTGGGCGCACTACCCGCATGAGCCACTGAACACGGCCCTGCGCGTCAACGAAGGCCTTGCGGAAAATGAAGGCGAAAAAAAACGCCGGAGCGATGAACACTCCGGCGTTTCTCCCGACCTTAGCGCACCAAATGCAAGAACTGCATATGCCGCTCGTACTGATCGAGGATGTCGTTGATGACCTGCTCCTTGGTGTAACCCACCAGATCGTACTCCTGACTGCCCTCGCTCAGATGAACCTCGGCGCGGTAGTAGCGACGGTTGTTCAACTGTTTGGAGCCCATGCCGCCCCGTGCGAACGACGGCGTGAAGAAGCCCTTCATCATCACTTGATAAATGAACGGCCGTTCTTCGCCATGGCCGATTTCCAGGCTCACGCTGTCGTTGGCAGGATCAGGCTGAGCAACCACGTTCAAGCCCTTCTCCACGAACACGGCGGTAACGTCTTCAATGGCCGGGCGCACGGTCTGCTCAAGGAAGCGATACACCTCGTCCCGAGACGGGTAATGCACGGCCTGGCTCAGACGCTGGCGCCAACCGCCGCGTCGCGCGCCGGATGCCGGGGCCAACGAATACAGCTGGGCAATCTGCCGCTGGGACTCCATGAAGAACGCTTTGTGCAGCCCCCACATCATCAACAGCAGGATCAGCGAGAACGGCAGCGACGTCAGGACAACCGCGGATTTGAGCGCATCGATACTGCCGGAGAACAACAGCCCGCTGGTGATCACCGCCGTCGCCACGCCCCAGAAAACCCGCAGCCATTTCGGGCCGTCTTCATCGGGGTTGCCGCCTTTGGCGGACAGGGTCGATAGCACAACCGTGCCCGAGTCTGCCGAGGTCACGAAAAACACGAAACTGATGAACACCGTCACCGCGATGACCGTTTTGCTCCACGGATAGGTTTCCAGCAGCAGATACAACGTCATAGACGGGTCATCAATGGCCGATTGCCCCAATGCGACCATGCCGTGATTGATCACTTGATCGATGGCACTGTTACCGAAAATCGACATCCAGGCCAGGGTGAAGCCCAGCGGGATCAGCAGCACGCCAAAGACAAACTCACGAATAGTCCGGCCACGGGAAATACGGGCGATAAACAGCCCGACGAACGGCGACCAGGCAATCCACCAGGCCCAATAAAACACCGTCCAGCCGCCCAGCCAGTCGCTCGGTTTGTCATAGGCGTAGACGTCAAAACTCTTGGTCGGCAGTGCGCCCAGGTAATCCCCGATGTTCTGCACCAGCGTATTGAGCAAGTGCTGGGTCGGCCCGGCAAACAACACGAATAGCAGCAGCGCACAGGCCAGCAACATGTTGATGTCGGACATGACGCGCACGCCTTTATCGACACCGGCAATCGCCACCAGAATCGCCGCGCCCATCATCAGCGTGATCAACCCCACCTGAATCCACTGGGTGTGCGGCATGCCGAACAGGTAATCCAGACCGGAGTTCAGGTGCAACACGCCAAAACCCATGTCGGCACCCAGGCCGAAGATGGTCGCGATGATGCCGAAGCCATCCACCGCATAACCGATGGGCCCATTGATGCGCTTGCCGATCAGTGGGTACAGCGCCGAACGCAAGGCCAGTGGCAAGTTATGCCGGTACGCGAAGTAGGCCAGCGCCATGCCGACGAAGGCGAAAACGCCCCAGCCATGCAGGCCCCAATGCAGAAACAGCAACTGCATCGCCTGCCGCGCTGACTCCGTCGTCCCGCTTTCGCCCTGGGGCGGTTGCAGCATGTGAGTCAGAGGCTCGGAAACACAGAAGAAGAACAGCGTGATGCTGATCCCGGCGGCAAACAGCATGCCGGCCCAGGACAGATAACTGAACTCGGGCTCGTCGTGGTCGGCACCGAGCTTGATCTTGCCGTAGCCCGACAAGGCGGTGACCACCACGAAGACCAGATACAAGGTCATCGCCAGCATGTAGTACCAGCCAACCGTGTTGGCCGCCCAGTTCTGCGCCGCCAGCAACCATTGGCCGGAAGCCTCCGGAAACGCGATGACGACCACACCGAAAATCAGAATAAAAGACGCCGCGAAATAGAAGACCGGCGGGTTCATGCGGACCATGCCGCTGGATTGCGAAGCAGGCGCACTCATAAAAACGGCGCCTCCCTGCAAAGGAGCAAGGCGGAAAAACAAGGGTTAAGCAAAGGTAAGCCTCCTGTTGTGAGCGGGCAGCGAACCACCGATTTATATTGAACAAGCGTTCAATTAAAACACGAAAGCACCCACGACGGCTAATCGCAGGCCCATGGAAGCTGGCTCAAGGGAGGTTATGACGCTTGATTTACGGGGTTCGTTCCCTGCCGCCGAGACGATTACTGAAACGTTTCTGCTTCACCACTTCCACGCCTCCTCGCGGAACTCAGCGTTAGGCATGAGGGTTTTCAAAAGGGCTGCGACTTCGTCGATTTTGCGTTTTTCGACGTGTATTTCGAAGCCGACCATTGTGTTGTTCTGGTAGCTGGTGACGATCATTTTTCTTTTTCGGTCAATAAAAACAAGGTCGTAGCGTGACCATTTTTTGGTGCGTTGCCTGACCGGATTTTCGAACGTCATTAGTTTTGAAGAAGCCGCAAACGCCATCGCACCAGGGCCGGCGAGCATCCAGATGAAGCTTGGCTCCATGGCGATCATTGTCAGGACCGCGACAAAAAAGGTGATTGCGATACCTTTGAAAATGTATGGTGTAAAACTTGCGTAGTCTTGCCAATCTTCAACATGCGCGCCGTCTTCGGTAAGGATGTAGCTGTATATCATTTTTTTTCTGGCGATTACTAGCCAGAAAAAAAGCAGCAAGATTAGAACAAAAATACATGAGCCCTGATAAAGCCCCCTGCTACTTTCCTCCCCATAAGCATTTATATAGGCATAAAAGCCAATAGGAACAAGACAAAATGCCCCAAAGACTTGGTCGACCAGTCTCATTGGATACGGATGAGCCTTGATTGTCCACCCTGCAATTTCTGCGCCTTCAAGAGCTTCGCGAGTCAGCACTTTCGACGTGCTATCAATGGCGTCGAGGCTCACTTCATCAGCGTTCTCACGATCACTCATAGCAACGCCCTTCTTGATAGTCCACGCCTGACGGCGCATATAATCTAGCGATCGCAAGGAACTCATCAATTCGATGTTTCGGCAGAAACGCCTCAAAGTATAAATAATTGTCTTCGAACGGAATATCTGGATCATAGCGGCGCTGAAGAACAACAAGGCCTCTCGTTCTATCGACGAATATGAGGTGAGGTCTATCCCATTCAAAACTGCTGTAGCTGATTTCATTTTCCCATTTGAGTAAGCCACTCGCTGCGGCGACGGCCATTCCTGCGGGTCCGGCGAGGGCCCAAATGAAAAAAGGATCCAGAGCGACCAATGTCAGGATGACAACAAAAGACAAGACGGCAATACCCTTGAAAGCATGACCTGTATATTTTGAGTGATCTAACCAATACTCAACATCGCCACCGTTTTTGGTAATACGATAATTGAAGACTGTTTTTTTCCTTGCGCCTATATAAAAGTATATTAAAAGCAACGAAACAAAAACACAGGACCCAGTTGTGCTCTCTCGGAAAGTTTCGCTTTCATGATACTGCCCATATAAATAAACCATACCCACCATAAATCCGAATACGCCGAACATAGCATCAACGGGAAATACGAGATGGGGGTGAGCTTTGATCGTCCACTTCATAATTTCTTCTTCCTGCAGAGACTGCGATATAGGCAATTCAGGCAGAGATTTTTCTGGTTGACTCAGCCGAGTCTTGACCTTCGTTATTGCTTTCATATCTAGCCTACTATCGGCAGAATAGCTGCTTCTGTACGACCACCAAAGCCCTCAACGGAAAGCACGCTGCCATCACTAGGGGTGTGACTATTACTTTCTGATAAACCCTCTGCTTTCAGTTCTATCTGATAGCGATAACACTTGTCATTGTCTTTGGCCGGGAGAATAGCAGTGGGATACCAAACCTGGAGCTCGAGATACTCAGCATTGTCGGTGATCGGAATCCAAGTTTGCCAGATAACGTCCTCTCCTCGAGGTGGGGCAGTTCTAGACGGCGGATCGTTGTAGCGGATCTGCGTTTTTTGGTCGGAAGCTTTGCTCCATTCGGCGGTAGTTTCAATAGTTCCATAGCCAATGAAATGCTCTTGAAGACTACCGCCTGACGCTTTCACTGGCATGACATACCCAGGACGGTCACTAGCCGTTAGATTTACATGAATGATTTCACCACGGAGGAACGCGGGGATGCGAAGCTGAATCCAAGCGCCGTTAGACACCTCACGAGGTAGATAACCGGCACGCCCGCTATAAACCTGTTTCACCTCGAAGGTTGGCTTTACGAAAAGCGACGGACTCAGCTGGACTTCTAGAAATAGTTGATTCTCCTCGGTTTCATCTATAAAGCGCTCGTCAAGGGCTCGGGACCATCTACATTTATGTAGCCAACGTCCAATGGCATCACTTTTTAAGTAGTTAAGCGCATACGTTACGAATAGATAAATCAGTCCTACAATTGCAGTTCCAGCCACGAACCAGGAACTCATAACGAAAGGTATCAGAAAGCCATGGCCGGAAAGTGCGAAAACACCCGCGGCTGCTTGTATTCCCCCGATTGTCAGAATACCCCAAACAGCATAGTTTTTTATGGATAGAAAATCTCTCTCCAGCGCAACTTCGGTCTGTGCTTCATTATCCGCGATTTCCCATAACTCTAATGAAGCCGCTAAAATCAGAAAACCACCCAGACCTATTAATCTTGTACCAAACCCCTTTATCAGTGCCCCCCACTCCGACTTCCCCATACTTGCCCAGTAAGCCGCAGAGCGTTGAGTAATTTTTATGACTTCTTTTTTACTCGTTTTAACAGCCAACCCCTTCATCCCCGCCCAAGCCGTCTCAACAAAAACCGCCATCAGTGCGTTTCCGGTATAAGCCGCCGCCGATCCAACCTTGGCCCAGTCCTTGGCATTCAGTTCGCCATCCCGGCTGGCAAGCTCGTAGGTCGCCATTGTGTTGAAAAAATTGACCACAACCAGACCCAACGTGATCGCACCTGCGTTCAGCCCGTGTTTTTCAGTGAAGGCGCGGGCGTGGCTTTGCCAGTTCCCGGCCGTTCGGGAACTGTTGTAGAAGAAACGGGCGATTTCCAGTTGTAGCTGGCGCAGGTAGCGGTTTTTGGAGTAGTCGAGCAAAAGAGGCTGTTGCAAGTCGTGCAGTTTTATCCGCTCGTTAAGCTCGACGAGGACGTCTGCTATCACCTTTCGATCATAACGACCGTCCGGCCTCGACCACCGATACTCAACGACCTGTTTTTCCCGACGAAGCTTTTCTCTTTTTATGTACCAGGCGGCAATGCGCTCTTTGAAGTCCAGGTCAATGTTCAACCGGTCCTGATGGCTGATCAGCAAATGACCGATGGTAAGGTTGCGCAGGGCAATGGCTTTATCGCTCATACGACTGTCCACTGCGATGAACGCCAGTTGAATATTTTCCAAGGTCGTTTTGCCGGCGCCCTTGGCTAATTCCGTCAACGCCTGCAGCGTCAGCTGCACGGGCTCGCTCAAGACCCTTATCCAGGGATGTGCCGCTATCGCATCGTGATTGAGAAAGCTGTTGATCTCGCCCGCCCGGCCAGCAGGGCAACGGCAGCAGGGTTTGATCGCCTGCCGACACCGCAGAGCCGTCCCACAATCCCGGCGATATTCATGTGCTCTTTCCGGAAAGAGCAGTATGGAGAACAGGGAATCACGACGTTGAGCCAATTGGCGACTTTTGTGAGTCATCGGCGATGTCCTTGTGCGTGCAGCTATGGAGTCCGAAGCATGGGTGCGCGGCTCTGATGCCAGCCCGATGATCTTCAGATCGCGGTCTAATCATCGCAAGTAAGTGCTTACTAAAACCCGTCAGTAAAACCATTCCCATTCCTCCTCGCGAAACTCGGCGTTGGGCATCAGGGTTTTCAAGAGGGCGACGACTTCGTCGATTTTGCGTTTTTCGACATGGATCGCGAAGCCGGCCATGGTGTTGTTTTGGTAGCTTGGGACGACTATTTTCCTTTTCCGATCAATGAAAACCAGGTCGTAGCGCGACCACTTTGTAGAGTGATGTTCAATCGGGTTTTCGAACTTCATCAGTTTTGAGCACGCTGCTAGGCCCATTGCGCCCGGACCGGCCAACATCCATATGAAACCGGGGTCAATCGAGATCATTGTCAGGACTGCGAAAAAGAAAATTATCGCGATGCCTTTGAAGATGTGCCCCGTGTATTTTGAGTAGTCCAGCCAGCGCTCAACCTTTCCACCGCTTTCAGAAATAATATAGCTGAACACTGTTTTTTTTCTGAAACCTATATAAAGATAGAGCACAAACAACGAACCGAAACTGCTAACTCCTGTTATAAATTCTCTGGTGCTCTCGTTTTCATGAAACTCCCCATAAAGATAAAAAATTGTTGTCAGAAAACCCATAAAGCCGAACATTATGTCCACCGGGTATATTGGATATGGATGCGCTTTAATCTTCCAGCTTGCAATTTCTGCGCCTTCAAGAGCTTCGCGAGTCAGCACTTTCGACGTGCTATCAGTGGCGTCGAGGCTCACTTCATCAGCGTTCTCACGATCACTCATAGCAACGCCCTTCTTGATAGTCCACGCCTGACGGCGCATATAATCTAGCGATCGCAAGGAACTCATCAATTCGGTGTTTCGGCAGAAACGCCTCAAAGTATAAACAATTCTCTTCGAACGGAATATCTGGATCATAGCGGCGCTGAAGAACAACAAGGCCTCTCGTTCTATCCGTAAAGACAAGTTGAGGTCTGTCCCACTGGAAGGAGCTATGGCCGACCTCATTCTCCCATATCAGTAAAAACTTTGCGGCGACAAGCGCTAAACCTGAAGGACCGGCGAGCATCCAGATAAAGTCGGGGTCCATAGCGATCATAGTGAAGATGCAGACAAAAAATAAAGTAGCGAGACCTTTGAAGAAATGTTTCGCATATTTAGGATAATATTGACGATATTCTACGCATACTCCGCTTTCACCAATACAATATGAATACAGCGTCTTCTGCCTACCGGCCATAATCCATAAGTACAAATAGAATACAACTCCAACTAGCCCGCCGCCAACAAACACTCCATTAGCTTTTGCGCCACTACCCCCTGGCCATCCATATAAAATAAAACCGACGGGAACTAGGATAAGCACACTCATTACGATATCGACAAGCAGCGTGGGTCGCGGGTGAGCCTTGATGTCCCATGTCATAACATTCTGCCCTGACAGAACGCATTTCTTCAATTCAAAGGCAATTGGCTGCGCGTTAGTCATTTTCAAAAATTTCCATTGTTTCTAGAGGCAGCTAAAGGCGATAGCAGCAGAGCTGCTGTTGAACGGCCGCCTAGATTCTCGACTTGCAACCTATTGTCGTCAGTACCAACTGGGTTGTCGTCGTCATCGCGTTTATCAATTCAGGGGCCTTCGCGACAGATAATTGCGGGGCGCTCAAGGCTGGCTCAAAGTAGCTTATAGAACCAGAGTTAGGGGCATGCCCTGCTGGCAAGGCGGTGGATAAATGGTTCAGTAAAACCATTCCCATTCCTCCTCGCGAAATTCGGCGTTGGGCATCAGGGTTTTTAAAAGTGCTGCAACTTCGTCGATTTTTCGTTTTTCGACATGCATTTCAAAACCGGCCATGGTGTCGTCTTGGTAGCTCGGGACGATTATTTTTCTTTTTCGGTCGATAAAGACAAGGTCATAGTTTGACCATTTGGTGCCGTAACGACTGACTGGGTTCTCAAACTTCATTAATTTTGAAGAAGCCGCGAATGCCATCGCACCCGGGCCGGCTAGCATCCATATGAAGCTTGGCTCCATGGCGATCATTGTCAGGACTGCGACAAAAAAGGTGATTGCGATACCTTTGAAAATGTAGGGTGTAAAACTTGCGTAGTCCTGCCAATCTTCAACGTGGGCGCCGTCTTCGGTAAGGATGTAGCTGTATATCGTTTTTTTTCTGGCGATTACTAGCCAGAAAAAAAGCAGCAAGATTAGAACAAAAATAGATGGGCCCTGATAAAGCCCCCTGCTACTTTCCTCCCCATAAGCATTTATATAGGCATAAAAGCCAATAGGAACAAGACAAAATGCCCCAAAGACTTGGTCGACCAGTCTCATTGGATACGGATGAGCCTTGATTGTCCAGCTCATAACTGCTGAACCTTCCAGAGGATCGCTAATAACTTCGGATGTTGAATTCGTAAATTCAGACTGCCGAGTGTTGTCACTATCTTTCCTATCCATACGCTTCAACCTATTATCGGAATGCTAGCAGCTTCTTTGCGACCGCCTAGGCTTTCGACTGACAATACGCTGTCATTGCCGTCAAGACTGGAATTGCTCTCTGAAAGTCCGTCGGCATCAAGTTCAACCTGATACAGATATCCTTTATCGGCGGCTTTTACAGGTAGGATTGAAGCTGGATACCAGATTTGTATTTCCAGATATTGAGAATTGTCAGCAACAGGAACCCAAGTCTGCCATATGACATCCTCGCCTTCTGGAGGCACAGGTCTGTAGGGCGGGTCGTTGTAGCGCATCTGCGTTTTGGTGTCTGGAATTCTTTCCCAGTCAGCAATAGACTCGGTGGTCCCGTAGCCGATGAAATACTCTTTCAGGCTGTTACCTGAGGCTTCGACCGGCATCATCAAACCGGGACGACGACTGGCCGTCAGGTTTATCAGGATTACTTTGCTGCGTAAAACTTCAGGAACTCTTAATTGAATCCAGGCGCCGCTCGGTACTTCTCGCGGTGAATAACCAGTGGGGCCGGTGCTGATGAACTTAGTTTCCATAGTCGATTTTACGAACACCGCGGGACTTAGTTGAATCCTCAAAAATAACTGATTTTCTTCTGCTTCGTCTTGGAATCGCTCCCCAGGGAATCGAGACCATCGGCATTTGTGCAGCCACTGCCCAACTATATCGCGCTTCAAGTAATTAAGGGCGTAGGATGCGAATAAATATACCAGACCAACTATCGCAGTAGCGGCGAGAAACCAAGGATTCATTACCCAAGGAATAAGAAAGCCATGCCCTGCAAGCGCAAAGACACCGGCGACTGTTTGGAATCCCCCGGCAACGAGCATACCTAAAACTGCATACCTCTTGCTCGAAATAACCGTTTTATCTAGCGCGACGTCCGACTGACTTAAGTCGTCTTGGATATCCCATAGCTCCAATGAAGCGGCTACGACTGCAAATCCGCCGAGTCCAACTAATCGCGCACCGAATCCAGGAATCAATTTCCCCCAAGACTGAGTCCTACCCTCGGTTCCGGCCCAATAGCTTGCTGACTTGCCAGTAATTTTAACTGTTTTACTTCGGATTTCCGTCTCCAACCCCTTCATCCCCGCCCAAGCCGTCTCCACAAAAACCGCCATCAGGGCGTTCCCGGTGTAGGCCGCTGCGGAGCCGATCTTTGCCCAGTCCTTGGCATTCAAATCGCCGTCTTTACTGGCGAGTTGGTAGGTGACCATCGTATTGAAGAAGTTGACGACCACCAGGCCCCAGGTAATTGCGCCTGCATTTAGCCCATGTTGTTCGGTAAAGGCTCGGGCGTGGCTTTGCCAGTTGCCGGCCAGCTGAGCGCTGTTTTTGTGGAAGTGGGCGATTTCCATTTGGAGTCGGCGCAGGTAACGGTTTTGGGCGTAGTCCAGTAAATGCGGTCGTTGCAGATTGTGCTGCTCGATGTGCTCGTTCAGTTCGACCAGTACTTCTGCCACTCGCTTGCGGTCATAACGACCGCCCGGGTTTGACCAGTGGTGCTCAACGACCAGTTTTTCGTTACGCAGCCGTTCTGCTTCCTTGCTCCAGGCGGCAACGCGCTCTTTGAAGTCTAGGTCAATGTTCAACCGGTCCTGATGGCTGAACAGCAAATGACCGATGGTAAGGTTGCGCAGGGCAATGGCTTTATCGCTCATGCGACTGTCCACTGCGATGAACGCCAGTTGAATCTTTTCCAAGGTCGTTTTGCCTGCGCCCTTGGCTAATTCCGTCAACGCCTGCAGCGTCAGCTGCACGGGCTCGCTCAAGACCCTTATCCAGGGATGTGCCGCTATCGCATCGTGATTGAGAAAGCTGTTGATCTCGCCCGCCCGGCCCGCAAGGGCAGTGAGGTCAGAGAGTCCTGACATGAGACGATTGGCCTCGTTGGTCATCGCCTCTTTGATGGGGGCGGAGAAACCGTAGCGAGCCAGGCCGAGCAGCGTTCGACTGGTCTCTTCCTCTTTTTGCAGCCACTGCGAGAAGCCAACGTCTTGGCTGAGGCTGCACAACAACTCGGCCGTGAGGTCCAGCAGGCAATGCAGGGATGTGGCGTTGGTGGTATCGATGAACAGGCGCATCGGATCAGTTCCGATGTGCTCGCCAATGGCTTTGATATCGTCCTGGGTGTCCGTGATGTGCTGCTTCAAGCCCTTGAGCTGTGGCTGCCGGGCTTCGGTGAAATCCCGTGCGGCATCCAGGTCGACTTCGCGACGCCATTTACTGCGATCCTGCCAACTGCTGCGCAATGCCGGATCCGGCAGGCGGCCATAGCGGCTTTTTAGCTCGTAGCCCAGCGTGGTCGAAGGCAATTCGACCACCCCCAAAATGAGCCCTTCGGTCCCTGCTGCGGCCCGATCCTCGACGTCCAGTTGCTCGAAATACGCTTCGATGTCGCGAACGTACTGCCGGGTTTTCGCCTCATCGCCTTTAACCGAGGCTGGTAGCAACGTTTGATCGCCGCCGACACCGCAGAGCCGTTCCACGATCCCGGCAATATTCATCGCGTGCTCATGCTCGGCCTGAAAGGCGAACAGTGCGGCCTGATCAGCAATGAGTTGCATACCCAGGTCTTCCAGCATGCCTAATGAGTCATCGAGGGCGAACAGTAAGGCGCTGAATTTGTCTGCGACGCTGCCTGTCCATAACACGTCAGCAGCCAGCGGCACCGGCGTGTACTCGGCGCCATCAGGTACGGTAGGCGGATGGGCTGAATCAGCGAAGCGTCCGTCGTGATTGACGGGATAAGGATCGACGTCGGCGATTACCCTGTCACTCAGCCGAGTCAATGGCAGTCCGTGCGCGACCGACATGTTGCGGCAGTAATCGCGCAGGTCCAGCGGCTGCATCCATGACGCGCGACTCACAGGGCTGGAACGCAATTGCTCACACATGCGCCAGGTCCATTGCCAGGGCGAGAATGCGATGCGCAGTTGGCTGGTGCGCGGATACAGCAAATACGTGCGGCTCTCACCTTGTTTCGCACGAATGTCCAGACCCGGCTCGGCATCGCTCCAGAGAATTTGCGTCAAACTCGCGTCCCGGGCAGAGAACGCATACTCATGCAGCACTTCATCCATTTCGTCATAGACGTAAACAAACCCATCGCGCAGTTGGCGCAAGGTCAGGCTGCGGGTTTGCAACCTGGGATAGCGCGCCCATTTTCCGCTAGCGTCCAAAGGCGTGAGTTTGCCGGGATCAACGTCGTAGCGTGAACGGTCCAGGGCGTAGCGCATGGGCACGATTGCGATGTCAGGACCCTTGAATGGGCAAGTGCCCGTCCCGGAAAGGCTGGTGTCGGGAAATTGGGAATCGCGGCGTTGAGGCAATTGGCCGTCTTTGTCAGTCATGAACGACTTCCTTGTACGTGCGGCTATGGAGTTCGAAAGCACGAATGCGCAGCTCTGGTGCCAGTCCGGCGTTCGTCTCGTTCTGTCTTAACCATTGCTGATAAGGGCTTTGCGCTCGGGTGGCGAAGTCCTGGCCGTAGTCGGCGCAAGCCTCCATCCACATGGCGAGCGCACGTTCAGTGATAAGGCCCCATTCCAGACCCGCTTGCAGACTGGAATTCAGCCAGTCGCTGATCTGCGAACCGGCAAAGCCGGAAAACAAATCCGGATTGCGCTCGCCAAGCCAGTTGTAGAGACGGCCCGTAAACCGCCAGCGCTGAGCCAGATCCAGCGCGTCAAGCTGATCTTCGCTCAGCACGGCATGTCGCTCGTCCCACGCGGATTCGGTGCCGGAGCCGCTGAACGTCTGCCATTGCATCGGCTGTGGTGATTCCCAAGTGTGGCGTGGGGAGCCCACCCACCACTGCTCAATTGGTCCGAGGTGCTGGCTTGCGCCACACGGATAACTCGACAACCAGAAATGTGTCACCAGCGGGTCGGCGAAGCGCAGGAGGCAACCGCCGCCCTGACAATCCGGTGGAGAAATGAAATGGCGCAGATGGGCGGCGACTTGCTCGATGTCGGCGCGGCTGTAGAGGAGGGTTGAGTCTTTTCGGAGCGATTCATGTTCAAGCCATTCCGACAGCAACGGGCTGCGTGCGTCAGGCTTGATCAGGATCGGTCCAAGATCGTGAAGATCCTTCCATCGAGTGCCCAGATAAAGCGCCTCGATTTCGAACAACTCGTGACGCTGATAGAGCCCCGCAAGTGCGTTGGGTCTCAATGCGCCGTCAATCAACAGGTAGTTGGCTTGGGAAGGGTGTGCCATTGCTTAATTTCCCCCGTCCGGTTGTTCCGCTGCTTGCGCCAGCACTTCGCATGATTCGCAGCGAGACGGGTATTGCATGACTTCATCGCGAAGGGCCTGTACGGCCACTTCGGACACGGGCGTGGACGGAGCTCCCGGAGCCACACCCCGCTTTTCGAGCGGCGTCGGCGCTAGCGGGACAGCTGGCATCCCCGGCATCGGTGCACCGCCCAGCAGGATCGGCACGCTGGTAAAGATTCCTGCAGGCGTGATGGATATCCAGTGGCCACCCGCCTTGATCGTGGTGGTGAGCGTTGCGTCGATGATCATGTGCTTGCCGGCAGCCATGTGGACTTCAAGAGCCGCACTCACCAGATGATTCGCCGCGCTGATGTGCTGGTTGCCTGCAACGGTCAATGAATCGTCCGCCAGGACCTGGGTCTTGCGCGCACCGTGGGTGAGGTGGTGTTCTTCGCCGTGC
>NZ_JAFCTZ010000005.1:0-324781 GCF_049896285.1 Pseudomonas sp. DWP3-1-2 | reverse complement strand
TCTTGACGACCATAGAGCATTGGAACCACCTGATCCCATCCCGAACTCAGCAGTGAAACGATGCATCGCCGATGGTAGTGTGGGGTTTCCCCATGTGAGAGTAGGTCATCGTCAAGATTAAATTCCAGAACCCCTGATCGCTTACGCGTTCAGGGGTTTTGTTTGTCCGCTCGAAAAATTCAGTTCCTGAGACTTTCCTGCAATCCAAAGCCAAAAGTACTGCACGTCGCCAAGATGGACCTTTTCTTGCATCGTCGTTGGGAATAACCTTTTTTTGACTCCTCGCGACAGGAATCTCGATGCTGGCGTACAACCAAAAAAGCTTTCTTATCGTCGATGATTTCTCTGATTTTCGGAGTTCCGTCAGGTCGATGTTGCGCGAGCTAGGTGTCAAGGATGTAGACACTGCAGACACGGGCGAGCAGGCGCTGCGCATGTGTGCCCAGAAACGCTACGATTTTGTCCTGCATGATTTCAATCTCGGCGACGGTAAGAAAAACGGTCAGCATGTGCTTGAAGACTTGATGGTCGATAAATTGTTGAGCCACGAAAGTGTGTTCATCATGGTCACCGCCGAGAACAGCCAGGCGATGGTGATGAGCGCGTTGGAGTGGGAACCCGACGCTTATCTGACCAAACCGTTCAACCGTGCGGGTCTTGCCCAGCGACTTGAAAAGCTTGTGCAGCGCAAGACCTTGCTCAAACCAATCCTGCAGGCTTTGGATCAAGGCAACGCTGCACAAGTATTGGCGGCTTGTAACGATCTCATAAAACAGGATCAACGCTACGCGCCGTTATGTTTGCGCTACAAGGCGGATGCGCTGCGAGATCTCGGTCAGCACGACGCACTTGACACCTTTCTCAAAAATATCCTGGCTGACCGCGCGACGCCCTGGGCCTATGCAGCACTGGGTAATTTGTTGTTCACGCGCAATAAGGTCAGCGAGGCTCAGCTGATTTTTGAACAAGCCCTGAAGGCTTTTTCTACCATGCCCGCGCTCTATGATGGGCTCGCCGACGTATTGGTTGCGCGGGGCGATACCAAGCGCGCACAAGAGGTGCTTGAGGCCGCTGTGCGCCTGTCACCGTTGGCGGTGCGGCGTCAGCGATTGCTGGGAAAGCTGGCTCTTGATAATGAAGACTTTGACAGCGCTTCGAAGGCTTATCGAAACGCTGTTGCACAAGGGCAGCATTCACGCTTCAAGGATCCGGAAACCAATTTGGGCTTTGCTCAGGCGTTGATCAGCAAGAATGGTGATCAAGGGCTGGATTCGCGCTCCAGGGTAGAACTGAATCAGACGCTGAGTGAGGTTGCCAAGGAGCATGGCAACGATCAAGGCCTTCAAGTACGAACCCGTCTGATGAAGGCGACCAGTCTGCAGGTTTCAGATCCTGAAGCGGCAGCGAAGCTCACTGCCGACGCGATGGGGCGGCTGCAAGGTATGGAGCAGTTTCTGAGTGCCGACGCAGCCTTGGCCGTTGCAGCTCAGTTGCAACAGCTGGGGCAGGAGGACGCGGGTTCCGGCGTACTAAGGAGTTGCGCCGAGATCTATGGGGATGACCCGCGCGTCATGCAAAACATTGCAAAGCAGACCGATGACCCCTCCATCCTGGGGGCTGGTAAGGCTGCCATGGACCTCAATCTGGAAGGCGTACGGTGCTATAAGGCTGGCAATCTGCCTGAAGCTCGAGAGCTGTTCCGCAGTGCCTTGGCATTGCAACCCAAGAACATAAGTATCGCGTTGAACCTGGCGCAGTCGTTGCTGCATACCAAAAGTGCACAGCCAGACGCTGGCAACTTACAAGAGTGTCAGGCGTGTTTGAAAATGGTCGGAAACATGCCCGACAGTGATCCGCGATATGAAAGATTCCAGAAATTACAAAGCAGGGCATTCGGCGCATGAGCGAAATGAATACCGGTCTTGATTTCTCCATGGTGATTGCATCCACGGTGCATGACATGAAGAACTCCCTCGCGGCTTTGATGCAGGCCCATGGCCAGTGGTCAGGTCGGTTGACCGATGCTCAGCGCAATACGCCCGAGCATGGGGTGATCGACTATGAATTCGCCAACCTGAATGGAATGCTGGTGCAGCTGCTCGGTTTGTATAAGTTAGGGGTCAACCAGCTGCCGCTACGTCCGGATTATCACGAACTGGATGACTTTATCGAGGCTCAACTGGCGCTTCATCAGGAAGTCCTGAATAGCCGCGGGATCACCGCGATCTTCGAGATGAACAGGTCCAACCCGCTAGGGTTCTTTGATCGGGAGCTGATCGGCTCGGTTGTCGCAAACATCATCATCAATGCCATCCGCTTTGCGCGTCGGTCTGTGCTGATAACCGTGCGAGAAGAACTCGGATCGCTCGTTATTTCCATCAACGACGACGGTCTCGGATACCCACAGAAGATGATCGAGCACCAGGCGGACTATGTGCAGGGTATCAATCAAGCGAGCGGCAGTACCGGGCTGGGCCTTTATTTTGCCGCGCGAATTGCCGAGCGACATGAGCGGAGCGGCGTTCGGGGGCGAATCGAAATCGCAAATGGTGGCAGTCTCGGTGGGGCGCTATTCAGCATTCACCTGCCTTGAATGGGTGGCCGCTGGCCATGCTTAAGTTTGTCTTGCTCCAGCCGATTATTGATTAAGCGCGAGAATTCAGGAGGGCAATCGTGGACTTGTATATCAACCAGTT
Organism: Pseudomonas sp. DWP3-1-2; assembly: GCF_049896285.1. Taxonomy (NCBI): domain Bacteria; kingdom Pseudomonadati; phylum Pseudomonadota; class Gammaproteobacteria; order Pseudomonadales; family Pseudomonadaceae; genus Pseudomonas; species Pseudomonas sp. DWP3-1-2. Next base: position 322,085 of record NZ_JAFCTZ010000005.1, on the reverse strand, counting down.
GCAGAACAAAAAAGACTTTCGGAACAGAGTGTATTCCGGCGACATTTTTTTGAATACGGACCTTCAGGCGCCTGCCGCTCTGTGCGATTTTGCCCGGCACTGCATTACCCGGGCGTTTGATGGTGAGACCCATCATCAGGCGTTGCACACGATGATGCCTGTTGAAGAATTCGTCGTGCTCGTCACGCGCCTCAAGGGACAGTTCACCAACTGCCTGGAGGTCAAGGAAATGATCCAGCGTTTCGTGTTGGAAATAGGCGCCGATCCCGCTGACTATCTATTTGATGTACCACGCATTCGTGTTGTGCCCAATTACAACTACCTTCACGCCGGTGTCAGTTACGCCTATAAACCGCATCGGGATAGCTGGTACGGCAGCCTGGCGTGTCAGATCAACACGTGGATGCCGGTTTATACAATCCAGCCGGACCAGACGATGATGATCAACCCTGCCTACTTCTCCACACCGGTAAAGAACTCTTCCGCCGAATGGAGTCTGTCCAACTGGATCAATGTCCAGCGTTCGCTCGCCAAGGATAACGTTACAGAGGAGGTTCGCGTTCACCCGGTTCCTCTTGAAGAGGTATCTACGCTTTCCGAAGTCCGAATTGCTGCGAACGCGGGTGAGATTATTACTTTTTCGGGCTCGCATCTTCATGGCACCGTGCCGAATTACACGGAGCAGACCCGTTACAGCATCGACTTTCGGCTTGTTCATATTGGAGATCTGCTTGCCGGAAACGGTGCAGTCAATGTCGATAGTGGCGTTAAAGACACCGAAGCAGGATTCAAGGATCTCATTCATGTCAGCGATTTTTCGCATTTTCAGGGAGTCAACCAATGACCAAGCGTCGCCTAACGGGCCCCGAGGCTGAGTACAACGAAAAGCGTGCCAACGTACTCAAGCGGGTCGATTCTCAATACGTGGCTGATGCCCCTTTTGTGTTCGCCAACCGAATTGCCGTAACCGCTGCATTGTCGCGCATTGAATTATTCAAAATGGTCCAGGATATTCCGGGCGCCATCATCGAGTGCGGCGTGTACAAAGGCAACTCGCTGATGCTCTACATGCAACTGTCGATGATTCTGGAACCCTATGCGATCAATCGCTCCATCATCGGTTTTGATACATTCTCTGGCTTTGCGAGTATCGATGCTAAAGAGGATCCGGCCGACATCAATGAGAACATGTTCTCGGATACTGATGAGTCCATCATTCAGGACATGATCGATGCCAACGACCTGGTGCGCCCGGTCAACCGTATTCCACGTTGCGAGATAATCAAAGGTGACATCATGGAGACCGTTCCGGCGTTCCCCAAGACGCGGCCGGATCTGGTTGTGGCAATGCTGATTCTCGACACCGATCTTTACTCCTCGACGAAAGTGGCTCTGGAAACTTTCCTGCCGTTTATGCCTAAAGGTGCCATCGTGGTGCTGGACGAAGTTGCCTACCGCAACTTTCCAGGTGAAACGAGCGCACTGCGTGAAGTGCTGGATCTGAACAAGGTAGAACTCAAACGCCTGCCGTTTGACTCGTGTGTTGGCTACTTCCGGATCTAATCACGTTGTTCTGGCTCCTCGACCTATGCGTCGAGGCGTTCAGAATGAGTCCCCCGGCGAGTCGGGTGCCCAGCCAGGCCGCTGCTGCCTCATCCAGATTCGTTTTTTAGGTACTCAGCCCCGTAACGCCTGACACTTCCCTGGAAAACCTGAGGCTCCGAATTTTCAGCCGTTGGAGGTCCAGCGCCAATGGCCTTATGGCGCCTGATCGCTGTAGCGGTTCTCTGAAAACAGGTGGCCGAGTATTGTGTGCTTGAAATTCTGAACGACTGGTGCGTATTTTGTACGCCTCGCCGCAGAGTCGGCCTGCACAAAGACGAAGGATTCGAGTCATGACCAGCGATGGCCACAGTTCACTCGCTCAGCGATTGATGGGCATTGATGAAGTTGAATGTGTCACTCCCGATTTGAATGGTATTGCTCGTGGCAAGGTGATGACCGCAGAGGGGTTTCTGCAAGGTCGCAGGTTGCAGATGGCACGAGGTGTATTGCTGCAATGCATCATGGGCGGCTATCCACCGTCGCGCTTTTACGGCAGCGACGATGGTGACCTGGCATTGATTGCCGACCCTCTGCAGATTCATCGGCTGCCGTGGAGCGCAGAACCTCGAGCACTGGCGATCTGCGACGCCGATGAGTTAAGCGGGCAGTCCAGCAGTCTCTCGACACGAGGCCAGTTGAAGGCAGTGATCGCCCGCTACGCCGAGCTGGGTCTTGCGCCGGTAGTGGCCACGGAGCTGGAGTTTTTTGTTTTCGCGCCCAACCCTGATCCGAGCCGACCCTTTTTGCCGCCCGCGGGGCTGGACGGGCGCCGGGAAGAGGGATTTTCGGCTTTCAGCATCAGCTCGAATAATGGTTTGCGGCCATTTTTCAGCGAGGTATATGCATGCATGAGTGCCCTGGGTTTGCCTCGTGACACGTTCATGCATGAAATGGGTGTGAGTCAGTTCGAGATCAACCTTTGGCATGGCGATCCGTTGCTGCTGGCCGACCAGACGTTTCTGTTCAAGCACTTGCTCAAGGAAGTAGCGCTCAAGCATGGCTTGATCGCCGTGTGCATGGCCAAGCCGCTGGCACACACAGCCGGCAGTTCGATGCATATTCATCAAAGCGTCGTTGATTCAGGCTCGGGTCGTAATGTGTTTACCGCAGACGACGGTTTACCGACACCGATGTTTCGGCATTTTCTGGGTGGGCAGCAGGCTTGCATGGCGGATTTCGCGGCGTTGCTTGCGCCGAACGTGAACTCTTACCAGCGCCTTTATCATCCTTTCGCGTCGCCCAATAACGCTTGCTGGTCCCATGACAATCGTGCTGCCGGCCTGCGTATACCGGCCAGTGCCCCAGAGGCACGGCGTGTCGAGAATCGCTTGCCTGGAGCAGATGCCAACCCGTATCTGGCGATCGCCGCGAGCCTTGCCGCCGGGCTTTATGGCATTGAGCACGGGCTTGAACCGGAGGCTGCGGTTCAAGGGGAAATTGATGTTCCGGATCATTTGTCTTTGCCATGTACCTTGCATGCCGCCCTGGAACGTCTGAAACGCAGTGATCTGGCCAAGGAACTGTTTGGTCATGAGTTCATCGAAGGCTACATCGCGTCGAAGACTATGGAACTGACCAGCTTCTCCGATGAAATTACTCCCTGGGAGCGGCGTGTTCTAGCCTCCCAGGCTTAAGAACTGTTGTTTTGCAGTCACCCGAGCGGGTGACTGTTTATTTTGGAAAGTCGATGCGCCAAATCTGGAAATCTTTTCAAGGGCTTTATTTTGCTTCGCTGATGATGTTGATCGGCTCGGGTCTTCTCAGTACCTACCTTGCCTTGCGACTGGCGGCTGATCAGGTTGATAGCCTGTGGGTTGGTGCGCTGATGGCCGCCAACTATTTCGGACTTGTGCTGGGTGGCAAGATTGGTCACCGGCTGATTGGCCGGGTCGGTCATATTCGTGCGTATGCAACCTGTGCGGGGATCGTCGGTGCAGCGGTGCTGGGCCACGGTTTGATTGATAATCTGCCCGCATGGCTGTTTCTGAGGTTGATTGTCGGCCTGGGCATGATGTGCCAATACATGGTCATCGAAAGCTGGCTAAACGAACAGGCAGAGGCCAAGCAGCGGGGCAAGGTGTTCAGCGGCTACATGATTGCGTCCTACCTCGGGCTGGTGCTGGGTCAATTGGTCCTGGTGGTTCATCCGCAATTGGGCCTTGAGCTGCTGATGCTGGTTGCCCTGTGCTTTGCATTGTGCCTGGTGCCTGTGGCCATGACCCGCAGCATCCACCCGGCACCCATGCGTCCAGCACCCTTGGAGCCACGCTTCTTTATCGGACGTGTCCCGCAGTCGTTGACCACCGTGTTGGGTGCCGGATTGATCATCGGCTCTTTTTACGGTTTGGCGCCGGTGTATGCGGCGGAGCAGGGGCTGTCTACCGAGCAGGTCGGCTTGTTCATGGGGTTCTGTATTCTCGCCGGCTTGCTGGTGCAGTGGCCTTTGGGATTGCTGTCGGACCGCTATGACCGAGCGAAGCTGATGCGTGGTTTCGCGGGGGCTCTGGCCGTGGCAGCGTTGCCGTTGGCTATTTTGCCCAGCGTGCCCATTGAGGCGCTGTTCATCATTGGCTTTGTCGCGTCGCTGGTGCAGTTTTGCCTGTATCCGTTGGCGGTGGCCTTCGCCAACGACCACGTCGAAGGCGAGCGCCGTGTTTCGCTGACGGCGATGCTGTTGATGACCTACGGTATCGGCGCGAGCATCGGTCCGTTGGCAGCGGGCGTAATGATGAAGATGTTCGGCGGCAATATGCTTTATGCGTTTGTCAGTTTTGCCGGGCTGATCCTGGTAGTCCTTATCCGGCCCAAGGCGGTGACCCACATGCATCAGGTGGACAACGCGCCTCTGCACCACGTGGCGATGCCTGACAGCATGTCCAGCTCGCCGCTGGTCGTAGCACTTGACCCACGCGTGGACGAGCAAGTCGTTCAGGAGCAGATGCAGACTGCGACCGCAGAGCCGGAAACCATGCCGGAAGAGTCGTCTGAGTCGGTAGTGACTGAGTCATCGGAGGCCGACATAACGCCGGCAGTAGAGCGCGAAAACACTGAGGCAGAGGAAATCAATCGCCCATGAGGCGGGGTTCGCAGGCTGATCTACGCCTGCTTTTTAATCGTTGATCCACAAAAAAAGGCGATTGCGCATCATGCGTAATCGCCTTTTTTATAGTCGGAAGGCTGGTCAGAAGTCGTCGTCTTTGTCGAACCTGCGCGCTTCGCGCTGCAGTTGGTAGACAAAGCGTTCGACCTGACGCTGTACCAACCCGCTCATGTTGTGAAAGCGCACGCCTGCGAACGTGGTGTTGACGCGTTCTTCAAAGTGCAGGTGACGCAGTTCAACAGGCGCAGTCATGGTGCCAAATGGCAAGTACGCAGCAAAGCGCTCATAAACCTGACCCAGTTGCATACGCTCTGAAACATCCCCCTCGAAACGCAGCTTGCAGCCTGTCGCGGAGATATCCAGCAATTTTCCACTCAGAGGCGACTTGAGTCTGTCACCTCCGATTTCGACGTTGACCAGTGAGGCAAGTTTGAGGGCAGCACGAAACGCGTTACGACGTTGGTGGTAGACCACTTCCGCAGGCATGGGCCCCCGGTACAGGCGTTGGTTATCGCTTTCCACAAGCGTCATGTGCCCGCCGCCTTCCCATGCGATACGGACGCCGTCGTGAAAACCTTCGACTCGATAAGGTTCGCCGCTCATAAGAAAGCGCTCACCGTCACGGGGGATCATTTCGTCCAGACCGATAGTGTTGGTCTCACGATCCACCTCAACCAGGTAGCTCTGGAAACGCTGGGTGCGCTCATGAAAGGTAATGATCAACGGATCATGACTATCAAGTAGCTGCCGCAGGTTGGCGGCAATTTCCAAAGGCGTAGTTAAAACCTTTGGGGGCTGCGGAGCATCGTCCGCGCTTGAGCCGTTCACTTTTTTCCATCTCCAGGCAAGATACGACAGCAATGCATTAACGGGCATTTTGCCAGCATGCAAGACGCCTTGATACAGAAATTATGCTTGGCTTAACGGACGTGGCTTGGCCCGCCCCGATGTCGAGCCGCGACTGTCATACAACGTCGGCGTATCGCCCGTGAGGATTCTAAGCTGATGAGCCGTATTGATTTGCTGGAGCTGAATCGAGCTTCCGTTATTCTGGTTCGCGGCCTGACATTGGAGAATCAACGCGTTCAGCTCGTCTGCGGCCTTGAGCAGTTCGTCCCCAACTGACGAATGGCTGGCAAGTTCGACCAATCCTTTGCGGTCCGGGCTCAGGCCCATGGCGGCCAGCAACTGGCTGCGCTTGCGGCCGTGCTGTTCAAGCAGAATCACCATGGCCTGCTTTTTCGCCAGGATATGCTCCATCTCGACCATGTCGCGGCCGTGAAGGGCTAATGATTCTGCCTGCAAAAGCTCCAGCAATTGCCGGGCAGGGACAAAATCATCCGTGATCAGTTGCAGCAAAGTAGTGTCTTGCATCGCATGCTCTGGTTTTTAAGCGTCCAGAAATCCATCGCCAGCGGTGGGCTAGCGTTGGGCTTCGAAGTTGAGCAGCTTGCTGGCCACTCGGTTGCTGTCTACCTGATAACTGCCGTCCGCAACTGCCTGCTTCAATTCCGCCACCCGGGCGCTATTGACTACGGGTTGGTCGCGTAACGTATCAGTGATCTTTTTCAACTGCTGAGCCTCGCCGCTCAAATGAACGGATTCTCCAGTAATGCCAGCTTTTTCAGCTGATACGCCAGTAGGTACCGTCGCCTCGGTATTGCCTGTTTCTTTGGTGCTGCTGGTGCGCGATGTACCGCCTATAGAAGGCGTGTTGTTCAGCCTGCTGAAATCAATGACCATGATTAAAACCTCTGGGTATTTGGACGCTTGCCATGGTTTCGACCAGATCCGCAAAAACTTTAGTCCAAATGCGAAATGCATGTGAAACGCACGTGAGAATGGACCTCACATCGGGGGACTTGTTTCGCAGTCTAGAAAAAACTAGCGTTCTCTACCAGCGGCCGGTCATCTCACATAGGCACTTCCACCTGTCCCGGGCCAGTGACATTGGCTTTTATGACGCGTTTGGAGTTGAGGTTGCGTACCCGTATCTGCTCATTGAACCCCCCATCCGACAAGGCTTCACCCGGCATGCGCACCGCGAGTGTGCCACTGCGCGCGATAATCACTACCTGATCGCCCTTGTGGATTAATTGAGGCTGCTCCAGGTAATTGGGTGAAAGAACCTGATCTATTACCGTCGGTCGAAGAGTTTTCTGCCCGATGGCCTGATCCAGCGACGAAAGAAACCCTTGGCCAAGCTGGCCAATGTCACGTTCTCGCAGGGCTACATCGTCTTCGCTGATGACGCTGTCGCGTTTGAGCGGCCGTACGGCCGTGACGACGTCGCGATACAGATGAACTTGCGCCGGGACAAACACCGCCCAGGGTGACGATCCTTCACAGCGTACTTTGACGTTGACCCGCCCAATGGGTTTGGAACTTTCCAGCGAGGCTGTCAAGTCCTTGTCGCAGTACGCCATGCGTGTCCGGGGGTCCAGCTGCCGGACTTCCACCTCATAGCGGCCTTCGATTTGATTGCTCGCCAGATAGTCCTCAACGGTGAATTCAAGAAACCCCTGAGTGACGCCGATAAGCTGTTCAGGCAATGTAAAAGCGTCAGCGCGGCTGAAACTGGTCAGGCATGACAGGCACAGCACTGCCATCGCACGGATTAAGCTACGTTTTCTGAATGAAATGTGTCGGGAAATTGTCGTTTTTGCGTTCATAACGTATAAAAAGCAAAGGCCGTGCCGCTTACCAAATCGGGTGGAGCGGTGATCGGTTGCTTTTGAAGGGGAGTCGGAGCATGGCCGGTGTAATGGATTCGGTGAACCAGCGCACGCAACTGGTTGGGCAGAATCGCCTAGAGCTGTTGTTGTTCCGTCTCGACGGCAAGCAACTGTATGGCATCAACGTGTTCAAGGTGAAGGAGGTGTTGCAATGCCCCAAGCTGACCGTGATGCCTAAATCCAACCGTATCGTGCGGGGCGTGGCCAGTATTCGTGGAGGAACCATCCCGATCCTCGATCTGGCCATGGCAACGGGCTCTTCGGGGCAGATGAGTCTGGACAACACCTTCGTGATCATCACGGAGTACAACACCAAGGTTCAGGGGTTTCTGGTGGATTCGGTCGAGCGCATCGTGAACATGAACTGGGAAGAGATTCATCCACCGCCCAAGGGAACAGGCCGCGACCACTACCTGACGGCTGTGACGCGGATCGACAATCAATTAGTCGAAATCATTGACGTCGAGAAAATTCTTGCCGAGGTGGCTCCTATTTCCGAGGCGGTCTCTGCAGGTGTCATTGACGCCGAAAGTCAGCACAAGGCCATTTCGTTGCGGGTTCTGACGGTTGACGACTCATCGGTGGCACGAAAGCAGGTCAGTCGTTGTCTGCAGACGGTGGGTGTAGAAGTCGTTGCGTTAAATGATGGCCGCCAGGCGCTGGATTACCTGCGCAAACTGGTTGATGAGGGCAAAAAACCCGAAGAAGAATTTCTGATGATGATTTCCGACATCGAAATGCCGGAAATGGACGGCTACACGCTGACTGCCGAGATCCGCAACGATCCGCGCATGCAAAAACTGCATATCATTTTGCATACTTCTCTTTCAGGTGTGTTCAATCAGGCTATGGTGAAGAAGGTGGGAGCCGATGATTTCCTTGCCAAGTTCAAGCCTGATGATCTCGCGGCCAGGGTTGTAGACCGGATCAAGGCCTCCGATAAAAGTTAGGCTTGCTTGCGGGCCTGTCCGGCAATGCGGTGTCGAAACAGCAACACACCCTTGGGGCGTCGCCCTTGGTGGTTCACATGATTTTGAGGGGCGGCATCTTTGTCTACGGGTAATTTGGATTTCGAACAGTTCCGGGTCTTTCTGGAAAAAGCCTGTGGCATCCTGTTGGGTGAGAACAAGCAGTACCTTGTTTCCAGCCGCCTCAACAAGCTGATGGAACAACAGGGCATCAAATCTCTGGGGGAGCTGATTCAGCGCATCCAGACTCAGCCTCGCAGCGGTTTGCGTGAGCAGGTCGTGGATGCCATGACCACCAATGAGACCTTGTGGTTTCGTGATACCTATCCGTTTGAAGTCATGAAGAACAAGGTGTTGCCGGAGTCGATCAAGGCCAGCCCGGGCCAGCGCTTGCGAATCTGGTCGGCGGCTTGTTCGTCCGGTCAGGAACCCTATTCACTGTCGATGACCGTCGATGAGTTTGAACGCAGCAACCCGGGCCAGCTCAAGGCCGGGGTGCAAATCGTTGCCACTGACCTTTCCGGCCTGATGCTCACCAATTGCAAATCGGGGGAGTACGACAGCCTGGCTATTGGTCGAGGCTTGTCTGCGGATCGATTGCAGCGTTATTTCGACTTGAAGACCCCGGGCCGCTGGGCTGTCAAGGCACCGATCAAAAGTCGCGTGGAGTTCCGCGCGTTCAATTTGCTGGACAGCTACGCAAGTCTGGGTAAGTTCGATGTCGTGTTTTGCCGCAACGTGTTGATCTATTTTTCTGCCGAAGTGAAAAAAGACATCCTGTTGCGGATTCACGGCACGCTCAAGCGCGGCGGCTATCTGTTTCTGGGGGCCTCCGAAGCCCTCAATGGTTTGCCTGAGCATTACCAAATGGTTCAGTGCAGCCCTGGGATCATCTATCAGGCCAAGTAAATCGGCGTGATCGGTAAAAGGGTCCGTCGCAGGCTGTGTGAAATCTGCGCGGCGCTCAAGAAAAATGCTCCGTATCGAAAGATGCGGAGCATTTTTCGTTATGGCTGACATCCAGGGAAAGTCCTCGCGAGTGCATTCGCCTCTGGTTCTCGAACGCGATTCGGCAGGCGGCAATGGCAAAATTACGGCGCTCGACTTGCCGCATAGGGGCTGAGTAGCGGAAATACCTTGCCGCTTTTCTGGCATTGCCGTGCCTGGGCAGCCTCCAAAGCCCCGGTTTGCGGGAATACGGATACTGGCACGCTGATTGCTATGTCACTGATAACGAAAATCTGGTCAACCGGTAAAGGTTTCCCGACATGAGCATCAGCTTCGATAAAGCGTTAGGTATCCATGAGCAGGCCCTCAACTTTCGCGCCAAGCGCGCCGAGGTGCTGGCCAACAACATTACCAATGCCGATACGCCCAATTACAAGGCTCGTGATCTGGAGTTCTCTTCCGTGCTGGCCGCTGAAAGCGACAAGGTCAAGAACGGCACGTTTGCGTTGAACATGACCAACAGTCGTCACATTGAAGCAGAAGGGGCCGGCAATACCGATGGCTCGCTGTTGTACCGCACGCCTTCTGCGCCTTCGCTGGACCAGAACACCGTTGACGCCCAGGTCGAGCAGGCCAGCTATGCAGAGAACGCCATTGGCTTCCAGGCAAGCTTCACGTTGCTCAACAGCAAATTCAAAGGGTTGGTTGCAGCCCTTCGCGGAGAGTAATTCATGTCTCTAGCCAACGTTTTCAATATTGCCGGCAGCGGCATGAGTGCCCAGACCACTCGTTTGAACACCACCGCCAGCAACATTGCCAACGCTGAAACCGTGTCTTCGAGCCTGGATCAGACGTACCGGGCGCGTCATCCGGTGTTTGCCACTGTGATGCAGAACCAGGGTGCCGGTGGTGGTTCGTTGTTTCAGGATCAAGGTGAAGCCGGGCAGGGCGTTCAGGTGACGGGGATTATCGAAGATACCTCCAACCTCGAAGCGCGCTACGAACCCAATCACCCTTCCGCCGACAAGGACGGGTACGTTTACTACCCCAACGTCAATGTCGTCGAAGAAATGGCCGATATGATTTCCGCCAGTCGGTCTTTTCAGACCAACGCAGAACTCATGAACACCGCCAAAACCATGATGCAAAAGGTCCTGACCCTCGGTCAGTGATAAGGGGCGAAACAAATGGCCGTTGAAGACGTATCAAGCAGTTTAATCAGCTCCCTGCAGAACCCTACCCCGACCACTACCAATTCAGGTACCGGCGCGCTGGGCAAGGATGCGTTTCTGCAGCTGCTGGTGACGCAGATGAAGAACCAGAACCCGCTGGACCCTCAGGACAACACTGCATTCGTTGCCCAGCTGGCGCAGTTCAGCAGTCTGGAAAGCATGCAGAACCTGACTGCTTCGGTGGATTCGATTGCCTCTTCCTACACCTCCTCTCAAGCACTGCAGGCGTCTTCTTTGGTCGGCCGTTCGGTGGTTGTGGAAACGGGGTCGGCGGTGGTCGACACCACCAAGGGGATGACCGGTTCGGTGGTGGTACCGTCTTCGGCCACCGGCACAACGGTGAAGATATATGACTCCAGCAAGACTCTGGTCGACACGGTGGACTTGGGTACACAGGCTGCCGGTACGACCAGCTTCACGTGGGATGGCACTGACAGCGCTGGGGCGCCGGTTGCTTCCGGCACTTATAGCTTCGTTGCCAGTGGCAGCATTGATGGCAAGGGCACTTCACTGGCGACGTATCTGCCGGCCACTGTCAATAGTGTGACCACTGCCGCCGCTGGCGGGGAAATGACTCTCAATCTGGCAGGCGGTACCAGTATCGGCCTGTCCAAAGTGCAAACAATCGGAATTTGAGCCGACTAGACGGCGAAGGAGTGTTACATGTCATTCAATATCGGTCTTAGTGGGCTCTACGCGGCAAACAAAAGCCTCGACGTCACCGGCAACAACATTGCCAACGTCGCGACCACCGGCTTCAAATCTTCCCGTGTCGAGTTTGCCGATCAGTATGCGCAATCGATTCGCGGCACCTCCGGTACCACCAGTGTGGGCAGTGGGGTCAGAACAGCGGCCGTTTCCCAGCAGTTCACTCAGGGTACGTTGACCACGGGTACCGCTAATAGCCTTGACCTGGCAATCAATGGCAACGGCTTCTTCATGCTCAGTAACAACGGCGAAAAGCTTTACACCCGTTCCGGCGCTTTCCACACGGATAAAGATGGTTTTGTCGTCAACAGTTCGGGTCAGAACCTGCAGGGCTATAACGTTGATGCCAATGGCAACGTTGTCAACGGTGTGCTCGGTAATCTGGTGGTCGACTCTGCCAACCTTGAGCCCAAGTCAACAACCTCGATTACCAATGAGGCCAACCTGAACTCGACGACAACGACTCCAACCGTTACGCCGTTCGACCCGACCCAGACCAGCACCTATAACGTCAAATACAGCACCCCGATTTATGACACTCAGGGCAACGCCCACACGCTTGATCAGTATTTCGTGAAGACCGGTACCAACGCCTGGTCCATGTACTCGCTGGTTGATGGTCGAAGCATCAGTGACCCTGTCAACAGCACCGCTGCTGACGAGGTCAAGCTGACGTTCGACTCCAGTGGTGCACTGATCACCAGTGGTGTCGGCGCGCCCGTGGGTTCGGCCAACGTGGCAGTCAATGCCGACGGCACCTTTCAGGTGAATAACTGGCAGCCAGCCACACAGGTGGGTACCGGAACCACCGCGACCTGGGCGCTTAACGGTGCTGAGGGCACGGCTGACGGTATCCGGCTCGACATGTTGGCAACCACACAGACTGCGTCGGTAAGCGGGTTGAGCAGTCAAAGTCAGGATGGCTATGCAACGGGCCAGATCAGCGCCATGAACGTGGACGCGACCGGCAACCTGTTCGCTACTTACACCAACGGACAGTCCAAGGTCATTGGTCAAGTCTCCTTGACCAACTTCGCCAACGTCCAGGGCCTGGCACCTGCTGGTGGCACCAACTGGCGTGAAACCTATGCCTCTGGCGTGCCTGTCAGCGGCGCGCCTGAGTCAGGTACCTTGGGGTACATCACGGGTCAGGCGCTGGAAGACTCCAACGTCGACCTGACCGGCGAGCTGGTTAACCTGATCAAAGCGCAGAGCAACTATCAGGCGAACGCCAAAACCATTTCGACCCAAAGCACTATCATGCAGACCACGATTCAAATGACATAATGATTGCAGTCGGTTGAGTCATGAAAGACCCCTTTTCGAAGGGGTTTTTTTATCGGGTTTTCAGAGAAATATTCAGCGCCTATTTCACAAGGTTTCAACTTAGAGATTCATCTCACTTTGCTTATAGAAACTTCCTACTTACGTTGCTGCGAGAATAAAAACTCCTCAATGAAAGTGCCGTGTATGCGGTTTGGGAGTTTCTATGTCATTAAATGTTTCCGTCGGCGGTATTCGGGCGGCCAATAAAAGGCTTGAAGTCGCAGGTAATAACATCGCCAATGTGGGTACCGTGGGTTTCAAGTCATCTCGTGCGGAGTTCTCCGCGCTTTACTCTTCGGCGCACATGAGTAACGGGCGCAGCGCCGTGGGAGATGGGGTGAGGTTGGCCAATGTGTCGCAGAACTTTAATCAAGGCACTTCCATGGCGACCCATGGCAGACCTCTGGATATGCGTATTCAGGGCAACGGTTTTTTCGTGGTCAGTGATGGCGGTGCTCTTGCGTACACGCGAGCAGGCGCCTTTCTCAAGGATGCTGATGACTTCATCGTGGACAGTGAAGGAGGGCGCTTGCAGGGTTATGCCGTGAGCGACACGGGCGAGGTTATTGCGGGTGTGCGAACGGATCTTAAAATGGATACGTCGGCCATGGCGCCCAAGTCCACAACCCGCGTCTCGGAAACCATTAACCTGGATGCCTCGTTGAAGTCACTCGCGGCATTGCCGGTATTCGATCCCCTGGACCCCTCTACTTATACCCGAGAGACCGTGCGGACAATTCAGGATAAGGGCATTGGCTCGACGCCGCCTGCCGATCACGAACTCAAACAATACTTCGTCAAGACCGATGAGCATCAATGGTCGATGTACGTGTTGATTGATGGTCGCAATCCTGTTGATCCTTCCAGTACCCGCCCGTTACACGTGACACTCAATCAGGCACCCGATGGAAAAGTTACCTATTCGGGAAATGCGGATCACATCAAAAAAGTGTCCGATACGGAGTTCTCACTGATCGGTTGGAAACCTGCCCGGCAAACGGGTGGTTCCTGGAGCGCGAGTGCGGCACCCAATGACGGGGCCGTTTCATTATCTTTGCTGGATGGCTCGGCCAGCACGTTGAACGAGAATGATCCCGTCATGGCGCGTCCTGTTCCGCTGTTTGATGCGGCGGACATAAAAACTTATAACAGTGTGTTCCCCACCGCCATCTATGACAGTCAGGGAAACCAACATCTGCTCAAGCAGTACTTCATCAAGGACGGCCCCAACAGTTGGCAGATGCAGCTTTCGGTCAATGATCGAAACCCGGTGGACCCCAGCTCAAAGCAACCGCTGACCGCCAGCGTTGTGTTCAATACCGATGGGTCCTTGAGGTCGATCACAGGTTCTGCGGGGTTGATGGCGATCGGCGACGGCAAGCTTCAAATTCAAGGCTGGGTGCCGGCCAAGGTTCGGGATCAGGGGACCGGTCGTGAACAATGGTTTTCCAATGGTGCGGTTGCCGGTGCGGACGGCATCACCCTCGATATGAGCAAGCTCAGCCAATATAACGTCCCCACGTCGCGCACATCGCCGCAGGCCGACGGCCATGCGGCGGGTCAGTTGGTGGGGTTGAACCTTGAGCGCGACGGCACGTTGCAGGCTCGATTCAATAACGGATTGAGCCGGAACATTGGGCAGGTCATGCTTGCCAGCTTTGCCAACGAGCAAGGATTGCAAGCCCAAAGCGGCACTCGCTGGACTGAAACCAACGCGTCAGGGATCGCCAACTACGGCAATGCCGGGGTTGGCACCATGGGCAGTATCGTCGGCGGGGCGCTGGAAGGTTCGAACGTTGAACTCAGTGAAGAGCTGGTTGAGCTGATCCAGGCGCAAACCGCTTATCAGGCCAACTCCAAGGCGATCTCCACCGAGGTGACCGTGCTGCAGGCCCTGATGCAATCCATTTGATCGCAGCGTACCTGGCGGACGGCGAGTTCTGTCCGGTCAGATCGAGCAGTCGGACTTGATGAAAGCCCCGTGCAAACGAATCCAGCCCTTGCCGGGGCTGATTTGCGCACAGACAACGCGGTCTGCGCCCTGCCATTTGTAATAGCGAGCTGTCTTGGCCTGAATGCTCATTGCACTCATGACAAGCAGCGCTACGACGATCAGTCTGAAGCCGGTTCGGCTGTTCATTGAGGTCCCTGCTGCGCTGGCGAGCGCGGTGCCTGCAAGCGTATCACTGCGGTGAGCTGTTGGAGCGGCTTTTCCTGGCAACACCTCTTAAGGCAACGAAGTTTTTTTGGCGGCGCACTCGCGTGCCGGACCAAATACGGCAGTCTGCCGCCGCCTGCGGGACCCGAATCCGCGCACGCACAGTCCGTGCGGCCCAAATTGCTGGAAAAACAGCGCTTTGTATCAGTGCTGACAAGTTGGTTCGATAATTGCTTTGTCCCTATCAGAACAGCTACAGGCGGCAAGCGTCTGTCAGAGGAGGAAGACTGTGGACAAGTTGCTTTACGTCGCAATGAGCGGTGCATCCGAAAACGCCATTGCGCAAAAGGCTCATGCCAACAACCTGGCAAACGTCTCAACCGTCGGTTTCCAGCGTGACCTCGAGCAGGCGCGCTCGATGCCCGTTTTTGGCGAGGTTCAGCCTTCGCGCGCATACGCCATGAGCGAGCGTCCAGGCACTGACTTCAGTGGCGGCGCGATGATGGACACCGGGCGCGACCTGGACATTGCAGTCAAGGGTGATGGGTGGATTGCCGTGCAGACGCCTGACGGTGGTGAGGCCTACACACGCACTTCCAGCATGAACATTGATGCGTTGGGCGTGTTGCGCGATGGCAGCGGATTGCCGGTTATGGGCAACGGCGGTCCTATTGCCGTGCCGCCTCAGCAGCAGATCGAGATCGGTGCCGATGGCACGATCAGTATCCGGTCTCTGGGCGAGACGCCAACGGTCATGGCACAGATCGATCGCATCAAGCTGGTCAGACCCGATACCAAGAATATGGAAAAGGGGCCTGATGGCCTGATGCACACCAAGGACGGCGCGGCCGCACCGGCTGACGCAACCGTTCAGGTCGAATCGGGCTTTCTGCAGGCAAGTAACGTCAACGCCGTGGACGAGATGACTTCGGTGCTGAACCTGGCCCGCCAGTTTGAACTGCACGTCAAGATGATGAAGACCGCTGAGACCAACGACGAGTCCATGGCTCGCGTCTTGCAGCTTGGCTAACCATTGACAGCTTGCGCCGATAATCCGGCGCACGAGGAGAGAAACAATGCTTCCTGCACTATATGTCGCCAAGACCGGTCTGGCTGCTCAGGATACCAACCTGACGACCATCTCCAACAACCTGGCCAACGTGTCGACGACGGGCTTTAAAAGCGATCGCGCCGAGTTTCAAGACTTGCTGTATCAGATCAAGCGTCAACCGGGCGCCCAGTCGACCCAGGACAGCGAATTGCCGTCCGGCCTGCAACTGGGTACGGGTGTGCGGATCGTCGGCACTCAGAAGAACTTCACGGCCGGCAGCCTGCAGACCACCAACAACCCGCTTGACCTGGCGGTAAACGGTCGTGGGTTTTTCCAGATCATGCAGCCTGACGGCACCACTGCTTACAGCCGTGACGGTACTTTTCACCTGGACTCCGACGGCCAGATCGTGACCGCCAGCGGTTACGCCCTGGAGCCAGCGATCGTCGTGCCACAGAACGCGCAGACCTTCACGGTCGGGCAGGACGGTACGGTATCGATCACGTTGGCGGGCGCGGTGGCGACGCCTCAGGTTATCGGCAATATCCAGACAGCTGACTTCATCAACCCGGCCGGCCTTCAGGCGCAGGGCGGCAACCTGTTTCTGGAAACCGCGTCCAGCGGTGCGCCGCAAGTCGGCACTCCTGGGCTGAACGGTCTTGGTCCCGTGCTGCAGAACACCCTGGAAAACTCCAACGTGAGCACGGTTGAGGAGTTGGTCAACATGATCACCACCCAGCGCGCCTACGAGATGAACTCCAAGGTGATCTCCACCGCTGACCAGATGCTGCAGAACCTTACGCAAACCCTGTAATGCCCTGATGCCTGTGTTCGCTCGGTTGCTACACCTGTTCAACTTGATGGCGCGACTGTCATGCGCCTGCTCCACCGCGAGGTTTTAAGTGTCATGAAAAGGCTCCCTGTTTTGCGGTTTTCCCTGCTGGTCATTCCATTGTGTGGAATCGCGTTACTGACGGGTTGTGTTGCGCCAGCCGCCAAGCCTAATGACCCTTATTACGCGCCGGTGTTGCCGCGTACGCCTTTGCCTGCCGCTGCCAACAACGGTTCGATCTACCAGGCGGGTTTCGAGCAGAACCTGTACGGCGACCGTAAGGCTTATCGGGTGGGTGACATTATTACGATCACGCTTTCCGAGAAGATGGCGGCCAGCAAGGCGGCCAGTTCCGACATCAGCAAGAACAGCAGCAACAGCATCGGCCTGACCTCGTTGTTCGGTGCCGGCTTGAGCACCAACAACCCGGTGGGCAGTGGCGATC
The DNA here is from genome assembly GCF_049896285.1 of Pseudomonas sp. DWP3-1-2. Taxonomy (NCBI): domain Bacteria; kingdom Pseudomonadati; phylum Pseudomonadota; class Gammaproteobacteria; order Pseudomonadales; family Pseudomonadaceae; genus Pseudomonas; species Pseudomonas sp. DWP3-1-2. The sequence goes on along the minus strand of NZ_JAFCTZ010000005.1, from coordinate 304,977 downwards.
TGAGCCTCAACGCCGGATACAGTGGCGACCGTTCAACCAAGGGGGATGGCAAGGCTGCGCAAAGTAACAGCCTGACCGGTTCGGTCACTGTGACCGTTGCAGATGTGATGCCCAACGGGATTCTTTCGGTGCGCGGTGAGAAGTGGATGACGCTGAACACCGGTGACGAACTGGTGCGCATTGCAGGCTTGATCCGCGCGGACGACATCGCCACGGACAACACCGTTTCGTCCACCCGTGTGGCCGATGCGCGCATTACGTATTCAGGTACCGGTTCGTTCGCCGATTCCAGTCAGCCGGGGTGGTTCGATCGGTTCTTCCTCAGCCCGTTGTTCCCTTTCTGATAGCGGGATAGACATGATCAATCTCAAGCAACTGATAGCGGCCGTACTGCTGTTGTCCACCACGCTCGGCGCACACGCCGAGCGACTGAAGGACATCGCCAGTATTTCCGGCGTGCGGACCAACCAGTTGATCGGCTACGGTCTGGTGGTCGGCCTCAATGGTACGGGTGACCAGACCACACAGACGCCTTTCACGCTGCAGACGTTCAACAACATGCTGGCCCAGTTTGGCATCAAAGTGCCCAGCGGCTCCGGCACCGTGCAATTGAAAAACGTCGCGGCCGTGGCGGTGTACGCCGACTTGCCGCCGTTCGCCAAGCCAGGCCAGATGGTCGATATCACCGTATCGTCCATCGGTAACTCCAAAAGCCTGCGCGGCGGTGCCTTGCTCATGACCCCGATGAAAGGTGTCGACGGCAATGTCTACGCCATCGCTCAAGGCAACCTGGTGGTGGGTGGCTTCGATGCCGAGGGCCGTGACGGTTCCAAAATTACCGTCAACGTGCCGTCGTCCGGGCGCATTCCCGGTGGTGCATCGGTGGAACGCGCTGTGCCGAGCGGCTTCAATCAGGGCAATACCTTGACCCTGAACCTCAATCGCTCCGACTTCACCACCGCCAAGCGCGTGGTCGACACGATCAACAACCTGCTCGGCCCGGGTGTTGCCCAGGCGCTGGATGGCGGTTCGGTGCGGGTGACTGCGCCGCTGGATCCGAGTCAGCGCGTTGACTATCTGTCGGTGCTGGAAAACCTGGAAGTAGACCCGGGCCAGACGTCCGCCAAAGTCATCATCAACTCGCGTACCGGTACGATCGTCATCGGCCAGAACGTCAAAGTATCGCCAGCCGCGGTGACCCACGGCAGCCTCACCGTGACCATCACTGAAGATCCGATTGTCAGTCAGCCAGGCGCGTTGTCCGGTGGGCAGACGGCTGTCGTGCCGCGCTCTCGGCTTAACGCTCAGCAAGAACTGCACCCGATGTTCAAGTTCGGTCCGGGCACCACGCTGGATGAAATCGTCCGGGCCGTGAATCAGGTGGGCGCTGCGCCTGGCGACTTGATGGCGATTCTCGAAGCATTGAAGCAGGCCGGTGCGTTGCAAGCCGACCTGATCGTGATCTGAGGAACTGCGCATGGATATGCCTAAGAGCTCTGTTTTCTCGGCCAGTGATTCAGGGGCCTACACCGACCTCAATCGCCTGAACTCGATGAAAAATGGCGACAAGAACAGCGATGCCAACCTGAAAAAGGTGGCTCAGGAGTTCGAATCGCTGTTCGTCAGCCAGATGCTCAAGGCCATGCGCTCGGCCAACGAAGTGTTGGCCAAAGATAACCCGATGAACACTGCATCGACGCGTCAATACCAGGATATGTACGACCAGCAACTGGCGGTTTCCATGTCCACCAAGGGCGGTGGTATCGGCCTGCAGGACGTGTTGATGCGGCAGTTGTCGAAAACCAAGGGCTCGCAGCCAGCAACCACCGCAGAAGCTGCGTCTGGGGAGGGTGCACCCGCCAAGACCGCGTTGGCCACCAGTGTTTACCAGCGTCCGTTGTGGGCGACACGGTCGGCTGTTGCGGATCAGGTTGCGGCAGCCGCTGCGGCCAGTGGCGAAGGGCGCAATGACATGGCGATGCTCAATGCTCGTCGCCTGTCGCTGCCCAGCAAGCTGACCGACCGGCTGTTGGCTGGCATCGTGCCCAATACTGCCGGTGTGTTGTCACCCACCGCACGCACAGCGACCGACGCCGTCGGCACCCAGGCCGGCAACAGGGGTAACGGTGACTGGACGCTGGACCCGAATCTGGCACCGGCCACGCCCAGCTACGTGCGCAGCATCGCGCAACCGCCGCTGGCGCCGGCCAAGCGCGCCTTCAGCAACGCTGACCAGTTCGTGGCAACCATGCTGCCGCTGGCCAAAGAGGCGGCGGCGCGAATCGGTGTCGATCCGACCGTGTTGGTTGCCCAGGCGGCGCTGGAAACCGGGTGGGGCAAATCCATCATGCGTCAGCAAGATGGCAGCAGCAGCCACAACCTGTTCGGCATCAAGGCCCAGGGCAGTTGGAAGGGGCCTGAGGCTCGGGCGATCACCAGTGAGTTCCGGAACGGGAAGATGGTCAAGGAAACGGCGGACTTCCGTTCGTACTCATCCTACGCCGATAGTTTTCATGACCTGGTCAGCCTGCTGGAGAACAACGATCGCTATAAAGAAGTCGTGAATTCGGCCGATAAACCGGAACAGTTTGTAAAAGAGTTGCAGAAGGCGGGTTATGCCACTGACCCGGACTATGCCAGCAAGATTTCGCAAATCGCCAAGCAGATGAAGAGTTACCAGACTTACGCAGCCGCATCGGGCTCTTCCACTACTTTATAAGGCTTGAACCATGTCACTGATTTCAATTGGGCTCTCAGGGCTGACCGCAAGCAGTGCCGCAATGAACACCATCGGTAATAACACGGCCAACGTGGATACCGCGGGTTACTCGCGTCAGCAGGTCATGACCACCGCTTCGATGCAGCAGAATCTAGGGGCTGGCTATGTCGGCTCCGGAACCACGCTGTCCGACGTGCGCCGGATCTATAACAGCTATCTGGATACCCAATTGCAAACCAGTACCGCGCTCGGTGCTGATGCGACCGCTTACTCGGCCCAGGCGAGCAAGACCGATAAGCTGCTGTCCGACACAGCAACGGGCATTGCTCCGGCCCTGGCGTCGTTTTTTACCAATCTGCAAGGTGTCTCCACCTCGGCGACCGATACGACAGCCCGCTCGTTGTTTCTGCAACAGTCGTCAGCGCTCGCCGGGCGGTTCAACTCTATTGCGGCTCAGTTGAATACCCAGAGCTCGACGATCAATACCCAGCTCTCAACAATGGCCGACCAGGTCAATAACCTGTCGTCGTCCATCGCCAAACTCAATCAGCAGATCACTTCCAGCGCTGCAACCGGTGCCACGCCCAACAGCCTGCTGGATGCCCGCAGCGAGTCGGTCCGCCAGCTCAATGAGCTGGTGGGCGCCAAGGTGGTTGAAAACAACGGTAACTACGACGTCTACATCGGTACCGGTCAGGCGCTGGTAAATGGCAGCACTGCTAACGCCATGAGCGCCGTGCCCAGCGCTGCCGATCCGGCACAGTACAGCCTCAAGGTCGCCTCGGGTTCCACGACAACGGACGTGACTTCGGTGGTCACCGGCGGCAGCATCGGCGGTCTGTTGCGCTACCGTACTGAAGTCATGACGCCTGCCATCAATGAGCTGGGCCGTGTGGCCCTGGTGTTGTCTGACCAGGTCAACAGCCAGTTGAATCAGGGCGTCGACAGTAACGGTGAGTTTGGCAGTAACCTGTTCAACAGCATCAATGATGCCAGCCAGATCTCCCAGCGCAGCATCGGCAAGACCGGCAACAGCGCAGGCTCCGGCAATCTGGATGTGACGATTACCGATACCGGCAAGCTGGCCGCCAGCGATTATTCGGTGACGTTTACCGACGACAAGAACTTTACGGTCCGCCGTCTGCCCGATGGCACCAGCCTGGGGGCTGGCAACCTGGACGATGACCCGCCCAAAGAGTTTGAGGGGTTCTCGGTCAGCCTCAACGGCAACCCGGTTGCCGCCGGTGACACCTTCACCCTGACCCCGACGCGTAATGCCGCCGCTGCATTGTCGACGGTCATTACCGATCCCAAGAATTTAGCCGCAGCCGCACCGTTGACCGCCACCGCAGGTGCCAGCAACTCGGGCTCGGGCGGGTTCACGCAACCGACGCTGACCACTGTTGCTGATGTTTACGACACCGCCGGCACCGCCGAGCTGCGTAACGGGATCAAGGACACCGCCCCCCTGAAACTGTTGTTCGGGGCGGTTGTCGGTGGTGCGCAGAGCTACCAGTTGCTAGATGCCCAGGGTAATGCCGTGCTGGACAAGACCGGTACCGCCGTGACCGGAACCATCGTGCCGGGGCAGAGCAACCTGCTGAAGCTGAATGTGGGCTACGAAGATTCCTCAGGGGCAGCGCAGGAGTATTCGTTTGAAATGACGATCTCCGGCGCGCCCGCAGACAAGGACACCTTCAACATCGCGTTGACCGGTGCGGGCTCGGCGGATAACCGCAATGCCATCCAGACGCTGGATCTGCAAACCAAACAGACGGTGGGCGTTGAGGGGACTGCAGGCCTGAGCATGTCCGGTGCTTACGGTGCACTGGTTTCTGACGTTGGCATCAGCGCCGCGCAAGGCTTGACTGACGTGACGGCGACCGGGGCACTGGTGACCCAGTCCAAAAGCGCTCGTGACGCAGTCTCGGGTGTGTCTCTGGACGAAGAGGCCGCCAACCTGGTCAAGTATCAGCAGTACTACACCGCGTCGTCGCAGATCATCAAAGCTGCGCAAGCCATTTTCAGCACGCTGATCAACAGTCTTTAAGGAGTCGTAATTCATGCGTATTTCAACTGCTCAGTTTTACGAAGCCAGTTCCGCCAATTACACCCGGACCTATGCCAACGTCATCAAGACCGGCGAAGAAGTCTCCAGTCAAATCAAACTCAACTCGGCGGCCGATGATCCCGTCGGCGCGGCGCGTGTCCTGCAACTGACTCAGCAGAACTCCATGCTGACCCAGTACAAAACCAACATCAGCACGGTCGACACCAGCGTGGCGCGGTCTGAAACCGCCCTTCGCAGTATCACGACCGCGTTGCAGCGAGCGTCGGAGCTTGTGGTGTCGGCGGGCAACGGAACCTATACCGACAAGGACCGCCAAGCCTCGGCCGATGAGCTCACACAGCTGCAAAGCCAGATTCTGAGTCTGATGAACAGCAAGGGCGCTGACGGCCAATATCTGTTTTCCGGGTCCAAGACCGGTACACCTCCGTATTCGCAGAATCCTGACGGCACCTACGCCTATGATGGTGATCAGACATTAATCAAGCTGGCCATCGGCGATGGCTTGAGTATTGCCAGTAATACGACCGGCTGGGATGCATTTGAAACGGCTGTGAACACCACCCGCACTTCCAGTACGCTGATCACACCGGCCGTAGATGACGGCAAAATCAGTCTGTCGGGCGGTATTGTGTCAACCGCTGCCAAATACAACTCCGAGTATGTCAGTGGTCAGCCTTATAAACTGACGTTCCTGAGCAGTACCGAGTACAAGATCACAGATGCCAATAACGTGGACGTTACCGCCGACGCGGGCGGCACGGGCGCCTTCTCTTCGACCAGTGCCTCTGCTCAGGTGATCAGTTTTCGCGGTGTTGACCTTTCACTGAACGTCAACCTGACGGATGCCGAGCGTGCGACCACTGCTGCTGCCGACGCGGCACTGGCCGGTCGTGAATTCGCTCTGACCACCACACCGGATAAGATCAGCGCCACGCGTAGCCCAGGCAATGCCTCGACTGCGGTGATCACCGCCGCAGCGGTCGGCACGTCGGCTCAGGATCTGGAGGACTACAACAATAGTTTTCCGGCTGGCGGGGCGATCGTCAAGTTCACCAGCGCCACTGACTATGATCTGTACGCTTCACCGATCACCAGCTCTTCCACAAAGATTTCAAGCGGCACCATCGGCGCAACGCCGACCAGTTCTTCGGGGATCAGCTTTACCGTCAGTGGTACACCCGCCGTGGGCGATACGTTTGTGGTCAATGGTGGCACCCAACAGAACCAGAACGTGCTCAACACCCTGAACTCGGTGATCAATGCCCTCAACACCCCGGCCGATGGTGATACCGTTGCTCTCCAGAAACTTCAGGCTTCCCTGGATTCTGCGTTGGGCAACCTCACCAGTGGTACCGAAAGGGTTTCCAATGCCGTTTCCGAGGGAGGGGCCAGACAGGCAGCGACCGAATCCCAGGGTACTACCAATGACCTGCTACAGGGCAATAACACTGTAGAGCAGGGCAAGATCGTCGATTCCGATCCGGTAGACGCCATTGGCCGTCTGACCATGCAGCAAACCATGCTCACGGCTTCCCAGCTGGTCTTCACGCGGGTTTCGCAACTGAACCTGTTCAGCAAGCTTTAATCGAATGGCCGCAAGGACGCGGCGCATATCGAGCCTCAGCTATCTTTCTACCAGCGGTTAATGGGCATTGTCCTGCAGCGACGGTGCCCGCTGCTTGCGAGTACGCCTTGTGAATCCAGTTCCCCTCGTCAGTATCGTCATCCCCGCTTTTAATCCGCGGTTTTTCCAGGCGGCTTTGGCCAGCGCCCTCAGCCAGACTTATGCCAATGTGCAAGTGATCGTTTGCGACGACAGTCCTGGCAGCGACATAAAAACGATCGTCGATTCGTTTGCAGACCTTGCCCCGCAGCTGCGCTATGTGCGCAACGCCGAGCACCTGGGTCTGGTCGGTAACCTGAAAGCCTGTCTGGATGAGGCCGACGGCGAATACATCAAGTTTCTTTGTGATGATGACCAGCTCTTCCCGGCGTGCATCAAGCGACAGGTCAATGCCTTTGTCGAGCAGGAGGACGCCCGACTGGTTTTCGGTCAGCGTCTTCTCTGGGACGCAAATGACATGCAATTGCCGTCTCGTCTGGAGAACAGCGCGCTTGCACCGACCAGCGCTATTTACAAGGGCGACGATCTGCTGTCGATCTTCGATACTTTTCCTGTCAACTTTCTGGGGGGCTTCAGCAATGCGCTGTTTCGGCGTGTTGATGTGCTGGAACTATTGCCGGCGTTGACCCAGCCGGGCCACTGTTTTGTGGCAACCCTGGATTTCGCGCTGTACGTCTGTTTGATGCGACGCGGTAATGTCGTGGTGCTCAACGATATCCTTGGTATGGAGCGCTTGTATCCGGGGCGCCTTAGTCGACAACAGCCGATGATGGATGCGGCGCTTGCAGAAAGGCAGTGGCTGCTGCAGATGCTTAAAGCCCGAAGCGGGGAATCGGCGCCAGCACCAGGCTGGGTTCGCTATTTACCGCTGAGCCGCGCTGCAGAGTCACCCCGCGTCTGGGTTGAGCTGCCGCTGAGTCGATCACTGGGCACCAAGCAAACCACGCTGCCGTGGCGGGTGGGTATCGAAAGCCTCAGTTTTACCGAGCTTTATACCCAATGGCTGATGTGCCGGACGTTGTCCGAGCCACAAAAAAAGCTGCTGCCCGATACGCTCGACTCCTGGGCCTGGCGCCCGAAAATCATCCCGATCATTATTGACGAAGCCGCCAATGGAGCCAGTCTGGAGGTTACGCTGCGCAGCATTGCCGGGCAGTTTTATCCGGCGGACATGGTGGTGGTGCTCTCGAGTGCGTGTACCGAAGTCGTGCTGAATGAAAAAGTCCTGCACATGCCGTATCAGCAGAACTGGCAGCAACAACTCAATGAAGTGCTTGAGCAACTCGAAGGGGCTGACTGGATCTATCTTCTGCGTCCTGGAGATCGTCTCTTGGAGCCCGCTTTGCTGGTACTCGCTGAACGCATCGTGGCATTTGAGGACGCACGTTGTCTGTACAGCGATGAGGGAGGATTGTGCGAAGGCGAATCGGCTGATCCTGCGTTCAAACCCGATTTCAACCTTGACCTCATGCGCAGCTATCCCTACGTGGGACGCACGCTGGCATTTGACCGGACGGCTTTCCTGGCTATTGGAGGGCTTGATCCGAGCTTTGGTGAGTTGGCTCCACATGACCTGCTCTGGCGGTTGGTGGAAAGGCAGGGCACCCAGGTTGTGGAACACATCAATGAGCTGCTCGTTGAGTCCCAGTCCGGGTTTGCCCAGTGGCTGGCTTTACCTGAGCTCGTTGAACAGAACACTGCCATTGTGCAAGCGCATCTTCAGCGTCTGGGCATCGCCGGCGAGGTGCGCAAAGGCAGCATTGCGTTGATTAACCGGGTCGAATACGAGCATGCAGATCGTCCTCTGGTTTCGATCATCATCGCCAGCAAGGATCAGTTGGCTGCCATGCAGCGGTGCGTCGAAAGTCTGTTGGAGAAAACAGCTTATAGCGCCTACGAAATTCTGTTGGTGGATAACGGCAGCGAGCAAGCGGAGACCTTGGCCTGGTTAAACGGCATTGCGCAGTTAGGCATCGCCAAGTTGCGAGTGCTCAGTTACCCGGAGCAGCGCGGTATTGCCGCGTTGCGCAACTTCGCATCACGGCACGCCGCGGGCGATTATCTGTTGATGCTCAACCCGTTTGCAGTCATCACTCAGGGTGACTGGCTGGATGAGTTACTCAATCACGGGCAGCGCCCTGAAGTGGCTGTGGTCGGTGCCAAGCTCTTCAACCCGGACGGCCGTATTCTCCACGCGGGCGTAATCCTGGGCTTGCAAGGGCCCGCGGGTGTGCCCTTTTACGGCGATGTCATGAATGCTGCAGGCTATATGCATCGGCTGCAAGTGGTTCAGGACCTGAGTGCCGTGGGTGGAGACTGTCTGCTGGTGCGCAAGGCGGTGTTTGACGAAGTCGGCGGGCTGGATGATCAAGGCCTGGCACACACCCTTAGCGAAATCGACTTATGCTTGCGCATCCGACAAAACGGCTACCTGGTGGTCTGGACGCCTTATTCAAGACTGGCCTTGGGTAGCCAGCCCGCGCCAGTTGCAGATGCGGCTTTGTTGGATCAGCAGGCCAGGGAGCAAGAGACGTATTACAAGCGCTGGCTGCCGATCATTGCCAGGGACCCTGCCTACAACACCAATCTTGCCCTGAATACCTTGGGTGGCTCGAGTTTCAATCTCGAACCTGGGCTGCGTACCGGTTGGAGTCCATTTGTACGTAAAACATTGCCTGTTGTTGCCGGATTGCCCATCAATGCTTCTGCAGTCGGGCACTATCGCGTGACCCAGCCCATGATTGAACTGGAGGCGGCGGGCAGGTTGACGGGGCGGATTTACTACGACATGCCCACCATTATCGAGCTGGAGCGTCTCGCACCGGATGCGATAATCCTGCAGTGTCGCTACAGCGAAGGCCCTGTCAACGAGATCATCCCCCTAAAGACCTACTCCAAGGCTCGGCGCATTTATGAGCTGGATGATTACGTGGTTCATACGACGAAGAAAAACGCCCATGCGCGCAACAAGCCCGGCCACGAAGAGATGGAGCGGTTGGTGCGCAAGGGCATTGGTCTGTGTGATCGCGTCGTCGTCACCACCTATCCTTTGGCCGACGCCTTGTCGAGCATGCACGATGATATTCGCGTGGTGCCGAACATGCTTGCTCCGCATCTCTGGGGTGATTTCCATTGTAAGCGACGCGTTTCACGCAAGCCTCGGGTGGGTTGGGGGGGCGGTACCAGCCACCAGGGTGATCTGGAAGTCATCGCGGACGTGGTTCGTGAACTGGCCGATGAGGTCGAGTGGGTATTCTTCGGCATGTGCCCCGATGAGCTACGGCCGTACGTGCATGAATTTCACGGTTTGATAGATCTGGACAGTTACCCTGCCAAGCTGGCGAGCCTGAACCTTGATCTGGCGCTCGCGCCACTGGAATTCCACATCTTCAACGATTGCAAAAGCAATCTGCGCTTGCTTGAGTACGGTGCCTGCGGATACCCCGTCGTGTGCACCGATACTGCGGCCTATCGCGGCTATTTGCCCTGCACACGCGTGATGAGCAACACCACCGAAGAGTGGTTACAAGCGATTCGCATGCACTTGGCCGACCCTGATGCCAGTTACCGTATGGGCGACCAGCTACGCGAGTTCGTGTTACGCGACTTCATGCTGCGTGGCGATAACCTCGATCATTGGATCAACGCCTGGTTTGGGGACTGATCCCGACATTTGATACCTGGTCGCGCCACTCGGATGTCGAGCTGGCGCGTTTCCTGCACATCCCCTTTTATATCGCCATAAAACGAGCACTTCCGACGTTTCCGGAAGATGCATGTTTATGGTGCTGACGGTTTATCCAGTTGGCCTGCAAAGCCCTGAAAGCTTGGTTGAGCCCTGTGGAACACAAGAGGGGACGAGATGAAGGCAGTAATTCTGGCCGGTGGCCTTGGCACAAGGATCAGTGAAGAGTCACACCTCAAGCCCAAGCCAATGATCGAGATCGGCGGCAAGCCAATTCTTTGGCACATCATGAAGCAGTACTCCGCCCATGGTATCAATGACTTCGTGATTTGCCTGGGCTACAAGGGCTACGCGATCAAGGATTTCTTCGCCAACTACTTCCTGCACACCTCTGACGTCACCTTTGATATGTGCAACAACCGCATGGACGTGCATCAGAATTACAGCGAGCCATGGCGCGTCACGTTGATCGACACCGGCGAAGAAACCATGACCGGCGGTCGCTTGCGTCGGGCCAGTCGCTATGTGCAGGACGAAGAAGCCTTTTGCTTTACCTACGGCGATGGCGTCTCGGATCTCAATATCAGCGCTTTGTTGGACTTTCATCTTTCCCACAATCAGTTGGCGACGGTGACCGCCGTGCAGCCGCCGGGCCGCTATGGTGCTTTGGAGCGTGATGGGGATCTGGTGCGTGGCTTCACGGAAAAACCTCGCGGCGACGGTGGCTGGATCAATGGCGGCTTCTTTGTGTTGTCACCCAGAGTGCTGTCGCTGATTACCAGCGACGAAACCGTCTGGGAGGCAGAGCCGCTGATGGGGCTGGCCGAACGCGGCGAGCTGGCCGCGTTTCAGCATGATGGCTTCTGGCATCCGATGGATACGCTACGCGACAAGAATTACCTCGAGCAACTGTGGCAGAGCGGGGAGGCCCCGTGGAAGCAGTGGGCTTGAGTTCTCGGTTCTGGAGCGGCAAGCGCGTATTGATCACCGGGCATACCGGGTTCAAAGGCAGCTGGTTGACGCTCTGGCTGCAAAGCCTCGGAGCACAGGTCAGCGGCTTTGCCCTGGCACCCGCCACCGAACCCAACCTGTTTGAATTGGCGGGCGTGGCCGAAGGCATCAATGATCAGCGTGGGGACCTGCGCGATCTCGGCGCCTTGCTGGAGTTGATCGCTGAGGCTCAACCGGAGATTGTCCTGCACCTGGCCGCGCAGCCACTGGTGCGTGAAGGCTATCGCGACCCACTGGGCACTTATTCCAGCAATGTCATGGGCACCTTGAACCTGCTCGAAGCGATTCGACAGATCGGTGGCGTACGCGCCTGCGTGCTGGTGACCACTGACAAGGTCTACGCCAATCAGGAGTGGCTCTGGCCTTACCGTGAGAATGAACCGTTGGGCGGGCATGACCCCTACAGCAGCAGCAAGGCGTGCTGCGAGTTACTCGCCCAATCTTACGCAGCCTCGTTCTTCGCCGCCGACCGTTACGCCGAACACGGCCTGGCGCTGGCGACCGCACGGGCGGGCAATGTGCTGGGCGGGGGTGACTTTGCTCCTGAGCGCCTGATCCCGGATGTGCTCAAGGCCTGGTCGGCCAATGAGCCCGTGACGCTCCGTTATCCTCAGGCCGTGCGCCCCTGGCAGCATGCGCTGGAACCTTTAGCGGGCTATCTGTTGCTGGCGGCGAACCTGTACGAGCAAGGTCCGGCCTTTGCCGGTGCCTGGAACTTCGGACCCAGCGAAGGCGATATGTGCAGCGTCGGCGAAGTGGTGGAGCTACTTTCCAGACGCTGGCCTCGCGGCCCCGGGATCCGTATCGAGCGCAGTGAACTGCACGAGGCGGTCTTGCTGCGTCTGGACAGCAGTCGTGCGCATCAATTGCTGGCGTGGAAGCCACGCTGGACGTTGCAACAATGCCTGGAACATACCCTGGATTGGCATCTGGCCTGGAAGGCGGGCAAGAACATGCGTGAGATGACGCTGGCTCAGTTGAACCTGTACCGGGAGCAGCCATGAGCGAGTTCAGGGTCAAGGCATTGCCTTTGGCGGGCATGTTCAGCGTGCAGCACAAGCGCCACGAAGACACCCGTGGGCATTTTTCCCGATTGTTCTGCGAGGGCAGCCTCGATGGCTTTGGCCAGCCGTTTCATATTCGCCAGATCAATCATTCCTGCACCCGTGAGCAGGGCAGCGTGCGCGGGCTGCACTATCAGAACAGCGAGCGGCCAGAAGCGAAGTTGATCACCTGCCTGCGCGGTCAAGTCTGGGACGTTGCCGTTGATTTGCGTCCAGACTCGGACACCTTTTTGCACTGGCACGCTGAGCACCTGTGCGCCGGCGATGGCCGCAGCGTGTTGATCCCGGCCGGCTTCGCCCATGGTTTCCAGACCCTGACCGAGGATGCCGAGTTGTTGTACCTGCACGACGCCGATTATGCGCCGGAGCATGAAGGCGGGCTTTCGGTACACGACCCTCGTCTGGCGATTGCCTGGCCGCTGGCTGTCAGAAATCTGTCAGCCCGGGATGCGTCCCACCCATTGCTGAATTCCCAATTCGCCGGAGTGCGCTTATGAACTGTCGAGGCTGCGGCTCTCCCTTGAATTTGCCGCTGATCGATCTGGGCACTGCGCCGCCGTCCAATGCCTACCTTCGTGCCGAGCAGCTTGAGGCCGCCGAACAATGGGTGCCGTTGAAAGTTCAGGTTTGCCAGTCCTGCTGGCTGGTCCAGACCGAGGATTACACCCGCGCTGAAAGCCTGTTCGACGCGGACTACGCCTATTTCAGCTCCTTCTCCAGCACATGGCTGGAACATGCCGAGCGCTATGTGGCGGCCATGGTTGAACGCTTCGGGCTGAACGCCGAAAGCCGTGTGGTGGAAATTGCCGCCAACGATGGCTACCTGCTGCAATACGTTGCCAGGCGCGGCATCCCTTGCCTGGGAATCGAGCCCACCCGAAGCACCGCCCAGGCCGCTCGGGAAAAGGGCCTGGACATTCGTGAGCTGTTTTTTGGTCGCGACACCGCGTTGCAGCTGGTGGAGGAGGGCTGGTCGGCAGACCTCATGGCCGCCAACAACGTGCTGGCCCATGTCCCCGATATCAATGACTTCCTGACAGGCTTTGCGCTGTTGCTCAAGCCAGGAGGCGTCGCGACGTTCGAATTTCCGCATTTGCTGGCCCTCATGGAGGGCGCGCAATTCGACACGCTGTATCACGAACACTATTCCTACCTGTCGCTGACGGCTGTGCAGACATTGTGCGAGCGCAACGGGCTGGACATCTTTGATGTCAGCCACCTGCCGACTCACGGCGGCTCGCTGCGGGTGTTTGTTCAGCGCGTGGAGGGCGTGCGTCGTGCGCAGCAACCGGCCGTGCAGCAAGCGTTGGCCGCCGAGTTGCGTGCAGGTGTCACCCGATCCGGGTTCTACACGACGCTGGCACCTGCGGCCGAGCGCATCAAGCACGGGCTGCTGCGCTTTTTGTTGCAGGCCAAGGCCGAGGGCAAGCGGGTCGCAGGTTACGGCGCGGCCGCCAAGGGCAATACGTTGCTCAACTATGCCGGGGTCAAACCCGACCTGCTGGCGTGGGTCGCTGACGCGAACCCGCACAAACAGGGCAAGTTTTTGCCGGGCAGTCGGATTCCAGTGGTGAGCCCCGAACGCATCGCGCTGGAGAAACCGGATTACGTGTTGGTGTTGCCGTGGAATTTGCTGAATGAAGTCAGCCAGGAGCAGGCCGTTATTCGTGAATGGGGCGGGCGTTTCGTGATCGCCGTGCCTGAGTTGCGCATCCTGTGAGTCGTCTACGGATATTGGTGACAGGCGCGACCGGTTTTGTCGGACGCCATCTGGTCAGCGCCTTATTGGCACGGGGCTGTGCTGTTCGCGCCGTGGCCCGCAATCTGGACGTCGCGCAGGCCATGCCTTGGTTTGAGGAGGTGGAGTTCATCGCTGCCGATGTTCACGCTCCCGAACTCGATGTTATTGCGCTCACCCAAGGCATCGACGCCATGGCTCATCTGGCCTGGCCCGGCTTGCCGAATTACAAGGACCTGTTTCATTTCGAGCACAACCTGTTCGCGGATTACTCATTCATCAAGCGTGTGGTAGAGGCCGGTGTGCCTCAAGTGATGGTCACAGGCACCTGCTTTGAGTACGGGATGCTAAGCGGCCCGCTGGATGAACAGACCACACCAGAACCGGTTACTGCTTACGGGCTGGCTAAAAACACCCTGCGTTTGTTCCTTGAAAGCCTGCAATCGACACAGCCATTCACGCTTCAGTGGGCGCGATTGTTTTACTTGCATGGTCAGGGACAAAACCCCAACAGCTTGCTGGCAAGCCTGGATCGCGCTGTTGAGGCCGGTCAACGGGAATTCAACATGTCAGGTGGGGCACAACTGCGTGATTACCTCGCCATCGAGAAGGCTGCCGGTTATCTGGCTCAAATGCTGGAGAGCACGCAAGCCAATGGCGTGTTCAATTGCTGCAGCGGTGTGCCGATTTCGGTCCGGACTCTCGTCGAGCAGCGGTTGCGAGAGCAGAACTCATCAATGGCATTGAATCTCGGGTTTTACGGTTATCCCGCGTACGAGCCCATGGCGTTCTGGGGCACTACCGAGCGCATGCATCAGATGTCAGGCCGGGTGCTGAGTTGAGGGAGTTGAGCATGAAGCGTGAGTTATACCGGGTCACCGATTTGCCGGTGTTGCAGAACCGCACCTATGCCGATGCGGCCTCGGCTCGCCGGTCGCCCCTCGCTGATATTGTGCTGGTGCAAGATGAACTCAGCGGGCTGATTTTCAATCAGGCGTTCGATCCTGCGAAGCTCAGCTATGACAGCGACTACCAGAACGAGCAAGCCTGGTCCGCACAGTTCCAGCAGCACCTGAAGGATGTCGAAGGCATCATTGCGCGATATTTCAAAGGCCAGAGTCTGATTGAGGTTGGCTGTGGCAAGGGCTACTTTCTTGAGCTTTTGCGCGGGCTTGATTACGCCATCACCGGTATTGATCCAGCTTATGAAGGCGACAATCCCGATGTAGTCAAAGCGCCTTTTACCCGCGGCCTTGGTTTGGCCGCCGACGCGGTTGTGCTTCGACACGTTCTGGAACACATCGCCGATCCTGTGAGCTTCCTCGCGGAAATCGCCGATGCCAATCAGGGTGGGCGAATCTACATCGAAGTGCCGTGCTTCGACTGGATACTTGAGCACCGAGCCTGGTTCGACGTGTTTTATGAGCACGTCAATTATTTCCGTCACGACGATTTCCGTCAGTTGTTCGATACCGTGTACGAGTCCGGACATCTGTTCGGAGGGCAATATCTCTACATCGTTGCCGACCTGTCGAGTCTTCGCACCCAGCCAACCGAACCGGTGCGCCGTCTCGACATGCCGATGGATTTCACCCGCAGTATCGAGGACGCCGTACGCCTCATTCAGGCCTCTCCCGGGCAAGGCTCCGCGATCTGGGGCGCGTCGTCCAAAGGGGTGATCTATTCGTTATTCCTGCAGCGTGCCGGCGTAACGGTCGATCAGGTGGTGGATATCAACCCGGCCAAGCAAGGTCGTTACCTTCCTGGCAGCGGCTTGCGCGTGTCGTCGCCGCAGGAGGCGTTGGCGTTGCCGGACGGTGCCCAGGTGTTTGTCATGAATTCCAACTATCTGGAAGAAATCAAGCGGGCAACTGAAGGGCGTTTCACCTATCACGCTGTCGACAGCGCTTCTTTCAAATAACTGTATTGAGGTCAACAAATGACGCAGTCCGAAAATGAACTATTCGAATCCCAGTGCCAGGCTGAAGTGATCGCCCAGGGGCAGGATGAAAAGCTGGTGGGTCTGGCGCAGGAGTTCTTCAACGAGTCGGCCCGGCATAAGTACAGCTATCACTTTTCCTGGATGGGGCGGCCGATTATCCAGTTGCCTCAGGACATGATGGCCATGCAGGAGATCATCTGGGAGATCAAGCCAGACCTGATTATCGAATGCGGTATCGCTCACGGCGGTTCGATTCTTTATTACGCCTCGATACTCGAACTCCAGGGACATGGTGAAGTGTTGGGGATCGACAGGGACATTCGGCCGCATAACCGCGAAGCCATCGAAAGTCACCCCATGTTCAAGCGCATCAGCATGATCGAGGGTTCAAGCATCGACCCCGCTGTGGCGGATCAGGTTCGTTCCGCTGCAAGGGGCAAGAAAGTCATCGTCGTCCTGGACTCCAATCACACTCATGATCATGTGCTCGAAGAGCTGCGCCTTTATGCGCCGCTGGTTTCGGTAGGGAGTTATTGCGTTGTCATGGACACGGTCGTCGAAGACATGCCTGAAGATGCGTTCGCGGATCGCCCATGGGGCAGAGGCGACAACCCGAAAACCGCTGTCTGGGCTTATTTGAAAGAAAGTCAGGATTTCAGGATTGACGAAGCGATACACAACAAGCTGCTGATTACGGTCGCCCGGGATGGTTACTTGCGCCGTATTCGTTAACCCGCGGCTGCATCGTCGTCGAACGCTATTATCATTTACCGGTTGTGTGGGGAAGTTTTATGCAAGGCATGTCCAGATCCGAAAACACGTTGCCCTTGAGCGAGCTGCTGACCGTGGTGCTGGTCAGTCACAATCGCCCAACGTTCCTGCGTCGTGCCGTGCAGTATTACAGCGCGCTGCCTTGCAAGGTTCTTGTTCTGGATTCATCGTCCTTGCGAAACGACGCCGTGGCCGGTTTGTTTGAATCGGTTGAATACCAGCACTTGCCCCAATTCGGTTATTGGGGCGTGCAGTCCAAGCTGGACTACGGCATTCGGCAGGTGACCACGCCCTATATGGTGTATGCCGCCGATGACGATTTCATTGTTCATCAGGCTCTTGAACAGTCCGTGAGCTTTCTGGAAGCCAACGCGGATTACGGCATGTGCCATGGCTATTGCCTGATGTACCTGGCTCGACCCGTAAGCGTCAGTTATTACCGGCGTGACAAAAAGGTCTGTGAGGACTATGCCTCGGAGCATGCGCAGGATCGTATTCTGGACTTCATGGACCAGTACATCCCTCCGTTTTATGCGGTCCACCGTACTTCGCTATTACGCGACTGGTACGACGCCATGCCTGAAGAAACCATTTTTCAATGGCAAGAAATCGGCCATGCCTGGTACATGCTGGCCCGGGCCAAAGCGCGCATTCTGCCCATCCCTTATGTCGTGCGGGAAATCAACTACATCAGCTCGGAACATTCCACCGAGATTTATCACACCCTGACCTATACCGATCCCAAGTCGCTGGCTGATCGTGAACGATTTGCGCGAGTTCTTGCAGCGCTGCCCACACAGATTCAGGAAGTTGATCAGGAGCAGGCCGTTGAACTCGTCCTGGAGAGCTTTGAGGCATTGGCCGATAGCCTGCGCCATCGTAAAGCCTTGACTGCCGAGCTGATTTTTGAATCCCACTGGAGCAGCACTACCTTGCAGGTGGAGCGGCGCTTTGGCCCGCGGCAATACGTGGAAATGCCATTTTACAATCAGCCTTTTTTTGATGTGCTGACTGAGTATGAGTTCATGCTGCACGCCATGCCTGCCGGTCGCCTGCAGTTGGAGGGCCTTGAAGGGATCTGGACACGTCAGGAAGAGTTGATGCGTGCGCGCAACAACGATACGCCGGAAAGCGTAGTCGATCGGCTGTGGCTGGCGCAGGATTGCAATATTTTCAACCGTGAGGTGGTCGGTCGGCTGGCACGCCAACTGGCTGTGATGGGTGACGACGAAGCGGAGAGAATCCAGGCATGGGAAACGCGTCTGAACGCGTTGCCCGACCCCGACGTTCGCCGCATCTTTGATGCCACACGCTCCGGTCGCCTGCTCAAATGGCTGGACACACGCAGCCCGGATGCCGATGAGTCGCGGCTGATCGGCGAGACTTTGCGCGCCGTTAATGGCGGCCCCCAATTCGGGTTGTTGGTGTTGAATCTTGATGGTGATGTGGCCGCGTTGCAGGTCACGCTGGACAGCTTGCTGGAAGGGCACTACAAAGCCTTCAAAATTGTCGTTTTCACGACGGCAGAGCCGCCTGCGGCAACCACCCCCGACAACACCCTGCACTTTGTGAAAGTCAATCAGGACAATTATGTCGACAAGCTGAATCACAGCGTGCGCCAGTTAACCTGTGAGTGGGTACTGTTGGTCAACGCGGGCGATCAATTCACCGCGGGCGGTCTGTTGCAGGCCAGTCTGGAATTGTTGTCAGCACCGCAATGCCGCGCGGTCTATGCCGATGAGATTCATCGTCAGCCGGGTGGCGCTCTTGTCGATGTGTTCCGCCCGGATTTCAACCTGGACCTGCTCCAGAGCATACCGGCGTTGATGGCTCGACATTGGCTGATGCGTCGCGACGTTCTGATCGACGCCGGCGGCTACTCATCTGAATTCGCCAATGCGCTTGAGTTCGATGTGCTCTTGAGGATCATCGAGCAGGGTGGCCTGGCATGGCTGGCTCATATGAGCGAGCCGTTGCTCACATGCGCCGCCCCTTTGCTGAAGGAAAACGCGCAGGAACGATTGGCATTGAGCCGTCATCTGGCTGCCCGTGGCTATAAGGCTCAGCTTGGCTCTGAACCTGCGGGAACCTACCAGATCGATTACCGACACACCGAACGTCCGCTGGTTTCCATCATCATTCACGGGCCGTCCGATTCGGCTGAGTTGCAGCGGTGCGTGAATAGCATTCTGCAACGCACTCGTTATGCGCAGTTCGAAGTGCTCATCGCTGAAAATAATGAAACAACCACCAGCCTCTCCCATTGGCTTGCTTCCCAGAAACAGCAGCCTGGCCGGATCAGGCTGATCGAAAGCAACGAAGCACTCAGCGCGTCGGCATTGATCAACCACCTGGCTCGTCAGGCGATGGGTGAATACTTGATTCTGTTGGCTTCCGATGGCGAGGTGGTCAGCCCCAACTGGGTCGGAAGCCTGCTCAATCAGGCCATGCGTCCCGAAGTCGGGGTCGTCGGCGGCAAGCTCATCGACACCGATAGCAAGATAACCCAGGCCGGATTGATTCTCGGAATGAACAACGGTGTGGGGTCGGCGTTTGTGGGAGAGGCCAAGGATTCACCTGGATACATGCATCGCTTGATGCTGACGCAGAACTATTCGGCGGTTTCCTCCACTTGCATGATGGTCAAGAAAGCGCTTTTCGACGCCGTTGAGGGTTTCGATGAAGACGATTTCGCCGATTCTTATGGTGATGTCGATCTGTGCCTGAAGATCGGCCAGTCGGGTTATCTGACGGTATGGGCCCCCCAGGTCCAGGTTACCCATCCCGGCATCCTGCCCGATGCCCAACAGACGCTCGCGATCTTGAGGGAAAAATGGGCAGGATCTTTTGACAGTGATCCGGCCTACAACAAAAACCTGACCCTGACCGGTAAAGGTTTCGAGTTCGGCAGCCCGGCCCGTATCAACTGGTCGCAGCTGCTGGCATAAGTTCGATACCGGTCAGAGGACCCACAGCATGTTCAACGGCAAATCCATTTTCATCTCTGGCGGTACCGGCTCGTTCGGCCGCCAGTTCATCCGCACCCTGCTTGAGCGCTATCAGCCCAAGCGGGTGGTGGTCTTCTCTCGGGATGAGCTCAAACAGTACGAGATGCAGCAGGAATTCACCGCGCCGTGCATGCGGTTTTTCCTGGGCGACGTGCGCGACGCCGACCGTTTGCTGCAAGGCATGCGCGGCATCGATTACGTTGTCCACGCCGCAGCCCTCAAACATGTGCCGGCGGCGGAGTACAACCCGACGGAATTCATTCGCACCAACGTCAACGGGGCCGAAAACATCATTGCCGCGGCCATCGCCAATGGTGTGAAAAGCGTTATCGCTCTGTCCACCGACAAGGCCGCCAGCCCGATCAATCTGTATGGGGCCACCAAGCTGCTGTCCGACAAGTTGTTCGTCGCCGCCAATAATATCGCGGGGGATCAGCCGACCCGTTTTGCGGTGGTGCGTTACGGTAACGTGGCCGGTTCCCGGGGCTCCATCGTGCCGTTCTTCAACAAGCTGATTGCCGGCGGTGCCAAGGAACTGCCGATCACCGATACCCGCATGACGCGCTTCTGGATCACGCTGGATCACGGCGTGGATTTCGTGCTGCAGAGTTTTGCGCGCATGCATGGCGGGGAAGTGTTCGTGCCCAAGATCCCGTCGATTCGCATTGTCGACCTGGCCCAGGCCATGGCCCCTGAGCTGCCACACAAGCACGTGGGGATCCGCCCCGGCGAAAAACTCCACGAGTTGATGGTGCCGCTGGACGATGCACGCATGACCTTTGAGTTTGCCGATCACTACACCATCGTGCCGTCGATCCGCTTCAATAATGTCGATGCGGATTTCAGCTTCGATGCCACGGGAGAGCAGGGCAAGGCGGTCAGCGATACGTTCGAATACCGCTCGGATATCAACCCGCACTTTCTGTCGGTCGGGCAGATCGGCGAACTGCACGCCGACATCAAGCCATGATTCCTTATGGTCGCCAAAGCCTCGATCAAGCCGATATCGACGCGGTGGTCCAGGTGCTGGAGTCGGACTGGTTGACCCAGGGGCCAACCCTGGAGCGCTTCGAAGCCGCCATGGCTGAGCGCGTGGAAGCCGGTTTCGCCGTGGCGGTGTGCAACGCCACGGCGGCGCTGCACATTGCTTGTCTGGCGGCAGATCTCGGGCCGGGTGATTGCCTCTGGACCACACCCAATACCTTTCTGGCTTCGGCCAACTGCGGGCGCTATTGCGGTGCTGATGTGGATTTTGTCGACATTGATCCGTTGACCTGGAATCTCGATGCCGAGGCGCTGGCGCGCAAGCTTGAAGTGGCCGAGCAGGCGGGACGGTTGCCCAAGGTCCTGGTCGCGGTAGCGTTTGCCGGGCAGAGCTGCGACATGCGGCGCATTGACCAACTGGCCAAGCGCTACAGCTTCACCGTGATTGAGGACGCCTCCCACGCAGTCGGTGCAAGGTACGCCGGGCGTGCGGTGGGCTGTGGCGAGTTCGCCGCCATGACCGTATTCAGTTTTCACCCGGTAAAAATCATCACCACGGGGGAGGGCGGCATGGTCCTGACCAACCGCCCGGAGCTGGCCGAGCGCTTGCGCCGGCTGCGCAGCCACGGCATGACCCGGGACCCGGCGCACATGGACGAACCCAGCCACGGCCCGTGGTACTACCAGCAGATCGAGCTGGGCTTCAATTACCGGATGACGGATATTCAGGCCGCGTTGGGCCTGTCGCAGTTGAACAAACTGGAGGCGTTCATCGCTCGGCGCCAAGCGCTGGCCGCCCGTTATCAAGCGGCGTTGACCGGATTGCCACTGACCTTGCCCAGCCCCCAGGTCGAGGCAGAGTCAGCCTGGCATTTGTATGTCGTGCGCCTGCAAACCGAGCGCCTGACCTTGAGCCATCGAGAGGTATTCGAAGCCTTGCGCGGGGCGGGCATCGGCGTCAATCTGCATTACATACCCGTACATCTGCAGCCGTATTACCGTGAGCTTGGTTTCAAGGCAGGTGATTTTCCAGAGGCCGAGCGCTATTACGCTCAAGCCATCAGCCTGCCAATCTTCCCCGCCATGAGCGACGCTCAGCAGGACTGCGTGATTGAGCAACTGCAACGTTTGCTCGGCACCTGCACAGCCTGATGCCAGACAACCACTGAACTGATGGTAGATATCCGACATGCGTGAATTGACTGAGCAGGAACGGTTCTGGAGCGGCACTTTTGGCAATGATTACGCTGACCGCTGTCAGGGCGATGGGCTCATTGCGGCTAACACGGTGCTGTTCGGCAAGGCCCTGGCCCGAACCCAGCGCCTGGAAAGCGCATTGGAACTGGGCACCAATGTGGGCAACAACCTTGTGGCGCTACGGCGTTTGTTGCCCGGTTGCGCATTGAATGGCGTGGAAATAAACGACAAGGCTCACGTGCAAGCTCAAGGCCTGGGTGTTGCCGACGTCTGGCACGGCTCGCTGTTTGACTATGACCCGCAACAGCAATTTGATCTGACTCTGGTTAAAGGTGTGCTGATCCACCTGGCCCCGGACTTGCTGCCGACCGCTTATGCGCAGCTCTACCGCCTGAGCCGTCGCTATATTCTGGTGGCCGAGTACTACAATCCGTCGCCGGTTGAAGTGGCGTATCGAGGTCATACCGGCAAGCTGTTCAAGCGCGACTTCGCTGGCGAGATGCTTGACCGCTACAGCGATCTGCAACTGCTGGATTACGGTTTTACGTACCATCGGGACCCACAGTTTCCCGCTGACGACGTCACTTGGTTTCTGTTGGAAAAACGTGCGTGAGCACGGTAGCCATTATTCCGGCGCGGGGCGGCAGCCAGCGAATCCCGCGCAAGAATCTCAAACTGTTCAACGGTCAGCCGATGATCGTCTGGTCAATTCGCACGGCCTTGGCCAGTGGCGTATTTGATCGGGTAGTGGTCAGCACCGACGACCCGGAAATCGCCGACATCGCACGGGTTAATGGTGCCGACGTGCCGTTCGTTCGTCCTGCCGAACTGGCTGATGAGTTCACGGGCACCAGCGCCGTCATTGAGCATGCCATCACTGCACTGGCAGATCAGGGGCAGACCTTTGACTACGTCTGCTGCATTTATGCCACCGCGCCGCTGCTGCAGGCGCGTTACGTGCGTCAGGGCTTTGAACTGTTGCAATCCTCTGCGCAAACATCCTATGCATTCTCGGTGTGCAGCTTCGGCTTTCCGGTTCAGCGTGCCTTGCTGATTGATGCCAGTGGTGCCTTGACGCCTCTGTACCCTGAGTACCGCTATACCAGGTCACAGGATCTGCCTGCCGCGTATCAGGATGCCGGTCAATTCTATTGGGGCCGCAGCAGTGCCTGGCAGCGAGGCGATGTGCTGTATTCCAGTCTGAGTTTGCCGGTCATTTTGCCTCGACATTTTGTCCAGGACATCGACACCGAAGAGGACTGGCGCCGCGCCGAATTTCTTTATGCGGCGCTCAAGGCTGGCGGGGAGCTGGACGCATGAACGTGCTGGTGCGTGCCGATGCTTCGCTCAATATTGGCAGCGGTCATATCGCCCGGTGCATGGCCCTGGCCGATGTTTTGCGAAACAGCGGAGCTCAGGTGAGCTTCGCGTGTCGGCTGTTGCCGGGTCATCTCTTGAGTCGTCTTCAGGCCCAGGGATTTACCGTTTACGGTTTTCCGGAGCGTTATGCCGATGAGCAACCGGGTGCGGATATCGAGGCGTTGTTGCCCTGGACGGCCGATATCGACGCCATGGCGCAGGTATTGGCCCCTCGACAACGTTTCGACTGGCTGATCGTTGATCACTATGGTCTTGAGGCTCAGTGGGAAACCGCCGCTCGCCGATTCGCCCAGCAGGTGATGGCCATTGACGATCTGGCCAACCGACCTCACGCGGTTGACGTTCTGCTTGACCAGAACTTTTCCGGCACCTCCCAGGCTTATGCGCCGTGGATCGGCCCGGACTGCCGGACGCTGTTTGGCCCACATTTTGCGCTGCTGCGGGACGAGTTCCAGCGTGACCCGGTGGTGATCCGGCCCAGGGTCAAGCGGGTCATCGTCAATTTCGGCGGTTTCGACGCGGCCGGGCAATGCTGGATTGCGATGCAGGCACTGTTGGCTTATCCCGAGCTTGAAGTCGATTTCATTGCCGGCATCGACAATCCCGACTGGTTCGCCATGCAGGCGCTTATCGAGGGGCGATCCAACTGGCGGCTGCAGACCCAGGTCAGTGACTTTTCCCTTTTGATGAGCCAGGCCGACCTGTTCATGGGGGCGGGCGGCGGTACAACGTGGGAGCGTGCCGCGCTTGGCTTGCCGACCCTCTGCGTCGCAGTGGCCGCCAATCAGAAGGCCAATGCAGAACAACTGGCCGAGGCTGGGGCCCATCTTTATGTCGGCACGCGGGAACAGGCCACCGTGCCGGCTCTGCGCCAGGCGGTTGCCCAGCTCTTAAACAATCAGAACCTGCGTCAGCGTCTGGCGTCAGCGTCCCGAAAATTAGTGGACGGCAAAGGTGCCCGGCGTGTAGCCGATGTGCTGGCAGCGGCCGTCCCCGGTGATTTGCGAGTAAACAGTGATGACTAGTTTCAAGATTGGCTCCCGTTCCATCGGGGCAGACGTGCCACCGTTTGTCATCGCCGAAATGAGTGGCAATCACAACCAGTCTCTGGAGCAGGCGCTGCGTATCGTGGAAGCCGCCGCCAAGGCCGGCGCTCATGCGCTGAAGCTGCAAACCTACACCGCCGACACCATGACCCTTGATATCGACGAGGGTGAGTTCTTCATCAAAGACCCGAACAGTCTGTGGGCGGGTTCTTCCCTGTATGCGCTCTATGAAAAGGCCCATACGCCCTGGGAGTGGCACGCGCCGATTTTCGCCCGAGCCCATGAGTTGGGGATGCTGGCGTTTTCAACACCGTTCGATGAAAGCGCGGTGGATTTTCTCGAAAGTCTGAACGTGCCGGCCTACAAGATCGCCAGTTTCGAAAATACCGACCTGCCCTTGATTCGCCGGGTCGCGGCGACCGGCAAACCGATGATCATTTCCACCGGCATGGCGAGTATTGCCGAGCTGGACGAAAGCGTTCGGGCGGCCCGCGCCGCAGGCTGTCGTGACCTGGTGTTGCTCAAATGCACCAGCACCTACCCGGCCTCTGCGCAAAACAGCCATGTTCGAACCATTCCCCATCTGCAGGAGCTGTTTGGCTGTCAGGTTGGTTTGTCCGATCACACCATGGGCATTGGGGTTTCGGTGGCGGCAGTGGCCATGGGGGCGACCGTCATCGAGAAACACTTCACCCTGGACCGCACGGAGGGCGGCGTGGACGCCAGTTTTTCCCTGGAGCCTGCGGAGATGGCCAGTCTGGTCATCGAAACCGAGCGCGCCTGGCTGGGGCTCGGGCAGGTGCACTACGGCGCAACGGTGGCTGAACAGAGTTCCCTGCAATATCGCCGCTCGCTGTATGTCGTGCGTGACATGCTCGCCGGCGAAATCTTCAGCCAGGAGAACGTGCGCGCCATTCGGCCGGGTCGCGGGCTGGCACCCAAACATATCGACGCGGTGCTGGGACGCAAGGCACGTCATTCGCTCAAGCGCGGTACGGCGCTGGAGTGGGATAGCGTTCAGTAGTCGGCATATTTGCGTGACATCTTGAAGTCAAAACGCGGTTTCGGGCACGCTGGCAGCGTCATCGGGGGGCATGCGCGGCAGCAAAAGCGCAGAAAACTTAGTGACCTATGAGTCACAACGCGCATCTTCACTGTATCGTGCACGCGGGCGATGAAGACGTATGGCGTATTTCACGGTTCTCCGGGATCAGTCAAACTTCCCCGCAGCCCTTTGTCCAAGGGCAAAAAAAGCCTTCTGACTTCAATGCCCCGCCATCGAGCGCGCGGTGATATTCAGCTATTTATTATTGGGAAGCCATGATGATTGGCATAAAAAGCATAGCGAGTTATGTGCCCGCAGCCGGCGTTGACAACTACGCGCAGGGTGCCAAATTCGGCAAGGATGACGAGTTCATTCTGGGCAAAATCGGCTCGGCTTTCCTGCCCCGCAAAGAAGATGCTCAGGAAACTTCCGACTTGTGCGTCGAGGCGGTCAATGCCTTGTTCGCCAACAATCCGGCCCTCACCCGCGAATCCATCGATGTGCTGATCGTCGTCACGCAGAACGGCGATGAAGAAGGGTTGCCGCACACCGCTGCCATCGTCCAGGACAAACTGGGCCTGTCGACCAACGTGGCAGCGTTCGATATTTCCCTGGGCTGCTCCGGCTACGTCTATGGCATTTATGCGCTCAAGGGGTTCATGGAGGCCACCGGTCTGAAAAACGGCCTGCTGGTGACGGCCGATCCTTATTCAAAAATCGTCGACCCGGAAGACCGCAACACCACCATGCTGTTCGGTGACGCCGCGACCGCGACCTGGATGGGCGAGGACGCCGCATGGCAACTGGGCAAGGCCAAGTTCGGCACCGACGGCTCCGGCGCGCCGCACCTGAAAGTGAGCAATGGCGTGTTCTTCATGAACGGGCGTCAGGTGTTCAACTTTGCCTTGCTCAAGGTTCCGGCCCATCTGCACGAATTGCTGGATGAATCCGGCCTGCAATCCACTGATATCGACGCCTTCTGCATTCACCAGGGCAGCGCAGCGATTGTCGATGCCGTGGCGCGGCGTTTCGAGGGCGAGCCTGAGAAGTTCATCAAGGACATGCTGGAGACCGGTAATACAGTGTCTTCCAGTATTCCGCTGTTGCTTGAGCGGCATGCCATGGACTCTGACTGGAAACGTGTGGCCTTGAGCGGTTTCGGGGTGGGATTGTCCTGGGGGTCGGCGATTATTTATCGGCCGTGATGAAATAAAGCAGCAAAAATGGCGCTCAAGGTGAGTTAATCTTGAGCGCTATTTTTTTGTGTCCGTTTTCAGTGAGGCCTCATGACCGACAGCTTTGAGCGCAATGGTGCCGTGTTACAGAGCCGATGGCCGGAAGTCTGGGCGCGCTTGCTGGCCGAGGACGACGCATCGCTTGGGGCTGAGCTGGTTGAAGGGCTTCAATCAACCCTGAAGATCAATGGCATTCAGCTCACCAGTCGCCATGACCGGGTTGCCGAGGCTCGCCTGCAAGCTGCCAGCCTGCCAACGGACAGTGCCGTGCTGCATCTATATGGCACCGGGCTTGGCGATGTGCAGCGTGTTCTGCTTGAGGGGGGCACCGCTGCACGGTTGCAGGTGCACATCCTCAATGGCGCGCTGTTTTCTCTGGTGCTGAAATTGACTGAACAGGTTTCGTGGCTGAGCGACCCGCGGGTGGAGCTTGGTTACGCTTCTGACGGCGCGGAAATCCAGTTGCCGTTCTTTGCATTGCCCGCCGAACTTGAACTGGCTGACGAATCGAATGCGCGAATTCGCGATCGACTGGTCAGCGAAGTGCATATTGACTTCAATAATCGTGAATTTGATCCCCGGGCTCCGTACATCCTGCAACGCCTGGAGGAAAGCTTTGCCCTCGTGAGCACGGATCACGATGTCGCTGAGCTCTTCGGCTCGCGACAGGGTGAGGAAATCTACGTAATCGGCACCGGCCCAAGCCTTGAACACCACTTCGAGAAGCTGCGGGTGGTTCGCGGTCAGGCCCTGCGGCCGCTGTTTATCTGCGTCGACACGGCGTATCGGCCGCTGATTGCCCAGGGCATTCAGCCCGACATTGTCGTGACCATTGACCACAAGATCAGTGAACGTCATCTGCCCGCAGCCGATTCGGCGTGCGTTCGGCTGGTGTATCTGCCCATGAGTGATCCTCAGGTCTTGCTGGCGTGGGAGGGGGAGCGGTATGTCGGCTTCTCACCCAGTCCTGTGTATGCGCAACTGCGTCAGCGCATTCAGCGGGGCGTGTTGTCGGCCGGTGGCAGCGTCATTCATCCGGCTGTGGATCTTGCGGTGAGGATGGGAGCGTCGGATGTGACGCTGTTCGGAGTGGATTTCGCCTACCCCATGGACAAGAGTCACGCTGGCTGGGGCGACGGTGAGTTGGGCGCGCCCGTCGAGCAGGCCCGGCAATGGGTGCTTGACGGCCACGGCCAGCGCGTCAAGACCCAGCTCAACTTTCGGCGCTACCTGGGCGAGCTCGAACGCTACATTGAAGCTCATCCCCACGTTCGCTTCTTTAATAGCAGCCGGTCGGGCGCGATGATCGCCGGCACCGACTTCAATGAGGCGTTCAGCCAATGACCGTGATCGAGCAGTGCATTGTTGCCAGCATCGAGTGTGCTGACCGGTTCCGTCTTGGCCGCAGTGTCGAGGCGGGTCTGGACATGCTGGAAGTGTTTGCAACGGCCGACAGTGTGTTTGAACTCGGGCCATCAGTTGTTCAACAACAGTGGGCGCAATTGCTGATGTCCATGCTGGCTTGTCAGCAATCACAGGACTGGCTGGGTCTTGCCGACTTCATGCAATACGAATTAGTGGAACTGCTTCACACTTATTGATCCGCGTATCGTGGGCACGCTGCTTTTATATGTAACTACTGCGGCCCGGCGACACTCATTTTTCGTCGTTTTAAAACTTTACAAATGGCTAAGTCCTTGTTTTGGGCGGGGGATGGCCCTGTGATGGCAATATTTTTATAAATAGCGCTAAAGCAAAGTCCGATCCCGACGATAACTATTACGAAGGTTCTCTGTGCCATCCCGGCTGTTGCCAGGGCCGGAAGCCGCAGTACCCAACCAACGAGGAATTTCATCATGGCTTTAGGCGTAAACACTAACGTTGCTTCCCTGTCCGTTCAGAAGAACCTGGGTCGCGCATCCGACGCTCTCTCTACTTCCATGACGCGTCTGTCTTCTGGCTTGAAGATCAACAGTGCCAAAGATGACGCAGCTGGCCTGCAGATCGCAACCCGCATGAGCAGCCAGATCCGTGGCCAGACTGTAGCAATCAAGAACGCCAACGACGGCATCTCGATGGCTCAGACCGCTGAAGGCGCTCTGCAGGAATCCACCAACATTCTGCAACGTATGCGTGAACTGGCTGTACAAGCTCGCAACGGCACCAACGGCACTGCTGACCAGACAGCGACCAACGCTGAATTCGCTCAGATGTCTGACGAATTGACCCGTATCTCTGCAAGCACCAACTTGAACGGCAAGAACCTGCTTGACGGTTCGGCTGGCGTCATGACTCTGCAGGTTGGCTCGAACACCGGTAGCGCTAACCAGATCGACCTGACTCTGAGCAGCAAGTTTGACGCTGCTTCCTTGTCTGTTGACAGCGCTACTGTTGCTCTGACTGGCGCTGACTCTGCAGCCGCTGCTTCTGCAATCGACAACGCTATCACCGCAATCGACGCTGCTCTGGCTTCCATCAACGCCACTCGTGCAAACCTCGGTGCTTCGCAAAACCGTCTGACCAGCACCATCTCCAACCTGCAAAACGTAAACGAAAACGCCACTGCTGCACTGGGTCGTGTACAAGACACTGACTTCGCCGCAGAAACCGCTGAACTGACCAAGCAGCAAACTCTGCAACAGGCTTCCCAGGCTGTTCTGGCTCAGGCGAACCAACTGCCTTCCGCTGTACTGAAGCTGCTTCAGTAATTTCGGAATGAAGTTTGGCGGGGGGGTGTGCTGGTCATGCTCTCCCGCTTTTTACGTTGAGGAGGTGTTGGGATGGACGTTAGCGTGAGATTAGGCTTGTCTTACCAGGCCATCAAGCCGGTGCCCGTTGCAAGTGAGCAAACGGTAGCCGCTCCTCAGTCGGCTACGGCGCAAGTACAGGCACCCGCGGCCTCTGCGGACTCGTCCGCAAGTAAAGACTCAACCAAGGATTCCGAGGCTGAAAAGTCTGAAAAGTTGAAAACCGCTGTACAGGAAATTGAAAAATTCGTGCAATCGGTCAGGCGTAATCTCGAGTTTTCCATCGATGAAGCCTCCGGGGAGATCGTGGTGAAAGTGATCGCCAGCGATACCGGTGAAGTCGTCAGGCAACTGCCGTCGGCAGAAGCACTGAAGATTGCAGACAGCCTGCACAACGCGCACAGTTTGTTATTCGACGCCAAGGCTTGATCGTGGCATGAATCGTGTTACCAGTTCTTTTACGTGGGTCGTAGTCAAAAGACCGACGAAAATTGAAGGAGAAGCACATGGCTAGCCCCATTAGTACATCCACCGGCCTTGGTTCTGGCCTTGCAATCAGCGAAATTGTCACTTCGCTTGTTGACGCGGACAAATACGCCAAAGAAACCCAGATCACCAAGCAGACTTCGCTGACGACCACCAAGCTTTCGGGTGTCAGTTCGCTTAAATCTGCTCTGGATGCCTTTCAGACGGCAATGACCAACCTGGGCAAGACGGATGCACCCGCGTTCAATGGTTATTCGGCAACGTCTTCAGCCACCAGTTTCGTCACGGCGACCACCACCAATACGGCAGTGGCCGGTAGCTATGCTGTTAACGTTATAGACCTCGCCACCAGTTCCAATGTGGCTTCGGCAGCGTTCGATGCGACGGCAGCCAGTGCCATTCCGAGTGGGAAACTCACCCTCAGTCAAAATGGCACTACCGATACCGTCATAGATATTGCCGAAGGCTCAACGCTGCAAGCCGTTCGCGACCAGATCAACGCCAAGACGTCCACCAGCGGTATCAGTGCCAACATCGTCACTGACTCCACGGGCTCGTCGCGAATGGTGCTCAGCTCGACGAAAACCGGCGCTGGCTCGGAAATCACCACCAGTGTCACGGGCGCTACCAGTGCTTTGGCAATTGGTACGGGCGCGCTTGATGCCACCTCTTCCACGAGTTCGGGTCGCATCGGTGCAGCGCCTGTCGATGGCAAGATTTCGGTTGCCGGGCTTACGGTTACCAGTTCCACCAACACCTATGACAAGGCAGTGACCGGCCTGAGCTTCACTGCGGTTGCCAAGGGTGAATCGACGATCACCGTTGCCAGCAACACTGATGGCTTGAAGACATCGCTGCAGACCTTTGTCGACGCGTACAACACGGTGGTCAAGACCATCAACTCGTTGACCAAGGCGACGGCGGACTCCAACGGTGACCTGACGGTCTCGGCGGCGATGACGGGGGACTCGCTGCCGCGTAACCTGCTGGCCTCGTTGCGGGATGTGTTGGTCACGCCGGGACCCGGTAGCAAGCTTTCTACCTTGTCGCAGCTGGGAATCGGCACTGCACAGTCAGACGGTACGCTGTCTTTCGACTCTGCCAAGTTCACCAAAGCCATGAATGACAAAAGTCTGGGCGGGCAGGTCCAGGAAATGTTCAGCGGTACCAATACCGAGAACGGCTTGCTGGCTCGCATGAATAAAGCCATCAACCCCTACACTGAAACCGGCGGCATTCTGGATAAGCGCACGACGTCGCTTAACACGACCAGCGCTTCGCTGGTCAAGCAGAAGGAAGCGCTGGACCTTTACGTCAAGAACCTCACGTCCACGTTGACAGCCAAGTACAACGCCATGGATTTGCTGGTGGGGCAGATGAAATCGACGCTGTCGAGCATCACCTCGTACTTTGACACATTGAATGCCCAGGCCTCTTCGTAATCTTCAGTGAGGTACATAAGCCCGGCTGCGAGAAATTGCACGCCGGGTTTTTGGCTTTACGGTTAAAGTTTTTGCCGAAGGCGTCGATATATTGTTTATACGAACTCTTCAGTTTGCTTCAGTTTGACGAGGTTAGTCATGAACCCAATGTTAGCCCTTCGGCAGTATCAAAAAGTGAATGCCCATGCGCAGACGTCTGAGGCTAACCCTCATCGCCTCGTGCAAATGCTGATGGAAGCAGGGCTTGATCGTGTCGCCCAGGCTAAAGGTGCCATTGGCCGCAAGGACATTCCTGCCAAGGGTGTGCTGATCGGTAAGGCAATCGAGATCATCGGTGGCCTGCGTGAAGGCCTGGATATGGAAAACTCGGCTGATACGCTGACCCGTGTAGATAACCTGTATATCTACATGATGCAGCGCCTGGCTGAAGCCAATATAAAAAGCGACCTGAAAATCCTTGATGAAGTCAGCGGCTTGCTGAGTACCGTCAAGGAAGGCTGGGATGCAATCGCTGCTCACTAAGCTGTGGCTGAGGAGACCGACATGAGTGCTGCACTCAAGCGTATCGAAGAAACACGTGAAGCGCTGGTAGGCGCCTTGGCAGAGCGTGACTGGGATGCGATTGGCAAACTTGATCTGGCGTGTCGCGCCTGCGTGGACGACATGATCAGTGAGGCGACGCCCAATGAGCCTGAACTGCGCAGTAACCTGGAAGAGCTGCTGAAGGTTTATCGTGAACTGATCGAATCGGCAACCGGTGCGCGTCAGGCAATCGTCGACGAGATGTCACAGATCCAGCAAGCGAAAAACGCGGCGAAGGTTTACCATCTGTTCGGTTAACGCTTGTTGATGCAAAAGAAGTGCGCCATAAATTTGACTGTGTACGGTTTTTTGACTTAACTAGTGATGTTTGCCATTTTCTGGCGTCTCAGTAATTGTAATGGCTGAGAATTGCCAAGCTTGCCCTTGAGGGGCATTGAGTTGACTAGGGAAGTTGCTATTGCATGTGGCGTGAAATCAAGATTCTTCTGATCGATGACGATAGCCAGCGCCGCCGTGACCTGGCGGTCATTCTAAATTTTCTGGGCGAAGAAAATTTGGCCTGCTCCAGTCAGGACTGGCAGCAGGTTGTCGGCTCTTTGACCTCCACCCGCGAAGTGCTTTGTGTGCTCGTTGGCAGCGTGAGCGCGCCCGGCAGCCTTCAAGGGCTCCTTAAGACAGTGGCAGCATGGGATGAGTTCCTTCCCGTTTTGATAATGGGGGAAAATTCTTCCGCTGACCTGCCTGACGATCTGCGTCGTCGGGTGCTTTCCGCTCTGGAAATGCCGCCCAGCTACAGTAAATTGCTCGACTCCCTGCACCGGGCCCAGGTCTATCGTGAAATGTACGATCAGGCTCGTGAGCGCGGTCGTCATCGTGAGCCCAACCTGTTTCGCAGCCTGGTCGGTACCAGTCGTGCGATCCAGCATGTGCGCCAGATGATGCAGCAAGTGGCCGACACGGACGCCAGCGTTCTGATCCTCGGTGAGTCCGGGACCGGCAAGGAAGTGGTCGCGCGCAATCTGCACTATCACTCCAAACGCCGTGATGCGCCGTTTGTACCGGTCAACTGCGGTGCCATTCCCGCCGAACTGCTCGAAAGCGAGCTGTTCGGTCACGAGAAGGGCGCTTTCACCGGGGCGATCACCAGTCGCGCCGGGCGTTTCGAGCTGGCTAACGGTGGCACGCTGTTCCTCGATGAGATCGGCGACATGCCGCTGCCGATGCAGGTAAAACTGCTGCGAGTGCTTCAGGAGCGTACCTTCGAGCGCGTGGGCAGCAACAAGACTCAGAGCGTCGATGTGCGAATCATCGCTGCAACCCACAAGAATCTCGAAACGATGATCGAGATCGGCAGTTTCCGTGAAGACCTGTATTACCGTCTGAACGTGTTCCCGATCGAGATGGCGCCGCTTCGCGAGCGGGTCGAAGACATTCCGTTGTTGATGAACGAGCTGATTTCGCGCATGGAGCACGAAAAGCGTGGCTCGATCCGCTTCAACTCGGCAGCCATCATGTCGCTGTGTCGTCACGGCTGGCCGGGTAACGTGCGTGAGCTGGCCAATCTGGTGGAGCGCATGGCGATCATGCATCCCTACGGTGTCATCGGCGTTGCCGAGTTGCCGAAGAAGTTTCGCTATGTCGACGATGAAGACGAGCAGTTGGTTGACAGTCTGCGCACCGATCTGGAAGAGCGTGTTGCCATTAATGGCCATACGCCGAATTTCGCGACGGGCGCTGTACTGCCGCCCGAAGGCCTGGACTTGAAGGATTACCTGGGTGGGCTCGAACAGGGCTTGATCCAGCAGGCCCTGGACGACGCCAACGGTATCGTGGCGCGTGCCGCCGAGCGCTTACGGATTCGTCGTACAACGCTGGTGGAAAAGATGCGTAAATACGGCATGAGCCGGCGTGATGGCGATGAGCAGGCAGATGATTGACGCCTGCTGAATGGCAAAAAAATCAAACCTCTGAATTGTCAGGGGTTTTTTTTCGGCACGGGGATTGCTAAGTCTCTTGGTACATACCGTTTAATGACGGTTCGCCACGCGAGAGATGACTTATGCCCCAGGCCGCCAAGATGACTCCTGACCTTGCCCATGCAGTCTTGCCTTCCCTTGAGCTGGAAAGTCGCCAAGGGCTTGAACAGGCATTTTTGCTGTTCAATCAGATGTCGGCGCAGTTGACCGACTCCTACAGCCTGCTGGAAGCACGAGTCAGAGAGCTCAAGGGTGAACTGGCGGTGGTCAGCGCGCAGCGCATGCAGGAGCTGGACGAAAAAGAGCGCCTGGCGTATCGCCTGCAGAATCTCCTCGATTTGCTGCCCGGCGGGATCATTGTGATTGATGGCCAGGGCCGGGTGCGCGAAGCCAATCCGGCGGCAATCGACTTGCTCGGTCAGCCGCTGGTGGGTGAGTTGTGGCGGCATGTCATCAGTCGCTGCTTTGCCCCACGGGAAGACGACGGTCATGAGGTCTCGCTCAAGAATGGGCGGCGCTTGTCCATCGCTACCCGTTCCCTGGACGCCGAGCCTGGGCAACTGGTGTTGCTCAACGACTTGACCGAAACCCGACATTTGCAGGATCAGCTGGCGCGCAGCGAGCGGTTGTCGTCGCTGGGCCGGATGGTGGCTTCTCTTGCCCATCAGATTCGGACCCCACTGTCTGCCGCATTGATTTACGCCAGCCATTTGACCGAGCAGGAGCTGCCGCTGGAGACGCAGCAGCGCTTTGCCGGACGCCTCAAGGAGCGTCTGCACGAGCTTGAGCATCAGGTACGGGACATGCTGGTGTTCGCGCGGGGCGAGTTGCCGTTGACGGATCGACTGACGCCCCGCCAACTGTTCACCGCGCTGCAGGATGCTGCGGCAACCCACACTCAGGATCTACAGGTTCGCTGGCAATGCGACCCGTCCGAGGGCGAGTTGCTGTGCAATCGCGACACGCTGGTGGGGGCGCTGCTAAATCTGATTGAAAACGCGGTGCAAGCCTGTTCGCGAGAGCCGCGCTTGAAAATCCATGCCTATAGCCGTGACAACATGCTGCGCCTGTCCATCAGCGATAACGGCAGCGGTATCAGTGCGGCTGCCCTGGCCCGCATGGGTGAGCCCTTTTTTACCACCAAAACCACCGGCACCGGTCTGGGGCTGGCGGTGGTGACGGCGGTAACCCGCGCCCATCGCGGCGGCGTCCGGTATTTTTCCCGAGAGGGGCGTGGCACGTGCGTGATGGTCACCTTGCCCTTGGTGATTTCGCCTTCCCGCGTAACGGATAACACATGATGACGACCAGGGTTTTGTTGGTCGAAGACGATCGCGCCTTGCGTGAAGCGCTGGGGGATACCCTGGAGCTGGCCGGCCATGAATATCACGCCGTCGGATCAGCTGAAGACGCGTTGGTTGCCGTTGGGCGCGAACCGTTCAGCCTGGTCATCAGTGACGTCAATATGCCGGGCATGGATGGCCATGAACTGCTCGCTGTGTTGCGTGCCCGTCACCCCCAGTTGCCTGTGCTTCTGATGACGGCCCATGGCGCTGTGGAACGGGCCGTGGATGCGATGCGCCAGGGCGCCGCGGATTATCTGGTCAAGCCTTTCGAGCCCAAGGCCATGCTGGCGTTGGTCGCACGGCATGCGTTGGGCCGCCTGGGGCCGGCTGACAGTGACGGGCCGATTGCGGTCGAGCCTGCCAGTGCACAATTGTTGAGCCTCGCCAGTCGCGTGGCGAAAAGTGATTCCACCGTGCTCATCTCGGGCGAATCAGGAACGGGCAAGGAGGTTCTGGCCAGATACATTCACCAGCATTCTCCCCGTGCCGACAAACCCTTTATTGCCATCAATTGTGCGGCTATCCCTGACAACATGCTTGAAGCCACGTTGTTTGGCCATGAGAAAGGTTCATTCACAGGGGCTATTGCTGCGCAGGCGGGCAAATTCGAGCAAGCCGACGGCGGCACCATTCTGCTGGATGAGATTTCAGAAATGCCCATGGGCTTGCAGGCGAAATTGCTGCGTGTGCTTCAGGAGCGTGAAGTCGAGCGGGTAGGGGCGCGCAAACCCATCGTGTTGGATATACGTGTGCTGGCAACCACCAACCGCGATCTGGCCGGGGAAGTCGCGGCAGGTCGATTCCGTGAAGATTTGTTTTACCGGTTGTCGGTATTTCCCCTGGCCTGGCAGCCGCTGCGCGAACGAACCGCCGATATTCTGCCGCTGGCTGAGCGGCTGCTGGCCAAACACGTCAATAAAATGAAGCACAGCGCGGTGCAGTTGTCTGCCGAGGCGCGGGCGTGTCTGGTGAGCTATGCCTGGCCGGGCAACGTTCGAGAGCTGGACAACGCGGTGCAGCGAGCGCTGATTCTGCAGCAGGGTGGGGTCATTGAGGCGCAGGATTTCTGTCTCGCCGGACCGGTCACCTGCGCGCCATTGCCAGCCCGGAGCGTGCCTGCTGCTGGCGTTGTGGCGGCGACCTTGCCAACGGCTCACGTCTGCGTTACTGGTGATGGCGCCGGTCATGACTCAGGAAACGCCCTGGGCGACGATCTGCGTCGTCGTGAGTTTCAGATGATTATTGACACCCTGCGCGCCGAACGCGGGCGGCGCAAGGAAGCAGCCGAGCGGCTGGGTATCAGCCCTCGTACATTGCGCTACAAACTGGCGCAGATGCGGGACGCAGGCATGGATGTGGAAGGTTATTTGTTTGCAACGTAGCGGTTCGGATACACACCGCTGTGAGTACTATTGGCTCACTGAATGAAGGATTCCAGGAGCACGATTGACGTATTGGACACGTAATGGTGGCTATTTGCCTCCATCTAGCTGGCATCCTTGTTGCTTTGTCATCCATGACCGCTGAATCAGTGTCAAAAATTTGCGGCCCTCACGAGAGATATGTCCATGAGCCAAGGTGTTGAATTTAATCGCTTGATGTTGGATATGCGCGCCATGCAAATGGATGCCATGGCCGCTCCGAAGGCAGCCGCTACCCCGGAAACCGGATCCAGCAGCTTTGCCGACATGCTTGGCCAGGCCGTCAACAAGGTCAGTGAAACCCAGCAGGCGTCGGCGCAGTTGGCCAATGCCTTCGAGATCGGCAAAAGTGGTGTGGACCTCACTGATGTAATGATTTCTTCGCAAAAAGCCAGTGTGTCCTTTCAAGCGCTGACCCAGGTTCGTAACAAACTGGTTCAAGCGTATCAAGACATCATGCAGATGCCGGTTTAAGGACATATTGAGTCATGGCAGAAACAGTCGCCGATAGCGTTCCGGCCAAGGCAGGCGCCCCCGCGGGCAAGCCGCCTATGTTCGGTCTCGCTTTCCTGGAAAACCTTTCCGAGATGCCCATGCTGCGTCAGGTCGGCCTTATGGTCGGCCTGGCTGCCAGCGTGGCGATTGGCTTTGCCGTGGTGCTTTGGTCTCAGCAGCCCGATTACCGGCCGCTGTATGGCAGTCTGGCCGGTCTGGACGCCAAGCAGGTCATGGATACCCTGACCACCGCCAACATCCCCTACACCGTGGAGCCCAACTCGGGTGCGCTGCTGGTCAAGGCCGATGATATTCAGCGTGCGCGTATCCAGCTCGCTTCCGCGGGTGTGGTCCAGCAGGACGCCAACATCGGCTTTGAGATTCTCGACAAGGATCAAGGGCTGGGAACCAGTCAGTTCATGGAAGCCACGCGGTACCGCCGTGGTCTGGAAGGAGAGCTGGCGCGTACCATTTCTTCGTTGAATAACGTCAAGGGTGCCCGCGTGCACCTGGCGATTCCGAAAAGCTCGGTCTTTGTCCGCGATGACCGCAAGCCCAGTGCTTCGATTCTGGTGGAGTTGTACGCCGGCCGCTCTCTGGAACCAAGCCAGGTGATGGCAATCGTCAATCTGGTCGCCACCAGCGTTCCTGAGTTGAGCAAATCGCAGATCACCGTCGTCGATCAGAAAGGCAATTTGCTGTCTGATCAGGCGGAAAATTCCGCACTGACCATGGCTGGCAAGCAATTCGATTACAGCCGTCGCATGGAAAGCATGCTGACTCAGCGCGTGCAGAACATTCTGCAACCGATTCTGGGCAATGATCGCTACAAGGCTGAAGTGTCTGCAAACGTGGATTTCAGCGCGGTGGAGTCCACGTCCGAAAGTTTCAACCCGGACCAGCCGGCCTTGCGCAGCGAACAGTCGGTCAATGAACAACGCTCCAGCAGCAGCGGTCCACAAGGCGTGCCCGGTGCTCTGACCAACCAGCCTCCCGGCCCTGCCACCGCGCCACAAGTGGCTGGCGGTGCCGCAGGTGGCGCTGCCGCTGCGATTGCACCCGGTCAACCGCTGCTCGATGCCAACGGTCAGCAGATCATGGACCCGGTCACCGGTCAGCCGGCCCTGGCGCCTTATCCGGCCGACAAGCGCGAGCAGTCGACCAAAAACTTCGAGCTTGATCGTTCCATCAGCCACACCAAACAGCAGCAGGGTCGCCTGACCCGGTTGTCGGTTGCGGTGGTCGTCGACGATCAGGTGAAGATCGATCCGGCCACTGGCGACACCACGCGCAGCCCGTGGAGTGCAGAGGACCTGAACCGCTTTACCCGTCTGGTGCAGAACGCGGTCGGCTTCGACGCCAGCCGGGGCGACACCGTGAGCGTGGTCAACGTGCCGTTCTCGGCTGAACGTGGTGAGGCGATTCCGGATATCCCCTTCTACTCGCAACCCTGGTTCTGGGACATCGTGAAGCAGGCGATGGGCGTCATTTTCATCCTGATCCTGGTATTCGGGGTGTTGCGTCCGGTGCTCAACAACATCACCAACGGCAAGAGCAAGCAGTTGGCCGGTTTCGATGACGACATGGGCGGTCTGGGTGGCATGGGCGGGGCGGACGAACTGTCCAACGATCGTGTCAGCCTGGGCGGTCCGCAAAGTATTCTGCTGCCGAGTCCAAGCGAAGGCTATGACGCGCAACTGAACGCAATCAAGAGCCTGGTGGCCGAAGATCCAGGTCGAGTGGCCCAGGTTGTGAAAGAGTGGATTAACACAGATGAATGAACGAGCCGCGGTAGCCAAGCTGAGCAGAGTCGAGAAAGCGGCCGTGCTGCTGCTTTCGTTGGGTGAAACCGATGCGGCTCAGGTGCTTCGTCACATGGGTCCCAAGGAAGTCCAGCGCGTGGGCGTGGCCATGGCGCAGATGCGCAATGTGCACCGTGAGCAGGTCGAGGAGGTCATGACCGAGTTCGTCGAGATCGTCGGCGATCAGACCAGCCTCGGGGTCGGCTCGGACGGCTACATTCGCAAGATGCTGACGCAGGCGTTGGGCGAAGACAAGGCCAACGGCCTGATAGATCGCATTCTGCTGGGTGGCAACACCAGCGGCCTGGACAGCCTCAAGTGGATGGAGCCACGGGCGGTCGCTGACGTGATCCGCTTCGAGCACCCGCAGATCCAGGCCATCGTGGTGGCTTACCTTGACGCCGATCAGGCGGGCGAAGTGCTGGGTCATTTTGACCACAAGGTGCGCCTGGACATCATCCTGCGCGTCTCTTCATTGAACACGGTCCAGCCTGCAGCCCTCAAAGAGCTGAACCAGATTCTGGAGAAACAATTCTCCGGCAACGCCAATACGTCACGTACCACGCTGGGCGGCATCAAGCGTGCCGCAGACATCATGAACTTCCTCGACAGTTCCATTGAAGGCACACTCATGGACTCGATCCGGGAAGTCGACGAAGACCTCTCGGTGCAGATCGAAGACCTCATGTTCGTTTTCAATAACCTGGCCGACGTGGACGATCGTGGTATTCAGGCGCTGCTGCGGGAGGTCTCTTCGGATGTGCTGGTACTGGCCCTCAAAGGGTCCGACGAGGGCATCAAGGAAAAGATCTTCAAGAACATGTCCAAGCGCGCTGCCGAACTGTTGCGTGACGACCTGGAAGCCAAAGGTCCGGTTCGCGTCAGCGACGTGGAAACGGCACAGAAAGAAATTCTGACTATCGCCCGCCGTATGGCTGAGGCCGGGGAGATTGTGCTCGGCGGTAAAGGTGGCGAGGAAATGATTTAGGGTCCGGCGGCACTCTGCCCGGTAGCGCAGCTCGCGCTGAAACATCAACAGACCCTAAGGCCCCTTGAATGTCCAGCTCCAAAAAAGAACCGGCCTCCGAGCTTATTCGCGCCAAAGACGTCGGCGGTTTCGACGTCTGGTCCTTGCCAAGCTTCGATCCGCATCAAGCGCCCGAGCCCGAACCCGAGGCCGAGCCGGTTGAAGACGAACCGGCTGAAATGGAAGAAGTCCCCCTTGATGAAGTTCAGCCTCTGACCCTTGAGGAGCTGGAGCTCATTCGTCAAGAGGCCTACAACGAAGGCTTCGTCACCGGCGAAAAAGATGGCTTTCGCAGCACTCAACTCAAGGTCCGTCAGGAAGCGGAAGTGGCTCTGGCTGCCAAACTGGCCAGTCTTGAGCAACTGATGACCCACCTGTTCGACCCCGTGGCCGAACAGGACAGCCAGATCGAAAGAGGCGTGATCCTCCTGGTGGAGCACATTGCCCGCAAGGTGATTCAGCGTGAACTGACCACGGACTCAAGCCAGATCGGCAATGTGCTGCGCGATGCGCTGAAGCTGTTGCCGATGGGGGCGCAGAACGTCCGGATCTTCATCAATCCGCAGGATTTCGCCCAGGTCAAGGCACTGCGCGAGCGCCATGAAGAAACCTGGCGCATCCTGGAAGATGATGCCCTGCAAGCCGGCGGCTGCCGGATCGAGACCGAATACAGCCGCATCGACGCCAGTGTCGAGACGCGCGTTGCTCTGGCAGTGGCCAAGTTGTACGACCAGATGCACGAGCAGGCCCTGCATCCGGCAGAGGCCGATGTGAGCATTGACCTTGAGCAGCCAGTAGCGGCTACGAACGTTGTCAGCCCTGATGACGAGGCTCCCGATGCGCCTTGATCGCACCAGCTTCGGCAAACGCCTGGGGTCGTACGCCGAGTCCATTGATCTGCCCGCACAACCCGTTGTGGAGGGCCGCCTGCTGCGCATGGTCGGCCTGACACTGGAAGCCGAAGGTCTGCGAGCCGCCATGGGCAGCCGTTGTGTGGTGATCAACGACGACAGCCATTCTCCGGTGGAAGTCGAAGCCGAGGTGATGGGCTTTTCCGGTGGCAAGGTTTTCCTGATGCCGGTGGGCAGCGTTGCCGGTATCGCTCCCGGTGCGCGGGTGGTGCCTCTGGCCGATACCGGTCGTTTGCCCATGGGCATGGCCATGCTTGGGCGAGTGCTGGATGGCGCCGGTCGGGCGCTGGACGGTAAAGGCGGCATGAAAGCCGAAGACTGGGTGCCCATGGACGGCCCGACCATCAACCCCCTCAAACGCAATCCCATCAGCCAGCCGCTGGACGTGGGTATTCGTTGCATCAACGGGTTATTGACAGTAGGGCGCGGTCAGCGTCTGGGCTTGTTCGCCGGTACCGGCGTCGGCAAGAGCGTGCTGCTGGGGATGATGACGCGCTTCACCGAGGCCGACATCATCGTGGTAGGCCTGATCGGTGAGCGGGGCCGTGAGGTCAAGGAGTTCATTGAGCACAGTCTGGGTGAAGAGGGGCTCAAGCGTTCCGTGGTGGTGGCGTCACCCGCCGATGACGCGCCGCTGATGCGTTTGCGCGCGGCCATGTATTGCACGCGCATAGCCGAATATTTTCGCGACAAGGGCAAGAACGTCCTGTTGCTGATGGATTCCCTGACACGTTTCGCACAGGCTCAGCGGGAGATCGCCCTGGCGATCGGTGAGCCGCCAGCGACCAAGGGTTATCCGCCGTCGGTGTTCGCCAAATTGCCCAAGCTGGTGGAGCGCGCAGGCAATGCCGAAGCGGGCGGGGGATCAATCACTGCGTTCTATACCGTGCTGTCCGAAGGCGATGATCAACAGGACCCGATCGCCGACTCGGCGCGAGGCGTGCTCGACGGTCACATCGTGCTCTCCCGGCGGCTGGCCGAGGAGGGGCATTACCCGGCCATTGATATTGAAGCGTCCATCAGCCGGGTCATGCCCTCGGTGGTCAGCCCTGAGCACATGGGGCAGGCCCAGCATTTCAAGCAGCTATGGTCGCGCTACCAGCAGAGCCGGGATCTGATCAGCGTCGGCGCGTATGTGGCCGGTGGCGATCGGGAAACTGATATGGCCATCGCCCTGCAACCTGTGTTGGTTCGCTACCTGCGTCAGGGGCTGAACGACAACGAAAGCATGCCGGAAAGCAGTGCGCGCCTCGCGGCCGTGTTCAACCCAGCGGCGGGCGGCTGATAAGCCATGGCTAAAAGTCGTGCCGAGCGCCTGACGCCGGTGGTGGACATGGCGGAAGCCGCCGAGCGTGCGGCCGCCCAGCGACTGGGGCACTTTCAGGGCCAGGTTCGATTGGCGGAAGGCAAGCTTGAAGAGTTGGAGCAATTTCGTCTCAGCTATCAGCAGCAGTGGATCAACAAAGGCGGTACTGGTGTTTCCGGGCAGTGGCTGATGAACTACCAGCGCTTCCTCAATCAACTGGAAACCGCTGTCGGCCAGCAACGTAAAAGTCTGGAGTGGCATCAGAGCAACCTGAATCAAGCGCGGGATGTCTGGCAACAGGCTTATGCCCGAGTGGAAGGACTGCGCAAGTTGGTCCAGCGCTATGTGGATGAAGCTCGCAAACTCGAAGACAAACGTGAGCAAAAGTTATTGGATGAATTGTCCCAGCGGTTGCCGCGACACGACCCGCTCTAGACCGGCTTCAGGTTTGCCTGCGTGTTGATTTCCGGTTGAGGCCGTTCGATTACCGTTGCTGCCGTTAACCAGCGGTGCTACACCTTTGCTACGTTACGAAGATTTACTCAGGAATTTTCCTTATGTCAGTAACCTCCGAGCTCTCTCAAGACGGCCAGCAACTGACCATCTTTATTACCGGTCGCTTCGATTTCGCCTCCCATCAGGATTTTCGTAGCGCTTACGAAGCCCCAACCCTGACCCCGCCCGACAAGCTGAGTTATGTCGTCGACCTCAAGGGCACGAACTACCTGGACAGCTCGGCGCTGGGGATGCTGTTGCTGTTGCGCGATCATGCGGGCGAGCATTCAAAAATCCGTTTGGTGAACTGCAGCGCGGACGTCATCAAAATCCTGACGATTTCCAACTTCTCAAAGTTGTTCCCGATAGGTTGAGCCTGTGCAGCCTCTCTCCGAACGTCTGTGCATCCTGATTGCTGACGACAGCGCCACGGATCGCTACTTGTTGTCGACCATTATCGGTCGCCAGGGCCATCAGGTCTTGTGTGCCCGCGACGGCGCCGAAGCGGTTCAACTGTTTGAATCCACACGCCCACAGCTGGTGTTGATGGATGCCGTCATGCCGGTCATGGACGGTTTCGAAGCCGCGCGCCGGATCAAGCAGATGGCGGGCGAGTCCCTGGTGCCGATCATTTTTCTGACGTCGCTGACCGAGGGGGAGGCGCTGGCGCGTTGTCTGGATGCCGGGGGCGATGATTTCATTGCCAAGCCTTACAACCAGGTCGTGCTGACGGCAAAAATCAATGCCATGAATCGCCTCAGGTTGTTGCAGGAAACGGTCCTGCAACAACGTGACCTCATCAGCCGCCATCATGAGTACCTGCTCAACGAGCAGCGGGTCGCCAAAGAAGTCTTCGATCAGGTTGCCCATTCCGGCTGCCTGAATGCCCCCAATATTCGTTACCTGCAATCGCCCTACGCGTTGTTCAACGGCGATTTATTGCTCGCCAGTTACACGCCTGCCGGACACATGCACTTGTTGCTCGGCGATTTCACTGGGCATGGCCTGCCCGCTGCGGTGGGCGCCATGCCGCTTGCCGAGGTGTTTTACGGCATGACGGCCAAGGGCTTCGGGCTTGCCGAAACGCTGCGCGAGATGAATGCCAAGCTCAAGCGCATCCTGCCGGTGGATATGTTTTGCTGTGCGACGTTGCTGTGTATCAACTTCCAGCAGCGTCAGGTCGAGGTCTGGAATGGCGGCCTTCCCGATGGGTACTTGCTGCACACGGCCCGTGGCGAGCGTACCCGGCTGGTTTCCCGGCACCTGCCGCTGGGTGTTCTGGATGCCAGTGTGTTCGATGACAAGACCGAGGTTTATCCGCTGGCGCTGGGCGACCGGATTTTCCTGCTGTCGGACGGAGTGATCGACACCCGCAGCAGTGACGACGAACTGTTTGGTACGCAGCGTCTGATGTCGGTGTTTGATGCCAATCGCCACCCGCAACTCTTGATCAGCGAGATCCAGCAGGCGTTGAACGCTTTTGGCGGGCAGGCCCGTGACGACGTGAGCATGGTGGAAGTCATGGCGGTGGATCAGGCCACTCTGGGGCCGCAAACCGTCACCTATTCGGACAGCGGCGCGTCGAGCCCGCTGGATTGGTCGGCAACATTCGAGTTCCACGCCTCGACCTTGAGGCGCTTCAATCCGCTGCCCTATCTGTTGCAATTGCTGCTTGAGGTGCACGGTCTGCGCAGTCAAAGCGGGGCGTTGTACAGCGTGCTGTCCGAGCTGTACAGCAACGCCCTCGAGCATGGCGTGCTCGGGCTTGACTCGAAACTCAAAAGCGATGCGGCGGGGTTTGCCCGGTATTATCGAGAACGTGGCGAGCGGTTGGTTCAGCTCGATGCGGGGTTCGTCCGCGTACATCTGCGGGTGGTGCCAGTGGAAGGG
Organism: Pseudomonas sp. DWP3-1-2; assembly: GCF_049896285.1. Lineage (NCBI taxonomy): Bacteria > Pseudomonadati > Pseudomonadota > Gammaproteobacteria > Pseudomonadales > Pseudomonadaceae > Pseudomonas > Pseudomonas sp. DWP3-1-2. The sequence continues at coordinate 260,570 of NZ_JAFCTZ010000005.1, read as the reverse complement.
GGCGGGCGACTTACCTTGCAAGTCGAGGACAGCGGCACCGGTTTCGACGCCGATACAATTCTGGCGTTGCCTCCTGCGGGTAATGAGCTGTACGGTCGCGGACTGGGTTTGGTCCGTCAATTGACCAAGCAGGCGTACTGGTCCGCGGACGGACGCACCGCCAGCGTGGAATTTTCCTGGGAGGGAATGGCATAATCCCCAGGCCATGTTGCCTCCCGACGCGGCTCGCGCCAAGACGGCAGCAGACCTCAGGTCTTGATCAAGGAGTGAACAAGTGTCGGACATTCATCTGGATTACAGTGTGTTGCGTGCGTTGCAGGAAATCATGGAGGACGAATACGCGACATTGCTCGATGTATTTCTTGATGACTCGGAACACCGCATGACCCGGTTGCGTCAGATGTTGAAGGGCCGCTCTGATGGCAGCGGCGTTTTCGACCTTCAGGAGCTGAGCCTGATGGCTCACAGCTTCAAAGGCAGCAGCGGCAATATGGGGGCGCTGCATCTGGCTGATCTGTGTCGCGAGCTGGAAGAGCGTAGCCGCCGTGAAGAAGTCCGTGGCCTTGAAGACCTGCTCGCCAGCATTGATATCGAATATGTCACGGTGCGCCGGCTGTTTGATGCCGAGCGTCAATTGCACAGTGTCCATCCGTGAATCGTTGATCCGTTACTGAGTGTGATCAATACGGGGTGGCGATCTGGCCCGTATCTTGCTCTAGTCTTCGTAACCAGCAATTTTTGCGGAGACTGACATGCCCCTTGCCTCTAATCCACTTCTTCAGACCACCGCCGTGGCAGCGTCCAAGGCCGGTGCTGCTAACAGCATGGGCAAGGTGGCGGAAAGCAATAGAGAGGAAAGCGCCCGCTTTTCCGACGTCTATGCCAAGCAGGCTCAGGCCAAGAACGCCGCCAATAACGACATGCCGGCCCGGCCTGCGCGTGACAAGGGCGTCCAGTCCAGGGACAAGGACGTTGCAGAGAAGGCTACGCCCGGCAAGGATGCTGCTGCCGTGGACCAGACGGCCGTTGCCGATAGCGGCAATGCCTTGCCTGCCGAGGCTGCCGCCGACTCTCGTGAGGAAGACCCCACCACTGATGGTGCGGTCGTTGCGTTGCCGGTTGAAACACCCGCATCTGACGTTGCGACGGATCCGTCCCTTGACCCCTCAGTGCAGGCGATGGTCCAGTTTGCAGTCGCACCCATCAAGGATGCTTCGACGACAGATGCTTCGGTGACAGATTCAGCGTTGACAGACGCTCAGATGAAAGAAGCGCCGTCCGCCGCGGCGCTATTGGTGACCTCTTCCGCTGATGCCGCGAGTGACGAGTCATTCGATCCGCAGGCCGACCCGTTGGCGGGTTTGCCAGCCTTGCAATTCGCTCTGGAAAACGCCAGCGCAAATGCCAAGGCCCAGGCTGCCGCGCAAAACGGTAACGCGGCTGCCAACGCTGACAAGGCAGGCACCAAGGACTCCGCCGACTCGGCCCAAAGCATCGCCAATAACCTGACGGCACTGGCCGATCAATTGCCCACGGACGAAACGAGTACCGAGAGCAGCGATAAATCCTTCAGCGGATTGCTTGACGGTGGGCTCAAGGATGTCAAAAGCGCCAGCGGCGATACCCGCGTGGACAACTTCGCTGAGCGTCTGGCTGCGATGAGTCAGGCTGCGCAGGCACCAAGAGCGGCACTGACGCCGGTTGTCCCCCTGATCAACCAGCCGCTGGCCATGCATCAAAGCGGCTGGAGTGAGGGGGTGGTCGACCGGGTCATGTACCTCTCCAGCCAGAACCTGAAGTCAGCGGAAATCCAGTTGGAGCCCGCTGAGCTCGGACGGCTGGACATCCGCGTCAACATGGCGACCGATCAGCAGACTCAAATCACCTTCATGAGTGCCCATGTGGGGGTTCGGGAAGCGCTGGAAAGTCAGATGTCCCGTTTGCGCGAGTCGTTCAACCAGCAAGGGCTGGGGCAGGTAGACGTCAACGTTTCGGACCAGAATCGCGGCTGGCAACAAGATCAGCAAGCCCAGGAACAGGCAAGCAGTAGCCAGCGTGGCTCTGGCGCCCGTGGCGGCTCGACGGGCCTGGACGGTTCAGGCGATGACTTGCCAGTGGATGCTGGAATCGCTGTGAGTCAGCCTGCAACGCGCGTGATTGGCTCCAGTGAGATCGATTACTACGCCTGAGTGGCGTCAGTGATCACCGACATGCAGGGCCAACGTGTTGACGAGGGGTGTTCCTGACAACACGACCCTCGCCAGGTCAGCTCGTTGCCCTTGCATGCTATCGCCTCGACAACGAAAACCCCCGCCATATCGCCTCTGCGACACCTTCCCCGCAACTCTGGCATAACACTTGCTCAATCCCTGTCACACATCAGCGAACCCCCGAATAGTGACGGATTATTGGCATGGCGAAGAGCGAAGACGTTGTTAAAGACCCCGCCTCCAAAGGCAAACTCAAGCTCATCATCGTTCTGATCGTGGCTTTGTTGCTCGCTGTCGGGCTGTCGGTTGGCGCGACCTGGTTTTTCATGCACAAGGCAGATGCCAAGCCCGATGCGGCCGTTGCCGTCGTAGATGCAAACGCCAAACAACCAGCGATCTTCGAACCCCTTACGCCAGCCTTCGTGGTCAACTTCAATGCCAATGGCCGACAGCGCTACATGCAGGTCAGCATTACGATGCTGGCACGCAATCAGGCCGACCTGGATGCGTTGAAGGTGCACATGCCGGTGATCCGCAACAATCTGGTGATGATGTTCGCGGGGATCCCGTTCGAATCGTTGGCAACTCCTATAGGTCAGGAAATGCTGCGCCAGAAGGCAACAGCCAGCGTTCAGGAAGTCGCCCAGAAAGAACTTGGCAAAACCGTGATCGAGCAGCTTCTTTTTACTAACTTCGTGCTGCAGTAGGATCACGACATGGCCGTGCAAGACCTGCTGTCCCAAGATGAAATCGATGCGTTACTGCATGGCGTCGACGATGGTCTGGTTCAGACCGAGCAAGCGTCCGATCCGGGCAGCGTCAAGAGTTATGACCTGACCAGTCAGGACCGGATCGTACGGGGCCGGATGCCGACCCTCGAGATGATCAACGAACGATTTGCCCGCTATACCCGCATCAGCATGTTCAACCTGCTGCGCCGTTCGGCGGATGTGGCGGTAGGGGGCGTGCAGGTCATGAAATTTGGCGAGTACGTGCATTCGCTGTACGTGCCGACCAGCCTCAATCTGGTGAAGATCAAGCCGTTGCGCGGCACTGCGCTGTTCATTCTGGATGCCAAGCTGGTGTTCAAGCTGGTGGATAACTTTTTCGGCGGCGATGGCCGGCACGCGAAAATCGAAGGCCGTGAATTCACGCCGACGGAATTGCGGGTCGTGCGCATGGTGCTGGACCAGGCGTTCATCGACCTGAAGGAAGCCTGGCAGGCGATCATGGAAGTGCACTTCGAGTACATCAACTCTGAAGTGAACCCGGCGATGGCCAACATCGTCGGGCCGAGCGAAGCGGTGGTGGTCTCCACGTTCCATATCGAACTCGACGGCGGCGGTGGCGATCTGCACGTGACCATGCCCTATTCGATGATCGAACCCGTGCGCGAAATGCTCGATGCCGGCTTTCAATCCGATGTGGATGATCAGGATGAGCGCTGGGTCAATGCCCTCAAGCAGGACGTGATGGACGTTTCGGTGCCGCTCAGTGCCACGGTCGCCCGTCGTCAATTGCTCCTGCGCGACATCCTGCATATGCAGCCGGGTGATGTCATTCCCGTGGAACTGCCGGAAACGCTGGTCATGCGCGCCAATGGCGTGCCGTCCTTCAAGGTCAAGCTGGGTTCGCACAAGGGGCATCTGGCCCTGCAAGTGATCGAGCCGATAGAGCGACGTTGACCTTTTTGTCGATGTCGAAATTTTGTTGTGTAACTGAATCAATGTTCGCCGAGGACAACCGATGGCTGATGAAAACGAAATAACGTCTGCTGAAGATCAGGCGTTGGCCGATGAATGGGCTGCGGCACTGGGGGAGTCCGGTGACGGCGGCCAGGACGACATCGATGCGTTGTTGGCAGCCGATGCCGGTCGCTCGGCGGCTTCCAGCCGTCTGGCGATGGAAGAATTCGGCAGCGTGCCTCGCAGCAGCGGTGGGCAAGTGACCCTGGATGGTCCGAACCTGGACGTGATTCTGGATATTCCCGTATCGATCTCCATGGAAGTCGGCAGCACGGACATCAACATCCGTAACCTGCTGCAGCTCAATCAGGGCTCGGTGATCGAACTCGACCGGCTGGCCGGCGAGCCGCTTGACGTACTGGTCAACGGAACCTTGATCGCTCACGGCGAGGTGGTGGTGGTCAACGAGAAGTTCGGCATCCGCCTGACGGATGTGATCAGCCCAAGCGAACGTATCAAGAAGCTGCGCTGAGTGAAGATGATGAAGCTTGCGGCAGCCTTGTTGCTCATGCCGCTCAGTGTTCTGGCCGCCGACCCCGCGGTGCAGGCGGCTGCGCCACAGGTGGCGAGTTCGTTGCCTTTGGGGATGGGTGGCCAACTGCTGCAGTTGCTGTTCGGGCTGCTGTTGGTGATTGGTCTGATCTTCCTCCTGGCCTGGGTGATGCGTCGCCTGCAGCGCAGCGGGCCGGGGAATCCCCAGCTCATCGAGCTGCTGGGTTCCCGTGCCCTGGGGCCGCGTGATCGTCTGGTGCTGGTGCAGGTCGGCAGCGAACAGATATTGCTGGGCGTCACGCCCGGGCGGATTACCCCGTTGCACGTGCTCAGCGAGCCGGTGCAAGTCCCGGTCCGCGAACAGGCTACGCCGGAATTTGCCCGCCGCCTGATGGAAATCATGGGCAACAAGGATCAGAAGGAAAAGAAGTAATGCCACGCATTGTGTTGATGCTTCTGCTGGTGTTGGCGGCGCCTGTGGCGTTCGGTGCCGATCCGTTGTCCATACCGGCGATCACCTTGTCCAACGGTGCCGACGGGCAGCAGGAATATTCGGTCAGCCTGCAGATCCTGCTGATCATGACCGCGCTGAGTTTTATCCCGGCGTTTGTCATGTTGATGACCAGCTTCACCCGGATCATCATCGTTTTTTCCATTCTGCGTCAGGCCCTGGGCTTGCAGCAGACACCGTCGAACCAGATTCTCACCGGCATGGCGTTGTTTCTGACCATGTTCATCATGGCGCCGGTATTCGACCGGGTGAATCAGGATGCCTTGCAACCGTATCTGGCCGAGAAGCTGACGGCGCAGGACGCAGTGGCCAAGGCTCAAGTCCCGATCAAGGACTTCATGCTGGCCCAGACGCGCACCAGCGACCTTGAGTTGTTCATGCGCCTCTCCAAGCGCACTGACATTGCGTCCCCCGATCAGGCGCCGCTGAATATTCTGGTCCCGGCGTTCGTGATCTCAGAACTCAAGACGGCGTTCCAGATTGGCTTCATGATCTTCATTCCGTTTCTGGTCATCGATCTGGTGGTGGCCAGCGTCCTGATGGCGATGGGGATGATGATGCTGTCGCCGCTGATTATTTCCCTGCCGTTCAAAATCATGCTGTTTGTCCTGGTGGACGGCTGGGCGCTGATTGTCGGTACGCTGGCCAGCAGTTTCGGTGGTGTATGACTTCTATTGAGTCGGAGTGCGTGCGATGACACCAGAAGTAGCTGTCGATCTGTTTCGTGAGGCGCTGTGGTTGACCACCGTGCTGGTTGCTGTACTTGTCGTGCCCAGCTTGCTGTGCGGGTTGCTGGTCGCCATGTTTCAGGCTGCCACCCAGATCAACGAACAGACCCTCAGCTTTCTGCCGCGCCTGATCGTGATGCTGATCACATTGATCGTCGCCGGCCCGTGGCTGCTCACGGTGTTCATGGAATACATACTGTCGTTGTACAGCAGTATTCCGACCGTGATCGGCTAGCGCTGTGGATCCTGTCCTTGCACTGACTGACGGGCAGATCGGCACCTGGGTGGCCAGTTTCATGCTGCCGCTGTTTCGTATCACGTCGTTATTGATGACCATGCCTATCTTTGGTACGACCCTGGTGCCAGGACGCGTGCGCCTGTACCTCGCATTGGCGATCACGATGGTGATCGCACCGGTTTTGCCACCCATGCCCCAGGTCCACGCGCTGGACCTCAGTGCGCTGCTGCTCATTGGTGAGCAGATCATTATCGGTGCCGGGCTGGGGTTGTTCCTGCAGTTGTTCTTTCAGGCCTTCGTCATTGCCGGGCAGATCATTTCCACCCAGATGGGGATGGGGTTCGCCTCCATGATCGACCCCACCAACGGGGTTTCTGCGGCAGTGATCGGCCAGTTCTTCACCATGCTGGTGACCTTGATGTTTCTCGGGATGAACGGCCATCTGGTGGTGCTCGAAACGCTGGTCGAAAGCTTCACCACATTGCCGGTGGGCAGTGGCCTTATCCGTTCCAACTTCTGGGAGCTGGCCAATAGCCTGGGCTGGGTGATGGGGGCCGCACTGACGCTTGTGTTGCCTGCGATCACCGCCCTGCTGGTGGTCAATATCGCCTTTGGTGTCATGACCCGCGCCGCGCCACAACTGAATATCTTCTCCATCGGGTTTCCACTGACGCTGGTGTTGGGCATGGGCATCCTGTGGATTAGCCTGGGTGACATCATCAATCAATATCAACCGATGGCCGCCGATGCACTTCGGACATTGCGCGATATGGTGAGGGCACGCTGAAATGGCCGAAAACGAGAATGGTCAGGACAAGACAGAAGACCCCACGGACAAAAAGAAAGCGGATGCCCGAAAAGAGGGGCAGATTGCTCGATCCAAGGAACTCAACACGCTGGCGATCATGATGGTCGGTGCCGGTGGGTTACTGGTTTTCGGCAGCGGGATAGCGCAAATGATGATGGAGCTGATGCGCTCCAATTTCACCATCAGCCGCGAAATGCTGATGGATCAAAGCTACATGGGCAAGATGCTCCTGAGCTCCGGCTGGGCGGCCTTGACCACCATGCTGCCGCTGTTGGTGGCGCTGATGCTCGCCTCATTGATCGCACCGATGTCGTTGGGCGGCTGGCTGTTTGCGGCCAAGTCCATGGCCCCCAAATTCAGCCGGATGAACCCGGCCTCCGGCCTCAAACGCATGGTGTCGAGTCATGCGTTGATTGAGTTGCTCAAAGGCCTGGGCAAGTTTGTGGTGGTCCTCGTCGTGGCGCTAGCGGTCCTGAGCAAGGAAAAAGCCGATCTGATTTCCATCGCTCACGAACCCCTGGAAATGGCCGTCATTCACAGCTTGCAAGTGGTGGGCTGGAGTACGTTATGGATGGCCTGCGGTTTGATCATCATCGCCGCGATAGATGCGCCCTACCAGGTGTGGGAAGCCCACAAAAAGCTGCTGATGACCAAGCAGGAAATTCGGGATGAGCACAAGGATTCAGAAGGGAAGCCCGAGGTCAAACAGCGGATTCGTCAGTTGCAGCGGGAAATGTCTCAGCGCCGGATGATGGAAGCGGTGCCCAATGCCGATGTGATCATCACCAACCCGACCCACTTTGCCGTTGCGCTCAAGTATGACCCGGAGCAGGGTGGGGCACCGATGCTGGTGGCCAAGGGAACGGACTTCATGGCCCTCAAGATTCGTGAAATCGGTGCTCACCATCAGATTCTGATTCTCGAATCGGCGGGGCTGGCGCGTTCGATCTATTACAGCACCGAACTGGACCAGGAAATCCCGGCCGGGCTTTATCTGGCGGTGGCGCAGGTGCTGGCGTATGTCTATCAGATTCGGCAGTACCATTCGGGTCGCGGCAAGCGGCCGGATCCGTTGGGGGACATCACCATTCCGCCGGATTTGAGGCGGGATTCCTGATGGTGTGGCCTGAGCTTTGCGCAGGTCTGTAGCGTATTGCCTTGCGAGCTTGTCACCGTTGAGGCGTCCTTAAGGCTTTGCGACTTTGGGTGCGCGTCTCGGATCGGGTAGCACTCACACCATTTTCAGCGTTGCGGACTGAGGTTCCGTCCTGACGGCCGGGTCCATTTTGTCGTGGCAAAATAGACGAAAACCGTTTGCGCTGACGTCCGGCCCCTGCTTCGCAGGGGGTCCTTCGCTTCAGTGTCGTGGTGGGGCGACGCGCCGACGGGCCATCCATGGCCCAACGGCGCTCGCTCGGCATCCATGCCGAGCGCACCCCACCCCAACACCTCCACTCAGCCTCCCGACGCGCGTTTGGCGGTGTCTGGGCTATCGCGGTTCGGAAAAGCCAGAATCAACTGCCGAGGCGATTTTCCAGAGGGGCCTCGGCTCGTTGGAGCGAGCGGGCGGCGTTCCGACTTGCCCGCGAGGACGCCGGTACAAAGTGGTTTTTTGTTTTAGAAGTCGCCGTAAGAGCGTAAAGGTGACTATGCCTCACCGCCCTAATGGATGCACATCCCTCGCAGGTCTGCATCAACCGATGCCTGCACAAACCTTCTAGGCATTGCCCAGACGCGGGGGTTAAATACCTGAGAAATCCGCCTCGCAGGTGCTGCATGACCACTCACAACTGGATCGACCTGGCCCAGGATGCCGACACGGGCATTGAGACCCTGCGCGCGCATTTCGAGGGCCACGCCTACGACCCGCATTGGCATGACAGCTATCTGGTGGGCGTCACCGAGCAAGGGGTTCAGCAGTTTCACTGTCGGCGGGCAAAGCATCAAAGTACGCCGGGCAAGGTGTTTCTGCTTGAGCCGGGTGACATTCATGATGGCGAAGCCCCGACCGAAGACGGTTTCACCTACCGCATGCTGTACCTCGATCCACAGTGGCTGACACGGGAACTGAGTGCGGTGTTCGACAACGCTCCCGACAACAGTGAATTGAGCTTCGCTAACACGTTGGCCACCGACGTGCATCTGGCACATGCCACCAGCCTGGCATTTCAGACCCTGCATCAGGGTGAGCTGAAGATCGTCCGCCAGACCGCCCTCGACGGTTTGCTCGAGCGCCTGACCAGCCATTTGCACTGGCGCACTCGCTATGGCGAAGACCCGCGTCTGCCCCTGGTGGCGCAGAAGGCTCGGGAATATCTGCACGCCAACGCCCACCTTGACATCGGTCTTGACCAACTGGCCTTTGTTACGGGCGTCGATCGCTTCCGTCTGACTCGCGCCTTCAAGGCCGCTTATGGCATTGCACCTCATGCGTATCTGGTGCAGTTACGCCTGACCACGGCGCGCCGAATGTTGGCTCGGGGCGAACAACCTGCGAGGGTGGCCATGGAGCTGGGGTTCGCCGATCAGAGCCATCTGGGGCGGTGGTTTGTGCGCGCGTACGGCCTCACGCCAGCGCTCTACCGCAAGCGTTGCTCAAATCTTCCAGACAGATGACACGGCGGTTCGTGAAGATTGATTTCAATGATCTTCACCGGAGTTTGCCCGCCATGTTGCCCTCTTTCCCGACGTTTTTGCCTTTCCTGTTGTTTGCTTTCGTGGCGTCTATCACGCCGGGTCCGACCAATATTCTGGTGTTGAGTAACAGTGCTCGATACGGGTTGGCAGCCGCCATGCCGATTATCTTCGGCGCCTGCGCCAGCGCTGCGACCATTGTGCTGCTGGTCGGTGCCGGGGCGGGCTCGTCGCTGTCCGCTTTGCCCGTCGTGCAAGCCACGATGCAGTGGGTCGGCGTGGCTTGGTTGAGTTACCTCGCGTGGCAGATTTTCAGCGCGCCGGCAGCTGCCCTGGAGACTTGCAGCACCGACGGCCGACTCGGGCTGGTGGGGGCCGCCAGCCTGCAATTGATCAACCCCAAGACCTGGATGATGGCGCTGGCCGTCGTCAGTGTGTTCGCCGGGGCGGGCGAGCAACGCCTGACTCATGTGGCCTGCCTGTCATTGGCATTTTTCCTGATTTCGCTGCCGTGCCTTGGCGTTTGGGCGCTACTGGGTGCTGGTTCCAGACGCTGGTTGCGCTCACCTCGGGTGATGCAGCGTTTCAATCGCTGGATGGCTTTATTACTGCTGGCGTCCGCCTGGCTGAGTGTGCTGATGTGATCCACGCGTCGGCATGCCGGAGCACCAAGCCCTGCCACCACTTCTCCTAATGTTGCCTCTTTGTTCACTATTGGAAAGCTTCTTGCAACAAGCCAACCCAGGTCGCCTTTGGCGTCAAAGTTTTGGTTTAGCGCAGGTGAAGAATCGGTGGATCGCTCTCAATTAATCAGCAGCGCACGCAGCAATCTCGCGGGTCTCGGCCGAGGGCAGTTGGGTGTGCCTTTGCTGCTGCTGGTCATGATGGCAATGATGATGTTGCCCATGCCGCCGTTTCTGCTGGACGTGTTTTTTACCTTCAACATCGCGCTCTCCATCGTGGTACTGCTGGTCTGTGTGTACGCCCTGCGTCCACTGGATTTCTCGGTTTTCCCGACCATTCTGCTCGTCGCGACGCTGCTCCGGCTGGCGCTGAACGTCGCCTCCACGCGGGTGGTGATGCTGCACGGTCAGGATGGTCATGCCGCGGCCGGTAAGGTGATTCAGGCTTTCGGTGAAGTGGTGATCGGCGGTAACTACGTCGTGGGTATCGTGGTTTTCTCCATCCTGATGATCATCAACTTCGTTGTAATCACCAAGGGTGCCGGGCGGATTTCCGAGGTGAGCGCGCGTTTCACCCTGGACGCGATGCCGGGCAAGCAAATGGCAATTGACGCCGACCTGAACGCCGGGCTCATCGATCAGCCTGAAGCCAAGCGTCGTCGTCTGGAAGTCGCCCAGGAGGCCGAGTTCTACGGCTCCATGGACGGTGCCTCGAAGTTCGTTCGCGGTGACGCCATCGCGGGTCTGTTGATCCTGTTCATCAACCTCATCGGCGGCATCCTGGTGGGCATGATGCAGCACAACATGACGTTTGCCGACGCAGGCAAGATTTATACCCTGCTAACCATCGGTGACGGTTTGGTGGCGCAATTGCCATCACTGCTGTTGTCCACCGCTGCCGCGATCATGGTGACCCGTGCTTCCGGTTCGGAAGAGATGGGCAAGCTGATCAATCGCCAGATGTTCACTTCCCACAAGGCGCTGGCGGTGTCGGCCGGTATCATGATTGTCATGGGCCTGGTGCCGGGCATGCCGCACTTTTCCTTCATCAGCCTCGGGCTGGTGGCGGGCGGTGTCGCCTATCTGCTGTGGAAAAAACAGAACGTGGTCAAGGTTCAGGCGCTGGAAGAGGTCAAGCGCCAGCAGGAAATGTTGCCGTCCCCGACCCGTGTCCAGGATTCCAAGGAGCTGGGCTGGGATGACGTGACGCCGATCGACATGATTGGTCTTGAAGTGGGTTATCGATTGATTCCGCTGGTGGACCGCAATCAGGGTGGTCAGTTACTGGCTCGGATCAAGGGCGTGCGCAAAAAGCTCTCGCAGGAGCTGGGCTTTCTCATGCCCACCGTGCATATCCGCGACAACCTCGATCTGGCCCCCAGCGCCTATCGCTTGACGCTGATGGGTGTGACGCTGGCTGAAGCCGAGATCTACCCTGACCGCGAGCTGGCGATTAATCCGGGTCAAGTATTCGGCACGCTCAACGGCATCACCGCCAAGGACCCGGCGTTCGGTCTGGAAGCGGTCTGGATCGAAATCAGCCAGCGCAGTCAGGCGCAGTCCTTGGGTTATACCGTGGTCGATGCCAGTACCGTAGTGGCAACCCACCTCAATCAGATCCTCTACAAACACTCTCATGAGCTGATTGGTCACGAAGAAGTCCAGCAATTGATGCAATTACTGGCTAAAAGCTCACCAAAACTGGCTGAAGAGCTGGTGCCGGGGATCCTGTCACTGTCAGCGTTGCTCAAGGTTTTGCAGTCGCTTCTGGCCGAGCAAGTGCCTGTTCGCGACATTCGCAGTATCGCTGAGGCGATCGCCAACAACGCCATGCGGAGTCAAGATACCGCCGCTTTGGTTGCAGCCGTGCGCGTCGGACTGAGCCGCGCAATCGTCCAAAGCATTGTAGGCATTGAGCCGGAGCTGCCTGTTATCACTCTGGAACCAAGGTTGGAACAGATATTGCTCAATAGTTTGCAGAAGGCCGGTCAGGGTCAGGAAGAAGGCGTTCTGCTTGAACCAAGCATGGCAGAAAAGCTCCAGCGTTCGCTGATCGACGCGGCGCAGCGTCAGGAGATGCAGGGCTTGCCAGTGATCCTTTTGGTTGCAGGTCCGATTCGCGCCATGTTGTCACGGTTTGGACGGCTGGCTGTACCGAACATGCATGTGTTGGCGTACCAGGAAATTCCTGACAATAAGCAAGTCACCATCGTAGCGACTGTCGGGCCTAACGGCTGAGGTAGTGAGTCATGCAAGTTAAGCGATTTTTCGCCGCCGATATGCGTCAAGCCATGAAGCTGGTTCGAGATGAGCTGGGCGCGGAAGCGGCCATCATCGGTAACCGGCGCATTGCCGGTGGCGTGGAGCTGACTGCAGCGCTGGATTACAAGCTTTCTGCGTTGGCCCCTCGGGTGCCGAACATTGAGCTTGAAGACGAACTGCGTAAGACCCAATCCCGAATTGTCTCTGCCCAGGCCGAGCTGAATAATCGTGGCGACAGTGACCCTTCGGTCAACCGTCAGTTGTTCGCCGGCATGCCACTCAGCGCCGCTGATACGCACATCGAGCCGACGCTCGAAGAGCCGCCGCGTCCTTTTGTCCAGGCCCAGACCGCTCCGGCCGAACCGGCAGGCGGGCAGCGTGCCTACGAAAACATGCGCTTTGAACTCAACGGTCTGCGTGAGCTGCTGGAAGTCCAGTTGGGCTCGCTGGCCTGGAATCAACTGCAGGGCAGCCGGCCGCAACAGGCCAACCTGTGGCGTCGCCTGCAGCGTATCGGTTTGTCCGGTCCGCTGTCCCGTGACCTGTTGGCGATGGTCAGCGAAATAGAAGAGCCTCGTCAGTCCTGGCGCATGCTGCTGGCCCACCTGGCACGGATGATTGCCACCCCGGAGGTCGAACCGCTGGAAGAAGGGGGTGTCATCGCCATGGTCGGCCCGGCGGGCATGGGCAAGACGACCACGCTGGCCAAACTGGCGGCGCGCTATGTGTTGAAGTACGGCGCGCAGAACATCGCGCTGGTCAGCATGGACAGCTTTCGCATCGGTGCCCAGGAACAGCTCAAGACGCTGGGCCGCATCCTCAACGTGCCGGTGACCCATGTCGACCCGGGCCAGTCTCTGGCTCAGGCCCTGGATCCGCTGCTGCGCAAGCGCGTCGTGCTGATTGACACCGCCGGCCTGCAAGCCAGCGACCCGGCCCTGCGCATGCAGCTCGAAAGTCTGGCCGGGCGTGGCATCAAGGCACGCAATTACCTGGTGTTGGCAACGACCAGTCAGAAGCAAGTGCTGACCGCTGCCTACCACAGTTACAAGCGTTGCGGTCTGGCCGGGTGCATCCTGACCAAGCTGGACGAAACCGCGAGCCTGGGTGAAGTACTCAGTCTGGCGATCAGTCATGAACTTCCCGTGGCCTACCTGACTGACGGGCCGCGTATTCCTGATGATTTACACCTTCCTCGCAGGCACCAACTGGTCTCCCGTGCGGTCAATGTGCAGATGCAGGAAGAACCGAGCGAAGAAGCGATGGCGGATATGTTCGCCGACCTTTACCACAACCCAAGCAAGCGGGTGGGTTAGGTGAAACGAACTACTGAAATTTACCTGCATCGATGGTCTGCCACGCATTGTTCCGAAGCGAACGTGCAGCCGCCAATGTGGCTTCGGTCTACGCAAGACAAGGTAATGAATAAACATGGGTAGCATGCATCCCGTACAGGTGATCGCGGTGACCGGCGGCAAAGGTGGCGTCGGTAAGACTAACGTGTCAGTGAATCTATCGCTGGCCTTGGCTGAGCTTGGCCGGCGCGTCATGCTGCTGGACGCCGACCTTGGCCTGGCCAATGTCGACGTGCTGCTGGGTCTGACGCCCAAGCGAACCCTTGCCGATGTGATTGAAGGCCGTTGCGAATTGCGCGATGTGCTCCTTCAGGGGCCTGGCGGGATCCGCATCGTGCCGGCCGCTTCCGGTACCCAGAGCATGGTGCACCTGACCCCGGCGCAGCATGCCGGTCTGATCCAGGCCTTCAGCGACATCGGCGATAACCTGGACGTGCTGGTCATTGACACGGCCGCAGGTATTGGCGAATCGGTGGTGAGCTTCGTGCGCGCCGCTCAGGAAGTGCTGTTGGTGGTGTGCGATGAACCCACGTCGATCACTGACGCCTACGCCTTGATCAAACTGCTTAACCGCGATTACGGCATGAACCGCTTCCGCGTCCTGGCCAACATGGCTCAGAGCCCGCAGGAAGGTCGCAATCTGTTTGCCAAGCTGACCAAAGTGACAGACCGTTTTCTGGACGTTGCCCTGCAGTACGTGGGCGCCGTCCCTTACGATGAGTGTGTGCGCAAGGCTGTGCAGAAGCAGCGGGCCGTTTATGAAGCCTTCCCGCGCTCCAAATGCTCCCTGGCCTTCAAGGCGATCGCGCAGAAAGTCGACACCTGGCCGTTGCCGGCCAACCCCCGCGGTCATCTTGAGTTTTTCGTCGAGCGACTTGTCCACCAGACATTTGCGGGGCCTGTCCAATGACAGCCAGCGGCTACCAGATGTACAGCAAAGCTTCCAAGAACTCGCAGTACGAACTGATCGAGCGCTACGCGCCGCTGGTCAAGCGTATCGCCTATCACTTGCTGGCGCGTCTGCCGGCCAGCGTTCAGGTCGAAGACTTGATCCAGGCTGGGATGATCGGGCTGCTTGAGGTCTCCACCAAATACGACTGCACCAAGGGCGCGAGCTTCGAAACCTATGCGGGTATTCGTATCCGGGGTGCGATGCTTGATGAGGTGCGTAAAGGGGATTGGGCGCCACGTTCGGTTCACCGCAATACGCGCATGGTCAGTGACGCAATTCGCTCAATTGAAGCTAAAACGGGTCGTGACGCTAAAGATCATGAAGTTGCGGCCGAACTCCAATTGAGTCTCGATGATTATTACGGGATTCTGAACGATACCTTGGGCAGCCGGCTGTTCAGTTTCGACGACCTTTTGCAGGACGGCGAACATGAAGGTCTGCACGAGGACGGCGCAAGCGGGTCGCTTGAGCCCTCGCGGGATCTGGAAGATGAGCGTTTCCAGGCCGCATTGGCGGATGCGATTGCCAATCTTCCGGAGCGTGAGCGACTGGTCTTGGCGCTGTATTACGACGAGGAGCTCAACCTCAAGGAAATCGGTGAGGTCCTGGGGGTTAGCGAATCGCGAGTCAGCCAGTTACACAGCCAGTGCGCAGCTCGTTTGCGAGGGCGTTTGGGGGAATGGCGAGCGCGTTGACAGGTATGGCGCGTTCTTGTGGATGCGCTGTTCGTGGACGCCGGCTGTGCAAAGCGTTGTTTGGGAAGAGATGGACAAGGCGGGAACCGGTCTTGCGTGAGTGATGCGTGCTGTCGGAAGGGTTTTGCCTTTCTGTCGATCGCCGATTTCTGCCCGGTTCCTTGAATGTTGATTTACCAAGCCCGTCGTCGTTTTAGTGCAGCCGATGTGAGCTGTGCCGGTATTGATTGAACAGCGCGTTCAGGTGCTGAACGCGTTAAAGACTGCTTGGAGGTCGAATTGGACAAGAACATGAAAATCCTCATCGTTGATGACTTCTCAACGATGCGGCGGATCATAAAAAACCTGTTGCGGGATTTGGGATTCACCAATACTTCCGAAGCCGATGATGGAATCACTGCGCTGCCAATGTTGCAGAGCGGTTCATTTGATTTTCTGGTGACTGACTGGAACATGCCTGGCATGTCCGGCATCGACCTGCTGCGCCAGGTGCGCGCCGACGAACGACTCAAGCACCTACCGGTGCTGATGGTCACGGCCGAAGCCAAGCGTGACCAGATCATCGAAGCGGCCCAGGCCGGTGTTAACGGTTATGTTGTGAAGCCATTTACGGCTCAAGTGCTGAAAGAAAAGATCGAAAAGATCTTCGAGCGCGTCAATAGCTGATGTTTGCCGCGAGGGCGCTATGGAGCATAAAGAGTCATCAATGGGCGACTTTGAGTCGACCCTCAAAAAGCACGCGACAGAACTGGTAGCGAGCCTCGAAAAAGGCCGTTTCGGCGATGCCGTGCAATTGATCCATGAGCTGAACCAGACTCGTGATCGAGGCTTGTATCGCGAGGTCGGCAAGCTTACCCGCGAGCTGCACAGTGCAATCGTCAATTTCCAGATTGACCCGAACATGCCCCAGGCCGAAGAAGTGTCCCAGATCACGGACGCGACTGAGCGCTTGTCGTATGTTGTCAAACTCACGGAAAACGCTGCCAACCGGACCATGGATCTGGTCGAGCAAAGCACGCCGCTGATGAACGGCCTGAGCACCGACGCCAAGGCGTTGAGCGAGGACTGGGGACGTTTCATGCGCCGTGAAATCGGCGCTGAAGAGTTTCGTGAGCTGGCCAAACGGGTTGACGGTTTCCTGACGCGCAGCGAGCAGGAAACCCATGAGGTGGCCACCCACCTCAATGACATTCTGCTGGCTCAGGATTACCAGGACCTTACCGGTCAGGTCATCAAGCGCGTCACGCAGTTGGTCACTGAAGTAGAAAGCAATCTGCTCAAATTGGTGCTCATGGCCAGTCAAGTCGATCGCTTCGCAGGCATCGAACATGACGATGCAGCCATCCTCGCAGAAAAAGATCCACAAAAAGGTCTCTCTCAGGGTGAAGGTCCGCAGATTCATGCCGATAAACGAGTAGACGTTGTGTCCGGACAGGACGATGTAGACGATCTGCTATCGAGCCTGGGCTTCTAAGTCTGTTGACGGTTAATTTTAGGGAGCACCCCAATGAGCTTCGGCGCCGATGAAGAAATCCTTCAGGATTTTCTGGTAGAGGCCGGCGAAATTCTAGAGCAGTTGTCCGAGCAGCTGGTCGAGCTGGAAAGCCGACCTGATGATGCAGACTTGCTTAATGCAATTTTTCGCGGTTTTCACACTGTAAAAGGCGGCGCCGGCTTCCTCCAGCTCCATGAGCTGGTGGAGTGCTGCCATATCGCCGAAAACGTTTTCGACATCCTGCGCAAGGGCGAACGTCGCGTCGACTCCGAGTTGATGGACGTGGTCCTTGAAGCGCTGGATGCGGTCAACGGCATGTTCAGCCAGGTTCGCGAACGGACCGACGTCACGCCAGCCACGCCTGAGTTGCTGGAGGCACTGGCGCGTCTGGCCGAGCCGGCTTCTGCAGACGAGGCGGCCGCAGCGCCGGCGCCGGTCGAACAGGCTCCCGCCGAACCTGCGTCTGACGAAATTACCGACAACGAATTCGAACTGCTGCTGGACTCGCTCAATGCGGTCAAGGCTCAGGCCGCCGAATCCGGCAGTGCTCCTCCTGTACCGGTCACAGCGCCCGCCGCTGCATCGGCCAGCGACGAGATCAGCGACCAGGAATTTGAATCGTTGCTTGACCAGTTGCATGGCAAAGGCCAGTTCGCGCCTGACGCCGTTGCGGCTCCCGCCGCTGCTTCCCCTTCGGTCTCGGCCCCGGCGGCCAGCGCCGGTGCATCGGCCAGCAACGAAATCACTGACGACGAGTTCGAAGCCTTGCTGGATCAGTTGCACGGCAAGGGCTCATTCGACGCGGGTGCGGCGGCAACGCCCGCGCCTGTTGCGGCCGTTGCAGCGCCTGCGGCCAGCCCGGCTGCCTCCGCGAGCAACGAAATCACCGACAACGAATTCGAAGACCTGTTGGATCAACTGCACGGTAAAGGCAAGTTCGAGCCTGAAGCGGTAGCGGCGGCCTCCGTCGCGGCGGTAGCTGCCAAACCGGCTCCGGCGCCTGCTGCGGCCAAGCCCGATGTTCCTGCTGCGGCAGCCAAGCCAGCTCCCGCTCCAGCGCCGGCCAAGGCTGCGGCGCCTGCACCAGCCAGGGCTCCGGCCGCGGCGGCCCCTGACAAGCCGGCTTCCGAGGCCGAAACCACCGTTCGGGTCGACACGGCGCGTCTGGACGAGATCATGAATATGGTCGGCGAACTGGTGCTGGTGCGTAACCGTCTGGTGCGCCTGGGGCTCAATAACGGCGACGAGGCCATGTCCAAGGCCGTTTCCAACCTGGATGTGGTAACGGCTGATCTGCAAACAGCGGTGATGAAAACCCGCATGCAGCCGATCAAGAAAGTCTTCGGCCGCTTCCCGCGACTGGTTCGTGACCTGGCTCGCCAGCTCAAGAAAGAGATCAACCTGGAACTGGTGGGTGAAGAAACCGACCTGGACAAGAACCTCGTCGAGGCCCTTGCCGATCCGCTGGTCCACTTGGTGCGCAACGCGGTCGACCACGGTATCGAGACCCCGGAAGAGCGCGAGGCTTCGGGCAAGTCCCGTGGCGGTCGCGTGATTCTCTCCGCAGAACAGGAAGGCGACCACATCCTGTTGTCGATTTCGGATGACGGCAAAGGCATGGACCCTAACGTCCTGCGTGCCATCGCGGTAAAACGCGGGGTGATGGACAAGGATGCTGCTGACCGTCTGAGCGATAGCGACTGCTACAACCTGATTTTCGCCCCGGGTTTCTCGACCAAAACCGAGATTTCCGACGTGTCGGGTCGTGGTGTGGGCATGGACGTGGTGAAAACCAAGATCGCCCAGCTCAATGGCTCGATCAATATCTATTCCACCAAAGGCCAGGGCTCGAAGATTGTCATCAAGGTCCCGTTGACCCTGGCGATCATGCCGACGCTGATGGTGATGCTCGGCAACCAGGCGTTCGCGTTTCCGCTGGTCAACGTCAACGAGATTTTCCACCTCAACCTGTCGACCACCAATGTCGTCGATGGTCAGGAAGTGGTCATCGTGCGGGACAAGGCACTGCCGCTGTTCTATCTCAAGCGCTGGCTGATCAGCTCGGCGGCTCACGAAGAGCAGGGCGAAGGCCATGTGGTGATCCTGTCGGTCGGTACCCAGCGAATCGGTTTTGTCGTCGATCAACTGGTAGGCCAGGAAGAAGTGGTGATCAAACCGCTGGGCAAGATGTTGCAAGGTACGCCAGGCATGTCGGGCGCCACTATTACCGGTGACGGTCGCATTGCCTTGATTCTTGATGTACCGAGCATGCTCAAGCGTTACGCCGCACGGCGTATTTGATTCTGGTGTCGTGGGCGACTCATGTCGCCTGCGTGGCCTAACGGAGTGTTTATGGCAGTTAAGGTCCTGGTGGTGGATGATTCCGGTTTTTTCCGCCGCCGCGTCACGGAAATCCTTTCTTCGGACCCCAACATCCAGGTCGTCGGTACGGCCACCAACGGCAAGGAAGCGATTGAGCAGGCTCTGGCGCTCAAACCCGATGTGATCACCATGGACTACGAAATGCCGATGATGGATGGCATCACTGCCGTGCGTCATATCATGCAGCGCAGTCCGACTCCGGTATTGATGTTCTCCTCGCTGACCCATGAAGGCGCCCGCGTTACGCTGGACGCGCTGGATGCTGGCGCGGTGGATTTCCTGCCCAAGAATTTCGAAGACATCTCGCGTAATCCCGAGAAGGTCAAACAACTGCTGTGCGAAAAAGTGCACAGCATTTCCCGCAGCAATCGTCGCCTGGGTGCTTACAGCGCGCCCGCACCGGCAGCCTATGCGCCGCCCGCCGCCAGCACACACAGCGCGCCCGCCACGACCCGCAGCAGTCCCGCACCGCGACCGACAGTGACCCCCGCGCCGTCCGCTTCAGGTTCAGGCAGCTACGGGGCTTCCTCGCCGACGCCCAAGCGCAAGGCCTACAAGCTGGTTGCCATTGGGACGTCCACGGGTGGTCCGGTTGCCTTGCAGCGAGTCCTGACCCAGTTGCCGGCCAACTTTCCGGCACCCATTGTGCTGATCCAGCACATGCCCGCTGCCTTCACCAAGGCATTTGCCGAGCGTCTGGACAAGCTGTGCCGGATAAACGTCAAGGAAGCGGAGGACGGCGATATGTTGCGTCCTGGTCTGGCCCTGTTGGCGCCCGGTGGCAAGCAGATGATGATCGACGGCCGGGGCGCGGTGAAAATCCTGCCGGGGGATGAGCGTCTCAATTACAAGCCTTGCGTGGATATCACCTTTGGCTCGGCGGCCAAGTCCTATGGCGACAAGGTGTTGGCCGTGGTGCTGACCGGCATGGGTGCGGACGGTCGTGAGGGTGCCCGCCTGCTCAAACAGGGCGGCAGTCATATCTGGGCTCAGGACGAAGCCAGTTGCGTGATCTACGGGATGCCCATGGCCATTGTCAAAGCCAATCTGGCGGATGCGGTGTACAGCCTGGACGATATTGGCAGGCATCTGGTCGAGGCGTGCATCTGATGGATGTGTTGAGTCTGATCGGCCTGACCCTCGCATTTGTGGCAATCATTGGCGGCAATTTTCTTGAAGGCGGGCACCTTGGCGCGTTGGTCAATGGTCCGGCGGCGTTGATTGTGCTGGGCGGCACGCTGGGCGCCTCGATGCTTCAGTCGCCCATGAGCGCGTTCATGCGCGCCATTCAAATTGTCCGCTGGATTCTGTTTCCCCCGCGTATCGATCTGGCGGGCGGAATCGACCGAGTCGTCAACTGGAGCCTCACCGCACGCAAGGAAGGGCTGCTTGGCCTGGAGTCGGTGGCTGATACGGAACCTGACGCCTATTCGCGCAAAGGTCTGCAGTTGTTGGTGGATGGCGCGGAACCCCAGGCGATTCGCAGTATTCTGGAGGTGGATTTCATCACCCAGGAAACCCGCGATATCCAGGCGGCCAAAGTGTTTGAAAGCATGGGCGGCTACGCGCCTACCGTCGGGATCATCGGCGCTGTGATGGGGTTGATCCACGTCATGGGCAACCTGGCGGACCCCAGTCAGTTGGGCAGTGGTATTGCCGTGGCGTTCGTCGCCACCATCTATGGCGTCGCTTCGGCCAACCTGATCCTGTTACCGATTGCCAGCAAGCTCAAAGGGATTGCGTTGCGGCAGTCGCGTTATCGGGAAATGCTGCTGGAAGGCCTGTTGTCCATCGCCGAAGGTGAAAACCCGCGCTCCATTGAACTCAAGCTGCAAGGCTTCATGGAGTAATGCGCTATGGCCCGCCGTCGTCAGCCGGAAGAACATGAAAATCACGAGCGGTGGCTGGTGTCCTACGCGGACTTCATCACCTTGCTGTTTGCGTTCTTTGTGGTGATGTACTCGATTTCGTCGTTGAACGAAGGCAAGTACAAAATCCTCTCCGAGGCGCTGGTGGGTGTGTTCAACGAGACTGATCGCAGCGCCAAGCCTATTCCCATCGGGGAGCCACGGCCGGTGACAACCAAACCCGTTCAGCCGCTGGTCAAGGACAGCGAGGAGACGGATGCCGGCATTGCCCAGACCTCCTCCGATCCGCTCCAGGCCATTGCCAATGATGTGCGCGACGCGTTCGGCGATTTGATCAAGTCCGATCAAATGACGGTGCGCGGCAACGAACTGTGGATCGAAGTCGAGCTCAATTCCAGCCTCTTGTTCGGCAGCGGAGACGCCATGCCCAGTGACAAGGCTTTTGCGATCATTGAGAAAGTCGCGAAGATTATCAAGCCGTTCGACAACCCGATCCATGTCGAAGGCTTCACCGATGACCAACCCATCAGCACCGCCCAGTACCCGACCAACTGGGAGCTGTCGTCCGCACGATCAGCGAGTATCGTGCGGATGCTGGCCATGGACGGTATCAATCCGGCACGCATGGCGTCAGTGGGGTACGGCGAATTCCAGCCTGTGGCGTCCAACGCGACGGCCGAAGGGCGAGGGCGCAACCGTCGGGTCGTGCTGGTGATCTCCCGTAACCTGGAGGTGCGGCGCAGCCTGACCGCGACCGGTACGGCGGCCAGCGCACAACCGGATGCCGCAATGCGTCGTGCTGGCACACAAACTGCAGCCACGCCAGTCAAACCAGCGGTGCGCAGCAATACCGTCAATTCTTCGTCACCCGCCCCTTAGTCATTCTCGTTATGGCCATCGCCATGGCGGGAGGAAAAAAACAATGAGAGTCTGGGCAGTAGCCAATCAAAAAGGTGGCGTCGGTAAGACCACCACCACCATCGCGTTAGCCGGCTTGCTGGCTGAGGCGGGCAAACGCGTGGTCGTTGTCGATCTGGACCCTCATGGCTCGATGACCAGTTATTTCGGGCATGACCCCGATGCCCTGGAGCACAGTGTTTTCGATCTGTTCGTGAATAAAGGCGCCATCACCGAGGGCCTTCCCGGTCAACTGCTGTTGCCCACCAGTGACGAGCGCATCTCGCTGCTGCCGTCGAGCACTGCGCTGGCCACGCTGGAGCGTCAGTCGCCCGGGCAGAATGGACTGGGGCTGGTGATAGCCAAAAGCCTCGCGCAGTTGTGGCAGGATTTTGATTACGCATTGATTGACAGCCCACCGCTGCTGGGCGTGCTGATGGTCAATGCGCTGGCGGCAAGCCAGCAGTTGGTGGTTCCGGTACAGACCGAGTTTCTCGCCGTCAAAGGCCTGGAACGCATGGTCAACACCCTGACGATGATCAACCGTTCACGCAAGACGCCGCTGCCGTACACCATCGTGCCGACCTTGTTCGACCGCCGTACCCAAGCCTCGATGGGCACCCTCAAACTGCTGCGCGACAGCTTTCCCGAGCATGTCTGGAGAGCGTACGTGCCTGTCGACACGCGTCTGCGCGATGCCAGCCGAGCGGGCGTCACGCCTTCGCAGTTCGACAACAAGAGCCGTGCAGTTCTGGCCTATCGGGCGCTGCTCAAGCATCTGCTGTCCGAACAGCTCATGACGCAGGTGGCCTGACGTGGGCCGTTACTCATTCTTTTCGTGCAATGCGCAGAAGCATTCAAGTCGGACGTCATCGCGGCCGATAACTTATTCAAGCGGTAATCGCGTCATTCATTGTGTGGCACCCGTATGAACCACCGGCCTGTAGAGATCGCAACACGACCGCAACTGGCGCTGCAGTCTTATCTGGACGCGCTGCTTCAGGACGCCACTGAAGAATTGCCCGAGCTGTCCAGCATCGATGAATTCGAAGCGGCGGTGCTAGAGGAGCAGGCTTACGACGCCCGTATGCTGGCCCTGGCCACACCGATTGCGGTGGCTGTCGCGGCGCCTGCGCCAGTGGCGGTCGCCGTTCCTGTCGCTGCGCCGATAGAGGTGCGGGTCGACACCGCGGTGGTGGAGGTTACGCAAGAAACAGTGGTCCCGACGGTTGCACGGGTTGAGTCCGTGGCCGAGGTGTACTTGCCCTCGGCACAACGCACGCCCACGCCACCGCCTACCACTGATGGGCGACCTGCCTGGGCAGAGGAGCCATTCGAGTGCCTGTTGTTCGATGTGGCCGGGTTGACGCTGGCGGTGCCGTTGGTGTGTCTGGGGTCGATTTACCCTTTGGCCGGCCATGATCTGACACCGCTGTTCGGTCAGCCGGACTGGTTCCTCGGCATCCTGCCCAGCCAGGGTGGCAACTTGAAGGTATTGGATACGGCGCGCTGGATCATGCCTGATCGCTATCGCGACGATTTCCGTGAAGGCTTGCAGTACGTGATTTCGGTTCAAGGTTATGAGTGGGGGTTGGCGGTGCATCAGGTCAGCCGCTCGCTGCGCCTTGATCCAAGCGAGATCAAATGGCGCAGCCAGCGTGGCCAGCGCCCTTGGTTGGCGGGTACGGTGATCGAACACATGTGCGCGTTGCTGGACGTTTCGGAGTTGGCTGAGCTGATTGCCAGTGGTGCGGTCAAGCAGATGCAAAAAATCAAATAATCATAGGGGTGACGTAAGAACGTCGCCTGCACAGCACACACGTGAGGGGTTAGGGTTATGAAGAAGTCGTCCGCACAAGGTTCCGAAGATCCTATTCTGCAATGGGTAACCTTCCGCCTGGATAACGAGACGTACGGCATCAACGTGATGCAGGTGCAGGAAGTGCTGCGTTACACCGAAATTGCTCCCGTACCGGGTGCGCCGAGCTACGTGCTGGGCATTATCAACCTGCGGGGTAACGTGGTCACGGTCATTGATACCCGCCAGCGTTTTGGCCTGCCGCCGGTAGAAGTCAGTGACAACACCCGGGTCGTGATCATCGAAGCTGACAAGCAGGTGGTCGGTATTCTGGTGGACAGCGTCGCTGAAGTGGTCTACTTGCGTCAGTCGGAAGTTGAAACAGCGCCAAACGTGGGTAACGACGAATCCGCCAAGTTCATTCAAGGCGTTTGCAACAAGAACGGCGAGCTGTTGATCCTGGTCGAACTGGACAAAATGATGTCCGAAGAAGAGTGGTCCGAGCTGGAGAGTATCTGATTGATTGTTGAGGTAGCCGTCATTGTTCTGGGCATTCTCTGGGTCGTGACCCTGGGGATGCTTCTGGCGCACACCAAGCGCCAGCGTCAGCTGGATCTCAAGCGCGAAGAGGCCGATACGTTACGCGACCAGCGCTTTCGGGATCTGGCCAGGCGCGTGGATAATTTCCAGAACGGCACGGTGAAGATGGGGGAAGCCCTGCACGAGTTACGGGCGATTGTCGGGCCGTTGCCCGACAAGCTCACCGCGCTTGAACAGCGCGACCCCTCCAGTTTGTCCTTCGCCCAGGCTGCGCGCCTGGTGGGGATGGGCGCCAGCATCGATGAACTCACCCAGGCGTGCGGTCTGACCCAGGCTGAAGCGCAGTTGATGACCAAGCTGCATGGCAGTCATCAGGGCTGATCGTTGTCGTTGATCCGTTGATCCGTTGATCTGTTGAAGCGAACGGGCGGCGTTCCAGCGGACAGCAACTTGCCACCCGCAGGTCTTTACCACTTCGGCGTGATATCCCGCTCCACCGGCGGCGCATTCGGGTCCCGGCCTTCCGGGAACTTACCCTTCAAATGCCACGCAAAGGCAATGATCTCGGCAATCGTGCGGTACAGCGGTTCGGGAATACTGTCGCCCAGTTCCATGCGCGCCAGCAGCTTGACCAGCTCCGCGTTCTCATAGATCGGCACTTCGTACTGCCGCGCAATAGCGAGTATGGCTTCGGCCAGTTGGTCGTCCCCCTTTGCGCTCAGTGTGGGGGTGTGCTGGCCGTCATAGCTGAGTGCGATGGCCTGGCGCGGGGCGTTTTCAGGTGAGCTCATCAGGCGTTCTCGTCTATCCAGCGTCGTTCGAGGGTGGTGCGCGCACCTTGAGGGGGTGTGCCTTGGTGACAGGCCAGTTCCCCGACCGTTAATCCACTCGCCACCAGCCGCTCGCGCAGGTGATTCAATTCTCGGCCGATCAATGCAGCGCTGTCGGCCCGCTCGGCCCACAGTTGGCTCGACAGATTGCCGCGAATCAATTGCGCCTGCACTTGCAGGGGCCCCAAGGGTTCCAGATCGAAAGCCAGGTCGATCTTCCAGACTTGCTCTCTCTTTTCGGCGGTTTCGCCTTCGTCTCTGTCCGTGGCCTTGTCTTCTTCAGGTTTCTCTTCGCGCTGCACTTTGACTTGCAGCGGCACGATGTCGTGAGCATTGCGCATGGGGATTTCCAACTGCCACGTGGTCAGTTGTGAACCCTCTGCGGTGGTGCGCGTCTGCTCCAGCCCGCCCAACTGATGGCTTTGCAGCCGCGAGACCGCCGCTGCCGCCAGCTTGAGCAATATCTCCAGATCGTCTTCCTTGCCGCCACCTTTCACGGAGCGCGAAGGCAACGGGAAGTGAATCGGCAGCGCTGGAGCGGCCATCAGCCCCATGGTGCCCAACACGCTGCGCAGTACGCCGGGCATGGAGCGCGTGAGCGTATTGGAGGCCGCTGCGGCGTCATAACCCGGGCCGCCGGGCAAGCCGGGCAGTATCTGCTGGATTACGCGCATCAGATTGGCTTTCAGGTCCGGACCCGCCATGGGGTTCAAGCCGGTCAGCAACTTGGCCTCCATAAACAGGCCGCTGGCATTGATGGCCTGGGCGACGGTCTTGGGGCTGGTCATTTGCTCGATGTCTGGCAGGTCCGCCAACAACTGATTAATGCTCGCTTGCAACGGCGCGGAGTTGGCCGGGCTTGAGGGGGGCAGGTTGCGCAGAGCATTGATCAGTACATCCAGCGAACCCTGACGGTTTTGCTGGGTCGTGAGCTGCTGGCTCAACGCAAGCTGATCCAGGCGGTTGGGCAGAGGGACGAAACTCAACGCCTGGCGCCCCTGAACCTGAGCGCTCAACAGCGTGCCGGTGCTCAGCGGCTGAGTGCTTTCAATCGTCAGGGTCGTGCCCGCCAGGGCTGTATTGAGCAGCAGCACCATGGAGCGGTACAGCGCCGGTTGGACGGGCAACTGTGCGCCGGGTTGAGCATTGGGCGAGCTGGCCGTCTGGCCACTCAGTTGTCCCTGCGCGTCGCTGACCACCTGGGAGGTCAAGACCCTGCCTTGCAGCAGGGTACCCACCGGCAATTGCCGGGTGTCGATGCTGGTTTGAGCGTTATTGAGCGCGGTATTGATCTGCTGCAAGGTCAGCGTCAGGGAATTGGAGGATGCTTGCGCCACCGACAGGCTGGTGCCTGGGGTGAAGGGCAGGGCGCTTTCAACCTGAACGCTGGTCTGGCCGCCGTTACGGGTGGCCACGGAAAGCAACAACTGGAAGCTTTGGCTCAGCTGTTTGAGTGTCACCACTTGCGCTTCGACGGTTTCGCCCGCGGGCAGAAGGTTTTCCATCGGTTGCAGCAGGGTCAGGACTTGTGCCGAAGAAAGGCCCGCGCGAACCAAAGCAGTAGCAGCAGTCGTCGGCTGGAGGCTGGTGATATCACCTGTCATGTAATCGTGACCTTGTTGAAATTGCCCTCTTGTACCGGGACATGCCATGTATAATGCCGCCCGGTCGCGACCGGGCCGCCAATGCTACGAATGTGTATCAATATAACGGCCGTTTCAACGCCGACTTGAACACCCATTTCTTCGGCCTGCGCCTGTCTGGCGCGTTTTGAGGCGACAACGCAGCGCTGGGAATCATCAATGACTCGTTTTACCCCTGTATTGCAGGCCGTCGACCTGGCCTGTGAACGTGACTGGCGAATGCTGTTCGAGCACATGGAGCTGTCCCTGGCCGCTGGCGACATGCTGCAGATCAGCGGTCCCAACGGCAGCGGTAAGACCAGCCTTTTGCGTTTGCTGTCCGGCCTGATGCAGCCCACCTGTGGCGATATCCTGATCAATGGTCAGCCGTTGGCCGGTCAGCGTACCGAGCTGGCGCGCAATCTGCTGTGGATCGGTCATGCTGCCGGGATCAAGGACTTGCTGACCCCGGTAGAAAATCTCGCCTGGCTTTGCGCCTTGCACCGTCCTGCCGCACCCGCCGACATCTGGCAGGCGCTGGAAGCGGTCGGTCTGCGCGGTTTCGAAGATGTACCCTGTCACACGCTTTCGGCCGGTCAGCAGCGGCGTGTTGCATTGGCCCGGCTGTATCTGGACAGTCCACCGATCTGGATCCTCGACGAACCCTTTACCGCCCTGGATAAACAAGGCGTTGCGCAGCTTGAACAACATCTGGCCGAACATTGCGAGCGCGGCGGGATGATCGTCCTGACGACCCACCACACCCTGACGCGCACGCCGATAGGTTATCGAGATATTGATCTGGGGCAGTGGTCCGTATGAGTCATGTGTTTACCCTGCTCGTCGCGCGCGAGGCGCGGCTGTTGTTCCGCCGTCCTGCGGAGTTGGCCAACCCTCTGGTGTTCTTCGCGATAGTCATCGCCCTGTTTCCCCTGGCGGTCGGACCGGAGACTCAATTGTTGCAAACCTTGTCGCCGGGGTTGGTGTGGGTAGCGGCGCTATTGTCCGTCCTGCTCTCGCTGGACGGGCTGTTTCGCAGCGATTTCGAGGACGGTTCCCTTGAACAGTGGGTCCTTTCGTCGCACCCCCTGGCCCTTCTGGTTTTAGCCAAAGTGCTGGCACACTGGGCTTTTTCAGGGCTGGCACTGGTATTGTTGGCGCCACTGCTGGCGTTGATGCTCGGGCTGCCCAGCCAGTGCCTGCCGGTGCTGTTGTTTTCATTGTTGCTGGGCACGCCGGTGCTGAGCCTGCTGGGTGCAGTGGGCGCGGCGTTGACGGTGGGGCTGAAACGCGGCGGCCTGTTGCTGGCGCTGTTGATTCTGCCCTTGTATATCCCGGTGTTGATCCTGGGCAGCGGCGCCTTGCAGGCTGCCCTCCAAGGCATGCCGGCGACGGGTTACCTGCTCTGGCTTGGCAGCCTGACCGCCCTGGCGGTAACCCTGACACCTTTTGCAATAGCGGCTGGCCTGAAGATCAGTGTCGGCGAATAATTGAGGTTCTGACGGCCCGGCATCCGGTCTGTCAGTAAAAACCCGAGCTACACCGTGAACAAAGGCGGCTTGATGAAAGGCAGCGTGACGAAAAACAGCGCTAAAAGCGCGGTGAGTTGGGCCTGGTTCCATAAACTCGGCTCACCGAAATGGTTCTATGGCATCAGCGGGCGTCTGCTGCCCTGGTTGAGCATCGCGGCGGTGCTTTTCATCAGTATCGGCGTGGTCTGGGGCCTGGCTTTCGCGCCTCCGGATTACCAGCAAGGCAACAGCTTTCGCATCATTTATATCCATGTGCCTTCGGCCATGCTCGCCCAGTCCTGCTACGTCATGCTGGCGGTCTGTGGCGTGGTCGGGCTGGTCTGGAAAATGAAGATTGCCGACGTGGCCCTGCAAAGCGCGGCGCCCATCGGGGCGTGGATGACCGCTTTGGCGTTGGTCACCGGTGCGATCTGGGGCAAACCCACCTGGGGTTCGTGGTGGGTCTGGGATGCACGCCTTACGTCCATGCTGATCCTGCTGTTTCTGTACTTCGGTCTTATTGCCCTGGGCAACGCGATCAGTAATCGTGACAGTGCCGCCAAGGCCTGCGCGGTGCTGGCGATTGTCGGGGTCATCAATATTCCGATCATCAAGTACTCGGTGGAGTGGTGGAACACCCTGCATCAGGGCGTCACGTTCAGTCTTACCGAAAAACCGGCGATGCCTGCCGAAATGTGGCTGCCACTGTTGTTCACGGTGCTGGGTTTCTACTGCTTCTTTGGTGCGGTGGTGCTGATGCGCATGCGTCTTGAAGTGCTCAAACGCGAGGGGCGTACCAGTTGGGCCCAGGCAGAGGTCCTCAAATCCCTGGGGCAATCAGCCGGCAAAGGACGCGCACAATGAGTTTTGCTTCATTCGGTGAATTCCTGGCCATGGGGCATCATGGTCTGTACGTGTGGTCGGCCTATGGCATTTGCCTGTGGGTACTCGCCATGAACGTGGCGCTGCCCGTGCTGGCGCGTCGACGTTACCTGCAACAAGAGGCGCGTCGTTTGCGCCGGGAGAGCCAGAAGTGAATCCGCTGCGTAGAAAGCGTCTGTTGATCATCGTCGCGATACTGGCCGGGGTCGGTATTGCCGTTACCCTGGCGCTGAGTGCCTTGAAGGAAAACATCAACCTGTTCTATACCCCGACCCAGATCGCCAATGGCGAAGCCCCTCATGACACGCGCATTCGTGCTGGCGGCATGGTGCAGGCGGGGTCGTTGCAACGTTCCGCCGATTCGCTGGATGTCCGGTTTGTGGTCACCGATTTCAACAAGTCGGTGACCATCACCTATCGCGGTATCCTTCCGGATCTGTTTCGGGAAGGGCAGGGCATCGTCGCCCTGGGCAAGCTCAACGCCGATGGCGTAGTGGTTGCCGACGAAGTGCTGGCCAAACATGACGAGAAGTACATGCCGCCTGAAGTCACCAAGGCGCTCCAGGAGAGCGGTCAGGCAGCGCCTGTTACGCCTTCCTCACCTTCCAAACAGGGTTGACCCATGATTCCTGAACTCGGCCATCTGGCCATGATTCTGGCGCTGTGCTTCGCCATCGTGCAGGCCGTCGTGCCGCTGATGGGCGCATGGCGTGGCGACCGCATGTGGATGGGGCTGGCACAACCGGCGGCGTGGGGGCAGTTCACCTTTCTGGCGTTCGCGTTCGGTTGCCTGACCTATGCGTTCATGACCGACGACTTTTCCGTGGCCTACGTCGCGGAAAACTCCAACAGCGCGTTGCCGTGGTACTACAAGTTCAGCGCTGTATGGGGCGCACACGAAGGCTCGCTGCTGCTTTGGGCCTTGATCCTCGGCGGATGGACGTTCGCGGTATCGATTTTCTCCCGGCAGTTGCCGCAGGTCATGCTGGCCCGTGTGCTGGCGGTGATGGGCATGATCAGCGTCGGCTTCATGCTGTTCCTGATCCTGACGTCCAACCCGTTTTCGCGCATCCTGCCGCAGATTCCGGCCAACGGCCGCGACCTCAACCCGCTTCTGCAGGACATCGGCCTGATCGTTCACCCTCCAATGCTGTACATGGGGTATGTGGGTTTCTCGGTGGCGTTCGCCTTCGCCATTGCCGCGCTGCTCGGTGGGCGTCTGGATGCCGCCTGGGCGCGCTGGTCGCGTCCGTGGACCATCGTGGCCTGGGCGTTCCTCGGGATTGGTATCACCTTGGGCTCCTGGTGGGCCTATTACGAGCTTGGCTGGGGTGGCTGGTGGTTCTGGGACCCGGTGGAGAACGCCTCGTTCATGCCTTGGCTGGTGGGCACGGCGCTGATTCACTCCCTGGCGGTCACGGAAAAACGCGGTGTGTTCAAGAGCTGGACCGTCTTGCTGGCCATCGCCGCGTTTTCGCTGAGCCTGCTGGGAACGTTCCTGGTGCGTTCCGGCGTGCTGACCTCGGTTCACGCTTTCGCCTCCGACCCAGAGCGTGGCGTGTTCATCCTGATGTTCCTGTTGTTCGTCGTGGGCGGCTCGCTGACCCTGTTCGCCTTGCGCGCCCCGGTGGTCAAAAGCCACGTGGGCTTTGGCCTGTGGTCACGGGAAACCCTGTTGCTGGGCAATAACCTGGTGCTGGTTGTCGCCGCTTCCATGATTCTGCTGGGTACCCTGTACCCGCTGGTGCTCGACGCCCTTAGCGGCGCGAAGATGTCCGTGGGCCCGCCTTATTTCAACGCGATGTTTGTGCCGCTGATGGGCCTGTTGATGGTGGTGATGGCCGTTGGCGTGCTGGTGCGCTGGAAAGACACACCGGTCAAATGGTTGCTGAGCATGCTGGCGCCGGTCCTGATAGGCAGTGCAGTGCTGGCGGTCATCGCCGGACTTGCCATGGACGACTTTCATTGGGCGGTGCTGGCCACCTGCATGCTTGCGGCATGGGTGCTGCTGGCAGGCGTTCGCGACCTGCTGGACAAAACACGCCACAAAGGCCTCATCAAGGGCGCTCGTAGCCTGACCCGCAGTTATTGGGGCATGCAGGTCGCGCACATCGGGATTGCGGTCTGTGCGCTTGGGGTTGTGCTCTCCAGTCAGAACAGCGCCGAACGCGACCTGCGTCTGTCGCCCGGCGAATCCATGGAGCTGGGTGGCTACCGGTTCGTGTTCGACGGCGCCAAACATTATCAAGGCCCGAACTTCACGTCGGATCGCGCCACGATTCGTGTGCTTGAAGACGGCGAGCAACTGACCATCCTGCATCCGGAAAAACGTCTGTACACCGTGCAGCAGTCGATGATGACCGAAGCGGGTATCGACGCCGGGTTTACCCGTGACCTGTATGTGGCGCTGGGCGAACCACTGGGCGACGGCGCCTGGGCGGTGCGGGTGCACGTCAAGCCTTTCGTGCGCTGGATCTGGTTCGGCGGTTTGATCACCGCATTGGGCGGGTTGCTGGCGGCCTTGGACAAGCGCTACAGGGTCAAGGTCAAGAGCAAGGTGCGTGACGCCTTGGGCCTTGCGGAGGTTGCGGTATGAAGCGTTGGGTTCTGTTGTTGCCGCTGGCGATCTTCCTGGGTGTGGCGGTGTTTCTCTACCGTGGTCTGTACCTGGACCCGGCCGAGTTGCCGTCGGCCTTGATCGGCAAGCCTTTCCCCGAGTTCTCCCTGCCACAAGTGGAAAGCGACAAGGTGCTGACCCGGGCCGACCTGCTGGGCAAGCCCGCGCTGGTGAACGTGTGGGGCACCTGGTGCGTGGCTTGCCGCGTGGAGCATCCGGTGCTTAACAAACTGGCTCAGCAAGGCGTGGTGATCTACGGCGTCAATTACAAGGATGTGAATGCTGACGCCCTGAAGTGGTTGAAGGACTTTCACAATCCTTATCAGCTGAACATCCGCGACGAAGAAGGCAGTTTGGGCCTGAACCTGGGTGTCTACGGCGCACCGGAAACCTTCCTGATCGACAGCAAAGGCATTATTCGCCACAAATACGTCGGGGTGATCGACGAAACCGTGTGGCGCGAACAACTGGCAGGCCTGTATCAGGGGCTGGTTGACGAGGCGTCCCGATGAAGCGTTTTCTTGCCGCCGCCGTTCTCAGCCTGGGGCTGGTCACGATCGCTAACGCCGCCATCGACGCTTACGAATTTCGCGATGATGCCGAGCGGGCGCGGTACGCCGAACTGACCAAGGAACTGCGCTGCCCCAAGTGTCAGAACCAGGACATTGCCGACTCCAATGCGCCGATTGCCGCCGACCTGCGCAAGGAAATTTTCCGCATGCTCGGGGAAGGACAAAGCAATCAGCAGATCATCGACTTCATGGTCGATCGCTACGGCGATTTCGTGCGCTATAAACCGGTCCTCAGCTCCCGCACCTGGCTGCTCTGGTTCGGTCCTGCGGGACTGCTGATCGGCGGCCTGCTGGTTATCGGGGTCATTGTTGTGCGCCGCCGTGGCCAGGGTCGCGTTGAGAGCGACACCCTTTCCGACGAGGAGCGTCAGCGCCTCGCCCACCTGCTGGATAAAAACCGCGAATGATTGATTTCTGGCTAGCTGCCGGCCTGCTGTTGCTGGTGGCCCTGAGTTTTCTGTTGATCCCCGTCCTGCGTGGCCGTCGCGCTCAGAGCGAAGAAGATCGCACGGCGCTGAACGTCGCCCTTTACCAGGAACGCGTGGCTGAGTTGCAAAGTCAGCAAGAGGAGGGCGTGTTGTCCTCGGTGCAAATGGACAATGGCCGGGCTGAAGCTGCGCGGGAGTTGCTGGCCGACACCGAGGGTGTCGAGCCGCTGCGCACCTCGCGTCTGGGCAAGCCGTTGCCCTTGCTGGCGGCGCTGCTGGTACCGGTGCTGGGGCTGGCGTTGTATCTGCATTTCGGTGCCAGTGACAAGGTCGAACTGACCCGCGAGTTTGCTCAGCCACCCGGCTCTCTGGAAGAAATGACCAGCCGTCTGGAACGTGCCGTAAAAGCCCAGCCTGATTCGGCCGAAGGTATTTATTTCCTGGCGCGTACTTACATGGCCCAGGATCGTCCGGCAGACGCCGCCGCGATGTTCGAGCGCGCGGTGGCCGTGGCAGGTCGCCAGCCGGAGTTGCTCGGGCAATGGGCGCAGGCCCTGTACTTTGCCGGGGACAAGAAGTTCACCCCGCAAGTCCAGGCGCTGACTGATGAAGCCTTGAAGGCTGATCCAAAAGAAGTCACCAGTCTGGGGCTGTTGGGCATCGCCGCGTTTGAAGCCGAGCGCTATCAGCAAGCCATGGACTACTGGAAACAATTGTTGGCGGTTCTGCCCCCCCAGGATCCATCACGCTCGGCCCTGGAAGGCGGCATTGCCCGGGCCAGCGAGAAACTGACGGAGCGCGGTGAAGTTGTCCAGACGCCTGTGGTGGCGGCTGCCAGGACTGCGCTGATCAAGGTGCGGGTGGATCTGGCTCCTGAGCTCAAGGCCAAGGTCGCGCCGGGTGACAGCGTGTTCATCTTTGCCCGCGCGATCAAAGGCCCTCCGGCACCCTTGGCGGTCAAGCGCGTGACGGTTGCGGAGCTGCCCGCAGAAATCGAACTGGCTGACGCCGATGCGATGATGCCGCAACTGAAACTGTCGAACTTCCCGGAAGTCCAACTGGTGGCGCGGGTATCCCGTGCAGGTCAGCCGACCAAAGGCGAGTGGATCGGCCGTAGCAAGCCGCTGGCCAGCAGTGTTACGACGCTGCAGACGCTCACCATCGACAGTCCGGATCAGTAGAGAACCCGCTTATGTACCGCGCCGCACGTATCACCTTGTTGGGTATGGTCCTTGGCCTGAGCGCCTGTGCCGTCCAGCCCACCGGCCCACGCAGCCAGGAGCCGATCCAGAGTTTGCCCGGCAAACCCTCGGGGCCGAGTAAACCAGGCGCTCCGCAAACGCCCAAGGCGCCGTCCGCAGGCCCGAAAACCTCGGCCAACTTCGCGCCGCCACCGGGTGGCAACAGCCATTGGGATGCAAAGCTGGGCGTCCACGTTCTGGATGACCAACCCGACACCTTCTACCGGCAGCGCACCTACTACCGCTGGAACAACGGTTGGAGCTGGTCTACCACGCCCAATGGTCCGTGGCAGGAAACGGATTCCAGCGGCGTGCCCGCGGGGTTGGGTCGACAGTTCGGGAATTGAGTGGGCAGGATCTTCACCACCGACAACGGCGCCCCAAGGGTGCCGTTTTTCGTATCAGCGCTAATAAAAAAGAACCTACACGGTATTCAGCCGCTTCCTACTTTTTTTCTATATACATAGCACCCCTGATGTATAAAAATCTCTGCTGATTTGTCACCGCTTTGCAGTGTTGATGGTTAGAAAGGGATACATAATGAGATATCTGGCAGGTGTTTTTCTTGCTGTTTGTTGCTCGGCAACTTCATTTGCAAGTGTTTGCGAATATTCCGCACCCGAAGTCAGATCTCTTGCCTATCAAAAAGGGGCTTTTCTCCCCGTCTTTTTTTCCGGTTATCAACTCGATCTCCCAGGAGTACCCTTCGCCTTTTTAAGTGGTGACAGCTTTGTCGCGGCTTACCCGGAGAAAGGCTATATCGGTGTGCAGCATCTGGATCCCGTCCAGATGGCCGAGTCTCTGCCTCGGTTGGCTAAGGGGTTAACAAGTGTTGCTGATTTTTATCGTTTGATTTACGGCGTTTCTACGCCGCTGGAGGCCAGCGCTAATCCCCAGGAGCTGAGCTTGCAGCGTAGTCTGCTGAAGCTTGACTGTAAGTCTGACACTGTTTTCTTTGACCGAGACAATATTCAGATCATTTTTCACGGAGCAGCAGACAGTGCCGATTTTCATAAGATTATGGTGTTGGATGGCAATAACGTCGAACTCATTACTGTACGTGGCAGAAGAGAAGTGGCATTGCAAGTTGTCGGTAGTATCAAGCGGAGGTTGTAGATGGCTGAAATGGACTGCAGAGACAAAGAGGTACTGCGCGAGGTTTTAGTAAACTGGTATGGGCCGCAGGCGAATACTTGGGATATGAATGATGCTGTATTGCGTGTCGTGTTGAAGATGGTGGGTGAAATGCAAAGTTGCACTGCTGCCATGCATCTCGTTCCGACACCCATGACATTTGGAAATCCATATTCCCAACTGGCTCAGGGATACCTGAAAAAAAATACTGGGTATTTTGCGGGATAACTCACATGTTTATCTGAGTTGTGCAAGGGCTACGATTTTGGGTTATAAATCCGAGGTTGCGCTCGCTGCAATGGGGTTGTAGTTCAAGCATCCATTTATTGGTCATGCCCGCTTCGCTAATGAATTCGCTCCTGCACATCAGGTGGTGGGTTATCGAAACAATAACGGCGACCATTCGGTCGCCGTTTTGCATCGCTCAAGTCCGGTCATACGGTTGTATTCCACCGCATCACGTTCAGCCCTTTGCCGTTTCAGCCGCTTTCTTTGCGTCGCGTGCCGCCAGGATGGCTGCATGCGATTCCGGCGTTGCGAGTTCACCTTTGCTCCACAGCTGGTGCGAAAACCAACCCGCCATCGCTTCAGGATCAGGTGTTTTGCCTTGGGGTATAAACAGCGCCCCCAGATCAATGGTGCTGGCGAAGTTGTCCTTGTCCAGCTGGTAATCGCCGAGATAAGAGCCACCCCAGTTGCCGTCGGCCGCCACCAGATCGATGGAAGCATCTCGGTAGGTGCTGGCAGCGCTTTTCAGCGAGCTGGAGGCGTTCAACAGTTTATCCAGTTGATCCATATCGGAAGTACTGAGCTCGCCCGCTGAGTTGAGCGCCTTGAGTTTGCCGTCGGCCTCGATGGTGAAGCCGAATTTCTTGTCGGCGAGGTCCGGGAAAGCGGAGGCAAGAGCGGACTTGAATTCATCGAACGAGGTCTTCAACCCATCGCGAGCGCGTTCCTGCACCTTGGCTATTGTCGGGAAATCGGCAGACTGAGTACGACCGTAGGTGTTTACGACGACCATGGGCTGGGTCGACACGGTCTGACTCAGCGCCACGGCTTCTTCACTGGGATGATAAATCGCCGCCGGCGTGGCGTTGTTGAACGCGGTTTTTTGATCTTCGGTGATGGTCTTGGCGGTCAGTGTCTGGCTGGCCTGGGTAAGGCGCATCGTGGATGCCAAGGTACTGCCGGCCGTTAAAGAGATTTCCATGTCGTCACTCCATGAACGTTTGGTGTAAGAAGTTTATCGGCGACGTGTCGGAAATCTTTACTGGTGTAGGCAGAAGGTATCGGCAGGCGAGGAACAGGACTTGTAACTTAATGTCAGGGTGGGGCGGCGAGAGCCAACTTAGTCGCTCCCAGGCCACCCCAGCGGAGACCGCCAGTCTGTTACTTGGCTGGGTAAATCTGATCAAACACACCGCCATCGTTGAAATGGGTTTTTTGCACGGTGCGCCAGTCGCCGAAGGTTTTCTCGACCGACAGGAAGTCAACCTTCGGGAAGCGGTCGGTGTATTTAGCCAGCACGGCCGGGTCCCGTGGTCGGAGGTAGTTGGCGGCAGCGATTTCCTGGCCTTCAGGGGACCACAGATATTTAAGGTATTCCTCGGCGGCGGCGCGGCTGCCTTTCTTGTCGACGACTTTATCGACGATACTCACTGGCGGTTCGGCCTCGGCTGAAACGCTTGGATACACCACTTCGAACTGGTCGCGACCGAATTCCCGAGCGATCATTTCCGCTTCGTTTTCAAAGGTGATCAACACGTCGCCGATCTGGTTGGTCATAAACGTGGTGGTGGCGCCGCGTCCGCCTGTGTCGAGAACAGGGACGTGGCTGAACAACTGACCGACAAACGCTTTGGCAGCGGCTTCGTCGCCGCCATTTTTAAGCGTGTAGCCCCATGCCGAGAGGTAGGTATACCGGCCGTTACCCGAGGTTTTCGGGTTGGGCACAATCACTTCCACACCGTTCTTGATCAAGTCCGGCCAGTCCTTCACGGCCTTGGGGTTACCCTTGCGTACGATAAACACCGTGGCGGACGTAAACGGCGCACTGTTGTCTGGCAGACGCGTGACCCAGTTGTCCGGCACCAGCTTGCCGTTGTCGGCCAGGGCATTGATGTCGGTGGCCATGTTCATGGTGATGACATCAGCGGGCAGTCCATCGATTACGGAGCGCGCCTGTTTGCTTGATCCGCCGAATGACATCTGCACCGCGATGTCTTCCTGATGATCGGCTTTCCAGTGTTTCTGAAAGGCTGCGTTGTAGTCTTTGTAGAAGTCACGCATCACGTCATACGAGACGTTCAACAGCGTAGGAGCGGCCTGGGCGGCACCGCTCAAAGCCAAGCCTGCAGCCAGTAGAGAGGCGGCGAAGAGTTTGTTCACTGCATATTCCTTTTTATAGATCTCGAAGGGGGCCGTCGAACCATTCAACGCTGATGGCGCAATGCCAAGAACTATAACTGCACTGCCTTAGGCGTTTATAGATTAAAAAATTATGGACTTATTCCTTATTGTTGACCCGTGGAAACAGCGCGTTGCCGCAGCGCGAACAGAAAGCCGCGCCGGGTTCATGGTTCTTCTTGGCGCACACCGGACAATCGTGTTGCTGTTGTTCGCCGCGCATGGCATTGGCCAGCTCAGCGGTGAAGATCCCGGTGGGTACGGCGATGATCGAGTAACCGGTGATCATCACCAACGAGGACAGTATTTGCCCCAGCGGCGTCTTGGGCACGATGTCGCCGAAGCCCACGGTGGTCAGCGTTACGATGGCCCAGTAAATCCCGGTGGGGATACTGGTAAAACCATGCTCCGGTCCTTCAATCACATACATCAGGGTGCCAAATACGATGACCAGGGTTGAAACGCTGACCAGAAATACGATGATTTTCTGTTTGCTGCCGCGCAGTGCTGCCAGCAAATAATTGGCCTGGTTCAGATAAGGGCTCAGCTTGAGCACCCGGAAAATGCGCAGCATGCGGATGATCCGCACGATCAGCAGGTATTGGGCATCGCTGTAATAAAGCGCCAGGATGCCCGGCACGATGGCCAGCAGATCAACCAGCCCGTAAAAGCTGAAGGCGTATTTCAACGGTCGAGGCGAGCAATACAGACGCAGCAGGTATTCGACCAGAAAGACCGCCGTGAAGCCCCATTCGATATAGGCCAGCCAGTTTGAGTAGTTGGCGTGAATCGCCGGGATGCTGTCCAGGACCACCACGATCAGGCTGCACAGGATGACGGCCAGCAAGGTCTGGTCGAAGCGCCGCCCCGCAGGGGTGTCGGTCTGGAAAATGATGATGCGCAGCTGTTCGCGCCGGGTGATGTTGCTGTCCATGAATGTATTCCGAATCAAAAGTCGGACGAGCCTATGAGTATTACCTCAGACAACGCAAGCGTAGTTGGCTCTGGCAGGCAGGCAGGCAGGTTGGGTCGGTTGATGCCGGACTGGCACGCGCAGTGGGATGGGTAGGGGGCGCACGGTCGGGAAGTTGCTTTCCCGACCGTGGCTATTCAGACGCGGAATTGTTTGAGCAGACTGTTCAGTTGCTCGCTCAGGGTGCGCAGGTGCAGGCTGGCGCCGCTGGATTGCTCGGCGGCGATGGCGGTGGTCTGTGACAACTGCGCCGCCTGGGTCACGTTTTGGTTGATGTCTTCCACAACGTGGGATTGTTGCAGGGTCGCGCTGGCAATGGATGCATTGAGGCTGTTGAGGTTGCGCAGTGCCTGGCTGATGGAGGTCAGGCTCTGGCCCGCCTGATGGGCTTGCTCGATGGTCAGCTCGGACGAACGACTGCTGTCGGCGATAACTTTCACTGCCGCATTGGAGTGAGTTTGCAGGCGCTCGATCATGGCCTGGATTTCTGCCGTGGATTTTTGTGTACGCTGGGCCAGCAAACGCACTTCGTCGGCCACCACCGCAAACCCACGGCCTTGCTCCCCGGCGCGGGCGGCTTCAATGGCGGCATTGAGGGCCAGCAGATTGGTCTGTTCGGCGATGGAACTGATGACTTCCAGCACCCCGCCGATTTGCGTGCTTTCTTCCGCCAGGGTGCGGATGACGCCCACCGCCTGATTGATCGTGCCGGAGAGGTGATCAATCTGGCGCAGGCTGCTGTCAATGTTGACCTGGCCCTGAAGAGCCTGAGCTTCGGCGTCGCGCATTTCATGCGCCGCGTGCTCGGCGTTCTTGGCGACGTCCTGAACGCCGTAGGTCACTTCGTTGACGGCCGTCGCCACCAATTCCATCTGCTGGGATTGCTGCTGACTGCGCGCCTGTGCCTGCTCGGCGTTGTTGCCAAGATCAGTGGACGCTTGTTCCAGGCCGTTGGCGGAGATTTGCAGCTGACTCACCACACCCCGCAGCTTGGCAACGAATGCATTGAAATGCCTCGCCAGTTGGGTGACTTCGTCATTGCCCTGGGTTTGCAGTGTGCGAGTCAGGTCGCTCTCGCCACTGGCGATGTCGGACATCGCCTGCACGGTTTCACGCAACGGACGCACGATGCTGCGGCCGATCAACAGGACCAGCAACGCCATGATCACCACAATGGCAAGACTGAACAGTACGGCGCGCCAGACTTGCTGCTGGAACTCGGCGGAGACATCGTCGACATAGACGCCGGAACCCAGAATCCAGCCCCAGGGCGCAAAAAGCTGCACATAGGAAATTTTCGGCACCGGCTCGCTGGCGCCCGGTTTTGGCCAGCGGTAACTGATCATGCCAGCACCCTTGGCCTTTGCCACGGCAACCATTTCGTTAAAGAGTGCGAAGCCGTCCGGGTCCTTGATGGCTGACAAGTCCTGGCCCACCAGTTTCACGCTGACCGGATGCATGACCATCACAGGTCGCAAATCGTTGATCCAGAAATAATCGCTCTGGTTATAGCGCAGGTTACGCATGACATTGAGCGCCTGCTCCTGAGCCTGTTGCTGGCTGAGTGTTCCAGCGGTTTCCAGCCCATGGTAGTACTCAAGAATGCCGCTGGCAGTCTGCACCACGTGCATGGTTTTCTGCGCTTTGGCATCGTACAGGTCGGTGTGAACCTGATTGAGCATTGCGGTCGTGAGGGTGCAGAGCATCAATACGGACACAATGAGGATCAGCCAGAGCCGTCGGCTGATCGATAAGTTGCGCATACTCATGGTCATGACTCCGTATTTTTTATTGTGTCGCAAGCCGCGCCATAACAGCGTAGGGGGCGAGCATTAGGGTGAGTGACAGCTGTTTCGGGCGTCCGGTCCTGATTGTCCTCTTCAGCGTATCGGCCTGCGTCGTCCAAACATGAGAGGTGGTTCACATTTTTCTGTAGGGCAAATCTGTATAGCGAAAGGCTTACACGAAGTAGGGAAAATCGCTCTGGTGTTGACAGAGGCGGCGGCCTAAGATTGGATCCAACACCGCAGCAAAGGATGCGCTACGGGATCACGGATGATCGACCATTGCCAGGACGGCTACTGACAGGATGTCGGAATGGTCAAACAAAAAACCCGCTTCGGCGGGTTTTTTGTTGTCTGGTTATAACGTGGGACCGGCTTTAGCCGTGAAAAAGGCCACCCCTGAACGGAGCCATAAGCCCTCAGTCCGGCTCACAACCTTTGAGCACCAGGCGAATGATGGTCTGCGCAGCGGCCTCGTAGTCCGCGTCATCGAGTCTTGTCTTGCCGGTGACCGTCGAAATCTGCCAGTCGAAATCGGCGTAGGTTTGAGTCGCTGCCCAGATGGTGAACATCAAGTGATGGGCGTCAATCCCGGAGATTTGCCCGCTGTCGATCCACGCTTGAATGCATTCGATGTTGTGTCGGGCCTGGCCGTTAAGTTGCTCGACCTGCTCCGGTGTCAGATGCGGCGCGCCATGCATGATCTCGCTGGCGAATACTTTCGAGGCAAACGGCAACTCGCGGGAAATACGAATCTTTGAGCGAATGTAGGCGCTGAGCACCTCAGCCGGTACGCCGTCACGATTGAAGGGCGTCGAGGCACGCAAGATGGGCTCGATGATGCTCTCGAGCACCTCGCGATAGAGGTTTTCCTTGGACTTGAAGTAGTAATAGACGTTGGGTTTGGGCAGCCCGGCCTTGGCGGCAATGTCGCTGGTCTTGGTGGCGGCGAACCCTTTGTCGGCGAACTCTTCACTGGCTGCGCGCAGGATCAGTTCTTTATTGCGCTCGCGAATACTGCTCATAAACCAGAGGTTTCCTTGCCCGTTCAGCGGAGGCGCATGGTAGCACCGCCCTCAGGCCAGCCTCAAGATCGCGCCACGCGCCCGGCATGGCTATGTTTCAATAGCGCCCATTGAGTCTTCAACGAATGTTTTAAGGAAATTGCCCGTGGCTGCTGGAAGCTTGCTAACCCTTCTGGATGACATTGCGACGCTGCTTGACGATGTCTCCCTCGCTGCAAAAAAAACCGCCGGTGTGCTGGGTGACGACCTGGCGCTCAACGCCCAGCAAGTTACCGGTGTCAGCGCTGACCGGGAATTGCCGGTGGTCTGGGCGGTGGCCAAAGGTTCGCTGCTCAACAAGGCGATTCTGGTACCGGCCGCTTTGCTCATCAGTGCTTTTGCCCCCTGGGGTATTTTGCCGCTGCTGATGATTGGCGGCGCCTTCCTGTGCTTCGAAGGGTTTGAAAAGATCGCGCACAAATGGCTGCATCCCGAAACCGCTCAGGAACGTCAACAGCGCAAGCAGGCCGCCGCCAGCCAGGATGTCGACATGGTGGCTTTCGAAAAGGACCGCATCAAAGGCGCGATTCGCACCGACTTCATTCTGTCGGCGGAGATCATCGTGCTGGCGCTGGGCGTAGTGTCCACCCGGCCGTTCATGGATCAAGTCGGCGTGCTGGTGATCGTGGCGGTGTTGATCACCGTGGGCGTTTATGGATTGGTGGCGGGTATCGTCAAGCTTGATGACATGGGGCTGTATCTGAAAAAGGGCGCCAATTCGGCCTTGCAGGCGTTGGGCAGTGCACTGCTCTGGCTGGCACCGGTACTGATGAAAGTGCTGTCCATTGTTGGCACTGCAGCCATGTTCATGGTCGGCGGCGGTATCCTCACCCATGGCCTGCCATTTGCTCACCATTGGAGTGAGAGCATCACCCAGCGTGCGGCGGAGTCGGTGGGTGGTTTTTCAATGGTTGTTCCTACGGTGATCGACGCCGTCGCGGGTCTGGTAGCGGGCGCACTTCTGGTGCTGCTGGTCACTGTGGCCGGGAAAATCTGGAAACGTATCAGGGCCTGAATAGCGAGGTTCGACTCAATGAATAGCCCCTTGTTTTCCAGCGTGGTCGCCTATGCCCAGCAGTGCGAACGCCAGCTTGTAGAGATACTTCATCTGCGGCCCAACCTGGAACGCAAGCAGGTCACG
This sequence comes from Pseudomonas sp. DWP3-1-2, assembly GCF_049896285.1. Taxonomy (NCBI): domain Bacteria; kingdom Pseudomonadati; phylum Pseudomonadota; class Gammaproteobacteria; order Pseudomonadales; family Pseudomonadaceae; genus Pseudomonas; species Pseudomonas sp. DWP3-1-2. Next base: position 218,072 of record NZ_JAFCTZ010000005.1, on the reverse strand, counting down.
AACTGGGTCGACGAACAAAGCCATGCGCGCACGGATCGCGACCCTCTGGAACTGCTGCGCTCGATCAATTCGGCTATTCGGGCGGGTAGGCCGTTGCCGTGGGAAAGTCCCCCTGGCACATAAAAGCTTCAAGTAGAGCGTTAACCTGTAGGAGCAAACGTGTCGACAAGGGTTAGCCCTGTGTGAACAGGGATATAACTTCGTGGACCGTTCGCTCCTGCAGTGGTTCTGAATCAGAAAAACACTTTCACCAACAAACTCGCCGTATTCTGGTTGGTGTCAAAATACCTTGTGTCTTCGATGCCGTACTTGTCGCTCCAGTAGTCGTACTCGATACCGACATACAGTTGGCGGTCCGGCAGGTTCAGCGCTTTGCCCAGGTCGTATTTGATTTGCGGGTTAAAGTGTACGTTGGATTTGTATTCGCCATTGTGGTCGGATTTGTTATCCACGACCCAGTCCATGTAGCCGTCAATGAGAATATCGGATTTGCCCACGGGGATGGTGTAGGACCAGACCGGGGTCACCTGCCAGGCGCCATAGCCTGCGCGATGTCCATCGTTGTAGCGCTTGTAGAAGTTCAGCTGGAAATAATCGAAGCCCGGGATTTTCAGGTCGAAGCCTGGGCCGATCAGGTAAGACTCGCTGTCGCCCTCACCGAATTCGTAAGTGCCCGCAATCAAGACGTCGGAGATTGGGCCAAATTCAATCTTCTGGCCGAGTATCTTGCCCAGGGACAAGCGTGGAGAAAACTCGCCGTAGTAAGTGTTATCCCCGTTCGTGGAATCGCCTTTGCCGTTATAGAAAATCTTGTCAACGAAGAGGAAGTTATCGCCGTATTTCCAGCCGTCAGCATGTTCGAACGTAAACGTTTGTTGATTTGACGGATTGACAGCAAAGTCCCGACCATTGAGATACGTCAGACTGTTGCTTTGCCATTGCAGAAGGTCGTCGGCCATGGTCTGCCCGGATGCCAGAAGACTGCCGGCAACGAGCGTGCTGGAAATAATACGGTTCATTCATTGTTCCCCTGATGGAAATATAAGTTCTATTTGTGCTCTTCGTGGGCACTTTTTCCGCCGCTAAAACATGTCTGTTTGGTCAGCTTTGTCTACATAGCAAAAGCTGAGCCAATCCCCCTGAAAAATCGCACGAAAGTGCTATTTGCCAGGCGTTTTGCGGTTGATTGAGATTTTTTTGTTCGAAACCCGCCAGTTGACCGGTTGGTCAGGTAGTTGTCCGTTCGGTCAGCATTGAAACAAGGCGGGTTTACGGCGGCGGCGGAGGATATGAGTTGCCGGTGGGTGATGCAAGTGCTCTGGGACGGGGCAGAAGGAGGGGGTTGTGGTCTAGCAGTGTGCGTATCGTGGGGGAGATCACTTCGGTGTCGCGGTGCGAACGCTGAAGTGCCCTTCAAAGTTGGACGGTCTTGTCAGGCAGCTCCCGGCTGGGTGCAGGCGTTCGCACCGTGGGACCGGCTTTAGCCGGGAAGACGTCATCGCAGGATGACGCCCGTAGAGCGGATTTCCCCGGCTAAGTCGGCCCCGCGAATGCCATGTTGATGTCAGTGGGTTTGTGCGCCACGGGTTACCCACGCGCCAATCAAATCCCGTTCCTGCTGAGTCATCTGGGTGATGTTGCCCAAGGGCATGATGTGCGACGTGACGGCCTGGGCCTGGATACGCGGTGCCATTTGCTGGATCTGCTGCGGCGTGTCGAACATGATCCCGGCCGGCGCGGTGCTGAACAGGGTGGTGGTGGGATTGGCCGAATGACACACCGTGCAACGTTCCTGGATCACGCGGTGGACCTTATCGAAATCCACAGGAGGGCTGGCCTCGGCGACCTCGGCAGGCTCCGGCGCGGGTGTTGGCCTGGCTTCGTCGTGGCGATAACCGCCAATGGCAGTGCCCGGCAGCGGTTGATACTGGGTCTTCGCCACCTGAGGCGCGTTTGGCATTTGCACCGGGCCGGTCACGTAGGCCAGGCACAACATGCCAAGCGCCGAGACCGGCAGGGTCCAGGCGAATTTATGGCTGTTGTGCCGGGTGTTGAAGTAGTGTCGAACCAGCACCGCCAGGACGGCGATCCCTGCCAGGATCAACCAGTTGTACGAGCTGCCATAGGTGCTCGGGAAGTGGTTGCTGATCATGATGAACAGCACCGGCAGGGTGAAATAGTTATTGTGCCGAGAACGCAGCAGCCCTTTGGCGGGCAGGGACGGATCCGGCGTGCGGTTCTCGGCAATAGCCGCCACGAGTGCTCGCTGGGCCGGCATGATAATGCGGAACACGTTGCCGACCATGATGGTGCCGATGATCGCGCCCACGTGCAGGTAAGCGCCGCGCCCGCTGAACACTTTGCTGAAACCGTAGGCCGCGGCGATCAGCAGGACGAACAGGATAAAACCCAGCAGGGCGGGGCGTTTTCCCAACGCCGAGTCACAGAGAACGCTGTACACAAACCAGCCGACGAACAGTGAACCCAGGCCGAGAGCGACGCCTTCCAGGCCTGACAGGCTGCTGCCCGGTGCCAGCAAATACAGGGTCGGGTTGGCGTAGAACACGACACACAACAGCGCGACGCCGGAAATCCAGGTGAAATACGCCTCCCATTTGAACCAGTGCAGATTGTCCGGCATGGTCGGTGGCGCGAGCTTGTATTTTTCCAGGTGGTAAATGCCGCCACCGTGAATGGCCCACAAATCCCCGGACAGTCCGTCCCGGGGGTTGACCCGGTTGAGGTTGTTCTCCAGCCATACGAAATAGAACGACGCGCCGATCCAGGCAATCCCGACAATCATGTGAATCCAGCGCACGCTCAGATTCAGCCATTCCATCAGATGTGCTTCCACAGTTTTACCTCTTGCCTGTCGTCACTGGCGGACGCTCAGGGACTTCTCTTATCGGTGGGGGTCGAGAACCAGCTTCTGGTCCTCGGTGAAGAAATGCTCATCGCAGTTGTTGCCTGCTCCACTGCGATCAACCACCAGGAAGTCATCCCGCTTTTCGATCGTCAGCACCGGATGGTGCCAGACGCCGCGATGGTAATTAACGCCCTGCCTGCCATTGGAAATGAAGGCGCGGACACACTCTGATTCAGGTACATCGCCAAGTGGCGCGACCACGATCAGAAAAGGGTTGCCGAGCAGCGGCACGAATGCCTGGCTGCCCAGCGGATGTCGCTCCAGCATGCAGACGGTCAGCGGCATTTCCAGCGCCTGGGCGCGGAAGATGCTGATAATCGCCTTGTCATCCGGCGTGGCAGTTTGCACCTCGGCCAGGCGATGAAAACGCTGGGTCGAACCGTTGTTGATCAGGAAGTGATCGCTGCCGTCGGTCTCGATGACGTCACCGAAAGGGGCGAAGGCTTCTTTGGTCAATGGTTCGATGATCAGTGTGCGCATGCTGGGTCTTCTGTTTTCAGATTCAATGAGTGTTTATTTCGAGACCTTGCCGAGAACCCGCAACCGGCTCACGCCACCGTCCGGGAACACGTTCAAACGGATATGAGTGATCGGGCCGAGCGCCTTGATCTGTTCGGCAAACTCGTGCTCGGCGTGCATTTGCAGCTTCTGGCTGGGCAGCAGTTCGCGCCAGAACAAGCTCTGGGTTTCGATCTGGCTGTCCGTACCGCCTTTGACGAACGCGCCCTGAATCGAGCAGCTGTCCGGGTAGTTGCCTTTGAAGTGCAGGGTGTCGACGACAACCTTTTCCACTTCCCCGGCATGCCCCAGGGCGATGATCACCCAGTCGTTACCCGGCGTGCGGCGACGTGCGGTTTCCCAGCCATCGCCCATGTTCACGCCACGGCCGGGGTTGAGAATGTTGCTCATGCTGCCGTAGTGCTCGTCTGAGCAGGCCAGCGCACGACCGCCGTTCAGGGCCGACGCCAGATCGATCAGCTCGTTCTCGCCCACGGCGGACCAGTCACGGAAGGGGATGCCATAGACCCGCAGCCGGGCGATGCCGCCATCCGGATAGATGTTGAAACGCAAGTGGCTGAAAGCCTGACTGTGGTTGATTTCGTGGTAGTGATGGCTGTCGCCGTTCAGCTCCACAGCCGACAGGATTTCGGTCCACTGAGTGTGCTCGTCCGGTTCGCCGGAGGTCAGGAAGCAGGCTTCCAGCGACGCCGAAGGCGGGTAGTTGCCCGTGAAAAACGAGGTGTCGATGTCCACGCCCTTGATCGAACCTGCCACGCCCAGGCGGATCACCGCGCTGTCGTAACCTTCAAAGCGTTTGCGGCGCGACTCCCAGCCGTCCATCCACTTGCCGTTGTCATCGAACACGCCTTCCTTCCACACCGCCGGGGTGGGCTGGAACAAGCGGTTGGCGTCAGCGAACCAATCGTCGGTGACAGCAATGATTTTAGTGCCCAGGCGCGCATCGGCCAGGTTGACGAACTTTTCGAAGGGTGCGGCGTAAGCTTTCATTCGTTTTGTCTGCCTTTTTCAGTCGGAGGCTCAGGAAAAGTCGATCACAAGGTTCAGTTACAGCGCTTGCAGGCGAAACAGAGCGATCTTGTTGATCTCTGCCAGGGCGCAGGCGAATTCGGTATCCACCGGGTTATGGATGCGCGTCTCGAAGGCTGCGAGGATCTGATGCCGGTTGCTGCCCTTGACCGCCATGATAAAGGGGAAGGAAAACTTTGCTTTGTAGGCGTCGTTCAATTGAGTGAACCGCTGGAACTCTTCAGCCGTGCACTGATGGATGCCGGCGCCCGCCTGCTCGTTTGTGCTGGCTTCAGTCAGTTGGCCCTGTACGGCGGCCTTGCCCGCAAGGTCCGGGTGCGCGTTGATCAGCGCCAGTTGCGCGGCCCGATCAGCCTTCAACAGGACCTCGCTCATCTGCGCATGCAGCGTCTGGATATCGTCCAGGTCAGCGGCTTGGCTTCTGTCGTAGGCCTGCTCAGCCACCCAGGGCGAGTGTTCGTAGATGTCGGCAAATGCCTCGACGAAGGCTTGGCGGCTCATTGTCGAGGGTGTCACGGTCTTGAAGTGGCTCACAGCGCACCCTCCGCTTGGGGTTTGAACGGGTGTTGCGCATGCCAGTGCCGGGCGATGTCGACGCGGCGCGTGAACCAGACCTGCTCATGACTTTTGGCATATTCAAGAAAACGCTGGAGCGCGGCAAGGCGGGCAGGGCGGCCGATCAAGCGGCAGTGCAAGCCGATGGACAGCATCTTCGGCGCGTCGGCACCTTCGGCGTACAGCACATCGAATGCGTCCTTGAGGTACTGAAAAAACTGCTCGCCATTATTGAACCCCTGCACCTGGGTGAAGCGCATGTCATTGGTGTCCAGCGTGTAAGGGATCACCAGATGCGCCTTGCCGGTGGGGTTGTTCGGTTCCCAGTACGGCAGGTCGTCGTCATAGGTGTCGCAGTCATAGAGAAAGCCGCCTTCTTCCATGACCAGCCTTCGGGTGTTCGGGCCGGTGCGACCGGTGTACCAGCCCAGGGGGCGTTGGCCGGTGATGTCCGTGAGGATGCGGATCGCTTCAAGCATGTGCTGGCGTTCCTGGGCCTCGTCCATGTACTGATAGTCAATCCAGCGGTAGCCATGGCTGCAGATTTCATGGCCAGCGGCGACCATGGCACGGATCACATCCGGATGACGTTGGGCGGCCATGGCCACGGCAAAAATCGTCAGGGGGATATCGAATGCCTTGAACAGCTTGAGGATGCGCCACACGCCCGCACGACTGCCGTACTCGTAGAGCGATTCCATGCTCATGTTGCGCTGGCCCTGCAAGGGTTGCGCGGAGACCATTTCGGACAGGAAAGCCTCGGACTCTTTGTCACCGTGCAGGATATTTCGCTCGCCGCCTTCCTCGTAATTGAGCACAAATGACAATGCAATACGTGCATTGCCCGGCCAATGGGGGTGGGGCGGGTTGCTGCCATATCCGATCAGGTCGCGTGGGTAGTCAGCGCTCACTGCCGTCATCCTCATGTAAGTAGTGTCAGGTGCTCGCAGGCGCCAAAAACGTCGCCTGTTTTCACTGCGGTGCTCGGATTGTATACAAATGCATTTCCATTTTGTAACTCTGGGTTTTTCTTTCTGATCAGGATTTCCGTTAAGGATTTTTAGTGCAAGAAACTTGCCTGATTGGTCAGCTTCTACTGAAAAAACCTAACAATATCCTTAGCCCCCGATAAATCGGTCCTGGGCGGATGCCCTCGGGTCGGCGGAGCAGGTAAGGCGTTTTTATTGTGTACAGCTTTTTGTAAAAGTGTCTTAATCATCCATCGCTCGCACTCTTGAGGCACTAAAACAGTGCGGGCCAGCACCTTTATTTCAGATGAGGCACAGGCCGACAATGGGGAAATTAACGACGCATGTACTGGACGCTGCACAGGGTTGCCCCGGCAGCGCTATCACCGTCGAACTCTATCGGGTCGAAGGTGAACGTCTGACCCGGATTGCCAGCACCGTGACCAACAGCGACGGCCGTTGCGATGCGCCATTACTGCAGGGTGATGATTACCGCTCGGGTGTGTATCAGCTGCAATTCAAGGTCGGGGACTATTACCGCGCCCGGGGAACGTCATTGCCTGACCCGGCGTTTCTCGACGTGGTGGTGTTGCGCTTCGGCATTGACTCCGGTCAGGAACACTATCATGTGCCGCTGTTACTCTCGCCCTACAGCTATTCGACCTATCGCGGCAGCTAGGTTCTGTACGAAAAGTGACTGCGTTCGCCGACTTTTCGTGCAGAGCGCTGCACGCCGCGACGGATCAACGCTGATCTTGCCCGCTCACACTGCGGGCTTTTTTTCGTCTGCAGATTTTGCAGCTGGCGCAATCCAGAGCCTCCCTTACGGATTCGTCGGTTCACCGACTCAACAATGAAGCCGCCCCCGCCGTACCGAACAAACCGGCACTGATGCGGTTGAACCAGGTTTGCCCCTTGCCACTGCGCAGATAACGCGCCGCGCCGTGAGCGCTCAGGCCGTAGAACAGCTTGCAGGACAGGTCCAGCACGGTCCAGGTGGCGATCATGATCAGCAACTGATTGAGAAACGGCTGCTCGGCATTGAGGAATTGCGGTAAAAAAGCGGCGAAAAACAGGATGTCCTTCGGATTGCTGGCCCCCAGCACGAAGGCGCGCCAGAACAGTGAGCCAAACCGTGGATTACGTTGGGCCGTCGGGACCTCGGCGGCCTTTGCCGGTTGACGCGACTGCTTCCAGCTTTGCCAGGCCAGATAGAACAAATACAAGGCACCGACGACCTTCAAGGCGCTGAACAGGTGTTCTGACGCCAACAGCAACGCGCCAAGCCCCAACGCCGATGCGCTGAGCAGGCATACCGAAGCGAGCACGCCGCCGAGAAACGCCGGATACGAGCGCAGCAGGCCGTAATTCAGGCTGTTGCTGATCATCAGCAGGGACAAGGGCCCCGGTATCAGAATCACCACCAGAGCGGCACCACTGAACAACAGCCAGGTTTCCAACGTCATGGGGTTTGCTCCTGTGTGTCGATGCGTGAGTTGACGAGCCCTGGCCAAACGTTTTCCAAGGCCACGGTAGTCACCGCGAGAGAGGCGCGAATCATGCCAGCCTGCGGCGCAAAACACATCGCCCCGGCTTACAAAACCCTGCAACGCAGTGGAGGGTTGTCGGGCGTCGAGGTGGTCGATCCTGTTTGCCCGAGATTCAACCACCCTGCGCGTGTGTACAATGCGGCCATCCTTTCAGCACCGACTCACCGCCACGAGCACTCATGAACGAACCGTTGCAACCCCTCACAAAACAGCCGCGCGCGCTCCGGTCCGGTCGCACGGGTACCCAGGACGACATCGTCTATGCGCATATCTTCGAGGCAATCCTCGAGCAGCGTCTGGCGCCGGGGACCAAGCTGAGCGAGGAAGCCCTGGGTGAGATTTTCGGGGTCAGCCGTACGATCATCCGGCGCGCATTGTCGCGCCTGGCCCATGAAGGCGTTGTCTTGCTGCGCCCCAATCGCGGTGCCGTGGTGGCCAGTCCCAGTGTCGAGGAAGCCCGACAGGTGTTTTACGCGCGCCGTCTGGTCGAAAAAGCCATCACCGAGTTGGCCGTGGAGCACGCGACATCCGGGCAGCTTGCGGAGCTTCGGCAGATGGTCAGCGACGAGCGGGACAGTTTTGCCAAAGGTGATCGAGGGGCCGGGATTCGTTTGTCCGGGGAGTTTCACTTGCAGTTGGCAGTGGCGGCCAGGAACGCGCCGCTGATCAGCTTCCAGCGCAGTCTGGTGTCCCAAACGTCATTGATCATTGCCCAATACGAAAGCGGCAACCGCTCCCATTGTTCCTATGACGAGCACACCCAATTGATCGACGCCATCGAGGCGCGGGATGCCAAACGGGCCGTGGAGCTGATGATGCACCACATGGACCATATCGACAGCAAATTGAACCTGGACGAAGACAACGCCTCGGACGATCTGCACGCGGTGTTTTCACACCTGATGCTGGGCAAGAAAAAACCGGGGCGGACGGATTGAGCGCAGGGCGTTAACCCGGGACGCCTACAGAAACGACTATTGATCTACATCATGTGGCCTGTAGGAGCCGAGCTTGCTCGCGATGGCGGCAGATCAGTCACCCTCGTCTGTGTCTCAAACATCGGATCGCGAGCAAGCTCGCTCCTACAGAACGCGTGGCAGGTCAGGGGATACGCCTTTATCCGTCATACCACAATCGCGGCCTCGCGTTGCTCGTGAGCTCCAACAGTTGGAACACGTAGGATCTACAGGATGATGAACTGTAGGCGCCGAGCTTGCTCGCGATGGCGGCAGATCAGTCACCCTCGTCTGTGTCTCAAACATCGGATCGCGAGCAAGCTCGCTCCTGCAGAACGCGTGGCAGGTCAGGGGATACGCCTTTATCCGTCTACCACAATCGCTGCCTCGCGTTGCTCGTGAGCTCCAACAGTTGGAGCACGTGAGGATCTACGGGGTGATGAACTGTAGGCGCCGAGCTTGCTCGCGATGGCGGCAGATCAGTCACCCTCGTCTGTGTCTCAAACATCGGATCGCGAGCAAGCTCGCTCCTACAGAACGCGTGGCAGGTCAGGGGATACGCTTTTATCCGTCTACCACAATCGCTGCCTCGCGTTGCTCGTGAGCTCCAACAGTTGGAACACGTGAGGATCTACAGGATGATGAACTGTAGGCGCCGAGCTTGCTCGCGATGGCGGCGGGGCAGTCAATATCGTCTATGGCTGAGTATCGAATCGCGAGCAAGATGGATTGCTACCTGGGTCGTTCCTACCCTTCGAACGGGGTGAGCAGGCGATACGTCATGCCACGCCCAGCTGATCCCTGCTGTGCACCCGTTTCCCCGCCGAATAGGTTTCCTGCACGGTTCGGTCATCTCCCAGCGTCATTAGCACGAACAGGATTTCTTCAATGTTTTTCGCTTGTTTCAGGCGATACGACAGCAGCGGCGTGGCGTGATAGTCCAGCACCAGGAAGTCCGCCTCGTTGCCCGGTTTCAGGCTGCCGATCCTGTCTTCCAGGCGTAGCGCACGTGCCCCGCCCAGGGTGGCCAGATACAGCGATTTGAACGGGCTGAGTTTCGCGCCCTGCAACTGCATGACCTTGTAAGCTTCGTTGAGGGTTTGCAGGATCGAGAAGCTGGTGCCGCCGCCGACATCGGTGCCCATGCCGACGTTGACGTTGTGTTTCTCGGCCATCGGCAGATTAAACAGACCGCTGCCCAGGAACAGGTTTGAAGTCGGGCAGAACGAGATCGCCGAGCCGGTTTCAGCCAGCCGGGCGCATTCGGCGTCGCACAGATGCACGCCGTGGGCGAACACCGAGCGCTCGCCCAGCAGCTTGAAATGGTCGTACACGTCCAGATAACCGCTGCGCTCGGGGAACAACGCCTTGACCCACTCGATTTCCTGAAGGTTTTCGCTGATGTGGGTCTGCATGTACAGATCCGGGTATTCGGTGAGCAATTGACCCGCGAGCGTCAGTTGTTCCGGCGTGCTGGTGGGGGCAAAACGCGGGGTGACGGCGTAGTGCAGGCGACCCTTGCCGTGCCAGCGTTCGATCAGCGCCTTGCTGTCGGCGTAGCCCGATTCCGGTGTGTCAGTGAGATAATCCGGCGCATTGCGATCCATCATTACCTTGCCGGCGATCATGCGCAGGTCGAGCTTTTCAGCCGCCTGAAAAAACGCTTCCACGGACTCTTTGTGCACGCTGCCGAACACCAGCGCGGTGGTGGTGCCGTTGCGCAGCAGTTCCTTGAGGAAGACGTCCGCGACCTCGGCGGCATGGGCCGGGTCGGCGAACTGTTTTTCGCAGGGGAAGGTGTAAGTGTTGAGCCAGTCCAGCAGTTGCTCGCCGTAGGAACCGACCATGCCGGTCTGTGGCAAATGGATATGAGTGTCGATGAAACCGGATGTGATCAGCGCGTCTTTGTATTCGATCACCTGTACGTCAGGGCCGAGCGTGCCAAGCCATTCAGCCGCCGGGCCGAGGGCGGAAATCTTGCCGTCTTCGACCAGCATCAGGCCGTCGGCAAAATATTCGTAGGACGCCTCAATCCCGACGTCGGCAGGATCACCGAGGCTGTGAAGGATGGCGGCGCGATAGGCTTTCTGGGTGGACATCAGCAAAATCTCATTGAGTCAGGCTGCGGCGAGACACCGGCAGCAGCTTGGCGATAGGTTCGGCACTTGAAAGGTGTTGACCGAAATTGACGTTGTAGGTGGCGATCACCTCGGCCGCGATGGACACAGCGATTTCCATGGGCAGCTTGCCCTTCACTTCGCCCAGGCCCATGGGGCAACGCATGCGTTGCAGCAGCGCCGCGTCGAAGCCGCGATCACGCAGCCGGTGTTCGAACTTGACCCGTTTGGTCCGGGAGCCGATCAGGCCGAAATAGGCGAAATCGCCCCGTTTGAGAATCGCCGCGGTCAACTCAAGGTCCAATGGGTGATTGTGGGTCATGACGATGCAGTAACTGCCTGGGGGCAACGCGTCGATCTCATCCAGAGGGTCTTCGGTGACGATTTTACGCACCCCGCTGGGCATCTGCGGCGGAAACTCCTGCTCCCGGGAGTCGATCCAGCGCACTCGGCATGGCAGGCTGGCCAACAGAGGCACCAACGCTCGGCCCACGTGGCCCGCGCCAAACACGGCGATCTGCGCCTGAGGCTGGCCCATGGGTTCGAACAGCAGCACATTCACGCCGCCGCAGCACTGGCCCAGGCTCGCGCCCAGGTTGAAGCGCTCCAGACGGGTGTGCTGGCTGCCGCTGGCCAGCATGTCGCGGGCGATCTCCATGGCTTTGTATTCCAGATGCCCGCCACCAATGGTGTCGAAAATCCGTTCAGCGCTGACGACCATCTTCGAACCGGCGTTGCGCGGCGTCGAGCCGCGTTCTTCGATGATGGTCACCAACACGCAGGCTTTGCCCTGGTCTTGCAGTTCGGCGAGGGCGCTGATCCAGTTGTTCATCCCGGAAACTCCTCAATCCTGTGGGAGCGAATTTATGTGCGAATGCGGTGTGTCAGACGCCGAAACGGTTGGCTGTGCCAACGCCTTCGCGGATGAATCCGCTCCCACGGGTAGATCAGACGCGACCTTCAACCGGCGCATCTGCTCGCATCCCCACAACACGCGTTCCGGTGTGGCGGGCGCGTCGATGTCTGGCTGATGACGATAATCGCCAAGGCTTGCGACGGCATCCTTGATCGCACACCACGCGGCGATGCCGAGCATGAACGGCGGTTCGCCCACGGCCTTGGAATGGAACACCGTGTCTTCCGGGTTCTTGCGGTTTTCCACCAGTTTGACGCGAAGGTCCAGCGGCATGTCCGACACCGCCGGGATCTTGTAGCCCGCCGGGCCGTTGGTCATCAGTTTGCCTTTTTCATTCCAGACCAGTTCCTCGGTGGTCAGCCAGCCCATGCCTTGAATATAGCCGCCTTCCACCTGACCGATGTCGATGGCGGGGTTCAGCGACGCGCCCACGTCATGCAGGATGTCGGTGCGCAGCATTTTGTACTCGCCGGTCAGGGTATCGACGATGACTTCAGTGCAGGCCGCGCCAAAGGCGAAGTAATAGAACGGCCGACCACGGGCCTGGCTGCGGTCATAGAAAATCTTCGGCGTCTTGTAATAGCCGGTGCTGGACAACGACACCTGACCCATCCACGCCAACTGCGCCAGGGATGCGAACGACAGCAGTTGTTCTCCTGCACGCACATGGCCATTGCGGAATTCGACATCCGCTTCATTGACGCTGAAGTGCCGGGCGGCGAACGCCACCAGACGCTGCTTGAGGATTTCCGCCGCGTTCTGCGCTGCCTTGCCATTGAGGTCGGTACCGCTGGAAGCGGCAGTGGGGGAGGTGTTGGGCACTTTGTCGGTGTTGGTGGCGGTGATCTGGATGCGGTCGATCTCCACCTGAAACACCTCGGCCACGACTTGCGCGACCTTGATGTTCAAGCCCTGGCCCATTTCCGTGCCGCCGTGGTTCAGGTGAATGCTGCCGTCGGTATAGATATGGATCAGCGCACCGGCCTGATTCAAAAAGCTGGCGGTGAACGAAATACCGAATTTGACCGGCGTCAGCGCCAGGCCTTTCTTGAGGATCGGGCTGTTGGCGTTGAACTCGCCAATGGCTTCGCGCCGCGCCGCGTACTGGCTGCTTTCTTCCAGTTCGGCGGTCATTTCGTCGAGCAGGTTGTGCTCGACGGTCTGGTAATAGTGCGTGACGTTGCGTTCGGTCTTGCCGTAGTAATTGGTCTTGCGCACGTCCAGCGGGTCTTTGCTCAGATACCGGGCGATGGTATCCATCACTTCCTCGATGGCGACCATACCTTGTGGGCCGCCAAAGCCACGGTAAGCGGTGTTCGATGCGGTGTTGGTCTTGCAGCGATGGCCATTGACGGTGGCGTCGCCCAAGTAGTACGAGTTGTCCGCATGGAACATGGCCCGGTCGACAATGGACGCCGACAGGTCCGGCGAATAGCCGCAGTTGCCGGCCAGCTCCAGCTGGATGCCGTGCAAGCGGCCGGTGTCATCAAAGCCGACGTCGTACTCGATATAAAACGGGTGACGCTTGCCGGTCATCAGCATGTCTTCGACCCTAGGCAGGCGCATTTTGGTGGGCTGCCCGGTCAAACGCGCCACCACGGCGCACAGGCACGCCGGGCTGGCGGCCTGGGTTTCCTTGCCGCCAAAACCGCCGCCCATGCGGCGCATGTCGACGACGATCTTGTTCATGGGCACGGCAAGGACTTCCGCGACCAGCTTCTGCACTTCCGTCGGGTTCTGGGTCGAGCAATAAACGATCATGCCGCCATCTTCGGTGGGCATCACCGAGGAAATCTGGGTTTCCAGATAGAAGTGCTCCTGGCCGCCGATGTGCAGATTGCCCTGAAGGCGATGGGGCGCAGTGGCCAGCGCGCCCGCCGAATCACCCCGTTGGTGGGTGTGGCTGTCCAGCACGAAATGTTTTTTGCGCAGCGCCTGGACCACATCCAGTACCGGTTCGAGGTCTTCATACTCGATGACGGCCGCCATCGCTGCCTGACGCGCAATCTCCAGGCTGCGCGCCGCCACGGCAATCACCGGTTGACCGACAAATTCCACCGTGTCGATGGCCAGCAATGGATCGCCCGGCAGCAACGGGCCGATGTCTTTCAGGCCGGGAATGTCTTCGTGGGTAATGACAATGCGTACGCCGTCGAAGGCGTAGCAGGGCGCGGTGTCGACGCTGATGATGCGCGCATGGGCGCGGTCGGACAGGCGCGCGTACACATGAAGCTGGTTGGGGAATTCCAGGCGATCATCGATGTACACGGCTTCGCCGGTAACGTGCTTGTCGGCGCTGTCATGCTTGACGCTGCGGCCCACGCCGGTGGTCAAACCCTGCTCGAACAAGGCGATCATCTGTGACTGGCTGTTTGGCGCTGAAGGGTTAGACATAGTCGGTCACCCGCGTTTCGATATTGGGTGTTTGCAGCTCAATAAAGTATTTTCGCAGCAGGTTCTGCGCACTGAGCAACCGGTATTCCTTGCTGGCGCGAAAGTCCGACAGCGGCGTGAAATCCTCGGCCAATGCGGCGCAGGCGCGCTCGACAGTGGCGTTGGTCCAGGGCGCGCCGATCAGCGCTTGTTCGCAGGCTGCAGCGCGTTTCGGGATGGCTGCCATGCCGCCGAACGCGACCCGCGCCTCGACAACCACCTCGTTTTCAATGTGTAGACGAAAGGCGGCGCACACCGCGGAGATATCGTCATCCAGCCGCTTGGACACTTTATAGGCACGAAAAGCCTGTGTGGCGCTGGCCTTGGGCACCACGATCTTTTCGATAAACTCACTCTCCTGACGCGCCGTGACCCGGTAATCAATGAAATAGTCTTCCAGTGCCAGGGTGCGGCGGGTGTCGCCCTTGCGCAAAACAATGCGTGCGCCCAGGGCGATCAGCAGCGGCGGGGAGTCACCGATGGGCGACGCGTTGCCGATATTGCCGCCCAGGGTGCCTTGATTGCGGATCTGCAAGGAGGCGAAGCGCTGGAGCAGCCCACCGAAATCCGGGTACTCGGCGCTCAGCGCGGCGTAGCAATCGGTCAGCGAGGCGGCGGCGCCGATCTCCAGCCGATCCTCGAACGACTCGATACGCTTCATCTCCGTGACGTTGCCCACGTAAATCATCACTGGCAACGGTCGGTGAAACTGGGTGACTTCCAGCGCCAGGTCGGTTCCGCCCGCCAGTAGGCGCGCCTGTGGGTGGGATTCGTATAACCGGGCCAGATCCGCCACCGTCAGCGGCACCAGACAACGCTTGTCGCCGCTGTTCAGCTCGCCGGTTTCCCTGGGCGCAATGGCATGCAGGCGGGCGATGGTTTCGGCTTCGCGCTGATCGAACTGGTCGGGTTGACGCTGGGCACACGATTGCTCGGCGGCGGCGAGGATAGGTCGATAGCCCGTGCAGCGGCAGAGGTTGCCCGCCAGGGCTTCATGGGCCTGATGGGCGTCGGCCTGGGTGCTGTTCTTTTGCAGGGCAAACAACGACATGACAAAACCGGGGGTGCAAAACCCGCATTGGGAGCCGTGACAATCGACCATGGCCTGCTGAACGCTGTGCAATTGCCCCTGGTGCTTGAGGTCCTCGACGCTGATCAGTTGTTTGCCGTGCAACGAGGCCACGAAAGTCAGGCACGAATTCACGCTGCGGTAGCGCAGGCTTTGCTGGCCTTGTTCATCGCTGGCGAGTTCACCGACCACCACCGTGCAGGCGCCGCAATCGCCACTGGCGCAGCCTTCCTTGGTGCCGGGTTTGTGCAGATGCTCGCGCAGGTAATTAAGGACCGTCAGGTTCGGGTCCAGAGCATGCTCGGTGCGCAGCTCGGTGTTTAAAAGGAATTGGATCACGGAAGGCCCTCTGCACGTCTTTTTTTGTCATCGAACATGACGCCGAATCTATCAGTTCAGACTTGACGGTCAATAAAATTCTGACCTCGCAGTCAGGAAAGAGTGATTTTCTGTCATTTGCCGATTAACGGCGTGCGCCGGTCGCAATAAACGGATACGACGATGTTCAAAGTTTTGCTTATTTCATGCCAGTTTCCACCCCCATGGCCCTGCGCCTCAGGCTTGGGTTGGGATACACTGCGCGGCTTGGTTTTAACGAGTATTTGGGATAGTCATGACGTTCAAGGCACCGGATAGCCTCGCCGAGCAAATCGCTCATCATCTTGCCGAGCGAATCATCCGTGGCGAACTCAAGCCCGGGGAGCGCATCCAGGAACAAAAGGTCACGCAGGCGTTGAACGTCAGCCGTGGCTCGGTGCGCGAAGCACTGCTGATTCTCGAACGCCGCCATCTGGTGGCGATCTTGCCGCGCCGTGGGGCACAGGTGACCGCGCTCAATGCGCATAACGTGCAGAGCCTCTGCACGCTCATGAGCGAGCTGTACATTTTGCTGGCCCTGGCAGTGGCCGATCGTTGGAAGGAACCGACCGATCTGGCGCCGTTCCTGCAAATCCAGCAGCGCCTGATCGCCAGTTTCGAACGCCAGGACGTCAAGGTGTTCGTCGAGGACAGCTTCAATGTCATGCGCGCGGCCTTTCCGTTTGCGGACAACCCGTACCTGCAGGAAACGGTGGAGAACCTCCAGCCGTCCATGAGCCGCAGTTACTATCTGGCCCTGGAGCAACGCAAGGCCGATATGAGCGAATACCTGACGCTGTTCGCCCAGTTGCTCGAAGCCGTGCTGGCCCGCGACGCCGTGCAGATTCGCGCGGTATTGACCCGCTATGGCCAGCGCAGCTGCCAACTGGTGCTGTCGGCGCTGGGAGCAAACTGACCTCATGCGCCTGAAGTGCATCAAGCTGGCGGGGTTCAAATCCTTCGTCGACCCCACCACGGTGAACTTCCCCAGCAACATGGCGGCAGTCGTAGGCCCTAACGGCTGCGGCAAATCCAATATCATCGACGCCGTGCGCTGGGTCATGGGCGAAAGCTCGGCCAAGAACCTGCGCGGCGAGTCGATGACTGACGTCATCTTCAATGGCTCCACCAGCCGCAAACCGGTGAGTCAGGCCAGTATCGAACTGGTGTTCGACAACTCCGATGGCACGCTGGTGGGTGAATACGCCAGCTACGCGGAAATTTCCATTCGCCGCAAAGTGACCCGCGACAGCCAGAACAGCTATTACCTCAACGGCACCAAATGCCGTCGGCGGGACATCACCGATATCTTTCTGGGCACGGGCCTGGGGCCGCGCAGCTACTCGATCATCGAGCAGGGCATGATCTCCAAGCTGATCGAAGCCAAGCCTGAAGATCTGCGTAATTTTATTGAAGAAGCGGCGGGCATCTCCAAGTACAAGGAGCGCCGCCGCGAGACCGAAAACCGCATTCGCCGCACCCATGAAAACCTCGCCCGCCTGACGGACCTGCGCGAAGAGCTGGAGCGCCAGCTCGAGCGCTTGCATCGCCAGGCCCAGGCCGCCGAGAAGTATCAGGAATACAAAGGCGAAGAGCGCCAGCTCAAGGCGCAACTGTCGGCCTTGCGCTGGCAGGCGCTGAATGAACAGGTCGGTCAGCGCGAAGCCGTGATCGGTAATCAGGAAGTGGGTTTCGAGGCGTTGGTGGCTGACCAGCGCAGCGCCGATGCCAGCATCGAACGCCTGCGAGACGGGCACCACGACCTGTCCGAGCGCTTCAATCTGGTGCAGGGGCGCTTCTATTCCGTGGGCGGCGACATTGCCCGGATTGAACAGAGCATTCAGCACGGTCAGCAGCGTCTGCGCCAATTGCAGGACGACCTGCGCGAAGCTGAGCGCGCGCGGCTGGAAACCGAGTCCCATTTGGGGCACGACCGAACCCTGTTGGCCACGCTGGGCGAAGAGCTGGAAATGCTCGAGCCCGAGCAGGAAATGACCAGCGCCGCCGCCGAAGAGTCCGCCGCGTCTCTGGAAGATGCGGAAACCGCGATGCACGGCTGGCAAGAGCAATGGGACACCTTCAATCAGCAATCCGCCGAACCCCGGCGTCAGGCTGAAGTGCAGCAGTCGCGTATCCAGCAACTGGAACAAAGCATGGAGCGTCTTGGCGAGCGCCAGCGTCGCCTTGGCGAAGAGCGACAGTTACTGGCCGCCGCCCCTGAAGATGCGGTGATTCTCGAACTCGGCGAAGACCTCGCCACGCTGGAAATGACCCTCGAAGCGCTGCACGTCAGCGAAGAGCAGGCCGTGGAGCGTGTCGAACAACTGCGCAGCGAGCTGCAACAGGCCAATCAGGCGCAGCAGCAGGCGCAGGGCGAATTGCAGCGTCTCAATGGCCGATTGGCGTCCCTGGAAGCCTTGCAGCAGGCAGCGCTGGACCCTGACACCGGCACCGCGCAATGGCTGCGCGAACACGATCTGGCCGAGCGGCCACGGTTGGCGGAAGGCTTGCAGGTCGAGGCGGGCTGGGAGCTGGCAGTGGAAACCGTGCTGGGTGCCGATTTGCAGGCGGTGCTGGTCGATGACTTCGACGGGCTTGATCTGGCAGGCTTTCAACAGGGTGACTTGCGTCTGGTCAACCCGTCGGCCGACGCGGTGCGCATGCCAGGCAGCCTGCTGGAAAAAGTCGACAGCGACCTGGACTTGTCCATGTGGCTGGGGCAGGTCAAACCTGTGGAAACCCTTGATGATGCCTTGGCCCAGCGCGTCAATCTGGCCGCCGGGCAAAGCCTGATCAGCCGCGACGGTTATTGGGTCGGTCGACATTTCCTGCGGGTCCGCCGCGCCAGCGAAGCGCAAAGCGGCGTGCTGGCGCGCGGTCAGGAACTGCAGCGTCTGGGCCTGGAACGCGAAGAGCGCGAGGCGACCCTGGCGGCTCTCGAAGAACAACTGCTGACCCTGGGCGAACAACAGTCGTTGCAGGAGCAAGCCCGGGAGCAGGTGCGCCGCCGCGTGCAGGACGAAACCCGGCAACAGAGCGAACTGACCGCGCAGCTCTCGGCGGCCAAAGCCAAGGTCGAGCAACTGACGTTGCGCCGGACGCGCCTGGACGAAGAGTTGGCTGAGCTGGGTGAGCAACGGGCTATCGAACACGAAAGCCTTGGCGAGTCGCGCCTGCAATTGCAGGACGCGCTGGACGCCATGGCACTGGACACCGAACAGCGAGAATTGCTCCAGGCTCAACGCGATAGCCTGCGCGAACGCCTTGATCGTGTGCGTCAGGAAGCCCGTCAGCACAAGGATCACGCCCATCAGTTGGCCGTGCGGTTGGGCTCGCTGAGGGCGCAACATGACTCCACGCGCCAGGCGCTGGAGCGTCTGGAAATGCAGTCCGAGCGTCTGACCGAGAAACGTGAACAACTGAACCTGAATCTGGAGGAGGGTGAAGCGCCTCTGGAGGAGCTGCGGCTCAAGCTAGAGGAACTGCTTGAGCGGCGCATGGTGGTCGACGACGAAATGCGTACCGCGAAAATCGCTCTGGAAGACGCTGATCGTGAGTTGCGTGACGCCGAGAAGCGCCGTACCCAGGCCGAACAGCAGTCGCAATTGCTGCGCGGCCAACTGGAACAGCAGCGCATGGAATGGCAGTCCCTGACCGTGCGACGCAAGACGTTGCAAGACCAATTGCTCGAAGATGGCTATGACCTGCACGGCGTGCTCGCCATACTCACGCCCGAGGCCAACGAAAAGGACGCTGAAGAAGAGCTGGAGCGCATCGCCGCCCGTATTCAGCGCCTGGGTGCCATTAATCTCGCGGCCATTGACGAATATCAGCAGCAGTCTGAACGTAAGCGTTATCTGGACGCGCAAAACGCCGATCTGGTGGAGGCGCTGGACACCCTTGAAAATGTCATCCGCAAGATCGACAAAGAGACGCGCAACCGCTTCAAGGAGACCTTCGATCAGATAAACAGCGGAATTCAGGCACTTTTTCCTAAAGTTTTCGGTGGTGGCTCTGCTTATTTGGAACTGACGGGCGAAGATTTACTCGATACAGGGGTAACAATCATGGCGCGTCCTCCGGGCAAGAAGAACAGCACCATTCATTTGCTGTCCGGTGGCGAAAAAGCCCTGACCGCATTGGCACTGGTTTTTGCGATTTTCAAACTCAATCCAGCGCCGTTTTGCATGCTCGACGAAGTTGACGCGCCACTGGACGATGCCAACGTCGGACGCTACGCCCGACTGGTCAAGGAGATGTCTGAGACAGTTCAGTTCATTTACATCACTCACAACAAGATCGCCATGGAAATGGCGGATCAGTTGATGGGTGTCACCATGCACGAGCCGGGGTGCTCGCGGTTGGTGGCCGTGGACGTTGAGGAGGCGATGGCGTTGGTGGATGCCTGATTTTTGCTCCGTTCGCAGCACGGGAAGTGGCTATTTAATAGCGCGCTGTGCCGCAGTCTGTGAGGCAGTTACCGCTTCTGGCGCAAGTCATATGTAAGAGACGGTGTAAAGTTGCCTTTGGTCGTGCTAGCTTAATGTCCACTTTTTCTTTTCGCGTGGGCAAATTGCCAGTCAGAACATGGACTTGGCACCACGTTTTAAAGGGGTTTAGGCCCTTATTTTTCAGCATTCTTTATTAGAGGCACTGGATTACATGGAAATCGGTCTGCGCGAGTGGCTGATCGTCATCGGCATTATTGTCATTGCCGGTATTCTTTTCGATGGCTGGCGCCGTATGCGCGGCGGCAAAGGCAAGTTGAAATTCAGGCTCGACCGAAGCTTCTCCAATCTGCCGGACGACGATGATACGTCGTCCGCCGAGTTGCTGGGTCCGCCGCGTGTGCTGGACACTCACAAGGAGCCCCAGCTCGACGAGCATGATTTGCCGTCGATGAGTGCCAGCCCGCGTGACAACAAAAAACGCAACAACAAGCGCAAGGACGAGCCACAACAGGGTGACCTGAACCTCGATCTGGATGGCCCGAGCCTGTTCACCGGACGCGACGATGAGTTCCCGGAAGACAAGCCCAAGCAGCGCATCACCGAAGACAAGGACCTGCCACCGGTGGAAGAAGTCCTGGTGATCAGCGTGATTTCCCGTGACGAGAGCGGCTTCAAGGGCCCGGCGTTGCTGCAGAACATTCTTGAGAGCGGCCTGCGATTTGGCGAAATGGACATCTTCCATCGTCACGAGAGCATGACGGGTAACGGTGAAGTGCTGTTTTCCATGGCCAACGCGGTCAAGCCGGGGGTGTTCGATCTGGACGATATCGACCATTTCAGCACCCGTGCCGTGAGCTTCTTCCTCGGCTTGCCGGGGCCGCGTCATCCCAAACAGGCCTTTGATGTCATGGTCGCTGCGGCTCGCAAGCTGGCCCATGAGCTCAACGGTGAATTGAAAGATGACCAGCGCAGCGTCATGACTGCGCAGACGATTGAGCATTATCGCCAGCGCATCGTGGAATTCGAGCGTCGTGCGCTGACTCAGCGTCGTTGATCAAGGCGATGCAAATTCTGTAGAAGCCAACTTGTTGGCGAGGCGGTTTCAAGTCAACCGCCAACAAGCAGGCTCCCACAGATGTAGCCAAAACGCATCACCATTTGAGCAGCCCCGGCTGCTCTTTTGCATTTCAAGAGAACACCGAATGAAAGCCGCCGAAACCCGAATCCTGGAGCTGCGCGCAGAACTGGACCAGCACAACTACCGCTACCACGTGCTCGACGAGCCGAGCATTCCGGACGTCGAATACGACCGGCTGTTTCACGAGCTCAAGGCCCTTGAAGCGCAGAACCCCCATCTGGTCACGCCGGACTCGCCGACCCAGCGGGTCGGTAGCGAAGCGCTTTCTGCGTTCACTCAAGTGCGTCATGAAGTCCCGATGCTCAGCCTGGGCAACGCCTTCGAAGAAAACGACATGCGCGAATTCGACCGCCGTGTCACCGAAGGCCTGGATTTGCCGGCGGTTGATCTACTGGATGCCGGGGCCAAGGTGCAGTACAGCTGCGAGCCGAAACTCGATGGCCTGGCGGTCAGTCTGCTGTATCGCGACGGCGCGTTAGTGCGCGGCGCTACCCGTGGTGACGGCACAACCGGCGAAGACATCAGCGTCAACGTGCGGACGGTGCGCAACATCCCCCTCAAGTTGCACGGCAGCGGTTGGCCACAGACCCTGGAAGTGCGTGGCGAAGTGTTCATGTCCAAGGCGGGCTTCGAGCGGCTTAACGCCAGTCAGCTTGAAGTGGGCGGCAAGACCTTCGCCAACCCGCGTAATGCTGCCGCTGGCAGCCTTCGTCAGCTGGATTCGAAAATCACCGCCAACCGCCCGCTGGAATTCTGCGCCTATGGTCTGGGTCAGGTGTCCGCCGAGTTTGCCGACACGCACATCGGCAATCTGAACAGACTCAAGGAATGGGGCATGCCGGTCAGCCGGGAGCTGAAGCTGGCGAACGGTATTGAGGAGTGTCTGGCGTATTACCACGACATCGGCGAGCGTCGCCTGTCGTTGACCTACGAAATCGACGGCGTGGTGTTCAAGGTCAATAGCCTGGCGGCGCAGCGCGAACTGGGTTTCCGTGCCCGTGAGCCGCGCTGGGCCATTGCCCATAAATTCCCGGCCATGGAAGAACTCACCGAACTGCTGGACGTCGAGTTCCAGGTGGGCCGGACGGGCGCCGTGACCCCCGTTGCCCGCCTGAAACCGGTCAAGGTCGCTGGCGTCACCGTCGCCAACGCCACGCTGCATAACATGGACGAAGTTGCACGCCTGGGCCTGATGATTGGCGATACGGTGATCATTCGCCGGGCTGGCGATGTGATTCCGCAGGTCGTGCAAGTGGTGCTCGAACGGCGTCCGGAAAATGCCCGGCCGGTGGAGATTCCCCAGACGTGCCCGGTGTGCGGCTCTCATGTGGAGCGCACGCAGTTGATCAAGCGCAGCAAGGGCAAGGAGACCGTCAGCGAAGGTGCGGTTTACCGCTGTGTCGGGCGTCTGGCCTGCGGCGCGCAGCTCAAGCAGGCGATCATTCACTATGTCTCGCGACGTGCGATGGACATCGAAGGGTTGGGCGACAAGACCATCGAGCAATTGGTGGACGAAAAGCTGATCGGTTCGGCGGCGGATCTTTACGGCTTGAAATTCGAGCAGATCGTCGACCTGGAAGGCTTTGCGGAAATCTCCAGCCACAAGTTGCTCAAGGCCATCGAAGACAGCAAGCGCCCGACACTGGCGCGCTTCATCTATGCGCTGGGCATTCCCGATGTGGGGGAGGAGACAGCCAAGGTGCTGGCGCGCTCGCTGGCGTCCCTTGAGCGGGTCAAGCAGGCCCTGCCGGAAGTGTTGACCTACCTGCCGGATGTGGGCCTGGAAGTGGCGCACGAGATCCACAGCTTTTTCGAAGACGAGCACAACCGCAACGTCATCGACGCGCTGCTGGGCGAGCGCGGCCTGCAATTGCAGGATGAGGGCGAGCTGGGAGCCGAATTTGCCGCCAGTGCGACCCTGGGTGGCCTGATCGACAAATTGAACATCCCTTCGGTCGGGCCTGGTGCCGCGCAAAAGCTGGCCGACAAGTTCGGTTCGCTGCAAGCGGTGATTCAGGCTGACTGGCTGGACATGCGCCAGGCGTTGCCGGAGAAGCAGGCCAAGGCCGTCCGGGACTTCTTTGACAATAGCCAACACGCCGCGCGCGGTCTTGCCATCGAAGCGCAGCTCAAAGAATTCGGCATGCACTGGCAGAGCGAGAAAAAGGCTGTCGAAGGCCTGCCGTTGGCCGGGCAGACCTGGGTGTTGACCGGTTCGCTGGAGCTGATGAGTCGTGACATCGCCAAGGAAAAACTCGAAAGTCTAGGCGCCAAGGTGTCCGGCTCGGTTTCGGCCAAGACCCACACCGTCGTGGCCGGTCCGGGCGCTGGCTCGAAACTGACCAAGGCCAATGAGCTGGGGTTGAAGGTGCTGGATGAGGACGCGTTTGTGGCGTTTCTGAAAAAACAGGGCGTCGCGGTGGAGTAGTCCCTGTTGGAGCGAGGCTTGCCCGCGAATTGCATTTTCAGACAATACCTTTATCGCCTGAAACGACACCTTCGCGGGCAAGCCTCGCTCCAACGGGATCTGTGCTTCATCAAATCCACGGAACGACCATAACCGCCGATGATCTAGTGCTTGCAGGCTCACAAGGAGATCGTCATGTACCGGTTTTTCGAACAACTCAGTTCACGTATCTCGGCGCCGTTCGCCGTTGAAACCAAACGCAACAGCAAGGTCTGGCAGTGCCGTTGCGGTCAGTCGATCTTCTTTCCCAATACCCAGTGCCTGGCCTGCTCTGCAGCGCTGGGTTATTTGCCAGAACAGGGACGCCTCAGCGCGCTGGAGCCCGGCCCGGAAGATAGCACCTGGCGCTTGAGCGACGAGCCCGGTGCCGGGTTGTATCGGCGTTGTGCCAACCTCAATACGCCAGCGGCTTGCAACTGGCTGTTTCCCGAGCATAACGCCGGAAAATTCTGCGTCGCCTGCAGCCTTAACCGGACGATTCCTGACCTTTCGATCCCGGAAAACGGCGAGCGCTGGTGTAAGGTCGAAACCGCGAAGCGCCGACTGGTGGCGCAGCTGATCTCATTGGGCCTGCACGTCATCCCTAAAACACGGGATGAAGAACGAGGTCTGGCGTTCGATTTCGTCGGCGTGGATCTGGAAGGTAAATTGCCCACCACTGGCCATGCCAACGGGCTGGTTACCCTGGATATCAAGGAGGCCGACGACGATCATCGCGAGAAGGTTCGGGTGCAGATGCTCGAACCCTATCGAACGCTGTTGGGACATTTCCGACATGAAGTCGGGCACTACTATTGGGATCGTTTAATCGCCGACACGTACTGGCAGGATGGCTTTCGCCACCTGTTCGGTGATGATCGGGCCAGTTATGCCGATGCCCTGGATCATCACTACCGGAACGGCGCCCCGGCAGACTGGCAACAGGGTTTCGTCAGCGCCTACGCCACCATGCATCCCTGGGAGGACTGGGCGGAAACCTGGGCCCACTACCTGCACATGATGGATGCGGTGGACACTGCGCTGGGTTTTGGCATGAGTGCGCGGGATATGGACCTGGACTACCGGCCATTCCCTCTGGAAACACTGTACGACCCGCAGCATCCAGGAGGTCCGGCGTTCCTGTCGTTCGTCAATGCCTGGATTGAACTGGCCGGTATGCTTAACGAGCTGTCGCGCAGCATGGGCCAGCCGGACTTCTACCCCTTCGTGCTGTCACCCGCAGTCATTACCAAGCTTCACTTCATTCATCTGGTGATCCAGGACGCGGGCGGTAAAGCAGACGAGGTGTTGCAGGCGCAATGATCGCCGAGGAGTGAGCTTGTTCGCGAGACGTTATTCCTGATCACGCAGGATCACCGTCTCGCCAACGAGTTGGTGCCTACAGAGTCAACGACAAACGCCGTTCAAACCCGATCCGCCCTTTATAGGCTTCGCCGGTATCTACCCAGCCTTGACTCAGGTAGAGGTTTTGCGCGGCCTGGTTTTCGGCGTCCACCGAAAGCATCACGTGCTTGATATCCGGCCACTTCGCCTTGACCGCTTGAGGCAAGGCTTGCAGGCATGCTTTGCCCAATCCACGCCCCTGCATCCGGTGATCGATCTGCAAGGCGTGCAGGGTCGCGGTGTCGCCGGTCGCCCAATGGGGCAAAAAAGCGCCGCGTTTGAGCATGAAAAAGCCGACGGCATGATCGTCTGCCAGCAAGACGAAACCCTGAATGTCAGGTGTGGCTCTGACCAACAAGGTGTTCAAGGCCGTGTCGATATCCCCTGAATAGGGCAACTGATGCGACAGGATTTTCAATTGTTCAAGTTGTTCGCGCTGGATCGGGGTCAAGACTTCATAACTGACCAGTTGAGTGTGCATGATGAGCCTGTGCAGCGGTTTGGGGGAGGGCAGGCAGATTACAGGGGAATCCCGGGATCGCCTCACAAAAAAATCCAAGTGCTTGAGCGACCTCGGATTTTTTATCCAAACCAACGGTTGTAACTTCGCGCCAGACCGGTACAATGGCGCGGCTTGCCGAGAGGCCAGCGTCGTTATGGTGACCTCATCGGTCCCCCCGCAACGATTACCCGTGAACCTGGTCAGATCCGGAAGGAAGCAGCCACAGCGGGAACATTGTGTGCCGGGGTGTGGCTGGTGGGGTTGCCTCCATAACGTCCTTCGCAATACCTCAATCCCGTTCCGTTGTGCCCCCAATCATCCCCTCTGCTGGCAATGTCATGGACATCATGGTTCAGACTCTTTAGCGTCTCGCATAAAGCGCTTCGTCATGGGGATCCTGCCGTGGACCGTATTCAGCACCTGCAATTGATGGCTGCCTATAACCAGTGGATGAACCAAAAAGTCTATCAAGCGGCGGCCGGGCTTTCCGGGGAGCAGTTGCACGCCGACCGCAAAGCGTTTTTTGGCTCGATTATCGGCACGCTGAATCATCTGGTTGTCGGCGATACTGTCTGGCTCAAGCGCTTTGCCCGTCATCCAGCGGGCCATCAGGCCCTTGAGCCCGTCAAGGTCCTTGACGATCCGTTGGCCCTTGATCAGGTGCTGTGTCCAGAGTTAAGCGCGCTTGAAGCGCGGCGGCAGATGCTGGATCAGGTGATTATCGAGTGGACTGCGCAATTGTCCGAATCCGATCTGGATGCCGTTCTGTCCTACCGCAATATGGCGGGTCTTGAAGCTCACAGGAATTTCTACGGCCTGTTGACGCACTTTTTCAATCACCAGACGCATCATCGCGGGCAGACAACGACGTTGCTCTCGCAAGCAGGCGTCGATGTCGGCTCCACGGATTTGTTGGGGCTGGTGCCTGAAGAGATCGTCTTATAGAGCGTGTCCCGCCAGCCATTGCCCCACATCAAACGACGGACACGCTTTGATGAATTCGTTCGGGGTGATTTTGCCGTCCCCGTTCTTGTCGGGTGACAGGTCGCGGTGCCCAAGAATCTTTGCCTGCGGATACCGCGCGTTGAGCTTGTCCAACAACACCTTGAGGGTGGCGAATTGTGCCGGGGTGAAGTTGTTCTCGGGTGTGTTGTTGGCATCTACGCCACCGGCCAGACAGATGCCGATGGAGTTGCTGTTATGGCCCCTGACGTGGGCGCCGATTGCGCTTTCCGGGCGACCGGTTTCCAGTTCGCCATTGCGGCGGATGACATAGTGGTAGCCCACGGTGTCGAAGCCGCGCTGGATGTGCCATTGGGTGATGTCCCTTACGCCAATGTCGGCGCTGGTTTTCGTCGCGGAGCAGTGGACGACGATCAAGTCGGTGCTGTCACGGTCCTTGAACGTTGGGGTCGAGGGTGTCGCTGTTGCTTGGTTCATGGCTGCATTCCTTGCAAGGTTTTTGGAACCTTGTAAGGAACACGCCGGGCAACGGGGTCACAAGTCGACCGCTTGAGCCAGCGGCCGACAGTGCTTTCAGCCATTCATGTAGGAAATTGCAGTGCGTTGGTCAGATCGCCCATGGGCACTTGGCCGCGCGCGATCATTGCACTGTCGCGCTCCTTGAGGCCGTCGAGTTTTTCCAGGCCATGAATGCGAGTAATCAGACGCAAGATGGAGGCGGTGTCGTACACGGTGTGATCCACGGTGCCCTTGCGGGCGAACGGCGAGACCACCAGCGCCGGCACCCGTGAGCCGGGCCCCCAACGGTCACCCAGCGGTGGCGCAACCGGGTCCCACCAACCGCCGTTTTCATCGACGGTGATCACGATGACCATGTTCTGCCATTGAGGGCTTTCGCGCAGCACCTTGATAACGCGGTCGATGTGCCGATCTCCAGCGGCAATATCGGCGTAGCCGGCGTGCATGTTCAGATTGCCTTGGGGTTTGTAAAAGGTAACGGCCGGCAATTTTCCCGCCTGGGCGTCAGCGAGAAACTTATTGGTGCTTGATTCATCCCCAAGGCCGCCGTCACGCAAACGCCTGGCGCGCTCGGCAGGGTGTTGCGGGCCTTGCTGGACGAAATAGTTGAAAGGCTGGTGGTGATACTGAAAGTTGGGGATCTTCGGGATGCCGGTGGAATCCTTGAATTGGTCGAGCGTGACCTGCCAGGCGCCTGCATACCAGGCCCAGTCGACATTCTTTTTAGTCAACTTGTCGCCGATGTGTTCGTGAGTTTGCGGTACCAGCACATTGGGCAGGTCCGGCTTGGAGTAATCCGGTTTTTCAGGGTCCCGCAGCCAGGTCGGCCAATAGGGCGGGGCCAGGGTATTGACCGCGAAACCGTCCGGGGTCAGGGCGCTGGGGCCGAATTGCGGTGGCCCGGTCATGGCGCTGGCGGGGGATTTTTCCAAGGGTTTGAGCCGTGTATCACGGGGATTGTCACTTTCCAGCGTGGCGATCTGTGACTTCGCGACCGACGAAGCCGCATTCGGATAAAACGGCGCCGTGGCGGCGATCAGGTACTGGTGGTTCAGGAATGAGCCGCCGAAAGCGCCTTGAAAGAAGTTGTCGCAGAGTACGAACTCCTTGGCGACGTCCCACAGACGCAACGAATACTGGCTCTGGGCGTAATGGCCCATGGTCAATCCGCCAGAGTCTGCCCAGGCCACAAACCGGTCGTTCTTGCCACCGTTGATCTGCATCTGGTTCTGATAGAACACGTGCCACAAGTCACGGGTCACCAGGCCAAACGGCAAGTCCTCGCCATCCAGGCCCTTGAGCGGATAGGGCGCGTTGGGCAGGTTTTCCTGAAATTGGCCGCTTACCGGATAGGTGACGCCGTCAACGGTTTGCGGCCCCAGTTGCAATACGCCGCCCCAGGCCGGTGGCAGGCTTTTCAGCAGCGTGCCGTCGCGGTCGCGCTGTTGATAGTCCTCAGGGTTCAGTGAATCAAGAGGCTTTTCCACCCCTGGAAAGTTGCCGAACAGATTCGCAAAGCTGCGATTCTCGGCATAGATCACGACCACGGTTTTCACGTTGTCGCTCAACGCCTTGTCCAGCGCAGCGCCGCTCAGTGGAGCGGTTGTTTTCACGGGTGATTGCTCGCTGGCCTTTACGTAGCTGCCCAGGGTCGCGCTCGCGCCCAATACCGCTACGCCGCCGAGGAAACGACGTCTGCTGACATCGGGTTGGGTGCTGTCATCCGGTTGGTCGCTCATGCTGACGTCTGCTCGCTGCGAAATTGTTACATTATGTTTCGCAGAAGCCTAGCGAGGCTATGTGACGGTATTGCGACAGCGAACCCGTCCTGATCGGGTGAAGTATTGAGGCTCCGTTCGCACTCATTTGGATAGCTGCGACAGATTAGAAATGAGACCGGATGCAATTTTGCCCTTGCTCCGCTAGCATTAGCGGTCTTCCGCTTCCCAGTTGCGACGGTTATCGATGAGTTATCAGGTTCTTGCACGTAAATGGCGTCCGCGCTCGTTCCGCGAAATGGTCGGCCAGACTCATGTGCTGAAGGCTCTGATCAATGCGCTGGACAGTCAGCGATTGCACCATGCCTATCTGTTTACGGGCACGCGCGGGGTGGGCAAAACCACCATCGCCCGCATCATAGCCAAATGCCTTAATTGCGAGACCGGCATCACATCGACGCCGTGTGGTAGCTGTTCGGTGTGCCGTGAAATCGACGAAGGCCGGTTTGTCGACCTGATCGAGATCGACGCCGCGAGCCGTACCAAGGTCGAGGACACCCGCGAGTTGCTGGATAACGTGCAGTACGCGCCCAGTCGCGGACGCTTCAAGGTCTATCTGATCGACGAAGTGCACATGCTGTCCAGCCACTCGTTCAATGCGTTGCTCAAGACCCTTGAAGAGCCGCCGCCATACGTCAAGTTCATCCTGGCAACCACCGATCCGCAGAAGCTTCCGGCGACCATCCTCTCCCGCTGCCTGCAGTTCTCGTTGAAGAACATGACCCCTGAACGCGTGGTTGAGCATCTGAGTCACGTGCTGGGTGTCGAGAACGTTCCTTTTGAAGACGACGCGCTCTGGTTGCTGGGACGTGCCGCTGATGGATCGATGCGCGATGCCATGAGCCTGACCGACCAGGCGATTGCGTTCGGGGAAGGCAAAGTTCTCGCTGCCGACGTGCGTGCCATGCTGGGGACGCTGGATCACGGTCAGGTATTCGACGTCTTGACTGCGTTGATCGAAGGCGACGCTCGCAGTCTGCTGGAGGCCGTGCGTCACCTTTCCGAGCAGGGGCCGGACTGGAACGGTGTGCTGTCGGAAATCCTCAATGTGCTGCACCGCGTGGCGATCGCTCAGGCATTACCCGAAGGCGTGGACAACGGCCATGGCGATCGGGATCGCGTGCTTGCACTGGCCCAGGCGCTGCCTGCCGAAGACGTTCAGTTTTATTACCAGATGGGGCTGATCGGTCGTCGTGACCTGCCGCTGGCCCCCGATCCCCGTGGCGGGTTCGAAATGGTCCTGCTGCGAATGCTGGCTTTCCGGCCCGCAGACAGTACGGATGCGCCCAGACAGCCGTTAAAGACAGTGGGGATCAATCAGGCCACAGTTGATTCCCGACAAACAGTGGCCGGGGCGCAACCTGTCGCACCGGTAACAACCGATTCTTCGGTCCGCACTCCAACTCCGGTCAGTGTTGAACCGGTGAGTGCGCCAGTCGTCGAAAAGCCAGCCCCGGCGGCGATTCAAGCGCCGCCTGAGCCTGAGGTTGATCTGCCGTGGAACGAACCCAAGGCATCTGCGCCAACGCTTGACGCTGCGCCGCACGTGGAAGAGGCGGAGCCTGAAAGCGCGCCCGTGGTCGAACCTGTGCCGGAGCCTGTACTCGATACCGTGGCCGAACAGCCGGAGCTGACGCCGATGCCCCACCCGGCACCCGCGACGCCGGTACCGGATGCGCCAGAGGTCGAAATCCCGCCGTCAGAAGACACCGTCGCTCAGGACGTGGCCCCGGCGATGCGTGAAGCCGTTCCAGACAATGCCTACGTGCCAGCGCCCATGGACCGCGACGACGAACCGCCCATGGATGATGACTATGTCGAGCCTGACGTCGATATTGATCCGGCGTCCTACAGTTATCTGGACGAGCTGGCGCACGAAAGCGTGGCAGAAGAGGTCGAAGCAGAACCGGCCCCGGCGTTGATGCCTGCCACCGGTCTGGCGCTGGAATGGCTGGAAATGTTTCAAGAACTGCCGATTTCGGGCATGACGGGCAGTATTGCCGCCAACTGCACGCTGATCGCAGTGGACGGTGATAATTGGCTGCTGCATCTGGACCCGGCGCACAGTGCGCTGTTCAACCCGACCCAGCAGCGCCGCCTGAATGACGCGCTCAATCAATTCAAAGGCCGAACCATCAATTTGCGTGTCGAGCTGATCAAGCCCGAGCAGGAAACCCCGGCCCAGGCCGCTTCGCGCATGCGCGCCGAGCGTCAGCGGCAGGCCGAGGCGTCGATCCACGGCGATCCGTTCATCCAGCAGATGCTGCAACAGTTTGGCGCGGTGATCCGGGAGGATACGATTAAACCTGTAGACGCTCCGGTTACCCAGACTCATTAACGAACGGCGCGGTGCTTCAGGGCGCAGCGTCAGATAACCACATTGATTTGCGAGGAGATATCCCATGATGAAAGGTGGCATGGCCGGCCTGATGAAGCAGGCACAGCAGATGCAGGAAAAAATGGCCAAGATGCAGGAAGAACTGGCCAATGCCGAAGTGACGGGGCAATCGGGTGCAGGCCTGGTGAGCGTCGTCATGACCGGTCGTCACGATGTCAAACGCATCAATCTGGATGACAGCCTGATGCAGGAAGACAAGGAAGTGCTCGAAGACCTGATCGCCGCCGCCGTTAACGACGCGGTGCGCAAGATCGATCAGGCCAGCCAGGAAAAGACCGCCAGCATGACCGCGGGCATGCAGTTGCCGCCGGGTATGAAACTGCCGTTCTGATCCAGCACAGCGTTCCGAAAATGCCAGACCTCGTGTCTGGCATTTTTTTTGGGTGGCGCCCACCGGTATCGAGCCCGCACATTCAACCGAACGGCTGTGGTGCATGAAGGTCTGTTTTGCATACCCGTGGAAATCATCTTCAAGGAGTCCCTGCGATGACCCAAGAACTCATCCTTAATCAGCGAATCGTTCTGGCCTCGCGCCCCAACGGTGCGCCCACCCCTGAAAACTTTCGTCTGGAACGCGAGGCATTGGCCGATCTGGAAGAGGGTGAAGTGCAACTGCGCACGCTGTATCTGTCCCTTGATCCGTACATGCGTGGCCGCATGAGCGACGCACCGTCCTACGCCGATCCCGTTGCCATCGACGCGGTCATGGAAGGTGGCGCGGTGAGCGTTGTCGAGCAATCGCGTAACCCGCGTTTCGCGCCGGGCGATCTGGTGGTGGGGCAAACCGGCTGGCAGACCCACAGCATCAGCGACGGCACGTTGCTGCAATCGGTGCCCAAGGGCTTGCCCAGCGAGTCCATGGCCGTGGGTGTGCTGGGTATGCCCGGCATGACCGCCTACATGGGGCTGATGGACATCGGCAAGCCAAAGGCCGGGGAAACCCTGGTGGTGGCTGCGGCATCCGGTGCAGTGGGCTCTGTGGTCGGTCAGGTGGCGAAGTTGCAAGGGCTACGGGTCGTGGGCATCGCCGGTGGCGCCGACAAGTGCCGCTACGTGGTGGACGAATTGGGCTTCGATGCCTGTATCGATCACAAAGGCGAGCACTTCGCTGACGAGCTCAAACAAGCCTGCGGCGGCGGGATCGACATCTACTTCGAGCTGGTCGGCGGCAAGGTGTTCGATGCCGTGTTGCCCCTGCTCAATGCGCGCGCCCGCATTCCATTGTGCGGCGTGATCGCCCAATACAATGCCCAGGGTGCCGCAGAAGGTGAAAATAAACTTCCGCTTCTAATGCGCACGCTGCTGACCAAACGCGCGTTGATCCAGGGTTTTATCGTCTATGAGGCGTACGGTCATCGTTGCGACGAGTTCATCACCGAAATGCTGCCCCTGGTGACTGACGGCAAAGTGAAGTTTCGCGAGGACGTGGTGGACGGTCTGGAACAGGCCCCCGAAGCCTTCATCGGTTTGCTCGAAGGCCGCAACTTCGGCAAGTTGGTGGTCAAGGTTTCGAACGCGTGAATTGACGCTGCCTACGAGGCGCGGGTATAAACCGCGTCTTGTGTTTTTGTCGGACCTTTCTCCATGAGCTTCAGCCCCCTGATTCGCCAGTTGATCGATGCCTTGCGCACTTTGCCAGGGGTGGGTCAGAAGACCGCGCAACGTATGGCGCTGCAGCTGCTTGAGCGTGATCGCAGTGGCGGCTCGCGCCTTGCGTTGGCGCTGAGCCAGGCCATGGAGGGCGTCGGCCACTGCCGTTTGTGTCGGACCTTGACCGAAGACGACCTTTGCCCGCAATGCGCCGATCCGCGTCGGGATGACACGCTGCTGTGTGTGGTCGAAGGGCCTATGGACGTCTATGCCGTGGAACAGACAGGCTATCGCGGGCGCTATTTCGTCCTCAAGGGCCACCTCTCGCCTCTGGATGGCCTGGGGCCTGAAGCCATCGGCATTCCGCAACTGCTGACGAGGATCACCGAGCAGGGCACCTTCACCGAGGTCATCCTCGCCACCAATCCCACGGTCGAGGGTGAGGCAACTGCGCACTACATCGCGCAGTTGCTGACCAACAAAGGGTTGATCACCTCACGCATCGCTCACGGCGTGCCGTTAGGTGGCGAGCTGGAGCTGGTGGACGGCGGGACGTTGGCGCATTCGTTCGCGGGGCGCAAGCCGATCGCGTTGTGATTCGTCCCTGATCCGTTGGAGCGAGCGGGCAGCGCTCCAACGGTATCCCTTCGTTATTCGGTCAGGCCGAAATCAGTCAGGCAGAACGTCGGGATCTGCATGTCCTGCAAGCGCCTGGAACCACCCAGTTCAGGAAGATCGATGATTGCGGCGGCTTCATGGATGTGAGCGCCCATGCGCCGGATCAGGTTGGCCGCGGCGATCAAGGTGCCACCGGTGGCGATCAGGTCATCGAACAT
The DNA here is from genome assembly GCF_049896285.1 of Pseudomonas sp. DWP3-1-2. Lineage (NCBI taxonomy): Bacteria > Pseudomonadati > Pseudomonadota > Gammaproteobacteria > Pseudomonadales > Pseudomonadaceae > Pseudomonas > Pseudomonas sp. DWP3-1-2. The sequence continues at coordinate 184,652 of NZ_JAFCTZ010000005.1, read as the reverse complement.
CACCACTGAGTCGCCTTCACACAAGCTGTCGGCATGAACCTCCAGATACGCCTGGCCGTATTCGGTCTGGTACGCTTCGGAGAGGACATCGGCGGGCAGCTTGCCTTGCTTGCGGAACAGGATCAGCGGTTTGTTCAGCTCATAAGCGATGATCGAGCCGATCAGAAAACCGCGTGCGTCCATCGCGCCGATATGGGAAAAGTCGGCGTCAATGTAGCGCTGCACGAAGCTGTCCATGATCAGGCGAGTGGCTTTGGGCGATTGGAAGAGCGGGGTGATATCCCGGAAAATAACCCCCGGCTTTGGGAAGTCCACAACCGGGCGGATCAGGGATTTGAAGCAGAATTCGTCGACAATCATAAAGGTGATCCAGGGCAGGAGTGAATTGCACGCCTAGTCTAAAGCGGCCCGCTCTGGATCGCACCCTCAGCTTTCGATCGCACCACCGGCCAGCGCGCAGAGCTGGATAGGGTCGAGAATCTGGATTTCCTTGCCTTCGGCGGCAATCAGCTCGTTCTGCTGGAAGCGCGTGAATACCCGAGAAACCGTTTCCACGGCCAGCCCCAGATGGTTGCCGATTTCGTTACGGGACATGCTCAGGCGGAACTGATTGGCGGAGAAGCCACGGGCCCGGAAACGGGCTGAAAGGTTGACGAGGAATGTCGCAATGCGTTCGTCGGCGGTCTTCTTCGACAGCAGTAACATCATTTGCTGGTCATCACGGATTTCCCGGCTCATGACCCGCATCAACTGGCGACGCAGCTGGGGCAACTGTACGGACAACTCATCCAGGCGTTCGAACGGAATTTCGCAGACCGAGGTGGTTTCCAGTGCCTGAGCCGAGACCGGGTAAGCCTCCGAATCCATGCCTGACATGCCCACCAGTTCGCTGGGCAGGTGGAAGCCGGTCAATTGCTCTTCGCCACTGTCGCTGATATTGAAGGTTTTAAGCGCGCCGGAGCGGACAGCGTATACCGATCCGAAAATGTCACCCTGACGGAACAGGAACTCTCCTTTCTTCAGCGGGCGACCACGCTTGACGATTTGGTCAAGGGCGTCCATGTCTTCGAGATTCAAGGAAAGGGGCAGGCAAAGAGGAGCCAGACTGCAATCCTTGCAGTGAGCCTGGGTGTGAGCACGCAACTTTACTGGCTCAGACATTAGTTCAATCCTTGTAGGAAAACACGCATAAGTCGTAAGGGTAACTCACCGACAGCGATTCCGGCCAGTGCCTTTAAACGTGCTTTCATCAAGCTTTGCCGAAACGGGCCGATAGCTTTGGAATAAACGGCTTTCTGAACAGGGGTTGTCACTCATGTGGTCACCAACACTTACTGCCATCAGTAACGCATTTTTGCGTACCAACAAGCCTTCGGAACCCGCCTCGACCGAGGCCACCGCCGACAAGGCGGCAACCGGCCAGACGAAAACCAGCGAAAGCGCACAGGTCACCTTGTCGGCCGCTGGCCAGGCCCGGGCCATGCTGTCGCGTTCCTCCAATCCCGACATCGCCCAGAGTGGCCTGCCCGATTCCGTCCAGAAAATCCTGACGTCCGTGCGCGAATCCCAGAAAGGCATGGACCGGCTGGCCAATGAGTTGAAAGCGGCCATGAAGGACAAGAACCTGACCCCTGAAATGCGTCAGGCCAAAGTCTCGGCGCTGCAAACGGTATCGGCCATCTATCAGCGTCAGGTCAGCAATACCACGTCGGATTTATCATCGGTCATGGGCAAACTCAAGCTCAGTTCAGCTGACAAATTGAAAGCCAGCATGTTGGTCATGACCAAGATGTAGTGCGCAAGGCGCTGAACCCGCCTTGCGCCATGCCTGATCAAATGACGCGTGAAAACCGCTGTCGATTCTGCTGTGAGAGGTGGGCGTCAAACACCATGCACACCGACCGAACCAACAAGCGACCGGCAGGCAGGACGCGTATGCCGTTGGCGTCCAGCTCGATCAGGCCGTCAGTGGCCATCTTCGCCAGTTCGGGCCAAAGCTCGCTGAAGTAAGCGCGAAAATCAATCTCGAATTCCTCTTCGATGTCGACGAAGTCCAGGCTGAAATGGCAGATCAACTGCTGGATCACGGCACGGCGCACGCGATCGTCCTCAGTGCAGATCAAACCGCGTTTGGTCGCCAGTTGATCACTGGCCAACAGGCTCTGGTAATCGCTGAGGTCGCTGCTGTTCTGGCTATACAAATCACCGATCTGACTGATGGCTGAGACGCCCAGGCCAATCAGGTCGCAATGGCCGTGAGTGGTGTAGCCCTGAAAGTTACGCTGCAATGTCAGTTCTTCCTGGGCCACGGCCAGTTCGTCATCCGGCAGGGCAAAGTGATCCATGCCGATGTATCGGTAACCCGCTTTGGTCAGTTGTTTGATGGTGCCCTCAAGCATCAACAGTTTGTTTTCGGGCGAGGGCAGGTCGGCGGCGTCGATACGGCGCTGCGGCATGAAACGTTCAGGCAGGTGCGCGTAGTTGAACACCGACAGCCGATCCGGCTGCAGCGCGATGACCTCATCGACAGTGTGCGCGAAAGCCTCGGGTGTCTGCTTGGGCAGCCCGTAGATCAGGTCGATATTCACCGAGCGAAATTGCAAGGTGTGCGCGGCTTCGATGATGGCTTGGGTTTCCTCAAGGCTTTGCAGGCGATTGACCGCACGCTGGACTTGTGGGTCCAGGTCTTGCAGACCAAGACTGACCCGATTGAAACCCAATTCTCGCAGCAGACCCATGGTCGACCAGTCGGCTTCCCGTGGGTCGATCTCGATGCCGTAGTCGCCGGAATCATCGTCGAGCAGATTGAAATGCGTGCGCAGTTGGGTCATGAGCTGGCGCAATTCATCATGACTGAGGAACGTGGGCGTGCCGCCACCGAAGTGCAGTTGCTCCACCACCTGGCCGGGGTCAAGGTGGCAGGCGATCATCTGGATTTCATGCTCCAGACGTTGCAGGTAGGCTTGGGCGCGTCCGCGATCCTTGGTGATGACTTTGTTACAGGCGCAGTAGTAGCAGATGTTCGCGCAGAACGGGATATGGATATACAGCGACAAAGGGCGCATCGCCTTGCGGCTGTCGCGCAGAGCGTGGAGTAAGTCGAAGGCCCCTACTTGTGTCTGAAATTGCACGGCTGTTGGGTAGGACGTATAGCGCGGTCCCGCCAGATCATAGCGGCGTATCAGATCAGAATCCCATTGAATAGCGTCGAGCATGCGGGCGTTCCCCGGATAGGCTGGCAGTGCTGGTCAGTCTAGGGAAGGCAGATAGCGGGGGTGTTGATGTGGGTCAATGCCCCATCAGCCAATGCTGGTGCGGGCCGGGCAGGGTCCAGATGCCGAACAGAATCACCAGTAGACCGCCCGCCATGCGCACGCCACGTTTGCGCAACAGTGCCGTCGTGCGCTCGGCGGCCAGACCGGTCGCCAGCAGCACGGGCCAGGTTCCCAGACCGAACGCCAGCATCAGCAGGGCGCTGTCCAGTGCATTGCCCTGGCTGGCCGACCACAGCAAGGTGCTGTAGACCAGTCCGCACGGCAGCCATCCCCAAAGGGCGCCCAGCAGCATTGCTTTGGGCACGCTCGACACCGGCAGCAGCTTGCTGGCGACTGGCTGTATGTGACGCCAGAGGCCGCGTCCCAGGTTTTCAATACGGGTGAGGCCGCTCCACCAGCCGGCAAGGTACAAACCCATGGCGATCAACAGCAGCGCGGCAATGATGCGCAGCACCATTGCCGCCGGGCTGTTGGCCACCGCCCAGCCTGCCAGGCCGATCAACAGACCTGCCGTTGCATAGCTCAGGATGCGGCCGAGGTTATAAGCCAGTAGCAGGCGAAAGCGTTGGCTGCGCTGCTCTTTGGGTATCGCCAGGGTCAGCGCCCCCATCAAGCCGCCGCACATGCCCAGGCAATGGCCGCCACCCAAGAGGCCGAGTATCAGTGCCGAGACCAGCAGCGGGGCCAGGTCAATCATGAAAGCCGGGGCCGGCAGCGGTGCAGATCAAGCATGGGGTTCATTCCTGGGCGGTTGCTGCCCTTTGTGCATGGCCTCATCCACTGCCGCCTGATGGTTCGGATCCTGTTCGTCGAACAGAATGCTATGGGCCGGGCTGTCCAGATCGTCGTACTGACCGCTGTCAACCGCCCAGAAAAAGACGTAGATGGCGACGGCCACGATGAGCAGTGCCGCAGGGATCATGATGTAGAGCGCTGGCATAAAGCCTCCGAAGCCGCTTGCCGGGTCATGTCGGCAACAGGCGGGTAGTGGGTGCCGCTAATGACTCGACGCCTGGCATCCGCGTGAGGCGCAAGGCATTGAGCACAACGATCAACGAACTGACGGACATGCCGACAGCGGCCCAGACCGGCGTTATCCAGCCCAGCGCCGCGAACGGCAACATGAGGCCATTGTACAGCCCGGCCCACACCAGATTCTCGATGATTACCCGGCGGGTGCGGCGCGCCAGACCGAAGGCCTGGACCAGCGCCTGCAAACGATTGGACAGCAGTACCGCGTCGGCGCTGGTCTTTGCCAGATCGGTGGCGCAACCCATCGCCACACTGATATCGGCGGCTGCCAGCACGGGCACATCGTTAACCCCATCACCCAGCATCAACACCTTGCGGCCCTGGCTATGCAGTTGTTTCAGCACCGCCAGCTTGTCGTCCGGACGCAGGCCGCCCCGTGCTTCGTCGATGCCCAGCTCGGCGGCGACACTGGCAACCATGGGCGAGCTGTCACCCGACAGCAGCAGGGTTTTCCAGCCACGGGCCCGGCAGGCTTGCAGCAGTTCGAAGGCGTCGTCGCGCAGGCGGTCATCCAGAATGAACCACGCCAGCGGTCCCTGGCTGTCGCCCAGCAACAGATGCTGACCCGCATCATCGGGCGTCGGCGGAAGGTTGCTGGCGCTCAAGGCACAGACAAAATCGGGCTGACCAATGCGCAATTTTCGCTCGCCAACCACGCCTTCCAGGCCCGAGCCAGGCTGGCTCTGAACATCTTCGGCCGCAATCGGGGCTCGGCCGAAGGCTCGGGCAATAGGGTGTTCGGAACGGTTTTCCAGCGCTGCCGCCAGGCCCAGACACGTATCGGCATCCAGCGCCCCCAGCGGTCTGATGGCACGCAAGGCGAGACGGCCTTCGGTCAGGGTCCCGGTCTTGTCGAAAATGACCGTGTCGATCTGGTTCAAGCCTTCGAGTACATGGCCGCGCGTCAGCAGCAGCCCGAGTTTATGCAACGTGCCGGTTGCCGCCGTCAGCGCTGTCGGCGTCGCCAGTGACAAGGCACACGGACAGGTGGCAACCAGCATGGCCAGCACGATCCAGAATGCCCGGGACGCGTCGATCTGCCACCACAGGACGCCGATGGCGGCGGCCAGGATCAATGAAATCAGCAGGAACCACTGCGCCGCCCGATCGGCGATCTCCGCAAGGCGGGGTTTGTCTGCCTGGGCGCGCTCCAGCAGGCGAACGATGGCCGACAGCCGCGTTTCATGGCCCAGGGCCAGGACTTCAACGGTCAGTGCGCCCTCGACGTTCAGCGTACCGGCCGTCACCGCATCGCCGGACTGGCGAGGTTGCGGCAGGTATTCACCCGTCAACAGTGACTCATCGACGCTGGACTGGCCTTCGATGATGCGTCCATCCGCGGGCAGAACCGAGCCTGGATGCACAAGGACATGATCGCCGGTGCGCAGCTCGCTGAGCAGAATGCGCTCGCTTTGTCCGTCGGCACTCAGGCGCAGGCAAGAGGCGGGCAGCAGATTGACCAGTTGCGCCGTCGCCGCAGCCGTGCGCTCCCGGGCACGGCGTTCAAGGTAACGGCCCGCCAGCAGGAATAGCGCAAACATGCCCACCGCGTCGAAATACAATTCGCCATGGCCGGTAACCGCCGTCCAGATCCCGGCGACGTAGGCGCCACCGATTGCCAGCGACACCGATACGTCCATGGTGAGATGGCGGGTGCGCAGGTCGCGCATGGCGCCGCGAAAGAAAGGCGCGCAGCTGTAGAACACAATGGGCGTGGTGAGGAACATCGCGACCCAGCGCAGGATGGTGTGCATCTCGGGACTGAGGTCGATGTTGAATTCCGGCCAGGTGGCCATGGTCGCCATCATCGCCTGGAACCACAACAGACCGGCCACTCCCAACTGGCGCAGGGCCAGTCGATTCTCGCCAGCCAGTTGTTCGGCCGCGCGATCAGCCTGGTAGGGATGAGCGACATAGCCGATATGGCGCAGTTCGCTGAGCAATTGACTTAACGGCAACTGGCTATCGGCCCAGCGCACATGCAGACGGTGGTTGGACAGGTTCAGGCTGGCCTCAGCCACGGCCGGCAGGCGGCGCAGGTGCTTTTCGATCAACCAGCCGCAGGCTGCGCAACTGATGCCTTCCATCAGTAACGTGGTTTCCGACAGCTCGCCGTCGTGGTGAACAAAGGTTGCCTGCACGTCAGCACGGTCATAGAGCGCCAGTTCGTCCACCAACTGCACGGGCAGGGTTTCGGGATTGGCGGATGCCTCGCTGCGGTGGCTGTAATAGCTTTCCAGACCCCCGGCAACGATGGCTTCGGCCACCGCCTGGCAGCCGGGACAGCACATCTCTCGGGTTTCCCCAAGCACGACAGCGGTAAAGCGACTGCCCGATGGAACGGGCAGGGCGCAGTGATAGCAGGGGGTGGGTTGGGTCATTTAGACAGCCGGATGGTGAGCATTGGCGCTGTTAGAGCGCCGGGGTTGCGATCTACCTTGCCCGCGAAGGCGATATTCGACACGCGAATCTGTGTTGAGTTTACCAGCCTCTTCGTGGGCAAGCCTCGCTCCAGCGGGTTCGCGCCACGCTCAAGTCAATTTTTCAGTTCTTCAAGTCTTCGGCACCCTGAATGGGTTCGTCGCCCAGGGCCAGATCCTTGTCGTGACTGACCTGTTCCTCTTCGAACAGGCGCCAGGTCTGGCCTTCCTGTACGCCCAGAAGTTCGACGAAGCGACGGCCCTCGACCTTATCGGTCAACTGGCCGATATAACGTCCGGCGTCCGACGGGCTGCGGGTCAGGATGATTTTGCGATCCTTCTCTGGCTGCGTTGGCGAAATCAGGTTCAGCTCGACGGTGTCGGGCTGGCTGTCACCGCTCAGGCGCAACTCGGCTTCGCCGGTCAGTTCATCCAGGTGCACGGTGGCGCGCAGCTTGAGGGTCTGCGCCAGCCGTTCACGGTTGAGCGAGCGGTTGATGCCTTTGCCAGCCTCGTAATAGTTGTCATTGACGAGGTTGTCCGGGTTGTTTACAGCAATAGTCACCATGGACAGCGTCAGCGTCACCGAGCAGGCCAGAATACCGATGATGATCCATGGCCAAAGGTGCTTGTACCAGGGGCTTGAAGCGGTTGCGACAGACATGACGGACTTCTCTTATCGTACTTGTGGGCCAATGAACCGGCTCTTCGTTTCGGCATGGGTGCCGCCGTTATCGGCATCCTGAAGGATGAACGTGACCTCGTTGGTGCTTGAAGGCAGCATCTCCGGAGCGCTCGACAGTTCGACCGGCATGGTGAATATCTCGCCGGCCGCGACCTTGAATTCGCGACGCCCTTGCAGTTTCAGATCCGGCAGGCCGGTGGCATCCAGAACGTAGGTGTGGTCCACCTGATCCTTGTTCATGACCTTGAGACTGTAAACGTTTTCGATACGTCCTTCGGCGTTTTCCCGGTACAGCACGCGATCCTTGCTGACGTCGAAGCCCACCAGCGAGCGCATGACAAACGCCGACACCAGCAAGCCGATCATCAACAGCAACACCAGCGCGTAGCCTATCAGGCGCGGCCGCAGTTTGTGGGTGACCTGGCCGGACAGGTTGTGCTCGGTGGTGTAACTGATCAAGCCGCGAGGGTAATTCATCTTGTCCATGATGGTGTCGCAGGCGTCGATACAGGCGGCGCAACCAATGCATTCGATTTGCAGGCCGTCGCGGATGTCGATACCGGTCGGGCAGACCTGCACGCACATCGTACAGTCAATGCAATCGCCAAGGCCCTGGGCCTTGTAGTCCGCGTCTTTTTTACGCGTGCCGCGTTTTTCGCCGCGACGTGGGTCGTAAGACACGATCAGCGTGTCCTTGTCGAACATCACGCTCTGGAATCGGGCGTAAGGACACATGTAAATGCACACTTGCTCGCGCAGCCATCCGGCGTTGCCATACGTGGCCAGAGTGAAGAAGCCGACCCAGAAATAAGCCCAGCCGTCCGCCTGACCGGTGAACAGTTCCAGGGTCAGGTCACGAATCGGCGCGAAGTAACCGACAAAAGTCAGGCCGGTCACGAAGCCGATCAATAGCCACATACTGTGCTTGGCCAGCTTGCGTACGAGCTTGTTGGCACTCATGGGTGCCTTGTCGAGTTTGATGCGCTGGTTGCGATCACCTTCGGTGACTTTCTCGCACCACATGAAAATCCAGGTCCAGACGCTTTGCGGGCAGGTATAGCCGCACCAGACACGCCCGGCATAGACCGTAATGAAGAAGAGGCCGAAGGCACTGATGATCAGCAGACCCGACAACAGAATGAAGTCCTGAGGCCAGAACGTAGCCCCGAAAATGTAGAACTTGCGCTCCGGCAGGTTCCACCATACGGCCTGATGCCCGCCCCAGTTGAGCCACACGGTCCCGAAATACACCAGGAACAGCAGGCCACCACCGACCATGCGCAGATTGCGAAACAGACCGGTAAAGGCGCGGGTGTAGATTTTCTCTCGCGCAGCGTAGAGGTCCACCGTGCTGTTATCTTTTTTCGGTGGCGGGGTGACGTTGTGTACGGGAATCTGATTGCTCATCGGTGCATCCCACGGCAGTGGAAAAATGCCCCGGTCAGTACGTGCCGACGGGGGTCAGAGGTGCGCTGTTATGGCGTCAATGATACGCCTCCCGCTGCTCTGCAAGGGTGCGACCTTTGGTCGCGTTGGGTCGCAATGATTCTTAGTGTAGGAAATTTTTAGCGGTATTGATGCAGGTCAAGTGAGGCGCTGAATGATGCAGGGTATTTGGGTCTGCACCCGCGCTTCAGCATCGTCAGGAACAATGGCAGGCGCAATGGAGGCAGTCGTGAAGTGCAGCGCTCAGCGGTTGTCCGAAAAAACGGACCCATCAAACTCGGTTGATGGGGCCGTCTGGTCTGGCAAGTGCGCGGTGAGGCTACTTGGCTTCTTCGGTTTTTTCACCGTGGGAAAGGCTGTACACATAGGCCGCCAGCAGGTGCACTTTGTCGTTGCCCTGGATAGCTGCCTGGGCCGGCATCTGACCCTGACGACCGTAGCGGATGGTCTGTTGCAGTTGAGCGAAGCTCGAACCGTAGATGAACGCACCGGGGTGACTCAGGTCAGGCGCGCCCATTGCCGGGGTGCCTTTACCTTCAGGGCCGTGGCAGGCTACGCAGTTGGCTGCAAATATCTTCTGACCGGCCACCGGATCAGCCTTGGCATCTGCCGGCAATGTGCGACCGTCCAGTTTGGTCAGCACGTAGGCTGACACGTCCCGCACGCCCTGTTCGCCGACCACTTCGCCCCAGCCCGGCATGACCGCGTGACGACCACCCATGATGCTGGTCTTGATGGTTTCAGGCTCGCCACCCCAGCGCCAGTCGGCGTCGGTCAGGTTAGGAAAGCCATAGGCTCCCTTGGCATCGGAACCATGGCAGACCGAGCAGTTGGAGGCGAACAACCGGCCACCCATTTTCAGCGCTTGCGGGTCTTTGGCGACCTCCTCAATGGGCATGGCGGCGAACTTGGCGAAGATCGGGCCAAATCGGGCATCCGCACGCACCAGTTCCTTTTCCCATTCGTGGACGCCGGTCCAGCCGACCTGACCGTCGGAAAACTCGGTTTTCTTATCGTTATCCAGGTAAGCGTAACCCGGCAGGATGCCCGTCCAGTTCCCCAGGCCCGGATACAAGACCAGATAGCCGAGCGAAAAGATGATGGTGGCCACGAACAGCATGAACCACCACTTGGGCAGCGGGTTGTCGTACTCCTCGATGCCATCGAAGGAGTGACCGACGGTTTCTTCAGTGGCTTCGGCGCGCTGGCCCTTGCGGGTGGACAGCAGCAGCCAGGTCAGCCCGAAGATCGTACCCAGGGTGAGGACTGTGACGTACAGACTCCAAAACGTACTCATTTGTTGCTCCTGGAAGCTTTCGCTTGCTCGACGTGCTTGATGGCTTCGGGATCATCCGCGAAGGGCAGCAAGGTCGCGTCTTCAAACTCTGACTTGCGCTTGGGGCTGAACACCCACAGTGCCAGACCGATAAAGGCCACCATCACCACCACGGTGCCAAGGCCTCGAATCATCCCGATATCCATCAGAATCACCGTTTGCTTTTGATGATGGTGCCAAGGCCTTGCAGGTAGGCCACCAGTGCGTCCATTTCCGTCTTGCCTTTCACGGCCGCCTGGGCACCGGCGATGTCTTCGTCGGTGTACGGCGTGCCGAGCGTGCGCAAGACTTCCAGTTTCTTCGCGGTTTCCTTGCCATCGAGCTTTTTCTCGACCAGGAAGGGGTACGACGGCATTTTCGACTCAGGCACTACGTTGCGCGGGTTGTACAAGTGCGCGCGGTGCCAGTCGTCGGAGTAACGGCCGCCCACCCGGGCCAGGTCCGGGCCGGTGCGCTTGGAACCCCACAGGAACGGGTGGTCCCAGACGCTTTCCCCGGCAACCGAATAGTGGCCGTAGCGTTCGGTCTCGGCACGGAACGGACGGATCATCTGCGAGTGGCAGCTGACACAGCCGTTGGCGATGTAAACGTCGCGACCTTCGACTTCCAGTGCGGTGCGCGGCTTCATGCCTTCGACCGGTTTATTGGTCACGTCCTGAAAGAACAGCGGCACGATCTGGGTCAGGCCGCCGATGCTCACGGCAATGACCATGAAGAAGGCCAGCAGGCCGACATTCTTCTCGATGACTTCATGCTTCATCAGTGAGCTCCCGCAACAGCGATCTGGGCAGCGGCTTCAGCTTCGGCCGGGTCGGAGGCGCGAACGGTTCGCCACACGTTGTAGGCCATGAACAGCATGCCGCTGGCGAAGAACGCACCCCCAACCATGCGCACGATGAACCCCGGGTGGCTGGCTTGCAGGGCTTCGACGAACGAATAGGTCAAGGTGCCGTCATCGTTGATCGCACGCCACATCAGGCCTTGAGTGATGCCGTTGACCCACATCGACGCGATGTACAACACGGTGCCGATGGTCGCGAGCCAGAAGTGGGCATTGATCAGGCCGACGCTGTGCATCTGTGGCCGACCGAAGACTTTCGGGATCATGTGATACAGCGCGCCGATTGAGATCATCGCCACCCAGCCCAACGCGCCAGCGTGAACGTGGCCGATGGTCCAGTCGGTGTAATGGGAGAGGGAGTTGACGGTCTTGATGGCCATCATCGGACCTTCAAAGGTCGACATGCCGTAGAACGCCAGGGACACCACCAGGAAGCGCAGGATCGGGTCGGTGCGCAATTTATGCCAGGCGCCCGACAGGGTCATCATGCCGTTGATCATCCCGCCCCAGCTTGGCGCCAGAAGGATGATCGACATCGCCATGCCCAGGGATTGAGCCCAGTCCGGCAGCGCGGTGTAGTGCAGGTGGTGCGGACCGGCCCAGATGTACAGGGTGATCAGTGCCCAGAAGTGCACGATGGACAGGCGATAGGAGTAGATCGGACGCTCGGCCTGCTTGGGCACGAAGTAATACATCATCCCCAGAAAGCCGGTGGTGAGGAAAAACCCCACCGCGTTGTGGCCGTACCACCACTGAATCATGGCGTCCGTCGCACCGGCATAGGCCGAATAGGACTTGAACAGGCTGACCGGCAGCGACATGTGGTTGACGATGTGCAGCATCGCAGTGACCACGATGAACGCGCCGTAGAACCAGTTGCCGACGTAAATATGTTTAGTCTTGCGTTTGGTGATTGTGCCGAAGAACACAGCGCCGTAAGTCACCCAGACAATGGCCAGCAGAATAGCAATCGGCCATTCCAGTTCGGCGTACTCCTTGGTGGTCGTATAGCCCAGCGGCAAGGTGATGAGCGCACCGACGATCACGGCTTGCCATCCCCAGAAGGTGAAGGCCGCCATGCTGTCGGAAATCAGCCGCGTCTGGCAGGTCCGCTGCACGACGTAGTAGGAAGTGGCGAACAGGGCGCAGCCACCGAACGCGAAGATCACCAGATTGGTGTGCAACGGGCGCAGGCGTCCGAACGTCGTCCATTCAAGGCCGAAGTTCAAGTCAGGCCACACCAGTTGTGAGGCGATGAATACACCTAATCCCATGCCAAGGATTCCCCAGACCACCGTCATGATGGCGAACTGGCGAACGACCTTATAGTTATAAGCAGTCTGACTGATTGCTGTGCTCATTCTAAGGTTCCACGGTTTGGATATTTATTAGAGTTTTAACGGGCGCAGGTATGGGGAAAGCAGCGGTCAGTGCAGCACGACAGGCGTGTTGCACATGCTCTCCGAAGCAGAAACTACGGCCCTTTCAGGCAGGTCCCGAACGCAAGGCGCACGAATATACGTGCTCAAGCAGACTGAAAAAGGCAGGGGAGACAGGACTTGTGAGGTAGGGCGCGTGAGTGTCGGACAGTTGGCTACATACCCGGCAGGGCCCGAACAGACGATGAATCAGTCTGCCAGCGTTTACCGTGCATGAATGTCGGACACATTCCTTTCACTTGGCCTGTGGCCAGCTATCGCCAGTCCACTATTCGGGCAAGCTTAGACCTGAAAGGCTGGGGTGGGAAGCCATACCAACGAGGGGTGCGACACTTGGTCGCGCAAAGAAGGGGAACTGCCGCACCCCGTTGCAGGGTGCGGCGTTCTTGAGATTCAACCTATTGCTGAATCGTTACTGCGCCTTGTTTACCTTGCCCGCGAGTTGATCAGGACCCTTGGACAGGCTGTAAACATAAGCGGCCAACAACTGCACTTTGTCATTGCCCAGCAAATCGGCCTGAGCTGGCATATGACCTTGGCGACCGAGACGAATGGTCTGTTGCAGTTGCGCCAGGCTGGTGCCATAGATGAAACCGCCTGGCTGGGTCAGGTTCGGAGCGCCCATTGCTTCGACGCCTTTACCTGCAGCACCATGACACGCTACACAGGTGGAGCTGAACACTTGCTGTCCGGCTTCAAGGTTGGCCGTTTCATCGGCGGCCAGTGGCAAGCCGGCCAGAGAGTGGCGAACGTAGGCTGCAACGTTTTTCACGCCTTCCTCACCGATGACTGCGCCCCAGGCTGGCATGACCGCCATGCGCCCACCCATGATGGTGGTTTTGATGGTGTCAGCGGCACCGCCCCAACGCCAGTTCTGGTCGGTCAGATTCGGGAAGCCATAGGCACCCTTGGCGTCCGAGCCGTGGCAGACCGAGCAGTTGGAAGCAAACAGGCGACCGCCCATTTTCAGCGCCTGCGGGTCCTTGGCGACTTCTTCCACCGGCATGGCGGCGAATTTGGCGAAGATAGGACCGAACTTGGCATCAGCCTTATCCATTTCCTTCTGCCATTCGTTGACGCCGGTCCAGCCGTTTTCGTAGCCAGGCAGCACGCCTTTCCAGTTGCCCAGGCCCGGGTAGAGGATCAGGTAACCGACTGCAAACACCAGCGTGGCGGCGAACAACATGAACCACCACTGTGGCAGCGGATTGTCATATTCCTCGATGCCGTCGAAGCTGTGACCCATTGTCTGGTCGGTGCTGCCCTTGGTTTCGCCCTTGCGGGTACCGACCAACAGCCAGGTCAGGCCGATCAGGCTGCCAATGGTCAGCACGCAGATGTAGGTGCTCCAGAAGGTGGTCATGAGTGGTTACTCCGGGCGACAGACTGCTCTTTGGAGAGTCGCTCTTGTGAAAGTTGCTCTTTGACGGGTGTCGGCAAGGGTTCGTCAGCGAACGGCGCCAGACGCGCTTCAGCAAATTCCGAGTTGCGTCTGCTGCTGAAGACCCAGAGCGACAGGCCGATAAACGCGATTGCCACCACTAACGTGCCGAGGCCGCGCAAGTCTTGGATATCCATGGCTTACCTCTTGCTCTTGATCGAAGTGCCGAGCACTTGCAGATAAGAAACCAGAGCGTCCATCTCGGTTTTGCCCTTGAGGGATGCTACGGCGCCGGTGATGTCGCTGTCGGTGTAAGGCACGCCCAGGGTGCGCATGGCCTTGATCTTGGCTTCGGTATGGCTGCTGTCCACCGGCTGGGTCACCAGCCAAGGGTAAGCAGGCATCTTCGACTCAGGGACCACGTTGCGCGGGTTGTACAAGTGCGCACGGTGCCAGTCATCCGAGTAGCGAGCGCCCACCCGGGCAAGGTCCGGACCGGTGCGCTTGGAGCCCCACAGGAACGGGTGATCCCAAACGCTCTCACCGGCAACCGAATAGTGGCCGTAACGTTCGGTCTCGGCACGGAATGGACGAATCATCTGCGAGTGGCAACCTACACAGCCTTCGCGAATGTAGATGTCCCGACCTTCCAGTTGCAGAGCGGTGTAAGGCTTCATGCCTTCGACCGGCTTATTGGTGACGTCCTGGAAGAACAGCGGGACGATCTGGGTCAGGCCACCGATGCTGACAGCCAGTACCATCAGGATCATCAGCAGGCCGACGTTTTTTTCAATGACTTCATGTTTCATGGTGGACTCCTCAGGCCATCTGCGCAGCGGCGGCAGCGTCGACAGGGTTGGAAGCCCGCACGGTGCGCCAAGTGTTGTAAGCCATCAGGAACATGCCGCTGAGGAAGATCGCACCGCCCACCATCCGCACGATGAAGCCAGGGTGGCTGGCCACCAGCGTTTCAACGAAGGAGTAAGTCAGGGTGCCGTCTTCGTTCACCGCACGCCACATCAGGCCTTGCGCAATGCCGTTGACCCACATCGAAGCGATGTACAACACCGTGCCGATCGTGGCGAGCCAGAAGTGCGCGTTGATCAGGCCGATGCTGTGCATCTGTGGTCGACCGAAGACTTTCGGAATCATGTGGTACAGCGCGCCGATGGAGATCATCGCCACCCAGCCCAATGCGCCAGCGTGAACGTGGCCGATGGTCCAGTCGGTGTAGTGAGACAGAGAGTTGACGGTCTTGATGGCCATCATCGGACCTTCAAAGGTCGACATGCCATAGAACGCCAGGGACACCACCAGAAAGCGCAGGATCGGATCGCTGCGCAGCTTATGCCAGGCACCCGACAGGGTCATCATGCCGTTGATCATGCCGCCCCAGCTTGGCGCCAGCAGAATCAGTGACATCACCATGCCCAGGGACTGAGCCCAGTCCGGCAGAGCGGTGTAGTGCAGGTGGTGCGGGCCGGCCCAGATGTACAGGGTGATCAGTGCCCAGAAGTGCACAATGGACAACCGATACGAGTAAACCGGACGTTCGGCCTGCTTGGGTACGAAGTAGTACATCATCCCCAGGAAGCCCGCCGTGAGGAAGAAGCCCACCGCGTTGTGGCCATACCACCACTGCACCATGGCATCGGTCGCGCCGCCGTACAGCGAGTAGGATTTGGTCAGACTGACGGGCAATTCCAGGTTGTTGACGATGTGCAGAAGTGCAACGGTGAGAATGAATGCGCCGAAAAACCAGTTGCCCACGTAGATGTGCTTGGTGGTGCGTTTTGCCAATGTGCCGAAGAACACGATGGCGTAGGCCACCCAGACGACAGCGATCAGGATATCGATCGGCCATTCCAGTTCTGCGTATTCCTTGGAACTGGTGTAGCCCAGTGGCAGACTGATAGCCGCCAGCAGGATCACCAATTGCCAGCCCCAAAAGGTAAAGGCCGCCAATTTAGGAAGAAACAGCTGGGTCTGACAGGTGCGCTGAACCGAGTAATAGGAGCTGGCAAACAATGCACAGCCACCGAATGCAAAGATCACGGCGTTGGTATGAAGTGGACGCAAGCGACCAAAGCTTGTCCACGGTAGGTCAAAGTTAAGTTCAGGCCAAACCAGTTGGGCGGCGAGGAAGACGCCAAGTCCCATCCCGACGATCCCCCAGATCACCGTCATAATGACGAACTGGCGGACCACCTGATAGTTATAGGCGGTGCTGTTAGTAGTGTTCATTTAGGTGTATTTCCCATCCAGCTAGGTCGGGGCCATCACGCACGGTTATAGCTCCGGGTTATTGGCAGACTCATCAAAAGCGAGGCAAGCATGAGCAATGGGCAAATTGCCTGTATTGACGAAGATCAATGCGCGCAACTGGCAAAGGACAATGGCTGGTTATGGAACCGGGCAAACGGGCAATCAGGCAGCAAAATCGCGACCTTGATGCTGGCGCACGGTGCTGGGGCGCCCATGGACAGCGCCTTCATGGATGACATGGCATCGCGCCTGTCGGCACAAGGCGTCAACGTGATGCGGTTTGAGTTTCCCTACATGGCCCAGCGCCGCATTGACGGTCGCAAGCGGCCGCCCAATCAACAGGCGCAACTGCTTGAATGCTGGCGCACCGTCTATGCCAGCCTGCGACCTCATGTCACTGGATGCCTGGCCATTGGTGGCAAGTCCATGGGCGGTCGGATGGCCAGTCTGGTGGTTGATGAACTGGGCGTTGATGCGCTGGTGTGTCTGGGCTATCCCTTCTATGCGGTGGGGAAACCGGAAAAGCCACGGGTGGCGCATCTGGCTGAGCTTAAAACCTCAAGCCTGATCGTTCAGGGCGAGCGAGATGCGCTGGGCAATCGTGAGGCGGTTGAGGGTTACGTGTTATCGAACGCGATCGAGCTGTTGTGGCTACCCACCGCCAACCATGACCTCAAACCCCTGAAAGCATCCGGCATTACGGATCAAGCGTGTCTGGAGACAGCGGCACAACGTGTCGCGCAGTTCCTGATGGCGTGAATCACTGGCATTGCAGATCGAAAGCGCCCTCGCTGACTTCAAAATCAATGGCCGACATGCCGAAACTGAACTGCCCCTTGATGCGCTGGCGTGAGGCATCGACTTCGATAAGGGTGAGCTGGCCGGTCTGCCAGTGGGCCGAGTGATAGATCACGCTTTGCCAGTGAGGATTTTCGTTATAGACCACCTTGATCTGATCGTTGGCGACGAGGTTGTGAGTACCGATGGGCAGATCCCTGTCGAAAAACAAACCAATGCTGGTTCGCTTCTGGCCAACCTTGCCTTCGGCGATGACCTTCCAGACCCAGTGGCTCGGTGCCTCGGCCAGTTCCGGACGAAGCGTCAACCGGGCAATCAGCGAGGTGACGTTCATGGGCTGCTGATTGACAACGGCCTGAAAGTTTCCCGCGCAAAGGGCAGGCGTTATGGATCCCTGGGTGGACGTTGCGGAGTCGCTCATGATCGTGCTCTTGAATAAGGGCAGTTAGCAGTTCACTAAAAGGGCGCCACACTTTTCAGATGACGCCCTGACGGTCAGTACATGTTCGAATGCCGAGTTCGAATTTTAGCGCCGCAAATCAGCGAAGTGCGATGCCAAGACTCGAGTTGTAATACGGCATGTGAATATTCTCACCTGTCACCAGATATTTGACCCAGTACCATTTCACCCCGATCAGGTTCTGCTTCGCCACCGTGCTCGACCAATAGAAACTGTCGCCCATCGGCCAGCGATTGCCGTAGGCCGCGTGGATTTGATTCAGTTCATCAATCGACGGAACCCTCGCCCCTTGAGCTGCCGCTCGGGCAGCCACCTGGGAAAAACTGCCCGTGCCCACACCCATGCAATGAGTCACGCCGGTCACTGAAACCGAGTAACTGTGTGTCTGGTCAGCGGCATCCGTTACCGAAATAACGGCGGTGCCATTGCCGCGCACCGAAGCCTGCCCGTCATCGCTCACCTGAGCCACCAGCGGGTCACTCGAGCTGTACACATAAGGCGGCTGCCCTCCGCTGGCGACGCGCTGCACCGTCGTACCCTCCGGGAATGCAGGGAGCAGCCCGGCATAGTGCGGCAGCAGGTAGATTTTTCCGGCCAGAGTGACGGGGGAGGTATCAAACTCCAGCGCCGAATTGACCGCCAGTTGCAGAGGGGCGGACACCAGCGTTGTGCCGGCGCGAGCCATGGCGTATGTGACGGTGGCGGGCTTGCCGACGTTGGCGTTGATCAGCGCTTTAGGCAGGTTGAACTGCAGTTGAGATGCACTGCCCACCGACTGCGGCGCGGTGTCATAGGGCGTGACTCCCCTCCAGTTGACGATGACGCTATCTGTCGCTTGCATGCCTTGATACGCCACCCGCACGGTAGCGCCCGACTCAGGAATTCGGGATGGCACGACAATACCGTCCGGTCCGACTTCATCCATGGCAGGTGCGGGAAGTTCGGTGAGACTGCCCACCACGTTCAGCGTCAGGGCGGGCGAGGACTGCACGATGCCGGAGGCGCGCTGTACGGTGTAGCTCACGACAAGGGTCTGGCCGACGTTGGCGGCAATCACCGCGCTGGCGAACACCAGCGACAATTCTTTACCGACATCACCTGCCTGAACGATCTTCTCCTTGCTGTCACTGGAATTCGTGCCCCTGACTTCAATCCGGACCCAATCATTGAGCTTGAGGTTCGCGCTGGCGGGTACGACCACCGTCGCCCCGTTTGCCGTGTCTGCCAGGTAAAGCGTGTCGCCTCTGGCTTCC
Source organism: Pseudomonas sp. DWP3-1-2 (assembly GCF_049896285.1). Classification (NCBI taxonomy): domain Bacteria; kingdom Pseudomonadati; phylum Pseudomonadota; class Gammaproteobacteria; order Pseudomonadales; family Pseudomonadaceae; genus Pseudomonas; species Pseudomonas sp. DWP3-1-2. The sequence continues at coordinate 166,021 of NZ_JAFCTZ010000005.1, read as the reverse complement.
TTCACCTGCGGCACCGGAAGCGGTGTCAGTACGGTTTCTTCCACCACAAACGCAAGCCTGGAAGAGCGAAAGGTCTGACCTGCACGCTCAACCTCGTACCAGACATTGACCTGAGCATTGAGGCTGGCGACGACAATGCTCTTGAGCACGCGGAACACCACTTCACGACCGACCGTGCCGCTGTTGAGCACGGTGTAAGTGCTGTAGACGCCCTCCGGCGCGCGGCCCTCCCAGTGCACGGTGACCTTGTCCCGAATTGCCATCCCGGTGTAAGGCTGGATACGCACTATGGCCTCCGGGCCAATATTTGCCGGATCCAGTACGCCGTCGGCGCTGACGCCATCCACGCGAGGCGAAGGAAGTGGCTGGCTGGTGTCAAGGCTGACCCTCAAGTCCAGCACCGGCGACTTGAAGAAGGCGCGGGCAAACGTGGTGATGGTGTAATAGACCTGCACCGTGCCGCCCGCCAGGGCGCTGACCTTGTCACGAGGAATCGGGTACTCCAGCGTTTTACCGACATCATCCCGACTGAGGGTGCGCAGTTCTTCGTAGTGCACATTGGCACCGCTGGCCGTCTTGCCGGCCCAGACCAGCGTCACATCGTTGCCATCCGCCATGAAGTAGTACGGCGGCACCTGTGCTGTGACATGCCGCGAAGCCGGGTCAAGCACGCCATCCTGTGCGGCCGGCACGCTGGGTGCTTGCAGCGACTGGACCTGGCCGATGATCGTCAGCGACAGGCTCTTGGAACGCTGCATGCCGCCCGAGGCTTTCTCCACCGTATATTTGAGACGTGCCCGGCCCTGAGTAATCGGCAGGAATTGCTCGAACGGCACAAAGAACTCCACGAAGCTCGAAGGGTTCTGCACCGTTTTCGTCATGACAAAGGGCTCCAGCGCCATGCCTTCCGCGGTATTGCGCTCCACCACCAGCGTAATTTCGTCACTGCCCGCCATCTGCGGATACGTCAGCACCAGAGCCTGAACCGGATTGCCAGCCAACCGATCCAGATCCAGCACCATATTCGGCGCCTGGGGAACCACCGGCGCAGACAGGCTGGAATGACCGGCTTCTACCTCTACAAACGTGGGAAGCGACCATCGCGACCAATTGTTCACGATATCCCGAATCTCGTACCGCACCTCCAGCATGTCCGAATCACCGGCCATTTCGATGATCGAACGGGGCACCTCCACGACAACGGGATGGCCCAACTGGTCAGCAGAGTCGATGATGTGGAGGATAAACTCGCCGTTCCAGGAAACGGTGATCTTGTCGCCGACTTCCATGTTCAGGTAGGGCATGACGATGGCTTTTACGCCGTCCGGACTTGTGATGATGCCGGCAGGAAAAATCGTAGGCTTCTGAAGCGTTTCGTTTTGGTAAGGGGTTTCCGGGTCGGGATCCACGCCCCCCGGAAGATTCAGTTTAATGGTAATGGGCAACCGTTCGGATTCATTGACGGTGCCTCCTATTGCACGTCGTACGGTGTACCAGGCATTGACGACTTTATTGGCAGTGAGGTCGACAGCGATGTATCGCTGCTCCACTGGCAGCAGTACGAACGAGCCTGTGCCTTCGGCAATATCCTCTTCATGCACCGTATAGCTGGCAATCGGATCATCCAGATCGTCCCAAAACAGTTGGATAAAGTCAGTGGCCATCATCCCCGTATAGGGGCCGACGCGCAGCAGGACCGGAATGGTCGGGTCCAGTGCATCCATATAACCAATGCCCGCCGGGTCATTGGTGTTGTGCAACTTGGGGGCTGCCAGTAGTCTTGTTTGTGGTGTGCTCATTATCTATCCCATGTTCAGTTATAAAAATTAATGGCTGCGGTGTCACGAGCTGACCGACGCCAGCTCGCGACGTTTATTGATTAATGTTTTTCGCAGCCTTCCCCAGGGGTCACCATATCAATGAGTACTTTCGCAGGTGCCGAAGTTGCCGGACCGCTAATACTGTCCACTTTGAAAGTGGCCTCGGCGCGGCCAACGCAAATCAAACGCAAGTTGGCATCGGGTACGGTGAACTCGTAATCCTGTGTAATCTGTTCTTCGGTCAGTGGTTCTGTAATGAATGTATAACTTGCTTCCGGAATTTGGGGGCCGGACACAAATCCACTCCAGCCCAGGAAGTTAAAGGTCAATACGTCGCCCGCTTTAATATTCAGGTACGGCGCGACGACCACCGAAGCACCGTCGGGGTTAAGAATAGCGCCGATCCCGTTCTGGTCCGTCAGCCTCAGGAACTGCGGCGCTTTCAGGCCGTCCTCACCCCCCGGCAGCTCGCCCAGGCGTCGCACTTGCACGCTTTGTTGCGGGGAGGTCAATGTGTTCGGGTTACCTGCGCGGGTTACGGCGTAATACACACGGATATCCTGCCCGGTGCCTTCTCCGATGATCAGCGCGTTAGGCACGGTCAGCAGTAAATCCAGGCCAGCGCTGATGTCCGACGCTTTGATGACATACGTAACGGGCGTGGCTTGATGACCCCAGAACAGCTTGACCTCGTCGCCCAGCATGTAGCCCGCTTTCCAGGGGATAAGCGCCGTGGCGGGCAGCAGGTAATCGTTTTCATCGATGACATTGTCGGTGCTGTCCGGATTGTCGCTGCCGCCACGGATAATCGGCGCTGCGGGCTCAACAGGCCCAGGCAGTTGCAGCAGAACGCTGACGGTCTTGACCTGGGAGCTGCCCAGCAAAGCGCCGCTTCGCTGCACCTCATAACGCACATCAACATTGCCATCCGGAGTGAGGGCGATGGTGCCGTAGGAGACGGGAACCGTGAAAATCGGGTTTTCGGTCTCGTCACCGGCTTCGACCGGAATCGGTGCCAGGCTGTTCGCGCCCCAGTAGAGGGTGACCAGGTCGCCAACCTGAACATCGCCGTAGTCGGGAATATCCACCTCGACAGTCATCCGGGCATCGGTTTCACTGATGACCCCGTCATCGGCCTGGTCGATGATCGGTGCGGGCAGGTCCAGTGCGGGTTCTTTCAGCGATAACTGGAACGACACCGGCTCGGATTGCACCGGGCCGTTGCCTGCGCGGTCCACCAGCGTGTAGTAAACGTCTTCATTGACGTCGCCCAATGACTCCAGAAAGGCACGGGTGAAAGGGATCATGATGCGCTGCGGAGCAGTCCCGCCCCCCGGAACTTCGTTGGTCTTCACGGTGTGTTGCGGCCCTTGGGTTTCTCCCCAGAAGGTCTGGATGACATCGCCCGCCTGAATACCGAAGTAAGCCACCACTTCCCCAAGCAATACGTCACCCATGGCCGTCAGTTCCGCGGAGCTCAGGCCGTCGTTGACCAGACGGGGGAAAATCAACGGCGCAATCAGCGAACCTGCGCCAGGCTGGACCCGATCCAGAATGACGGTGACGGCAGGTGATTCATTGGGCGTACCCCCTACGAATCGTCGCGATATGTACGACAGCTTGTGTTCACCGTCGGGCGCGGTGTTGAGCACATCAACGGGAATTTCCAGCGCCAGCGGCGTGCCCGGCGCCGGATTGCCTGGCAGCATGGCTTGCTCGCCAATCAACGTGTCATCCCATTTCAATTGGTAAAAGTCGTTATCAATGGCGTCATCCCAGACAGGGAAAGTGACGGGTACCGGATTGCTTTGCAGCGCAGTAGGCAGGAGCCCGCCTTCCAGCAGGCCGACCACAGTGGGTTCGACCAGCACGCGCGGACCGCTACGATGGCGACGTTTTACAACTTTCTTTGAATTACACATTAGAGCGGTTTCCTTTAAGTTTGCTAAAGACAATGAATACAGCTATCGATAAACTTGAGGTGTAAGCGTCCGCAACTTTGATTTTCAAAGTTGGGGGTGGGTTACAGGCTTTCGCCTATAACGTTTCAAGTTTTAAATGAGGTGGAAGTTTGAATTTCTACCCGCTTTTGACGTAATAGAAATTTCGAATATTTGTCAACACAAGGTGGTAGATACCTATCCTTTCGGATAGTTAAACGCCTGGCAACTCGCGGCAGGCGTGCGCATGTCCACGTAGGCATCGGCCTTTTGCGAGATCACGCGCCCGCTGGCATGGGTCACCTCATAGCGCGCTTCCGCCCGACCCAGATGAATCGCCTGCAGGGCAGCGGCGTCAACCCTGAAGCGGCAACCCTTGAGCATTGCGTCATCATCCACGGTCATGCTCTGGCTGAACGTCGCAGCCGTAATCGGAGCGCCTTCGGCCAACGCATCAAAACCCTTGAAGCTCAGGGTCACCTGATCGCCCACGTGCATCTCGCGGTAGGGCTTGACCTGCACCTGCGTGCCGTCCGGGCTGCCCGAGGGTTCAAGGGTGTTGCAGGCATTGACCTGCGTGAAAATCGGTGCTGGCAAGCCATACCCGCCGCCCGGTAGGTGGCAGGGTGAAATAAGCTGCACCCATTGCGAGGGCGAGTACGAGGTGTTGGGGTTGCCCGCATGGGTCACGGTGTAATGCACCGGCACCGGTTTACAGGCACCTTGCGCAATCACTCGTGAGTTGGGCACGGAGATCACCAGCGTTGTGGCCGCTTGCACATCGTTCTGATTGATCAACCGCACCACAGGCTCGTTTCCCGAACCCCAGAACAGGTTGATCTGGTCGCAGGCCTGGAACTGCTCGCGCCAGGCGATCAGTGCATCGGCGCTCAGCAGGTAATCGTCGGCGTCCAGCACATTGTCCTGGCGGTTGGGGTTGTCGCTCTTGCCCTTGATGATCGGAGCGGCCAGGGCCTCGGTGACCAGGGTCTGCGGCGAGTCATCCTGCGGGCCGGGGAGGGTCAGAAACACCCGCACGGTCAGCGTCGGCGAAGTGGCCAGCAGATTCCCGCCCCGATGCACTTCATACTGCACGACGATTGGGCCATCACCCACTGCGGCGAGGCTGGCATAAGCGACCGTGGCCGAGCACAGCACCGGCTGGCCTAAAACCGACTCCTCAAGCGTCTGCTCCGGCAAGCGCAGCGCTCCCCATAACACCGTAATGGCATCGCCCGCTTGTGCATGAGTAAAAGCTGGCACGTCGACCCGCACACCTTGACGCCCATCGGCGTTGTCGACCAGCCCGTCGGCGGCCTGAGGCACTCGCGGTGCGAGCAGGTCGGCGGGGTTGTTGTGCAGTTGCAGCACCAACAGCGCTGCTGACGACACCACCGACAGGTTGCCCGCCCGGTCGGTGACGGTATAGGTCACGGCCACCGGACCGTCGGCCAGGTTGTCGAGGAAGGTCCGGTCGAATGCCACCGGGATCATCGGTTGTTCAACTTCTTCGGCCAACACCCTATGCACCGGCCCCGGCTGGTCCCCCCAGTAGGTCCGAATAACATCGCCCCACTTGATATCGAAATAACTCGGCACACCGCCCACCAGTTGATTGCCCAGGCTCACCAGCTCGGCAGCACTCAGGCTGTCGTGAGCTTCGGTGGGGAAAACCATCGGCGCAAGAGCCTCGCCACCTGGGGGCGTGCGGTCGATGATGATGGGGATGGAGGGGGATTCGTTGGGCGTGCCGCCTACGAAGTGCCTTGAAAAGTAGCTCAGTTGGTACGTGCCGTCGGCGGATTCAGCTAGCACATCAGAAGGGATATCCAGCGTCAGTGGGGAACCGGGGACTGGATTCACGGGCATTATTGCTTTTTTGCCTATAAAGGATTCGCCCCATTTCAGTTGGTAAAAATCATTTTCTACCGCGTCAGCCCATGTGGAAAAACTAACGGTAATGGAGCGTTGGGTATCTTTCGCTTGTAGCAGGCCGTCAATAGGGTCGGCGAGCTTGACTGTCGGGGGAGCCAAGCCAGGCCCTTTCTTAGGCTTTGCCGTTAAGCTGTTTTGGTCGTGAGGGTTGTTCATGGTTTTTCCTCTTGTCCTTTTACGTCTGACTTTCAAAGTTTACGTAGATGCGTTTTCCCGATGTTGGGGTGCTGCATAGTTAGTGCGTGCTACCTATAGCTGAACCAATAGAGAGTTGGCGCGGCTGTCAACCCGTATATGGATATTTTTTGGCTGAATTTAAAACTTGGCTACCCTTAAAAACCGTTCCTACACCCTGGTATGCCAGTGTTTTCAGAAGTGTCCTACAAGTATTGGGGCGGGTTCTGCCTGCAGGTTGTGAGTAGATTGCCGAGTATCCGTCCTTCCTGTCATTTGGAGAAAAAGGATGTCTTATCAGGCTAAAGACCTATGGGTGATAAAAGGTGTTTTTCGTAATGCGGTGGGCATTTCTTTTGGCGTGATGTGCAGTTCCACCCTGAGTGCTGAGACTCTCAGTCTTGGTGATTTGCCGAGAGAAGAGGGCCGGGCAGTGATTGACGGGGTTACCTTTAATGTGGATGAAAATACCCCTCTTGATAAATATGATGTGAGACATGGAGGTGTGCTGAATATCAACAATGGTCAGGTGAATAGCGTTCTTGCTACTGTATCATCGGTCAATGTTAGCTCAGGGACTGTTTATGGGAGGGTCTCTCTTATGTCAAGCACGCTGCAAGCTCAGCATCTGCATGTTGAGACTTTTTCTGAGCAAGGGTTGGTTGTCAATAGATATTCGTCATCTGATGTTGCATCTTCAGCAACTCTATTGAATAGCACCGTCATTGGTACAGTCGGAGCATCTGTCGGATGGAATGGTGTGCTGGAACTCAATGAATCCAAAGTGGAAGGTGTTGGTCAATATGGCTCTGGGTCATACGGTTCTGGGGCCGGTGTGGCACTGGCCGGGGCAGCTGTTTATGCTCGGGATAAAAGCTCGATAGTAGGTGCTGTGAACGGAATGTTTATTGCGGCAGAACTAGGGTTGCCTGGAGAGGATGATAGTTCGTTAGAGCCAAGTTACGTGGTAATAGATAACTCCTCGGTAGATGGCGTCAATGGAGCAGCTATCAAAGCTATCAACACGTTTACGACCCCGGCCATCGCCAACATCACCCTCCAAAACAACTCAACCCTCCATGGCGGCAACGGCAACCTTTTGGAAGTCATCGGCGGCAGCACCGCCAACTTCAGCGTCGACGACAGCCGCCTCACCGGTAACCTCGTCTCCGATGACACCAGCACGCTAAACGTCATCCTGCAAAACCAGGCTCAGCTCACCGGCGATATCGTCAACAGCAACACGCTGGCGATCAAATCCGGCGCGAGCTGGAATATGGTCGGCGATGGCAGCGCCCGGTCTTTGTCCATGGATGGCGGGCGGGTGAGTTTTGGGGAGGGGGCTTTCAAGACGCTGACCCTTGGTGAGTTGTCCGGCAGCGGCGTGTTCGACATGCGCATCAACCTGGATAATCACGCCGGGGATTTGCTCAAGGTGACCGGTCTGGCCAGCGGCATTCACACGCTGAAGGTGCAGAATACCGGGGTCGAGTCGGTCACGCCGGAGGTCGAGCCGTTGTTGGTGGTGGACACCGAAGGGGGCGAGGCGCAGTTCGGGTTGCTGGGTGGCAAGGCGGACTTGGGGGTGTACTCCTATGAGCTGGAGCAGCGCGGCGATGACTGGTTTATTGTCGGTTCCGGCAAAACCATCAGCCCGTCAACCCAAAGTGTGCTGGCGCTGTTCAACGCTGCGCCGAACATCTGGAACAGCGAGCTCACCACCTTGCGCAGTCGCATGGGGGAAGTACGCGGCAAGCCGCTGGGCGGCGCATGGATGCGCAGCTATGGCAGCCGTTTCAATGCGTCGACCGGTGACGGGGTGGACTATCAGCAGAAGCAAAGCGGATTTGCCCTGGGGGTCGATGCGCCGCTGGAAGTTGCCACCGGGGAACTGTCTTTGGGGGTGATGGCCGGTTACAGCAAAAACGACCTGAACCTGAGCCGTGGCACTACGGGCAATGTCGACAGTTACTATGTCGGCGGTTACGGCACCTGGCTGCTGGACGATGGCTACTACGTCGATGGCGTGCTCAAACTCAACCGTTTCCGCAACGCGTCGAAGGTGGCCATGAGCGATGGCACCAAGGCCAAGGGCGATTACGAAAGCACCGGTATCGGCGGTTCGCTGGAACTGGGTCGGCATATCACCTTCGACGAGGGGTATTTCCTTGAACCTTATGCGCAGCTGTCCAGCGTTTGGGTGCAAGGCGACAGCTATCGTCTGGACAACGGCATGCAGGCCAACAACGACCGCACCCAATCGGTACTGGGCAAGGTCGGTACGTCCGCAGGTCGCAGCATTGCCCTCAAGGATGGCGGCGTGTTGAAACCTTACCTGCGCGTGGCCCTGGCTCAGGAGTTCTCCCGCAGCAACGACGTCAAGGTCAATGACAAGCGCTTCGACAACGACCTGTTCGGCTCAAGGGCCGAGTTGGGGGCGGGTATTTCGGTGTCGCTGTCCGAGCGCCTGCAGTTGCATGCCGACTTTGATTACATGAAAGGCAAACACGTTGAGCAACCGTGGGGGGCCAACATTGGGTTGAAGCTGGCGTTTTAAGCGTCGTCCCACCGTGACCCCAAGACCCCCGGCGCGCAAGCACCGGGGGTTTTGTTTTAGAAGCGGTTGTGGTCAGGTTTTTTGGAGAACTTGCGGGTCATACTGCGCTTGCGTTCGCGTTGCCTGGGAGTCACCGGCGTGTGGCGGTTGACGGTGACCATCAACACGGGGGAGGTGCCGATCAGGTACTGGTCCCGATAGATCTCGTAGTAGACGTCCACCAGCCCGTATTGGACGTACTCAATGAAGTTGTAGGTGATACACAGGACGCGCACGGTGGTGTTGGCAGTGGCCGCGCTGATAAGCAAAGGCGTTGTTGAACTGTTCATGCCCCAATAAAACACCAGTTCGTCGCCGGATGACATTAACGCGGATCCGGGAATATGAACGCAGACACCGGCATGCGCCTGTTCATAACTGATCGCGTCGGGATTTACATGAGGCAAAAAAGGAGCCTTTAACGTATCGGAAATATCCGGTAACACGGCTGCGGTTTGCGGGTCTTGCGCGGGAGTAGCGTTTTTTTCTTCTGGAAGGCTGTTGGCAGGGGGGGTATCGGAGAACTTATCGTTCATCGGGTCTTCCTGTTCTTATAAAGTGAGCAGTGTTTGTATGCGTGTCGTAAGTGTCGGTAAGAACCACTAATGGCGCGCGCATTACAGGATGTTGATGCTGGATCGTCAAGTCGCGGGTTTTCGCAGGTTTTCGCTGTTTCGCGATGTTCAAGGGTTTACTCAAAATAGACAAAATGTCAGAAGTTTTCCCCGGCGTGTAGGACGTACTTCACGTATTTTCGGGGTTTGCGCTGCTTGTCAGGCCTTGGTCCTAGGAGTTAGGCAAAACGTATGTAGGCTATTGACTACAATTGTTGCCTGGAAAGCGCTAATCAATAGGGCGAAATTCCAGGTTTTTTCTGGCCTAGGAAATTTCACTCAATAATCTCTTATTCATCCCACACTCAAGTGCGTGCAGGATGAATAGGGCTTGGTGCAAACGGATGGTTAGTTTGGTTTGAATCTGAGGGTCAATTCAACGGGCTCGGCCAGAATAGAGCGGTTGCCTGCTCGGTCAGTGACAGGGTAAGTGATGGTCACGTTGTCGCTTTCCAGGCTATTGAGGAAATCATGAGTGAACGTTATCTGCATGGGTGTCGTTGTCAGATGGACGCTTTCAACCTGACAGTTTGGCCCAAGAGCGTTGTTGCAGAAGCTTTGGACAACGTCGCCCGTCCAAAGGGTCTGCAGCCGGTACGAAAGGTGCAGAAAAGTCGAAGCGTGGTTAAGCGTGTTCATTATTTTCTCCAGATGCTCGGCTGTGCAGAAACAGCTGCGCGATTAAGTCTGGTGTGAGGTTGAGCGCGCTGCTATTGGTCAATAGTCACTTGCTCAACCTGAAACCCAACTAATCGCACTCCCACACCCCCGTCAACACCCATTCCTCAACAAAACACACTAACTAATTACTTTCAGAACTGACCTACGGCCAACTTCCATGGCGGTGTAGTCCACCGAGTATCCCCAATAAAAAACCCCAGAAAACCGAAGTTTAATGGGGTTGTTTCGCCTCGGTTGAGTGCTACCGGTTAAACCGCTCCACCAACGAATACTGGGAGTGAGCTGTATTGGTCAGTTCGCCACTCAGGGTGGCCGAGCGTTGGGCTTCTTCGGCGGTCTGGTCGGCCAGGTGGGAGATGGTGGCGATGTTGCGGCTGATCTCTTCGGCCACTGAGCTTTGCTCTTCAGTGGCGGCCGCGATTTGTGTGGTCATGTCGGTGATGTTGGCCACCGCTTCGCTGATACCGATCAATGCCTGGTCGGCTTCGAGCACTTTGGCGACACCGTCTTCGGCCTGGCGATGGCCCGCGTTCATGGTTTGCACGGCGGCGTTGGCGGTTTGTTGCAGCTTGGCGATCAGGCCGTGGATCTGCCCCGTGGATTCGGTGGTGCGCTGCGCCAGTTGACGAACTTCATCGGCAACTACCGCAAAGCCACGGCCCATTTCGCCCGCTCGGGCCGCTTCGATGGCGGCGTTCAGCGCCAGCAGATTGGTCTGATCGGCGATGCCTTTGATGACATCGACGACGCCACCGATTTCATCGCTGTCTTTGGCCAGTTGCGTCACCGTCGTGCCGGTTGCCCCGACGGCAGCGGAAAGGCGCTGGATGGCTTCACGGGTTTCCCCGGCGATGTCACGGCCGCGACGCGTCAGCAGGTTGGCCTGCTGAGTGGCGTCAGCCGTGCGTTGTACATGGCTGGCGACTTCCTGAGTCGTGGCCGCCATTTCGTTGATGGCAGTGGCCACCTGTTCGGTTTCCACGCGCTGACGTTCCAGGCCCGTAGAGCTGGCGTGGGCCAGGGTGTTGGACTGGCGGGCCTGACCATTGAGTTGCTCGGCGGTGTCCTGCAGGCGGGTCAGGCAGGTTTTCATCCGCGCTTCCTGACTGAGGATCGACATCTCCAGACGCGCCTGTGGGCCACGGCTGTCGGTGTACATCTGCGCGATCAGCGGGTCGGATGTGGTTTGCTCTGCCAGGCGCAGCAAGCGCTTGATGCCCCGTTGTTGCCAGGTCAGACCCAGCAGGCCCAAGGGCACCGAGAGCACAGCAGCCAGCGCAAAACCCCAGTGGGAATTCAGCCAGACGCCGATCAGGAAGCTTAGTTGGCTGACCATGATGAAGGGCAGCCAGTCTTGCAGCACGGGCAACCACTTGTCACGACGGGGAATGGCCGACTTGCCGTTATTGATGCGCGCGTAAAGCGACTCGGCACGTTGAACCTGCTCGGCGGTGGGTTTGACTCGAACGGATTCGTAACCGATTACCTGCTGGTTTTCAAACATGGGGGTTACGTAGGCGTTGACCCAGTAATGATCACCGTTCTTGCTGCGGTTCTTGACGATACCCATCCATGGCTGGCCGCTTTTGAGCGTCGTCCACATGTGCTCGAAAACAGCCGCCGGTACGTCAGGGTGGCGCACGGTATTGTGGGGCGCCCTGAGCAGTTCCTCCCGGGAGAAGCCGCTGATTTCAACGAAGGCGTCGTTGCAATAAGTGATGACGCCTTTGGCGTCAGTGGTGGAGATCAATCGCTGATTGGCCGGAAAAGTCCGTTCGCGTTGAGTGATGGGCTGGTTATTACGCATGAGCTTCGGTCCGCTAGGCTTTCGCATACTATCGGCACCAATACCGATAGGTTGAGTTGATTAGCGAAATGTCCGACGAATGATGCTGACTATCGAAGGCCTCATCGATCAAACATCGGGTAGGTGAAAAGCCCGAAATGCACCAGATTGACGCCAAAATGGGTAGCGACGGCGGCTGGCAGCCCCCCGAACCTGTAGGCCAGGCCGTATCCGACACCCGCCAGGCCCGCGAGCAGGCCCCATTGCCAGCCGCTGCCCACGTGCGCCAACGCAAAAAGCACCGCTGCGCAGCCGAGCGCCAGCGTTGCCCCGTAGCGCAGGGGTTTGAACAGATGCTGCAAGCCGCCCTGAATATAAACGCGAAACAGCAGCTCTTCGGTCAGGGTCACCAACAGCAGATTGTTTGCCAGCCAGAGCGGGCTTTGTGCCGGCCAGCTAGGGTCCCAACCGATGAGCCCCATGGCGACGGCTGCGCTGATACAGACGAACGCGGTGCCAGGCAGTGTCAGGGCTACGGTTTTAAGGGTTTGTCCGGGAGCAACGTCTCGAAAGAGCCACGGGCAAGCCAGCAGGATCCAGAAACCGATCAACGGTTTATCCAGATTCAGGTACATGGAGAAGGGCGCAGACTGAGGCGTCAGTCGTTGCGCGGCGATGATCCGCTCACTGAAAAACCCCGGTAGCCAGTGGCTGGCCAGTCCCACGGCCAGCGCGATGAACAGGCAGTGGCCGAATCCGGTCACGGCTCGGTGTTGAAATTGCGTGACGCAAATCCCGGCCATGACCAGCAGCGCAACGGTGACAACCACGGGGAGGGTGAGGTAGCCGTAGGTGACAGCGAGGCAATAACCAAGGGCCAGCAGCGTCAGGCTGGTCCAGCGAGTGGCAGACATGTGGGGTTCCTGGAATTCCGGCTGCAGTGACTTGAGGCAAATGCCAACACCAAGCTTCCCGACAGGAAGGAAAAAACTCCAGTTATTTGTGCGCTTTAGCTGAAAGAAGAAGCTGTCAGAAAATTCCCGGGCATTTCAGTCGCCCACAGAAAAGGCCGCTTGCAGCAAGCGGCCGTGTTGGGTGTGGGCCGGGTTACTTCTTGATGGTCGGAACCTGGCGAGGTGCCATGAAGTACATCCAGATCAGGGCAATGAAATACATGGCCGGGATCATGGTGAACAGCACGTTGTAATTGTTGTGGGTCGCGGTCAGCACGGCCCCCACAATCTGCGTCATGAACATCCCGCCAATCGCTGCGCACATGCCGCCAAAGCCAAACACTGTGCTGATCAGATGCTTGGGCGTGTAGTCCATTACCAGGCTCCAGATGTTAGCCGTCCAGGCCTGATGCGCACCCACTGCCAAAGCGATGGCCAGCACCGCCACCCAGAGACCGCTGGCATTGGCCGCAAAGATGACGCTGACGATGGTAATCGCGAAGATCAGCATGGAAAGCAGGCGGGCGGTGATGGGGCGCATGCCGCGTCCGATCAACCAGGACGACAGGATGCCGCCGCCAATGCTGCCAAAGTCGGCCGTCAGCCAGATAAGGATCAGCGGAATCCCCATCTGTGTGACGCTGATCCCCAGATTGTATTGCTGGTTGAGAAACGGCGGCAGCCAGTACAGGTAAAACCAGAACACGGGAGCAGTCAGTGAGTACGCCAGGGCGAAGGCCCAGGTGCCGCGCATTTTCAGGATATGGGAGAACGGCACCTTGACGGGTTCAGGCTCAACCCCCTGGTTGATGTAGTCCAGCTCACGCTGGCTGACCGTTGGGTGTTCCTCTGGATTGTAGTATTTCAAGCGCCAGGTCACGACCCAGACCAGACCGAGCAAGCCCATGCACAAAAACGCAGCCTGCCAGCCCCAAACGGTCAGGATCACCGGCAGCAGCGCGGGGGTCACCATGGCGCCTACATTAGTGCCGGCGTTGAAAATGCCCGTGGCAATGGCGCGCTCACCGGCCGGGAACCACAGCCGTGTGGTCTTCACGCAGGCCGGATAATTGGCCGCTTCGGTCAGGCCGAGAATGAAACGACACACCATGAAGCCGACTGCCGATGTGGCCAGACCATGGGCGCCAGTGGCGACGCTCCAGAGCAAGACCGCGAGGAAAAACGCCCGCTTGACGCCGACTTTGTCGATGAACCGGCCTTGCAGCAGGAAACCCGCGGCATAGCCAACCTGAAACCAGAAGTTGATGTTGGCGTAGTCCATCGCCGTCCAGCCCATTTCCTTGGCCAATACAGGCTGCATGACCCCCAGTGCGGCGCGGTCGATGTAGTTGAGCGTGGTCGCGAAGAACACCAGCGCAAGCATGCCCCAGCGGGTTTTGCCTACCGCCATGGCTCCGCGGATTTTCTCGCCGATGCCAGCGTGGGGGTGGACGGTCTTGGCCGCTGGTGTTGAAGAATGTGTAGAAAGCATGGTCTAGCCATCCGTTCGAGGACCGTGGCCTGAGCGACGATCGAACTGAAAAGGCGACTCGAATCACGGTCGTTAACGGGCCGTGGGCGATCCTTGCGGCGTCAATTGCGCAAGGGCCACTCTTCGAGGGCGCTGGATTTTAATCAGGCGTGGAGCGCTGCGATACCCGTAAGGCGGGTAATGGACAATCGTTCGGCTGATTGGGTCGACGAGGCAAGTGATCGGGTGAAGGGAGGCAAGGGCTTTTGTGCTGAGCGTTCATGGCGATTGACCGTCTTATTGAAATTGTTATGGCGTGTTTGAACCAAGCGTGTCAACGCAGCTTCAAGGGCTGCATACATTGGCGATGACGACGTCAGGGATGACCGGGTCCGACAATGTGAAGCTGATCTTGAGGATCCCTGCGCGCACCGTCAATTGGCTGAAAGGGGTTTTGGGCGATTATCGAACGTAAAACTAACCGGTTCGTACATTTAATTTGCGATAGGCCTTTTCCGGGCGAATAATCCGTTCACTTGCAGTGTCAGCCGCCGTCGCCGGCCGCGTCTGAGCGCCAGGCACTGAAGCATCAACACGCGATCCGCAGAGGTCGCGATCTCAAAGGAGTGCATGCATGCAACGTTCGATTGCCACCGTTTCCTTGAGCGGGACCCTGCCGGAAAAACTCGAAGCCATCGCCGCAGCCGGTTTCGATGGCGTGGAAATTTTCGAAAACGACCTGTTGTATTACGACGGGAGCCCGCGCCATGTGCGGCAGCTGTGTGCCGACCTGGGCATCGCCATCACGCTGTTCCAGCCGTTTCGAGACTTCGAAGGCTGTCGCCGGGAACGCCTGCAACGCAACCTCGATCGCGCCGAGCGCAAGTTCGATCTGATGCAGGAACTGGGCACCGATCTGGTGCTGGTGTGCAGCAATGCCGCCGCTGACTCCCTGGGCGACGAGAACATTCTGCGTGACGACCTGAGTCTGCTGGCCGAACGTGCCGGTGCTCGCCAGTTGCGGGTGGGCTATGAAGCGCTGGCCTGGGGGCGTCATGTGAACACCTGGCAGCAGGTGTGGAATCTGGTGCGCCAGGTTGATCATCCGGCATTGGGTGTATTGCTGGACAGCTTCCATACCTTGTCACTCAAGGGCGATCCGAGCGCCATCGCACACATCCCCGGCGACAAGATATTTTTCGTGCAGATGGCCGACGCGCCATTGCTGGCCATGGATGTTCTGGAATGGAGCCGGCATTTCCGTTGTTTTCCGGGCCAGGGCGAATTCGACCTGCCGGGGTTTCTAGCACCCATTCTGCAAAGCGGTTACACGGGGCCGCTGTCCCTGGAAATTTTCAACGACGGCTTTCGCGCCGCACCGCCTCGGGCCAACGCCGCCGATGGCCTGCGCTCGTTGTTGTACCTGGAAGAAAAAACCCGGCTATTGCTTGAGCAGCAGCACGCGCCCGTGCCGCAAGACTTGCTGTTCAGTCCGCCGCCGGCCAGTGCCTACAATGGCGTCGAGTTCCTGGAGTTCGCCGTGGACGATGCCCAGGGGGCAAAGCTGTCCGGCTGGCTGGAAAACCTCGGCTTTGTCCAATTGGGCCAGCACCGCTCCAAAGCGGTCAGCCTGCTGGGGCAGGGGGACATCAAGATCGTGTTGAACGCCGAGCCTTATTCCTTCGCCCACAGCTTCTTCGAGGCCCACGGTCCTTCGTTATGCGCCACGGCGTTGCGGGTGGATAACGGTGCCGCTGCGCTGGAGCGTGCCAGGGTTTACAAAGGTCAGCCCTATCGCGGCCTGGTGGGTCCCAATGAGCGGGAAATTCCCGCTGTCCGTGCACCGGATGGCAGCCTGATCTACCTCGTCGAGCCGGCTAAACCAGGCCAGTCGATCTACGACAGTGATTTCATCATCAACCCCGACGCCGGACAGGGCGGTGGTTTGCAACGCATCGACCACATGGCCATGGCCCTGCCTGCCGATAGTCTGGACAGTTGGGTACTGTTCTATAAAACCGTGCTGGATTTCGAGGCTGACGACGAGGTGGTGCTCCCCGATCCCTACGGGTTGGTGAAAAGCCGGGCATTGCGCAGCCGTTGCAGCACGGTGCGGCTGCCGCTGAATATCTCTGAGAACCGCAACACGGCGATCTCCCACGCGCTGTCCAGCTATCGCGGCTCCGGTGTGCATCACATCGCCTTCGACTGCGAGGACATCTTCGCGCAGGTCAGCAGGGCGAAGGAGGCGGGTGTGCAACTGCTGGATATCCCGCTCAATTACTACGACGATCTCGCGGCGCGCTTCGATTTCGACGATGAATTTCTCAGCGAACTGGCTTACTACAACGTGCTTTATGACCGTGATGCCCAAGGGGGCGAGCTGTTCCACGTGTACACCGAGCCGTTTGATGATCGGTTTTTCTTCGAAATTCTGCAGCGCAAGAATGGCTACGTCGGTTACGGCGCCGCCAACGTGGCGGTGCGGCTGGCAGCGATGGCCAAGGCACGCAGCGGCATGGCGCGCCAGGCCAGGCTTTGATTCAGTGGCTGCGCCACAGAGAGATCTTTGGCGCAGTCATCTGCATAATGCGAGCGGCCAATTCGTTTATCCGGACCGTGAATCAACCATGAAAACCATAAAAGACAGCCTCGTCGGGGGGCCCTTGCCAGTGCCCGTCAAAGGCCGCAAGAACAACCCGGAAAAGACCCGAGACAACATCCTGCAGGCCGCCATTACCGAGTTTGTCGCCCAGGGGCTGTCCGGTGCGCGAGTGGATGCCATCGCTGAGCGTACGCAGACCTCGAAGCGCATGATCTATTACTACTTCAACAGCAAAGAGCAGCTTTACGCCGAAGTGCTGGAGAGGCTCTACGGTGACATTCGTCGTACCGAAAGCGGGCTGAACCTGGACGCCCTGGAGCCCATGGAGGCCATCCGGCGGCTGGTGGCGTTCACCTTTGATCATCACGACCGGAACGTCGATTTCGTGCGCATCGTCTGCATCGAAAACATCCATAACGGCGAAAACGTCAAGCAGTCACCCACGATCCGCGCCTTGAGCCAGAACATCGTCGAAACCCTCGACAAACTGCTGCGCCGTGGCGAAATCGAGGGCGTCTTTCGGCACGGGGTAGACGCCATTGATCTGCACTTGATGATCAGCTCGTTCTGTTTCTACCGGATTTCCAATCGCCACACCTTTTCGGAAATCTTCCAGATCGAGCTGGTGGATGAAGCGGTCAAGCAGCGTCACAAGGAAATGATTTGTGATTCAGTGACGCGCTACCTGCGACCTTGAAGGTCAGTCATTCATGCTGTGAAAGTGCGCCTGCATGCGCTCGCCATCGGCGGGCTGGCCGCTGAACAGCTCGAAGGCCTTGACCGCCTGATAGACCGCCATGGTGCCGCCATCCAGGGTCCGGCAACCCAGCGCCCGAGCGTGCTGGAGCAGTTCGGTTTCCAGCGGGAAGTAGATGATTTCAGCCACCCACAGCGCAGTGTGCAGCAGTTGGGGCGGCAGTGGGGTGCCGGGTAACTTGCTCATGCCCACGGGAGTGGTGTTAACCAGGCCGTCAGCCTTGGCCATGGCACTGGGCAAATCCCGCCCGACCACCGCCCGCGAAGCCCCGAAGTGAGCATTGAGGTTGTCCACCAGGCTTTGCGCCCGCCCCGGGTCCACTTCGAAAATACTCAGTTGCTCAACGCCTTCGATCAGCAGGGCATGGGCCACCGCCGCCCCTGCGCCTCCCGCACCCAGTTGCACCACCCGCTGGCGCGGCACGTCCGGCAAACCGCGACGAAAGCCTTCAGCGAACCCCAGGCAATCAGTGTTGTGGCCGATCCGCTTGCCGTCCTTGAACACCACGGTGTTGACTGCGCCGATGCCCCGAGCTTCGTCAGACAACTCGTCGAGCAGGGGGATCACCGCTTGTTTGCACGGGAAGGTAATGTTCAATCCGGTGAAGCTCATGCGCTGCGCCGCCTGCACCAAATCCGGCAGGGCGTTGATATCGAGCTTGAGCGCGTCCAGGTCAATCAGCCGGTAGAGATAGCGCATGCCTTGGGCATCGCCTTCCTGTTCGTGCAGCGCCGGGGTGCGGGACGCCTGTATGCTAGCGCCAATCAGCCCTGCAAGGATCGAAGGGGTTTTGAATGAGGTCATGCGATGGGCTCTCGACTCTTGTTATGAGTGCGTTCGGTCTGGGCGAACGCCGTTTTCACAAAATGTACCAGATGGTTAGTTTTGCGAAAGAGCCTACAGCAAAGGAGGGCGATAATCCGTTCGGTTATCGCCCTTGGCTCATGGGGCAGATCGAATGACTGTCGGAGCCAACTGGTTGGCGAGACATCGGTACTGGTTATGAACTGCACCCCCAAAGTTGGACACCTACCAGACTTTTGGGGGGGCAGTTCGTAACCGTGGGACCGGCTTTAGCCGGGAAGAAGCCAGTAAGCTCGATGCACAAGCCCGGTCAGACATGCCGCCTTCCGGGCTAAAGCCGGTCCCACAAGGTGGTTGTGTCTGTGAGCAAATCGTCCAGACGACATGATGGCGACTTGGGGCCTGCCGCGCCCTTCACTGTTCAAGCCGCAATCAACTGCCTTAACACGTAATGCAAAATACCACCGGCCTTGAAATACTCGATTTCATTGAGCGTATCGATCCGGCACAGCACATCAACGCTTTCCTGGCTTCCGTCTTCACGGGTGATCTGCAAAGTCAGGTCCATGCCGGGGCGCAGGTTGGCGTGGGTCAGGCCACCGATGTTCAAGGTCTCTTTGCCGTTGAGGTTCAGGGTTTTACGGCTCTGGCCCTGTTTGAATTGCAGCGGCAGCACGCCCATACCCACCAGATTGGAACGGTGGATACGTTCGAAACTCTCGGCGATCACTGCCTTGACGCCCAGCAGATTGGTGCCTTTTGCGGCCCAGTCGCGACTTGATCCCGTGCCGTATTCCTGGCCCGCAATCACCACCAGCGGCGTGCCTTCTGCCTGATAGCGCATGGCGGCATCGTAGATTGAAAGTTTTTCGTCAGTGGGCACGTGCAGGGTGTAGCCGCCTTCTTCGCCACCGAGCATCTCGTTGCGGATGCGAATGTTGGCGAAGGTGCCGCGCATCATCACCTGATGGTTGCCACGTCTTGAGCCATAAGAGTTGAAGTCCCGAGGTTCGACGCCTTTTTGCCGCAGGTAACGACCGGCGGGACTGTCGGCCTTGATGTTGCCCGCTGGGGAAATGTGGTCAGTGGTCACCGAATCACCCAGCATGGCCAGCACACGCGCGCCTCTCACGTCTTCAATCACAGGCAACGGTCCGGCGATCTCGTCGAAGAACGGAGGGTGCTGGATGTACGTGGAATCTTCTTGCCATACATAGGTTGCGGCCTGGGGCACTTCGATCGCCTGCCACTGTGCGTCACCGGCGAACACCTCGGCGTACTCCTTGTGAAACATGCCGGTATTGACTTGCTCTACGGCTTCGGCGATTTCCTTCTGGCTCGGCCAGATATCCCGCAAGTACACCGGCTGGCCGCTCGCATCTTCGCCAAGGGGTTCGCTGCTGATGTCGATTCGCACGCTACCGGCCAGCGCATAGGCCACCACCAGAGGCGGGGAGGCCAGCCAGTTGGTCTTGACCAGTGGATGCACCCGACCTTCAAAGTTGCGGTTGCCGGACAGTACGGACGCGACGGTCAGGTCCGATTGCTGAATGGCCTTTTCGATAGGTTCTGGCAGCGGGCCGGAGTTGCCGATGCAGGTGGTGCAGCCATAGCCCACCAGATCGAAGCCCAGCGCGTCCAGGTATTGGGTCAATCCCGCTGCCTTGTAGTAGTCGGTCACGACTTTGGAGCCTGGGGCCAGTGAGGTTTTCACCCATGGTTTGGTTTTCAGGCCTTTCTCCACGGCTTTTTTCGCGACCAGCCCGGCGGCCATCATCACGCTGGGGTTGGAGGTATTGGTGCAGGACGTGATGGCAGCGATCACCACCGCGCCGTTTTTCAACCGATAGGTGTGGCCTTCGTACTCGTACTCCACCTCATCACTGACCTGATCGGCATTGCCCACGGCAACCCCGCCGCCGCCCTCGCTTTCCAGGCGGCCTTCTTCCTTGACGGTGGGTTTGAATTGCAGGCCGAGAAAGTCGCTGAATGCCTGAGCGACGTCCGGCAAGGCGACGCGATCCTGAGGACGTTTCGGGCCGGCCAGGCTGGCCTCGACGCTGCTCATGTCCAGCTCCAGGCTGTCCGTGAACACCGGTTCCTGCCCCGGCAGGCGCCACAGGCCTTGCGCCTTGCAATAGGCTTGCACCAGTTGCACGGTTTCGTCCGGGCGACCGGACAGGCGCAGGTAATCCAGCGTAATGTCGTCCACCGGAAAGAAACCACAGGTCGCGCCATATTCCGGGGCCATGTTGGCGATGGTTGCCCGGTCTGCCAATGGCAAGTCTGCCAGACCGTCACCGTAGAACTCGACGAATTTACCCACCACGCCTTTCTTGCGCAGCATTTGCGTAACGGTCAACACCAGGTCGGTGGCCGTGATGCCTTCCTTGAGTTTGCCGGTGAGCTTGAAGCCGATGACTTCAGGGATCAGCATCGACACCGGTTGACCGAGCATGGCCGCCTCCGCTTCGATCCCGCCCACACCCCAGCCCAGAACGCCGAGGCCGTTGATCATCGTGGTGTGAGAATCAGTGCCGACCAAGGTGTCCGGGAATGCGTAAGTACGGCCGTCTTCGTCCTTGGTCCAGACCGTGCGGCCCAGGTATTCCAGATTGACCTGATGGCAGATACCAGTGCCGGGCGGCACGACGCTGAAGTTGTCAAAAGCGCTCTGGCCCCAGCGCAGAAAAGCGTAGCGTTCGCCGTTACGCTGCATTTCGATGTCGACGTTCTGGGCGAAGGCGCTGGCGTCGCCGAACTTGTCGACCATCACCGAATGGTCGATCACCAGATCCACCGGAGACAGTGGATTGATGCGCTGCGGATCGCCACCGGCCTTGGCAACGGCAGCGCGCATGGCGGCAAGATCCACGACGGCTGGCACGCCGGTGAAATCCTGCATCAACACCCGGGCGGGGCGGTACTGGATTTCCCGGTTGGAGCGGCGTTCGCCGAGCCAGGCCGCGAGCCCCTTGAGGTCATCGCCGGTGACGGTCTTGCCGTCTTCCCAGCGCAACAGGTTTTCCAGCAGAACCTTGAGGGACATGGGCAGCTTGTCCAGCTCACCCAGCGACTTGGCCGCTTCGGGCAGGCTGAAGTAGTGGTAGGTCTTGTTGGCGACTTCGAGGGTTTTGAGGCTTTTCAGGCTATCGAGGGAGGGCATCAAATGACTCCTTGCGCGTGCACACGGTAACGGACTTGACCCATGATCCAGCTGCAGGCGGGCTGTTCACCTTCTTCGCGTTATCGCTGCAGCTTGCTACGAGCCACTTGAGTAGTACGGACCTCTTGCATGAACCAGTGGTTCAAGTTTCAGCTATCATGCGCCGCTTTCGCGTGCTTGAGGTTAACCCTCATGTATAGCTGGTCCTGGCTTGCGGCCGGGGCGACGTAGCGGCCAAGTGTCTGGTCGCTGCCCAGGAGATACCCATGAACACCCTTTTTATGCACTGTCGTCCCGGTTTCGAGGGCGAAGTCTGCTCGGAAATCGCCGAGCATGCGGCGCGCCTGAACGTGTCCGGCTATGCCAAGGCGAAGCCCAATGCGGCCTGTGCCGAGTTCGTCTGCACCGAAGAAGATGGCGCCGAGCGCTTGATGAACGGTCAGCGCTTTTCGCAATTGATCTTCCCTCGGCAATGGGCGCGTGGGGTGTTTCTCGACTTGCCGGAAACGGATCGCATCAGCGTGATTCTGTCGCACATGGCGGACTTTGCGACCTGCGGCAGCCTGTGGCTGGAGGTGGTCGATACCAATGATGGCAAGGAGCTTTCGAATTTCTGCCGCAAATTTGAAGCGCCGCTGCGCAAGGCCCTGACCGAGGCTGGCAAGCTGGTGGACGACCCGCGCAAACCGCGCCTGTTGCTGACGTTCAAGAGCGGCCGCGAGGTTTTCCTCGGTCTGGCCGACGCCAACAACTCGGCCATGTGGGCCATGGGCATCCCGCGTCTGAAATTCCCCCGTGAAGCGCCCAGTCGCTCCACGCTCAAGCTGGAAGAAGCCTGGCATCACTTCATCCCGCGCGGCCAATGGGACGAGCGTCTGTCCGGCGACATGACCGGTGTTGACCTCGGCGCTGCCCCAGGCGGCTGGACCTATCAATTGGTGCGCCGTGGCATGCTCGTCACCGCCATCGACAACGGTCCGATGGCCGAAAGCCTTATGGACACCGGTCTGGTGCAGCACTTGATGGCGGATGGTTTTACCTTCAAACCGCGTCAACCGGTGGACTGGATGGTGTGCGACATCGTCGAGAAGCCGGCGCGTAATGCCGCCTTGCTGGAAACCTGGATCGGCGAAGGGCTGTGCCGCGAAGCGGTGGTCAACCTGAAGTTGCCCATGAAGCAGCGTTATGCCGAGGTACGGCGCCTGTTGCAGCGCATTGAAGAGGGTTTTGCAGCGCGAGGCATCCGGGTCGAGATCGGCTGCAAACAGCTCTACCACGACCGGGAAGAAGTGACCTGCCACCTGCGTCGGCTGGATGGCAAACGTAAAGGGTAAAAGGCCCTCAAAATAACCTTTTGAATGGGAATGGAGTTCGTTGGAGGCTTGCCTGCGAAGGCGTCATGTCAGGCTATGAATACAGCGCATGGCATTCCGATTCGCGGGCATGCCTTGCTCCAACGGATTTTTTTGCCATGAGACAGGGCGGCATCTGGACGACTGACTCACCCTCGGTTGGCCCTGCTCAATGAATTGCGCGACAATGCCCGCCAGCTTCTGGAGCCTTTTATGCCTGAACCCATTGAAACCCTGCCCGTTGACGCCATCCTCGATGCCAGCGGTCTCAACTGTCCTGAACCGGTAATGATGCTGCACCAGAAGGTGCGTGACTTGCCCGCCGGTGGTTTGCTCAAGGTCATTGCCACCGATCCGTCTACCCGACGCGATATTCCCAAATTCTGTGTTTTTCTTGATCACGAACTGGTTGATCAACAGGCGGAAGGCGGTACCTTTTTGTACTGGATTCGCAAGAAAGCCGACTGAGTTATTTACTGTTAGCCGATTTGTTTGCTGGCCCATCGGAACCCTCAGCGCCTAAACTGCCGACGACTTCCGGGAGTACATCATGCGAATTGTTGCTGACGAAAATATTCCGCTGCTCGACGCTTTTTTTGCCCATTTCGGCGAAATCCGGCGTCTGCCGGGACGCTCCATTGACCGCGCTGCCGTTTGCGATGCTGACATTCTGTTGGTGCGCTCTGTCACGCCGGTCACTCGAGAGTTGCTGGAGGGCAGCCCGGTGCGATTCGTCGGCACCTGCACCATTGGCACCGACCATCTGGACCTGGATTACTTCCAGGAAGCGGGCATTGAGTGGTCCAGCGCGCCGGGCTGCAACGCTCGCGGCGTAGTGGATTATGTGCTCGGCAGTTTGTTGACCCTGGCGGAAATCGAAGGCGTGGACCTGAACCAGCGCACCTACGGTGTGGTGGGGGCCGGCCAGGTGGGCGGACGTCTGGTCAACGTCCTGAAGGGCCTGGGCTGGAACGTACTGGTCTGCGACCCGCTTCGACAGGCCCGTGAAGGCGGCGATTTTGTCAGCCTGGATGAGATCATGCAGCGCTGCGACGTCATCAGCCTGCACACGCCACTGGATAAAACCGGCGAGCACCCGACCTGGCATTTGTTCGACCATGCGCGCCTCCAGCAACTGCGAGAGGGCAGTTGGCTGATCAACGCGGCCCGAGGCCCGGTCATCGACAACGACGCGCTGTACGACGTGCTCCTGGAGCGCGAAGACCTGCAGGCCGTGCTGGATGTCTGGGAGGGTGAGCCGCGGGTGAATGCGGCGCTGGCCGATCTTTGCGTCATCGCCACCCCGCATATCGCCGGTTACAGCCTGGATGGCCGACAACGCGGCACTGCGCAGATTTATCAGGCGTTATGTGCATTTCTGAATCAACCGGCGTCCATCAGCCTCGACGAGCTGCTTCCCAAGCCCTGGCTGGCGCAGGTCTCCCTTGATGCGCAGACCGATCCGGCCTGGGCGTTGAATATGCTTTGCCGGGGTGTCTACGACCCTCGACGGGACGACGCCGATTTTCGCCGCAGCCTGGTCGGGCCTGTCAGCCAGCCTGTCGCCTTCGATGCCCTGCGCAAACACTACCCGCCGCGTCGCGAGATTGAAGGGCTGGTGGTGCGAATCATGGGGGAATCCGAGGCATTGGAGCAGGTGGTGCGGGCATTAGGTGCGCGCTGTTCCGGAGCAAACGACCTGTAGGAGCGAGCTTGCTTGCGATCAGCGGCTGAAGCCAAATCCCGGACAGAAAAAACCCGACGCCAGGTCGGGTTTTAAAATGAGGTACGGCTCAATCTTGTTTTTCAGGTGTTACCCAGTTTTTGTCGCATTCCTGACACGCGGCCTGAACCATTTCTTCAGTAATCAGGATTTCGCGTCCGTCCTTATCGAGCACTGAGCCACCCACATACAAGTCGGGATTAGCTCGAACCAACGGGACTTGATTGCTGCTTTCTTGCAAGCTCATGGCCTGTCTCCTTCATCAGGTGTTGCGCCTAAACTAACCGTGCCAGATGAATTTGCTGTGACATCCCTTCATTCATCAAGCACGTTCCTACTCCACCAGACTCGGCAGAAAACCGCCAGCCTGCGCTTAGATCAATCCTCTCTAGCGGTGCGGCAAAGCGGTCATAACAGCGTTGACTGGGCTGGATCACCAGAGTTCATTAACGCCGCCGTACGGTAAACCCAAGCCAGGGTGCCCCGCAGGGGTGTACGCTCTGGGCCTTCAGCCTTTTTGCAGGTTCACTTTCATGGCTTCATTGCTTTCCAGCCGCCAGCGGCAGGCCATTCGCCTGGCGGCCCAGTTTGTCGCTCCGTATCGCTGGCAGGCCTTCGGTGCCTTGCTGGCGCTGATCGTCACGGCCGGCATTACCTTGTCCATGGGGCAGGGCATCAAGTTGATGGTCGATCAGGGCTTCATGACCCGTTCGCCGCATCTGCTCAACCAGTCGATCAGCTTGTTCATGCTGTTGATCCTGGGGTTGGCCGTCGGTACGTTTACGCGCTTCTATCTGGTGTCCTGGATCGGTGAACGGGTGGTGGCGGATCTGCGCAAGAAAGTCTTCGATCATTTGATCAACCTGCACCCCGGCTTTTATGAAAACAACCGCAGCTCCGAGATTCAGTCGCGACTCACGGCGGATACCACGCTGTTGCAGTCGGTCATCGGCTCGTCGTTGTCGATGTTCTTGCGCAACACGTTGATGGTGATCGGCGGCGTCATTCTGCTGTTCATCACCAACCCCAAGCTCACCAGTATCGTGGTCGTGGCCTTACCCCTGGTGGTGGCGCCGATTCTGATCTTTGGTCGTCGGGTGCGCCGTTTGTCCCGGGAAAGCCAGGATCGCGTTGCCGATGTCGGCAGTTATGTGGCCGAGGCGCTGGGGCAGATCAAGACCGTCCAGGCCTACAACCATCAGTTGCAAGACAAGGAACGCTTTGCTCGCACCGCCGAAGACGCCTTTGAGACGGCCCGCAAGCGTATTTTGCAGCGTTCGTGGCTCATTACGCTGGTTATCGTGCTGGTATTGGGGGCTGTCGCGGTGATGCTGTGGGTCGGCGGAATGGACGTGATCAAGGGCACGATTACCAGCGGCGAACTGGCGGCGTTTGTGTTCTATAGCCTGATCGTCGGTAGCGCTTTCGGCACGTTGAGCGAAGTGATTGGCGAGTTGCAAAGGGCGGCGGGTGCTGCCGAGCGCATTTCCGAACTGCTCCGGGCGAAAAGCGAAATCACGCCGCCAGCCACGGATTTGCTGAGCCTGCCCGAGCGGGTCAATGGTCGACTTGAACTGCAGAACGTCAGCTTTGCGTACCCGTCGCGGCCGGAACGCAACGCCGTGGACAGCCTGACATTGACCATCGAAGCCGGTGAAACCCTGGCGCTGGTCGGCCCGTCGGGTGCGGGGAAATCGACGCTTTTCGATCTGCTGCTGCGTTTCTATGACCCCGGAGAAGGAACGATCCTGCTCGACGGTGTGCCCATCGCGCAGCTTGATCCAATGGACCTGCGTCGGTGCTTTGCATTGGTTTCCCAGACGCCTGCGTTGTTCTTCGGCAGCGTTGCAGACAACATTCGTTACGGCAATCCCGGCGCGACCCTCGAACAGATCGAGGCCGCTGCGCGCATTGCCCATGCTCATGAATTCATCCTGCAAATGCCTGACGGCTATCAAACCCATCTGGGGGAGGGGGGATCGGGTTTGTCCGGGGGCCAGCGCCAGCGTCTGGCGATTGCTCGCGCATTGCTGGTGGATGCGCCGATTCTGCTGCTGGACGAGGCCACCAGTGCCCTGGATGCCCAGAGCGAGCATTTGATTCAGGAGGCGCTACCCAGCTTGATGGAAGGCCGCACAACGCTGGTTATCGCCCACCGATTGGCCACGGTGCAAAACGCCGACCGCATTGCGGTCATTGATCAAGGGCGACTGGTGGCGGTGGGCACGCATCAGCAACTGATTGCCAGCAATCCGCTGTACGCCAGGCTTGCCGCGTTGCAGTTCAATGCGCGGATGGAAGAGGTGGTGTGAGGACGTTTGCAGGAGTGAATTCACCCGCGAATACGCCGGGGCAATGGACGGATATCCATCGTCTGCCCTTTCGCCTTCGGGGGTAGATCCACTCCTGCACGGATGATGCGGGTGGCTCAGCGCGTTTAGCGGTACTCGCACAGGTAAGCAGTATCCACCGCTACCTTGAGTTGGAACTTGCTGTTGGCTGGCACGTTGAACTGGCTACCGGTGGCAAAATCTTCCCAGTCAGTGCTGTCGGGAAGCTTGACGCTCAGCTTGCCGGAAATGACGTGCATGATTTCCCGTTGCGACGTGCCGAATTCGTATTCGCCGGCTGCCATTACGCCGATGGTGGCCTGGCCTTCAGTCTGGCTGAACGCAATGGATTTGACCGTACCGTCGAAGTATTCGTTGACTTTGAACATGGCGATTCCTCGAAAAGGGCTGTTAAAAAGGGGCGGCCAGTATGCCCAACGCACAAAAGGCCGTCACTCGCTTTAAACGCGGCAGCGTGTTCAGCCGGGCAGAATCAGCGGCAGCAGCCGAGCGGTGTTGCGCGCATCCACCAACGCTCGGTGCTGTTGCCCGCTGAACTGCATGCCAGCCAGTTGCAGTGCGCTGTTAAGGCCCAGCGGGCGCTGTAACTGACGTGCCTGGGCGAATCGTTGCTTGAGGTTGACATGAGGCAGTGTGCTCAACGCGCTGCTCAGCGCTTGCTGGCGCCATTCAAGTTCCAGCTGCTGGCGGTCATAATCGCCCCAACTGGCCCAACCCACGACACTCGCCACGTGGTTGGCCAGCCAGCGTTCGAACAGCGGCCAGACCGTCGTGAGCGGCGCGGCGCTGTCTATGTTGCTCTGGCTGATATGGGTCAGCTCTCGACAGAAGTTCGTCAGCAGCGGGCGGCGCACCGGCCGTACAAAGCGTTCAAAGTGATCCAGCTCGCGTCCACTCTCATTGACGAGCGTGGCACCGATTTCGATGATTTCCATCTCTGCCACGGGCCAACCACCTTCATCCGTAGTGGCTTCCAGATCAATCACTACCCAGTGCGGCATGCGAGCTCCTTTCCATCGAATACGACGTGTATGCATTGGAGGGTAGTCATATTCAATACGATACGTCCAATTGTGCAATTTTCAGTCACTTCCGTGGTTCCCGGACCTGATCGAATGGGGGGCAGTTGGCCCGGCGAATCGGCGTCAATGCGCGGCCATCCTCCCGACACATTTACTGTGGGCTTGTCGGCCTAGCGCTTGCTTGGTGGCGGCGGGAGGCATAAATTGCCTGCGCTGCCGCGTATCTTTCTGGAGAACCCTTGGTGGATGAGCAAAATGCCCTGCGGGTGATGCGTGACCTGGTGAGTACCGGTCAAATGACCGACCCCGACAGTGCGCGGGGCCGGCTGCTGCAGGTTTCGGCGCATCTGTTCCGCAACAAAGGTTACGAGCGCACCACGGTGCGCGACCTGGCCAGCGCCGTGGGGATTCAATCCGGGAGCATTTTTCATCACTTCAAGAGCAAGGACGAAATCCTGCGCTCGGTGATGGAGCAGGCCATTGTCTACAACACCGCATTGATGCGCGCGGCCCTGGCTGAAGCGGGCAGTGTGCATGAACGTGTTCGGGCGTTAATTCGATGTGAGTTGCAGTCGATCATGGGCGATGGCGGTGAGGCCATGGCGGTTCTGGTGTATGAATGGCGTTCGTTGTCGCAGCAAGGGCAAGCGCAAGTGAAGGCGCTGCGCAATACTTATGAAGACTTGTGGTTACAGGTGTTGGGCGAGGCGAAGGAAGCGGGCCACATAAAAGGTGACGTGTTCATCACGCGCAGGTTCCTTACCGGTGCGTTGTCCTGGACGACAAGCTGGTTTCGTCCTCAGGGCAGCATGACCCTCAATCAGTTGGCGGATGAGGCACTGACACTGATTTTCAAAGACAACGCCCGATAGCGTGACGAAAATTCATCCTCTCAGGCAATTGTTTAAACTTGTCAAAACGCCTAATTTAACTCGTTTTGTCTATTACTCTGGGGTGCGCAGTCTTGATGTATTTGTCTGTGCGATGGATTTCGCGGGCAGTGTTGATGGCCACACCGGTATTGTTGTCGTTGGAGGCGGCAGCGGCAGAGGTGGTGAAGATTGGTGCCGCACATTTTCCGCCGTATACCATTCGGCCGGAAAAGGGCGCTGACACGGGTCTGTTGCCGGAGCTGGCCGCAGCTTTGAACGCTGTGCAACACGACTATGAGTTTGTTCTTGTGCCCACCTCCATCCCGCGCCGTTTTCGGGATCTGGAACAAGGTCGCATTGATATGGCGATCTTTGAGAATCCCGAGTGGGGCTGGGAAAACATTCCTCACCAGACCGTGGACATGAAGCTTGAAGACGCCGAGATTTTCGTGGCGCGTAAGCTGGAAGGGCGGGATCAGGCTTATTTCAATGATCTGCACGGCAAGCGTCTGGCGCTGTTCAGCGGCTATCACTACGCATTTGCACAGTTCAACGCTGCGCCTGGGTATCTGGCACAGAACTTCGACGTGACCCTTACGTACTCCCACGACAGCAACCTGTTGATGGTGTTGCGTGGTCGCGCCGATATTGCCCTGGTCACCCGTTCGTACCTGAGTGACTTTATGGCGCGCAACCCACAAGAAGCCCGGCAACTGCTGGTTTCAGAACGTATCGACCAGATTTATCGGCATTACGCACTGTTGCGGCCCAATGCGCCCATCAGTGCCCGACAGTTTGAGCAGTTGCTGCAGCAATTGCGGGACAACGGCCAGATGCTGAAGATTTTCCAGCCGTTTCGCATTGCCGTCACGGCAGCGCCACCTGCGGATGAGCAGACGGTGGAGGCGAATCAACCCGTCCAGACGCCTTAGAGCCAGACAGCAGGGCGATGCAGGTGAGCAGCGCCCTGTCAGGCTGTAGCCCTTAGCGGTCCTTGGCTTCCTTGGCATCCATTTCTGCATTGCGCTCATGGACACGTTTGAGTTGTTCATCGGTCAGCGGCAGTTTTTTTGCCGTATCGCGCAGCATCATCAACCCCCCGACGATCGAGCCGATTGCAACGACCAGAATTAACCAGGCATACCAGGGCATAGCGCTCTCCTTGTTGTGGTACCGGTTTGAGCGGCGGTGCTGCTCAATGGTTCAAGTCTAGCCCCATGCCCCGTCAGTTGCTCCTGTTTACAGGCCGGTCAACATCGCATCCGCCGGCGCGTTGGCGCGCGATTGCGCGGTCAGGCTGAAATAAATGAAGCCTGCGGCCATGAAGCCCAGGAAGATCAGCCCGATCAACACGTTGAACCAGGCCATGGCCACCAGGCACACCAAAGCCAGGAACAGCGCAATGCCGGGTACGATCGGATAGCCCGGCGCGCGAAAGGTCCGTTCCAGCAGCGGCTCGGTCTTGCGCAGCTTGAACAGGCTGAGCATGCTCATGACATACATGACGATGGCGCCGAACACCGCCATGGTGATCATGGCTGCGGTCAGGGTCATGCCGCCGAGATTGATCAGGCCATCGCTGTATATCGCCGCAATACCGATCAGGCCGCCCGCGATGATGGCCCGATGAGGCGTTTGAAAGCGTGACAGTTTGGCCAGGGAGGCAGGCAGATAACCTGCACGAGCCAACGCGAAGAACTGCCGCGAGTAGCCCAGGATAATCCCATGGAAGCTGGCGACCAGACCGAACAGACCAATCCAAACCAGCATGTGCAGCCAGCCGGAGCTTTCGCCAACCACGGTTTTCATCGCCTGGGGCAACGGGTCGTTGATGTTCGACAGGGTGCGCCAGTCCCCCACGCCACCGGCAAAGAACATCACACCCATGGCCAGAAGCACCAGAGTGATGATGCCGCTGATGTAAGCTTTGGGGATGGTTCGCTTGGGATCCTTGGCTTCTTCGGCGGCCATGGCGGCACCTTCAATGGCCAGGAAAAACCAGATTGCAAAAGGGATGGCCGCGAACATTCCGGCAATCGCCGGGGCGCTGAAGGTGTCTGACCCGGCCCAGCCATTGAGCGCGAAGTTGCTGAAGCTGAACGCGGGAGCGACAACGCCCATGAACACCAGCAATTCGCCGACCGCCAGCACGCAGACGACCAACTCGAAGGTGGCTGCCAGCTTCACGCCGAGAATGTTCAGGGTCATGAACACGATGTAAGCACCGACAGCCGCATGCTTGGGGTCCAATGCCGGAAACTGCACATTCAGGTACGCGCCGATCGCCAGGGCAATGGCCGGTGGGGCAAAGACAAACTCGATCAGTGTGGCCAGGCCGGCAATCAAACCGCCCTTTTCGCCAAACGCCCGTCGACTGTAGGCAAATGGCCCTCCGGCATGGGGAATGGCGGTGGTCAGTTCGGTGAAACTGAAAATAAAGCAGGTGTACATTGCGGCGACCAACAATGAGGTCACGAGAAACCCGAGCGTGCCCGCCACACCCCAGCCGTAACTCCAACCGAAATATTCACCGGAAATCACCAGACCGACGGCGATCCCCCACAAATGCAGCGTTCCTAGCGTGGGCTTGAGTTGTGTAGTAGTCATCTGCGTCTCCCTGAGGTCATCGATTCACCGAAACATCCTGTTGCACCCGCCATGCCAGCGCGGGAGGGGCTGTCGCATTGGTTCCAAATTCGTCGTTTGCAGAACCCTTCACGTTCAACGCTGGCACGATGGTGCAGGTTTGGTGCGCCAAGGGCGAGGCTGGGGCAGGTTTTGGGGCGTGTTTAAGGGGCCGAATCGTTTCCGCACGCCGGTTCGATTACCCGTCCCGGAACAGGTTCGGCTACAATGCGCGCCGATTTCGACCTACCCGAGAGCCCGCTCATGCCCACCTGCCAGACTCCTGTCATCGTCGCCCTGGATTTCCCGACCCGTGACGCCGCTTTGAAGCTGGCCGACCAGCTTGACCCCAGGCTGTGCCGGGTCAAGGTCGGCAAGGAGCTGTTCACCAGCTGTGCTTCGGACATCGTTGAAACCCTGCGCGACAAGGGCTTCGAAGTGTTTCTGGACCTGAAATTCCATGACATTCCCAACACCACGGCGATGGCGGTCAAGGCTGCCGCTGAAATGGGCGTCTGGATGGTCAACGTGCATTGCTCGGGCGGCCTGCGCATGATGGCGGCGTGCCGTGATGTGCTGGATAAGCGCAGCGGACCTCAGCCCCTGTTGATCGGCGTTACCGTGCTGACCAGCATGGAGCGTGAAGATCTGGCAGGCATCGGTCTGGATGTCGATCCGCAGGTGCAGGTGCTGCGCCTGGCGGCGCTGGCCGAAAAGGCCGGGATGGACGGGCTGGTCTGCTCTGCTCTGGAGGCCCATGCCTTGAAAGCGGCGCACCCGTCGCTGCAACTGGTTACGCCGGGCATTCGTCCTGCTGGAAGCGCCCAGGATGACCAGCGCCGCATCCTGACCCCGCGTCAGGCCCTGGATGCAGGCTCCGACTACCTCGTTATCGGTCGCCCGATCAGCCAGGCCGCCGATCCGGCCAAGGCGCTGGCGGCCGTGGTGGCAGAGCTGAATCTACCGGGCTGATTGTTCACTCGCGGGCCACTGTATTGTTGGAGCGAGGCTTGCCCGCGAAGGCGGTGTTTCAGATTCGGAAACTCGGGTGAGTGTAACGGTCTCTTCGCGGGCAAGCCTCGCTCCAACGGAGTCAGAATTCAGACTTTCAACACCAGCTTCCCGAAGTTTTCGCCCTTGAACAGCTTGAGCAAGGTTTCCGGGAAGGTTTCCAGACCTTCGACAATATCTTCCCGACTCTTGAGCTTGCCCTGAGCGATCCAGCCGGCCATTTCCTGACCGGCTGCGGCGAAGCGGTCGGCATAGTCCATCACCACAAAACCTTCCATGCGCGCCCGATTGACCAGCAGTGACAGATAATTGCTCGGGCCTTTCACGGGTGAGGTGTTGTTGTACTGGCTGATGGCGCCGCAGATCACCACCCGAGCCTTGGGTGCCAGGCGGCTAAGGACGACGTCGAGGATATCGCCGCCGACGTTGTCGAAATACACGTTCACCCCGTTGGGGCACTCGCGTTTCAACCCGGCCAGCACGTCTTCATTCTTGTAGTCGATAGCACCATCGAACCCCAGCTCTGCCACCAGCGACTCGCATTTCTGTTTGCCGCCCGCAATGCCGACCACGCGGCAGCCTTTTATCTTGGCGATCTGCCCCGCGACGCTGCCGACCGCGCCTGCCGCACCGGAAATCACCACGGTGTCGCCGCTTTGCGGTGTACCGACATCCAGCAGCGCGAAATAAGCCGTCATGCCGGTCATGCCCAGTGCCGAAAGGTACCTGGGCAGCGGTGCCAGCGCTGGATCAACCTTGTAGAAACCCTTGGGCTCGCCGAGGAAATAATCCTGAACGCCCAGCGCACCCTGTACGAAATCACCCACCGCGAACTTGTCATTCTGTGAGGCGATGACTTCACCCACGCCGAGCGCGCGCATGACCTCGCCCAAACCGACCGGTGCGATGTACGACTTGCCCTCGTTCATCCAGCCGCGCATGGCCGGGTCCAGGGACAGGTATTGGTTTTTGACCAGGATCTGCCCTGCCGCGATATCGCCTAACGGGACTTCCTGATAGGTGAAGTCTTCTCGGGTCACCGGGCCGACCGGACGTTTGGCAAGCAGGAACTGGCGATTGATCTGGGTTGTCATGGCAGGGCCTCGCGATGGGCAAAAAGAGGAGTGAAGTCGCTGGCGGACGTGGAGGCAAGCAAAGCGTTTTCAGCGAATACGAACCGATCCATCAGGATGATGAGGGCAATTGCTTTGTATCACCGTAACTCATAACGCCTCAACCGAGCCCCTGATGATGCTGACGGAGCGGGTTGTTCAGTGGCTAGACTCAGTGTCCGTATCGATCCGCAATAATAGGACACTCCCATGAGCATGATGTTTTCCGGTCAAGTGGCACTGGTGACAGGCGCCGCCGCAGGCATTGGCCGCGCCACTGCGCTGGCGTTCGCCGCCCAAGGGTTGAAAGTGGTGGTGGCGGATCTGGACAGCGAAGGCGGGGAGGGTACTGTGCGCCTGATTCTGGAAGCTGGGGGGCAAGCGCTGTTCGTGCGCTGTAACGTCACTCAGGAAAGCGAAGTCAGACAGCTGATGGAACGTGCTGTGGAGGTCTACGGTCGAGTCGACTATGCCTTCAATAACGCAGGGATCGAAATCGAGAAGGGACGGTTGTCCGAGGGCAGCGAGGCCGAGTTCGACGCCATCATGGGGGTCAACGTCAAAGGCGTCTGGTTGTGCATGAAATATCAACTGCCCCTGATGCTCGCCCAAGGCGGGGGCGCCATCGTCAATGCGGCTTCGGTCGCTGGGCTGGGTGCCGCGCCGAAGATGAGCATTTACAGCGCGTCCAAGCACGCGGTGATCGGCCTGACCAAGTCCGCGGCCATCGAATACGCGAAGAAGAAAATTCGCGTCAACGCCGTTTGCCCGGCCGTCATCGACACCGACATGTTCCGTCGCGCTTACGAAGCCGATCCCAAAAAAGGCGAATTCGCCGCCACCATGCATCCAGTCGGTCGGATCGGCAAGGTCGAAGAGATCGCCACCGCAGTGCTCTATCTGTGCTGCGACGGCGCTGCCTTCACCACCGGCCAGGCGCTGGCGGTGGATGGCGGCGTGACGGCGATGTGACCCAAGGCACATCGGCTGTCCTCGCCAGGGACGGCCGGGACGTCACGGGGGTTGCAGGTCCCGCGAGAGCGGCGCAACCGGACAGATTTGGCAAAAGTGCGGGTAAATAGTTATGTAGATCGCCAGCGAAGAGTGCTCTACATTGGCGCTCTCACTTCAAGCCTGAGTCAGTTGAATGTCCTCCTTATCCCTTCAGACGCGCCATCCCAGGGCGCTGCGCCCAGGTGACGCAGTGGCCCTGGTCTCGCCAGCCGGCCCCGTGGTCGCTGAAAAAATCGAATCAGCCGTGAAGGTATTGCAAGGCTGGGGATTGCGACCCCGCGTCTATCCCCACGCGCTGGATCAATACTCGTTCTACGCCGGCCGGGATGAAGACCGTGCGGGTGATCTCAACGACGCGTTTGCCGACCCGGAAATCCGCGGGATCATCTGCAATCGCGGTGGCTATGGTGTGCAGCGGATCATTAACCACCTGGACCTGGAGGCCGTGCGCCGCGATCCGAAGCTGGTCGTGGGCTTTTCGGACATCACGGCCTTGCACGCTGCCCTGTGGGCCGGGGCCCGGTTAGCGACGGTGCATGGGCCTGTGGCGACGCAGCTTGAGCGTGGCGGTACCTTTGCCAGCGGCATGAAGCACACGCTGATGAGCACCGAGCCGGTACTGGTCGAGGCCGTTGCCGATGAACCCACATTCAGTGTCCGGACCCACGGGCGGGCCTCTGGTTTACTGCTGGGCGGCAATCTGAGCATGCTGAGTACGTCTATCGGCACCCCGTTCATGCCTGATCTGACCGGTGCCATTCTTTTGCTTGAAGACGTGGGGGAGGCGAGCTACCGGGTTGATCGCATGCTGACCTATTTGCTCAACTGTGGAATCCTGCAACGTCTGGCTGGCATCGCGGTGGGGCAATTCAGTCTTCCGGGCAACGGGCTGAGCGCGGTATCGCCGTCTGAGGTATTGACTGAGCGTCTGGGCAAATTGGGCATTCCCCTGTTGGGTGGGCTGCCTATCGGGCACGGCAACGTGAATATTGCGGTACCGTTGGGAACCGAGGCCTGCCTGGATGCCGATGCGGGCACGTTGTGGGTCAACGCAGCGGCTTGTTGAGGGATATTTGACCAAAAGAGTGAACATCCCACCCTCGGTTTCAGGGACGCGCACCCGATCAGTTCGCATCCCTGAATTCGCGCTCGAATCGGGGCAGTTTTTCCACCTTGTCAGCTATCGGGATGCGCCGGTTTTTTTTGCGCGAATCTGTAACGTTCTGAAAGCGACGTCGGCATAGCTATTTGCCATTATTACGACGTCAAACGCTTGTAACTGTCGTAATCCATTGCGAATCTGCACGATTATTGAATGGCCTGATTCAAAGGCCAGAGTGCCCAGGCTATTCAAAGGGGATAGAACGCTATGATTTCGGCCTTGCAAGCACGCTTCGCTAATCTTGGGATGGCGATCAAACTGGGCGTGGGTTTCGCGCTGGTCCTGCTATTGACCGTCCTGGTTGCCGCCATCGGCGTCTGGTCGCTAAAGAGCATCAGCGTGCATTTCGATGGCTTGAAGCAGATGTCCGCGTTGAACAGTGGCGTGCTGAACGTCAGGCTGCTGGAACAGGATTATGCGCTGCACAGCGATGCGAACACCGTCAAGGAGTTGCATGCCGGGGTTGAACGCCTCAACCTGCTGGCCGAAGACCTCAAAACCCAGTCCCCTGCCAACCAGGTCATGATGAATCAGGTCCAGCAAGGGCTGGCCACCTACCGGAAAACCTTCGATCAGTTCGTCGACCTCAGCCAAAGCAAGGATCTGGCGCTGGAAATGGCCAGTTGGTCAGTCTCCAGCGTTGCCAACAACCTTGACGTACTGCAGGCCGGGCTTGCCGATGATGGCGTTTACGGTCTGAAGGATTCCCAGGGCCAACAGGGCGGCGAGTTCATCGAGCAGGCCAATAAGGTCAGTCAGGTGTCCAAACTGATGATGCAGGCCATGGACGAAGCACGGGTGCGCCTGGACAAAAGCCGCAAGACCGGCTCGGGCGAGGAGGCGAAGACCGGCAGGATTGAACAGGCCGATCAGGCGCAGGCGTTGGCCGAAGAACTCAAGGGCGTCATCAAGGACGACGGTTACCTCACCGTCCTGGGAGAAGTCAGCACTCACATCGTCAATTTCACCGACAAGCTCAACGAATACACTGAACTGTTGGCCAGGGAAGCGCAGGTTTCCAGGCAACTGGCGGCCGACGCCCGGCAAGTCGTGAATCAGGTCAATCAGGCCTACGCCGCTGAAGACCAGTCCATGCAGGCGCAACTCAAGACCAACTCCATGCAGATCATCGGCTCATCCGTCATCGCGTTGCTGGTGGGGTTGTTTGCATCCTGGCTTATCACCCGGCTTATTGTCGGGCCACTGCGCAGTGTCATCGCTTTCGCACAGCGCATCGCGGCGGGGGATCTGACCGCCAGCGTCACGGTCAAGCGTCGCGATGAGATCGGCCAGTTGATGCTTGCCATGCAGCAGATGGGTGCGGGCCTGAGCAGCATCGTCAGCGGCCTGCAAGCGGGCATCGAGCAGTTGGCGAGTTCTGCTCATTCCCTGTCGGCCGTGACCGAACAGACCAATCGGGAAGTCAGCAGCCAGCAGCAGGAAACCGAGCAAGTGGCAACGGCGATGAATCAGATGACCGCCACGGTTCACGATGTGGCGCGCAATGCTGAAGAGGCTGCGGTGGCAGCCCAGACAGCCGACGACAAGGTCGACAGCGGTCAGTTGGTCGTGCGCCAGAGTTTGCAGCGCATTGAGCAACTGGCCACGTCCTCGGAATCAGCCAGCAACAGCATCGAAAGCCTGAGCGCGGAAATCCATAACATCGGCACGGTGCTGGGCGTGATCAAAAGTGTTGCCGAGCAAACCAACCTGCTGGCCTTGAACGCGGCCATTGAAGCCGCACGGGCGGGTGAGCAAGGGCGAGGGTTTGCGGTGGTGGCCGACGAAGTCAGGGCGCTGGCCAAGCGTACCCAGCAATCGACAGAGGAAATCGAACGTCTGGTGGGCAGCCTGCAAAGCGGTGCGCAGGCATCGGTGACGCAGATCCGCAGCAGTGGAGAGTTGGTCAAGCTGGCCGTCAGCGATGTGCTGCAAACCGAAAGCGCTCTCGGCAGCATCGCCTCGGCGGTGTCGATGATCCAGCAGATGAATCAGCAAATCGCCGCTGCAGCCGAAGAGCAGACGTCCGTAGCCGAAGAAATCAACCGCAGCGTGACCAGCATCCGTGCGAGCGCGGATCAATCGGCGTTGGCGATGCGCGGCAACGCTGCTTCAAGCATCGAACTGGCATCGTTGGGTACGGAATTGAAAGGAATGGTGGGGCATTTCAAGCTGTAGTCAGCGAGGTGAATCGCATCTTGCCGTACCCGCTGCGCAGTACGATTAGCTGCGCAGCGAGCTTGCCCGTCACAGCATCAGCCCCGTCGTCCATTCAGAATCAACAGCGTCAACACGCCCGCCACAATTCCCCAGAATGCCGAACCGATGGAAAACAGCGTCAGCCCTGATGCTGTGACCATGAACGTGATGAGCGCCGCTTCCCGTTCCTTGGGTTCGTTCATGGCGACGGTCAAACCGTTGATGATCGAGCCAAACAATGCCAGTGCCGCGATGGACAGCACCAGTTCCTTGGGAAATGCAGCGAACAGGGCGGCCAGGGTCGCGCCATAAATACCGGCGATGCCGTAAAAAATGCCGCACCAGAGTGCCGCTGTATAGCGTTTGTCCTTGTCTTCATGGGCATGTGGACCGGTGCAGATCGCCGCACTGATTGCCGCAAGGTTGATTCCATGGGAGCCGAATGGCGCCAGGAGCAGTGAGGCGATGCCCGTGGTGGAAATCAGTGGCGAAGCGGGTACCTGATAGCCGTCGGCCCGGAGCACTGCAATGCCGGGCATGTTCTGCGAAGTCATGGCGACCACAAACAGTGGAATCCCGATGCTGATGGTCGCTGCCAATGAGAACTCAGGGGTTGTCCAGACCGGTACCGCCACTTCCAGCGCGAATCCGCTGAAATCCAGCAGGCCCAGAACACCCGCCAACGCCACGCCCACCAGCAACGCACCCAGTACGGCAAAGCGCGGCGAAAGACGTTTGACGATCAGATAGGTGAAGAACATGCCCAACACCAGGGCGGTGCGGTGCTGAGCGGCGAGGAAAATCTCACTGCCGATCTTGAACAGAATGCCTGCCAGCAACGCGGCTGCCAGAGAGGCCGGCAAGCGTCTGACCAGCCGTTCGAAGCTGCCCGTCAAACCGCAGATCATGACCAGCACGGCGCAGGTGATAAAGGCACCGATCGCTTCAGGGTACGCGACACCGCCCAGGCTGGTGACGAGCAACGCCGCGCCGGGCGTTGACCAGGCGACCGTAATAGGCGTGCGGTATCGCAGCGACAGTCCAATGCTGCACACCGCCATGCCCATGAACAGCGCCCAGATCCAGGAAGAAATCTGGGGCGTGGTCAGGCCCGCCGCCTGACCGGCCTGGAACATCAAGACCAGCGAGCTGGTGCAGCCCGTCATCATGGCGATGAAACCGGCCACGATGGCTGACGCTGAGGAGTCCGCAAGCGGCCGTAACGGGGCGTGTGTGGTGTGAGGCATCAGACATTCCTTGTACGAATTCAGGCGTCAAGCCTAAACGTAGACGTTACAGGGCATTGCGATACAGCCAGCCACGTAGATGCAAGTACAGTTGGTTAAAACCTGCTTAAGATGAAGCGTTGTACCGGCGTGCTGAAAACGGCTCATGCAGAGGTCATTCAAGAGGGCCGTCAGTGGCTGGCGCCGCCTTTCCCGACTTTGGCAACGTGTGCCCCAGCGCCTGATTCACCGCCAGCCAACCGTCCACCGCCTCTCGGCCCGCTTCGGCAAAAACCCTTTGCAGGAGCTTCACCTGTTCGCGCCGCAGAGCCTGTTCAAACTTCATGCCTTCGGCGGTCAATGCCAGCAACCGCTTGCGCTTGTCGCTGTCCGGCGCTGCACTGTGCACGAGATCCATTGCGACCAACTGGCGCAACGGGGCGTTCAGCGCCTGCTTGCTGACCCCCAGCACACCGAGCAACTCGGTCACGCTCAAGCCGGGATAACGCGCGATGAAAAAAACGATGCGTTGATGCACACGGCTACAACCGCGCCGCTCCAGCATTTCGTCTGCCTTGGCAGTGAACGCCTGATAGCCGAAGAAAAACGCTTCCATGGCGGCTTGTTGAGTGGCTGGGTTTTTAAGGTCAATCATGTTGACGTATCCGGTTGAGATATCGTAGTTTCAGTCAACCAGTTTGACTTATTTCCATTTCTTTCGGCTACCGGTGATCTCCATGGCATTCTCCGAACGCGTCTCCCGCCTGAAAAGCTCTTTGATCCGTGAAATTCTCGCGGCAGCGCAGCGCCCGGAAGTGATGTCGTTTGCGGGGGGGCTGCCCGCTGAAGCGATGCTGCCGAGGGTGGAGTGGGCGGACATGCCGGTGGCGCTGGGTCAATACGGGATGAGTGAAGGTGAGCCGGAGCTGCGTGAAGCGCTGGCTGATGAAGCCCGAGCGATCGGCCTGCCTTGCGAGGCCAGTCAGGTGTTGATCGTCAGCGGTTCGCAACAAACCCTGGATCTGGCCGCCAAGCTGTACATCGACAAAGGCACGAAAATTGTTCTGGAAGCGCCGACGTATCTGGCTGCATTGCAAATATTTCAGCTGTTCGGCGCTGATTGCCTGACCGTGCCGCTGCACGCTGACGGCCCGGATCTGGTGGCCATGCGTCAGCGACTGGAGCAACACACGCCAGCGTTTGCTTATCTGATTCCGACCTTTCAGAACCCGTCGGCAGTGCGCTACAGCGAGGCAAGCCGTGAAGCGGTGGCGGCATTGCTCGACGAGTTCGACGTGACCCTGATCGAAGACGAGCCCTATCGTGACCTGACCTTCGATGGCGGCAGCGCGCGGCCTATCGCCAGTCGCCTGAAAAAGGCCAGCTGGATCTACACCGGCACCGTATCGAAAACCCTGCTGCCCGGCTTGCGCGTCG
This sequence comes from Pseudomonas sp. DWP3-1-2, assembly GCF_049896285.1. Taxonomy (NCBI): domain Bacteria; kingdom Pseudomonadati; phylum Pseudomonadota; class Gammaproteobacteria; order Pseudomonadales; family Pseudomonadaceae; genus Pseudomonas; species Pseudomonas sp. DWP3-1-2. The sequence continues at coordinate 125,613 of NZ_JAFCTZ010000005.1, read as the reverse complement.
GCTACCTGATTGCCAGCCCGGATCTGTTTCCTCATTTGCTGCGTTTGAAACAGTCGGCCGACCTGCACACCAATCGCCTGGGCCAATGGCAGGCGCTGCAATGGATCGGCACCGCGCACTACCGCAAGCATCTGCTGCAACTGCAGGACTTTTATCGGGGGCGTCGCGATGCATTCGAGGCGGCCTTGCAGGAACACTTCGGGGATCTGGCGGACTGGAACAGTCCGCAAGGCGGATTGTTCTTCTGGCTGACCTTGAGGCAACCGTTGGATACTCGCACTCTGCTCAGCGCCGCATTGGAACAGAACGTTGCGTTCATGCCCGGCGAACCCTTCTTTGCTGACCCGGATGCCAATCACGGGTATCTGCGTTTGAACTTCAGCCACATTGACCCGGATCGTCTGGGCGAAGGGTTGAAACGATTGGCGGCGGTCGTGCGACAGGCGCAGATGCAACAGGTGGCTTAAGGGTATTCAGCGTTAGCAGCTAAAGGGGAACAGCAATGTATAAGGTTTATGGCGACTACAACTCGGGCAACTGCTACAAAATCAAGCTGATGCTCAGCCTGCTGGGTATTAGCTATCAATGGATTGCCGTCGACATTCTCAACGGCGAAACCCAGACGCCCGCCTTTCTGGAAAAGAACCCCAACGGCAAGATCCCGGTCCTCGAGCTTGAGGACGGCACCTGCCTGTGGGAGTCCAATGCGATTCTCAATTTTCTGGCCGACGGCAGCCATTTCCTGCCCGCCGAGCCGCGCTTGCGTACTCAGGTGCTGCAGTGGCAGTTTTTTGAGCAATACAGCCATGAGCCTTGCATCGCCGTTGCGCGCTTTATCCAGTTTTATCTGGGTCTGCCTCAAGAGCGCCTTGCCGAATATCGCTCGCTTCAAAAAGCCGGTTATCGTGCGCTGGCGGTGATGGAGCAACAACTCAAGCGCACGCCGTATCTGGTGGGCGACAGGTTCTCCATCGCGGATATTGCCCTCTATGCTTACACTCATGTGGCCCACCAAGGCGGCTTCGACCTCTCGGCATATCCGGGGATCGTGCAGTGGTTGGCGCGCGTGAAGGATCAACCGGGGTATGTAGGAATGCTGGATTGAGCCTGCAAGGCCCTATTCAGTCACTGGGTAATAAGGAGTTTCACGATGCGGTTTTCAATGATGGCGGTGCTGGCTTTTATGGCCCTGGGCATCGGTTGTTCGGCTCAGGCGCAGGTTAAGGATTGCGATGGCACCCAGAGCGAGATGAATGCATGCGCTGGCAAGCAGTCGACGGCGCTGGATGCCGACCTGAACAAACAGTACAAGGCCCAAATGAGCTATTTGAAAGACCCTGCCCAACAGCAGGCGCTCAAGAATGCACAGATCAAATGGATCGCTTTTCGCGACGCAGACTGTTTGTATCAAGTGGGCAAACCCGAGGACTCAGGATCAATCTGGCCGTTGCTGCAATCCCAATGCCTGGCCGGGCATACCGAGTTGCGGGTCAAGCAATTGAAAGCATACGTTGCGTGTCGTCAGGACGGTTGCCCCAACTGATCCAGCGGATTTGCCGGCCCGGCAAATCCGCCAGTTGCGGCACATTTCAGACCGTGGCGAAGCGCTGGTTCAGATAGTCGATGATGACCTTGGATTCATACATCCAGACGGTCTTGTCGCCTTCCTCGATGCGCAGGCAAGGCACTTTGATCTTGCCGCCTTCTGTCAGCAGTGTCTGGCGATCCTGCTCGTTGTTTTTGGCATCGCGCAGCGCCACGGGCACGTTCAAGCGGCGCAGGGTGCGGCGGGTCTTGACGCAGAATGGACACGCGTGAAATTGATACAGCGTCAATCCTTGTGCCGACGCGTCGACTGACGCCTGGGCGTGTGGCGTGCGTTGCTTCTTGCCTGGGCGGGTCAGGAAATCGATGAAGATGACCAATTGACCCAGGCCAACCCGTAATGCCTTGATAAACATGATGAAATCCTGTGTGGGAAACCGAGGCGGGAAGATTGCCCGAGGCCCGATCGTCAGCAATCGGGCAGGGCGGTGATCACTTGATCAGGCTGAGAAACTCGCTGCGGGTAGCGGCGTTTTCGCGGAACTCGCCCAGCATCACCGACGTGATCATCGCGGAATTCTGCTTTTCGACGCCGCGCATCATCATGCACATGTGCTTGGCTTCGATGACCACTGCCACGCCCAGGGCACCGGTGACCTTCTGGACGGCTTCGGCGATCTGGCGGCTCAGGTTTTCCTGGATCTGCAGGCGGCGGGCGTACATGTCGACGATGCGTGCGACCTTGGAAAGCCCCAGCACTTTCCCGTTAGGGATATAGGCGACGTGGGCCTTGCCAATGAACGGCAACAAATGGTGCTCGCACAACGAATACAGCTCGATGTCCTTGACCATTACCATTTCGCTCGCATCGGAGCTGAAGAGTGCGCCATTGGTGACTTCTTCAAGGGTTTGCTCGTAGCCGCGACACAGATACTGCATCGCCTTGGCCGCGCGCTTGGGGGTGTCGAGCAGGCCTTCGCGGGAAACGTCTTCGCCCAGCTGGCCAAGGATCGCGGTGTAATTCTGTTCCAGTGTCACAGGGCTGTTTTTCCGTGTGGATTCAATGAACGCGGGTTTGCTTCCCGCCAAGGCGCACATAGTAACTTACCTGTGGCTGACAAGTCGCGGTCAGGGCGCTGGCGGCGTACCTGGGGGTGTGTATCAACATCGTTACGTAGACCGTACCAAGCTGCTACGTACATATCGGGCCTTGCGCTGTCTGAGGCTACAGGTAACAAATACCTGTCCCATAGAGAGTGCATTAGATGTTTGCTCGAATAGTTAAAGTCGCAATGGTTGTAGCTGTGCTGTCTACTGTTTCCGGGTGCTTCCCATTCTGGGGCCCAGGTGGTCATGGCGGTGGCGGCGGTGGTGGCGGTCATAGTCAAGGCGGTGGTGGCCCAGGCGGTCCAGGTGGCCCAGGCGGCCGTCCGTAACCTCTGCGTCGCTTCAGGCTGCAAGGCTTGAATCAGGCCGTGACGATTACTCGTCGCGGCCTTCCATCATGGTGCGCTTGAGCATCACATACACCGCCCCCGCCCCACCGTGTTTGGCCAGGCATGAGCAAAAACCCAGAACCTGTGAATGTTGCCGCAGCCAGGTATTGACGTGGCTTTTGATCATCGGCCGCTTGCCGTCCAGGCGTACAGCCTTGCCGTGAGTGACGCGCACGCAGCGAACCTCCAACTGGGTTGCTTCAGCCAGAAATGCCCACAACGTTTCTCTGGCCACTTCGACACTCATACCGTGCAAATCCAGGCTGCCCTCGAAGCTGATCTGCCCCAGTTTCAGTTTGCGCATCTGGCCTTCCTGAACGCCATCCCTTGACCAGCTCAGTACGTCTTCAGGCCCTACATCAATCACGAATTGATCGGAAAGACCGTCAACAGTCACCGAGTCGGTGCGCACGGTTGCCGATTGGCGAAGCCTGGCCAGAAGTTTGCGGTCGGCTTTGGGTTTGCCCACATCCGCCTGCTCATGCTTGATGGGCTTGACGCCGCGCGTCTCGTTTCGGAACAGGGAAAAATCGTCGTCTTGCATGGTGCCTCCGCGAATCGGCCTAGTTTAACCAAGTCGCGGGGTGCTCGGGTTGACTAAAAATCGCGGTATCAATCAGTCGTGTTTTTTCATCAGGTGAGGTGACATATTCAAGCCCCTGGCCCGGCGCAGGCTCAGTCGGCAGCGGCGCCACAACCAGATACCCAGATAAAGCACCAGCAGGCCGGCGGCGATGATGAGCGCAGCGCCCACGGGGCTGGCATTGAGCTCGCCCAGCGTCTCGGGATGACCCACGAAGCTGGACACCCCTGCCATGCTCAGCAGCACGCCCAATGTAGCGAGCAAGGCGGCAAGGGCGCAGCCAATGCGTACAGGCCAATTGCCTTGCCCTTTGGGGCGCAGACGACGGGCATCGAAACCATCGGATATTTTCATTCCGATTCCTCCAGGAGTATCGGCGCTCTGACCCGGATATGAACCGGTTGTTCCAGTAAAGGCGGGTTCAAAGGCAAATGCGAGTGGTTAATGGATAGGCGGTTAGTGTGAAGTAGATCACAGGATCGCAGGGGGGATGCCGGTTTTGCTTCAGGAACCGCCTGGAGAAGCTCCGGCGCAGCGATGGCGCACGGGCACGGTCGATCGATTCCTGATGCTCAAGGGCCTTAGATCAAGTCTTTGGTCAGCGCCAGCGTGGCGAAGTTATCGTTCATGATGGCCATTTCAGTGCGATGCACGACCTGGGCGCTGACCACGCCGTCAGGGCTTGGCAGGTCGCGGGTGGCGCAGGCGTCGTCAACCAGGGTGCACCGGAAGCCATAATCCTTGGCGGCCCGCACCGTCGTGCTGATGCTTGAATGGCTCATGAAGCCGCACACGATCAGGTCAAGATGGCCGAGCTTCTGCAGCAGATCGGCCAGTTCTGTGCCATTGAAGGCATTGGGCAGGCGCTTTTCGACGATGGGCTCACCGTCATGAGGCACCAGGGAGGGCATGAATTCGCCGCGCTCGCCTTGTGGGTCAAACAGGCCGCCTACAGTGCCGAGATGGCGTATGTGCACGATCGGGCACTTTCGGGCCCGCGCTGCCGCTACCAGAAGGCCGATATTGGCGACGGCCTCGTTGATGCCGGTGAGGGCCAGCGGGCCACTGACATATTCTTTCTGGGCATCAATGATGATCAGGGTGGCATTACTCAAGGTGGCCGGTGCATAACCACGGCCGCTGAGTTGAAACATGGTCTTTGGATCTGACATCTGGGGCTCCTTCAGGTGGGGCTTTTGCGACATTCTCCCCCGGCTGAGCGGTTCTGTGAATGGCAACGATGACAACGACCGGTTTTGGCGGGCTGCAGGGCCGTTTTCGGCTGTGTAATGGCAGTATGCCTTGATTGTTTGATCCAAATCCATAAAGTGCAGCAGGCATTGATGGCGCGATACGGCTTCCCGGCATCGTCTGCTAGAATCCCCCGTCGTTTTCCCAAGGAGTTGTCTGAAGTGATCACATCCCGCTTGCGCACGCTGCGCGACCATATCCGTTGGGCGGTCAGTCGCTTTCACGAAGAAGACCTGTTTTTCGGGCATGGCACCGATAACGCCTGGGATGAAGCCCGGCAGTTGGTTCTGGGGGCCGTACACCTGCCTTGGGAAATCGCGGACAGCTACCTTGATTGCCGACTGGAAATCGATGAAATCGAGGACCTGCAGCGCCTGATCAAACGCCGTATCGACGAGCGCATGCCCACACCTTATCTGCTGGGCGAAGCCTGGTTCTGCGGCATGTCCTTCATTGTGGACGCGCGTGTTCTGATCCCGCGCTCACCCATTGCCGAGCTGATTGAAAACCGGTTTGCGCCGTGGCTGGCCGACGATCCTGCGCGGATACTCGACCTGTGCACAGGCTCCGGCTGCATCGGCATCGCGTGTGCCGATGAGTTCCCGGAGGCCGAAGTGGTGCTGGCGGACCTGTCTTTCGAAGCGCTGGAAGTGGCCAACCAGAACATCGAGCGTCACGGGATGGAGAATCGGGTCTACACGGTGCAGGGTGATGGCTTTGACGGCTTGCCTGGGCAGCGTTTTGACTTGATCGTGTCCAATCCACCGTACGTGGATGCGGAAGATTTCGCAGACATGCCCGACGAGTACCAGCACGAGCCGGAGCTTGCCCTGGCGTGCGGCAGCGATGGGTTGAATCTGGTTCGGCGCATGCTCAGCCAGGCCGCTGACCATTTGACGCCCAAGGGCCTGCTGATCGTCGAGGTCGGCAATAGCCAGGTGCATGTGCAGGCGTTGTATCCGGAAGTGGACTTCGCCTGGCTGGATTTCCTGCGTGGGGGCCATGGCGTGTTCATGCTCACCGCCGCCCAGTGTCGCGAACATCAGGCGTTGTTTGAATCGCGGGTTTGATTGCGAGTCGCAGAGGCGCGCGTGCCCGCGATAGAGCGATGGACAGTCAGTCAGCCGCTGTTCTGGCTGACATGACGCTATGGCGGGCTGGCGTTTTTGCGGCCCGTCAGCGGTTTTCAGCACGCGGGCGTGGTTGATCGGCCGCACTCAACGGTGCGTGGCAATCCAGATCAGTAACCCTGCCTGAAATACCGAGAATGCCACTAGGCACGCGATAGTAAAGCGCAGGCTGCTGTCCTCGCGTTTGTACTTGCTCACCCGGTCTTCATGCTGGCGTATCAGCACTTCCTGTCCGATCATCTTTTTCTCGGCATTCTCGAGCATGTGCGCAGCGTCGAGCATTTCGATGATCTGAACCTTGTCGGTATTCCAGGTGCTGTGCAGGTTGCCGACCTGGACCTCCTTGACGCTGGCTTTCATGTGTTGCGCGTCGGCGTAGGCGACTTCCAGGCCCTGGCAGCGCAGGAAGTGATCCCGGCGCAGGCGAGTGTCTTCGTTCAAACCGTCCTTGCTGGCCAGCGCAACACTTTCGATCTTGTAGGTTGACCATCTTTTCTGTGCCCAGAGAATGGCCTGGGCCGCTATGAAGCGTCCGACACCGCGGTTCCACGGCTCGATCTGCAAACCGGAATCAGGCCCCAGGCGTACCAGTTGCTTGTCGTGGTCCACCCAGACATCCAGATGATTCTGTTCCCGTCTGACCTTTTGCCCCGGCAACTGGATGGCCAGGCGCAACAGGCTCAACTCTTTGCTGTGACGCTCGGCCCGGCCAAACTGGACGAAACGCAGAGGGCGGCCGCCCGTTGCCCGGTCAGTTTGCAGCGGTGCAAGACGCAACAGCAGAAACGTTTCGGGCTGAACGTCTTCCCACGGCTGCACCACCGCAGGCGCTTTGGCTGCGGCAACGTCTTCTTCGCCAGGTTTTGGAGCATTCTTTTCAGTCATGTTTACCGCGATCCTGTCCACGACCCTGTGCGGCAAACACAGCGTCAGCAGCATCCTATCGGCCGGTTTCGCCAGTCCTGAAGGGTACAACGCACCTGCCGCTATCAAAAAGCCGGGTCATGCTGCAGGCAGAGCGTTGATGAAGCGCAGAATGCGGGTGGTCAGTTCGCTGGCCAGCGGCAACTGTGGGTCCTTGTAAGACGCCAACTGACGCTTGATGTCGTTGGGCACAATGCGCAGCACATGATTCATGCCATCGATCAGGGCCAGTTCGGCATCGGGTTTGGCTTGCTGCAAGAGCTGCGCATCGCCCACGCCCACTTGAATATCATGGCGACCCTGAACAATCAGCGCCGGCACCTGCAACTTGCCGAAAGCCGCTGCCGGGTCCTGGCGAAAAAGCGAGATCAGGTAAGGCTGCACGCTGGGACGAAACACGACTTCCAGCTCAGGGGGCACATCGTCGTCTGTCTTGCCGGCCTTGATTTCATCGATCAATTGATTGGCACGCGCAAGCAGTGGGGGCGGCAGGCGATATTGAAGTTGTTCGCGCAGCACCTGATCCACCGGGCGTCCGGTACCCGCCACGGAAATCACTGCACTGGCTCCGGCTTTCTCGGCAGCCAGGGAAGCGACCATCGCACCTTCACTGTGGCCCAGCAGAATCAAATGCCCCAGGCGCGGATCAGCCTTGAGCTTCTGGCCCCAGGCTTCAGCGTCTGCCACGTAGGCTTCGATGCTCAATTGGCGCTCGTCGGGCGTCGCCGGTTTGCTCTCGGCGACCCCGCGCTTGTCATAACGCACGCTGGCGATGTTGTGTTTGGCGAGAATGCGCGCCAGGCGCTTCATGCTGTCGTTGCGCCCGCCATCGGGATTGTTGCCATCGCGGTCTGTTGGACCGGAGCCTGCAATGATGAGGACCACGGGCACGGGCGCGTCGGACTTGGGTAGCAACAAGGTGCCGAACAACTCGCCGGTACCGGTATCCAGGCTGATCGGTCGTTGCAGGACAGTAGGCGGACCCGCGTAGGCAAGCCCGGTGAGCAGGGGAAGTATCAAGGCAATAACTCGTAACATCGTTGGGCCACTATCTGTTTGGGTGCCGATTGGACGCGGCCAGACGAATAAGGTTCGAGGATGAACTACACGACTAGCCTGCGTATACTGGCGCGCCTACTTTTATTGATCTGATTTTTTCGCTGACTCTCGGAGCACCCGCATGTCCGGCAACACTTTCGGCAAGCTGTTCACTGTCACCACTGCCGGCGAAAGCCATGGTCCGGCGCTGGTTGCTGTCGTCGACGGCTGCCCGCCGGGCCTTGAGCTGTCGCTGCAAGACCTGCAAGTTGACCTGGATCGCCGCAAGCCTGGCACCAGTCGCCACACCACCCAGCGTCAGGAAGCGGACGAGGTGGAAATCCTCTCCGGCGTCTTCGAAGGCAAGACCACGGGTGCGTCCATTGGCCTGTTGATTCGTAATACGGATCAGAAGTCCAAGGACTATTCAGCGATTCAGGACCTGTTTCGCCCGGCCCATGCCGACTACACCTATCACCACAAATACGGCATTCGCGATTATCGCGGCGGCGGTCGCAGCTCCGCGCGGGAAACCGCCATGCGCGTGGCCGCCGGTGCCATCGCCAAGAAATACCTGGCGAGCATGGGCATCCTGGTGCGTGGCTACATGAGCCAGCTAGGCCCGATCCAGATCCCGTTCAAAACCTGGGATTGTGTTGAAGACAACGCCTTTTTCTGCCCTGATCCTGACAAGGTCCCGGAGCTGGAAGCCTACATGGACCAGTTGCGCCGTGATCAGGATTCGGTCGGCGCGAAGATCACGGTGGTGGCTGAAGGCGTCATGCCGGGCCTGGGCGAGCCGATTTTCGATCGTCTGGACGCCGAGCTGGCCCATGCGCTGATGAGCATCAATGCGGTCAAGGGCGTCGAGATCGGCGCGGGCTTTGCCTGTGTCGCCCAGCGCGGTACCGAGCACCGCGATGAGCTGACCCCTGAAGGTTTTCTGTCCAACAATGCCGGTGGCATTCTGGGTGGCATTTCCTCTGGTCAGCCGATTGTCGCGCACCTGGCGCTTAAACCGACGTCCAGCATCACCACGCCGGGCCGTTCCATCGACGTCAACGGCCATCCGGTGGACGTGATCACCAAGGGCCGTCATGACCCCTGCGTGGGTATCCGCGCTACGCCCATCGCCGAGGCAATGATGGCCATCGTGTTGCTGGATCACCTGCTGCGCCATCGCGGGCAAAACGCCAATGTGCGGGTCAACACGCCTGTGCTGGGTCAGTTGTAATGACCGGCGGCACCGCTGCCATCGCAGCCTGCTAGCGTGATGCCGCCTGCTACCTCGCAGCTGCCGTATTGGCGGCTGTCCAGCTTCTACGTGTTCTATTTTGCGTTGCTGGGTTCAACGGCACCGTTTCTGGCGCTGTATTTTCATCACCTGGGGTTTTCCAGCGCGCGGATCGGTGAGCTGGTGGCGATCCCCATGCTCATGCGTTGCATCGCCCCCAATATCTGGGGCTGGCTGGGGGATTACACCGGACGGCGTCTGACCATCGTGCGGTTTGGCGCTGTGTGTGCGTTGCTGACCTTCGCGCTGATTCTGTTCGACAAAAGCTATGCCTGGCTGGCGATGGTCATGGCGCTGCATGCGTTCTTCTGGCACGCCGTGCTGCCGCAGTTCGAAGTCATCACCCTGACGCACTTGCAAGGGCAGACCTCGCGCTATAGCCAGATTCGCCTCTGGGGATCGGTGGGCTTCATTCTGACGGTGGTCGGCCTGGGGCGCTTGTTTGAAAGCCTGAGTCTTGATTTTTACCCTCAAGCGTTACTATTGATCCTGCTGGGTATTGTCGTCAGCAGTGGGTGGGTTCCCAATGCTCAACCGGTGCTATCGGGCGCGCGGCTGGGGGCCGGTGGTTTTTTTCGGCAACTGACGCGACCCGGCGTACTGGCCTTTTACGTCAGCGTCGGCTTGATGCAGTTGAGCCACGGCCCGTATTACACCTTCCTCACGCTGCACCTTGAAAACCTGGGTTACGGCCGGGGTTTCATTGGCCTGTTGTGGGCAGTCGGGGTGGTGGCCGAAGTGTTGATGTTCATGGCCATGAGCCGTGTCCTGCAGCGTTTCACCGTGCGCCAGGTGCTGCTGGTGAGTTTTCTGCTCGCGGCCCTGCGTTGGGTGCTGCTGGGTAGCTTTGCCGAACATCTGTGGGTGCTGATCGTTGCGCAGCTCATGCACGCTGCGACATTCGGCAGCTTTCACGCGGCTGCCATCCATTTCGTGCAACGTAGTTTCGGCCCGCAACAACAGGGTCAGGGCCAGGCGCTTTATGCCGCGCTGGCCGGTACCGGCGGCGCGTTGGGCGCGTTGTATTCGGGCTATAGCTGGAATCTGCTGGGCCCGGGCTGGACTTTCAGCATCGCCAGCGTGGCGGCCCTGGCCGCTGCCGTCATGACAGGTTTACGAATGAAAGAGGAACGCGCATGAGCCGCGAACAGCTGAGCCAGGCGATTATCGACGCCGGGCGATTTTTATATGCACGAGGCTGGTCTCCGGCCACCAGCAGCAATTATTCCGCACGGCTTTCGCCCAGCGAAGTGCTGCTGACCGTCTCCGGCAGGCACAAGGGCGAGTTGGGTATGGACGACGTTCTGGCCACTGATCTGGCCGGTAACAGCCTTGAACCGGGCAAGAAGCCTTCGGCGGAAACCTTGCTGCACACCCAGATTTACAGCTGCAAGCCAGACGTCGGCGCGGTGCTGCACACCCACTCGGTAAACGCTACGGTATTGTCGCGTCTGACGGCCGTCGATCATCTGGTGTTTGAGGACTACGAACTGCAAAAGGCGTTCAGCGGTGTCGTCACCCACGAATCCCGGGTCGTGGTGCCGATCTTCGACAATGACCAGGACATTGCCCGTCTGGCCGCCAACGTCCAGCCCTGGCTGGATGCCCATCCGGATTGTGCAGGCTATCTGATTCGCGGTCATGGCCTGTATACCTGGGGCGCGAAGATGAGCGATGCGTTGCGCCAGATCGAAGCGTTCGAGTTTCTCTTCGAGTGCGAGCTGAAAACCCTCGCGATACTCAATCGATAACAGATTTACCCGCAGCGGCCTGGCTTTCTCATTATTAAAATCGGCCGCAGGGTTCACCAAAACCGAGGAATTGCCAATGAGCAGTCTGTTCGTTTACCACGAGTCCAGCCCCGAGCAGCCCGATAAAGTCCTGACCCATGTGGAAGACATCGCGTCCACCCTGGCCGAGCACGGTGTGGGTTTTGATCGTTGGCAGGCGGCGACACCCGTGGCGCCCGGCGCCAGCCAGGAAGAGGTGATCAGCGCCTACCGGACGCAGATCGACACTCTGATGACTGAACGCGGCTACGTGACGGTCGATGTCATCAGCCTCAATAGCGACCACCCTCAGAAGGCCGAACTGCGGTCCAAATTCCTCGACGAACATCGCCATGGGGAAGACGAAGTACGATTCTTCGTCGCCGGCCGCGGGCTCTTTACCCTGCACATCGATGACTATGTCTACGCCGTGTTGTGCGAAAAGAACGACCTGATCTCCGTTCCGGCGGGCACCCGGCACTGGTTTGACATGGGCGAGAACCCGCATTTCGTGGCCATCCGCCTGTTCAATAACCCCGAGGGCTGGGTCGCCCAATTCACCGGCGAAAGCATTGCCCGCCAGTTTCCGCAGCTCGACGATTTATAAGGCCGGATACCGATGACGATTAAAGCTGTCCTGACGGATATCGAAGGGACCACCAGTGCGGTGAGTTTCGTATTTGAGGTGCTGTTCCCGTTTGCGAAGGAGCATCTGCCGGAATATGTTCGCCAGCACGCCAGCGAACCCGCCGTGGCCGCCCAGTTGCATGCAGTGCGCGCCGAGAGCAATGAGCCGGATGCTGATGTGGAGCGGGCTATCGAGATTCTGCTGCAATGGATCGCCGAGGATCGCAAAGCCACACCACTCAAGGCCCTGCAAGGCATGGTCTGGGAGCAGGGCTACAAGGCGGGTCAGCTCAAGGGGCATGTTTACCCGGATGCCGTGGAAGCGCTCAAGCGCTGGCATGAGGAAGGCTACGCGCTGTACGTGTATTCCTCCGGGTCCATTCAGGCTCAACAGTTGATTTTCGGTTGTTCCGAGGCAGGCGATCTGTCCGGGCTGTTCAGCGGCTATTTCGACACCACCTCCGGGCCCAAACGTGATCCGCAGTCCTACCGGACCATCACTGCCGCCATCGGCTTGCCTGCCGAGGAGATTGTGTTCCTCTCGGACATTGTCGAGGAACTGGACGCTGCACAGGCTGCCGGGATGCCGACCTGCGGGCTGGTCCGCAACGGGGGAGAACTGATCGGACACAGCAACGTTGCCAGTTTTGCGGTTATTGATCTGGCGACGTTCTGAGTTGCCGTCTCGGGCCAGTCGCGGTTTTTTGCCGCGACTGCCGTCAGTACAATCATCGTCCCTCGCCACCTCGTAGCGGAACTTGAGTCAGTCTTTTCCTGCTGTTTTGTGGGAAGGGGCCGGGTTGTAAGTCGGTGAAGACTGTTTGTTTCCGCTGTGGCTTTTCAATGCCTTGAATCGTGTAGTTTCCTGCTCATCCAGCCCCCGCCGTCATCGCTCAACACACACACAAACAGGATCGGGCCGGATCAGGAGCGCGCCCTTATGGAAACTGCCAAACCGCGAAATGCCGACCTCAATCCGCTGATACAGCAAATGGTCAGCAGCATTACTGAACTGGACAGCGAATATGCGATTGAAAAAGCACTGGGCTGGCTGCGGCGTGAGTGCCAGTGCGAGCGAGCCATGTTCTATCAGTTTCGAGGTTCAATGCTGCTGACGCTGGTGACGTCCAATGTGGATGACGGTTGGCGGCAGCTGTATCGACGCGGTCGGATGCTCCTGGAAGATCCGGTGGTCAAGTATTACCGCGAGCAGTTGGGGTTTCTCGACTGGCGTCAGGCCTTTGCGCTCTACCCGGCGTCGAACACTTTTTGCGAGGCTGTTGCCAGCCATCAGCTCAATCCCGGCTGCTCTTTCGGCTACAGCCACAAAGGACCGGGTTTTCAGGGCGTGACGTCGATTTGCTCGCTCAACGGGCTGAAGCGCTCGCTGACAGCGGAGGATAAATACCTGCTGTCCAGTCTGGTGCCGGTGCTGCACATGGTGGGCAGGGGCGCGAAGTTGCGCGCTCAAGGGCTCAGCGAGAAAGAAGTCGACATACTGGAGTGGGCACGGGAAGGAAAAACGACGTGGGAGATTGCTTCCATCCAGCAGATATCGGTGCCGACCGTGAAGTATCACCTCAAGAGCATCTATAACAAATTAGGCGTTTCCAACCGTGCCCAGGCAGTGGGGGAGGCATTGTGCCAAGGGATTATTCAATAGTTGCAGACTCTTTTTTAGCATGGAGCTGATTAGCCTGAAGTGCGGCGGCCGCCAAAACCCGGGCGAAAAAAAACCGCGAAAGCTATTCAGCAGTCGCGGCTAAAACAAAGGATGAGAGAGCGGGTGTATCGGTGAAACAGTCAGTAATGTGGGGCTTAGCCCACCCATCAGCGGGTGTGATAAGTCGGCAGGTCAAAACGGTGTTGGCTTTGCAGCATCGAGATGGCTGGCAGTTCGCTGGCTTGTGCCGCGAGGTCTCGACGGATGGCGCTGATTACCCATTCCAGTTGAACCGGCGTATGAAGCTGCGCGTAGGACACGCAACGACGGATCTGCTTGCCTTCACTGTTACGCAAAGAAAGAAGTACGCCACCATCAGGGCGGGCCTGGGTGGTTACGTCAAATTCGGAAAAGACGGATGCGAATTTTTCTTGGATAAAAGTCATGTCTAGCGGCTCCATTGCTCATGGGATAACAAGCTTGGAAGTACTAGTGCAGTGACTGTGCCAGGATTTCGATATAAATAAAAACGTTATAAATCAGTAGGTTATGAATATTCTGCTTTTCGGGGTTCGTGCAATTTGCATGAATGCCTATCGTGCATCCTGCATTTTGCGGGTTTTTTTGAGGTTTACACGGGACTAGAGCGGAACTTAACCCTGAACCCGTGTTCCGGGGGCCGTTGCCAGAGGACGCGAACGCATCCGAAGGCTATGACCGCGTCCACCTCCACTTATTCGAGCCCGTCGCCAATCTTTTTTTCTCCCTCGCTCAATGGCCTTGATAGACGCCCGTGTCTTGACCGCATTCGAACGGCTGCGCACAGTTGCGGTCATTGCTAACAACGGGAGCCTGCCGGGATCGGCACGTTGTCCGTTCCGGGGCTGTACCCCTGAAACCTTATGTGTCCGCGTGCAAAGCGCTTCCAGGAGAGAGTTGATGTCAGATCAAACCCATACGGCGTCCGAACCCGTGCCGATGACCGATGATGAGGCCCTTGAATTCGCCGAACAGGTATTTGATGTCGCGCGCCGGGGTGATGCCGTGATGCTGGACCGGCTGCTGGAGAAGGGCCTGACGCCTGACCTGCGCAATCACAAGGGCGACACTTTGCTGATGCTGGCCAGCTATCACGGCCATCAAGAGGCCGTTCGGGTGCTGCTCAGCCACAAGGCTGATCCCGAGATCCGCAACGACAATGGACAGAGCCCGGTGGCGGGCGCAGCGTTCAAGGGTGATCTGGCGGTGGTCAAGTTGCTCATCGAAGGCGGCGCTGACGTGGAAGGTGCTTCAGCCGATGGCCGCACGGCATTGATGATGGCCGCCATGTTCAACCGCACTGAAATTGTCGACTACCTCATCAGCAGGGGCGCCAACCCTCATGTGCAGGATGCCAAAGGCGTAACACCGCTGGCCGCCGCGCAAACCATGGGTGCGGCCGATACCGCTGCACAACTGAGCCAACTCGCCCACTGACTGCGGCATGTTCTGTATCGATAGAGGTGTGAAGGATTTGCCGTTATCCTTCGCGCCTTTATTTTTGCGTGTGATCAGGATTGCCCCATGAAAAATCAACTCATCGAATTAATCGGCAAAATCAGTTCGGGGTGCATGGGCGAGCAGGAGGTCGAACGCATCGCCGACGAAGCCGCCCAGGCGTATGCCGCTCCCGAGGCATTTCTGGCCGCCAACCCGGATATCAACTACGACGACACGTTCCCGATTTCACTGGGCGAATGGGTCGTGGTGGGCAGCTTGCCGGAGACTGTGTTGTTCCAGGCCGACACTTACATGGACTTGTTTGCCCAGATCGTCGAGTCGTTCGGCAAAGACGTCACGTTCAACATCAAGCCCAAACAGTTGGCCAAAGTCGAGCCACTGACCGCGCTCAACCGTATTCAGATTCAGTTGGGCGCCATGAACAAGGAAATGGGCGGCTATGTGCTGATGAACTTCAGCCAGCCGCTGGATGACGAGCTTCAGACAGTGCTGGTCTATGGATGCGATCAGGCCCGCGTGCTTGAGTTGTGTGCCGCTGTGGGCATCCAGGCGGCGCCCGCATTGCAGACGCTCAAAGCCTCCAGCTGATCAGCCCAGCGCGGTATCCAGAAACATCATGACCGCGAAACCGCCCATCAAACCAAGGGTCGCTGAGGTTTGATGGCCGTTGCGGTGAGTTTCGGGAATGACTTCATGGGACACCACAAACAGCATGGCGCCTGCGGCCAGTCCCAGGCTGACCGGGTATGCGATGGCGAAGCCGCTGGAAATTCCCAGGCCAATCAGCGCGCCAATGGGCTCCATCAGACCTGAACCAATGGCCACCAGCATGGCTTTGAAGGCTGAAAGCCCGGTGACGCGCAAGGCCAGGGCAATCGCCAGACCTTCCGGAATATCCTGAATGGAGATCGCGGTGGCCAGTGGCAGGCCGACGTTCATGTCGCCATTGGCGAATCCGACACCAATGGCCATGCCTTCCGGAAGGTTGTGCAGGGTGATCGCCAGAACGAATAACCAGACCCGGTTGATACGTTCGGAATGCGGCCCCTGACGACCCACGCTTTCGTGTTCGTGAGGGGTGAATTTGTCCAGGCCCAGCATCAACAGCACGCCGAGCCCCAGGCCCACTACCACGGTTGCTGCAGCAAACGGCCCGCTTCCGGTGATTTCCCGCGCGGCGGCGAGGCCGGGAAGGATCAGGGAAAATGAGCTGGCCGCGAGCATCATGCCCGCCGCGAATCCCAGCATGATGTCCTGGGTGCGCTGGGTGATGGAGCGCATTGCAACGGCCATTACGGCCCCCAGCGCGGTCGCGGCGAAGCCGGCAGTACCGCCGAGCAGGGCGTAATGCAGGTTGTCCTGATTGGCGCCATAAATCGCGTTGTAACCACTGGCGATCAGCAGCCCCAGCACTACCAGCAAGGCCACGATAAAACTGAGGCTGATCAAGGGCGTTGATTGGGCCTGAGCGAACCACGTCGCCCACAACGTTCTTGGTTGTGCGGGGGTTTGCATGAGTACTGACCTTTGCGGAATTAATTAAAAATTTGCGCCGTTACGTCTGTCTTATCAAGTCGGAGCACAAAAATATGCCGTTGGTTCAACGGAACCCTCTCACACGGCGACTATCCTAAGCAGGCATATATTTATTCGCGACAATCGGGAGCGACACCATGGGTTCCACGTTCAATGGTTTGATAGGGCTGATCATTCTGGCCCTCGACATCTGGGCCATCATCAATGTTCTGAAAAGTGGTGCCGAGACTGGCATGAAAGTCCTCTGGGTACTGCTGATCGCTCTGCTGCCGGTGTTGGGTCTGATCATCTGGGCGATCGCCGGTCCGCGCGGTAATGTGCGTATCTGATCGTTAACGCTGATCCGGCGCCGCACCAACACGCCTGATTGCACCTTTGCAATCAGGCGTTTTTGTTTTGATAGGCGTGAGCGTCATCGGCTGGACGATAGCGGTCAAGGACAAGAGAGGTTCGACCTGTCATGTTCCTCGACGTAGAATGCGCGCCTTTCTTATGGGCGGCTTACCGTCCTGCCATCTGCATTTATCAGGGACTTACCCATGAGCGATTATCAAGAAACGTTGTACGAAGGTTATGGCCAGCGTTTTCGCATGGAAAAGCTGCTTCACGAGGTGCGTACCGAGCATCAGCATCTGGTGATTTTCCAGAACCCGCGCATGGGGCGCGTCATGGCCCTTGATGGTGTGATTCAGACCACCGAAGCCGACGAGTTTATCTACCACGAGATGCTGACTCACGTGCCGATCCTGGCCCATGGCGCGGCACGCCGGGTACTGATCATCGGTGGCGGCGACGGCGGCATGCTGCGCGAAGTCGCCAAGCACCGCAGTGTCGAGCACATCACGATGGTTGAAATCGACGGCACCGTCGTCGAGATGTGCAAGGAGTTCCTGCCGAACCACTCCAAAGGTGCGTTCGATGACCCCCGCCTGAATCTGGTGATCGATGACGGCATGCGTTTTGTCGCCACCACCGAAGAAAAATTCGACGTGATCATCTCTGACTCCACCGACCCGATTGGTCCCGGTGAAGTGCTGTTTTCGGAAAACTTCTATCAGGCTTGCCATCGCTGCCTGAACGAAGGCGGCATTCTGGTTACCCAGAACGGCACACCGTTCATGCAGTTGAGCGGCGTGCAAACCACGGCCGGACGTATGCGTGGCCTGTTTGCTGACTGGCATTTCTATCAGGCGGCGATTCCGACCTATATTGGCGGCGCCATGACCTTTGCCTGGGGCGCGACCAACACGTCCTATCGCAAACTGCCACTGGAAACCTTGCGTCAGCGTTTCGCGGGCAGCGGCATCGTGACCCGTTACTACAACCCGGAAGTCCACATTGGCGCGTTCGCGTTGCCGCAATACGTGTTGCAGGCAATCAATAAGCCCAGCAACGACTGACCAAGGCCGGGAAAGGGTTACGCAGGCATGGCATCTGCTCTGAAGTGATGCGTGCGTGACCGTCTGTTGGTATCCGTCACACACTTGCTTACATAAAACAGACGACCTGGCGCCGAGCCTCGCTGGCTCGGACTGCCTGATCGGCTCATGGCCGGTTCTCGCCGACCGGTCCCACGGTGTGAACGCCTCCCGACACCTTACTCGCCTGCCATGCGCTCGCCGTTTTCGGCGTCGTTCCGTACTGCGTAATCCTTTACCGGCAGTCGTTCAACTGAACCCGCGCGTGGTGAACAACGAAATTTTCACGTGTTGTCACGGAAAATCCCTCGCGATTAATGGCGCTTCAATGACTGGAACCTCGATTCCAGCGTGTCAGAGTGGTCAACGTCCGACAGTTAGAAATGAAAGATCCTGTTGCTGTCGATGTTTATCACTGAATGATCACGTAAGATTCGCCCCCGCGGTTTGCTCGATGTGATTACGTCGCCAGGCGCACAGATTTTCGACCCAACTTTTGAATCCAACGGATCCCAGAACGACATGGCCACAACGGACGCCCTGAGTCATCAGCACGCCTCGTCGCGCTCGCTGCAACCTACCGTCAAATCGCACCTGGCATACACGCTGTTAAGCGGCCTGGTACTGATGGTGCTGTACACGCTGCTGCGTATTGCATTGCTGGTTTATAACCGCGAAATGATCGGCGATACGCCGGCCTCCACATTCGTCGAGGCCATGCTCAACGGCATGCGTTTTGACCTGCGTCTGACGGTCTACCTGCTCATTCCGCTGCTTCTGTCGCTGTTCAGCGTGTGGGCGATGGCCCAGCGCGGGCTGTTTCGTTTCTGGCTGACCCTGGTTGGCAGCTTGACGATGTTCTTCGGTTTGATGGAAATGGACTTCTATCGCGAATTTCACCAACGCTTGAACGGTCTGGTCTTCCAGTACGTGAAAGAAGATCCGAAGACCGTTCTGAGCATGCTGTGGTACGGCTTCCCGGTGGTGCGTTACCTCCTGGCATGGGCTTTCGTCACCTGGTTGCTGAGTCTGGTGTTCAAGGGTGTTGATCGGGTAACCCGGCCTCAGGGCGGTGGTAAAGCCGGTCGCGCGATTGCGCCCTGGTATGCACGCATCGCTGTCTTCATGGTTTGCCTGTTGGTCGCTGTAGCCGCTGCCCGTGGCACCTTGCGTCAAGGCCCACCGCTGCGTTGGGGCGATTCCTACACCACTGATTCCAATTTCGCCAATACCCTGGGCTTGAACGGCACCTTGACCCTGATCGCCGCGGCCAAAAGCCGCATGTCGGAAGATCGCGACAACATCTGGAAGGCGACACTGCCGCAGCCACAGGCCCAGCAGACCGTGCGTGACATGTTGCTGACGTCCCACGACAAGCTCGTCGATCCGGGCATCGCGGCCGTGCGTCGCGACAACCTGCCGCCAGTGGAAAACACGCTGCCCATCAAGAACGTCGTCGTGATCCTGATGGAAAGCTTTGCCGGTCACTCGGTAGGTGCACTGGGCGATGAAGCGAATATCACGCCGTACTTCGACAAACTGTCCAAGGAGGGGCTGCTGTTCGATCATTTCTTCTCCAACGGCACGCACACCCACCAAGGCATGTTCGCCACCATGGGGTGCTTCCCGAACCTGCCGGGTTTCGAGTACCTGATGCAGACGCCGGAAGGCAGTCACAAGCTGTCGGGTCTGCCACAGCTGCTCAGCGCTCGTGGTTATGACGACGTCTATGTGTACAACGGCGACTTTGCCTGGGATAACCAGTCCGGTTTTTTCAGTAACCAGGGCATGACCACCTTCATCGGTCGCAATGACTTCGTCAATCCGGTGTTCTCCGATCCGACCTGGGGCGTTTCCGATCAGGACATGTTTGATCGTGGCGCTCAGGAGCTGAAAGCACGTGGGGAAGCCGGCAAACCGTTCTATGCGTTGCTGCAGACGCTGTCTAACCACACACCGTACGCATTGCCCGCCGATCTGCCGGTTGAACGCGTGACGGATCAAGGCTCGCTGAACGAGCACATGACTGCCATGCGTTATTCCGACTGGGCCCTTGGGCAGTTCTTCGAGAAGGCCAGGAAAGAGCCTTACTACAAGGAAACGCTGTTCATCGTCGTGGGCGACCACGGCTTCGGCAACAATCAGCAGATCACCGAAATGGACCTGGGCCGTTTCAACGTGCCGATGCTGATGATCGGTCCGGGCGTGCAGCAAAAGTTCGGTCAGCGCAGCAGCATCGTTGGCACACAGATCGACGTTGTGCCGACCATCATGGGCCGTTTGGGCGGTGAGAATCGCAACCAGTGCTGGGGCCGTGACCTGCTGAACCTGCCGGAAGGCGACAAGGGGTTCGGCGTGATCAAGCCTTCGGGCAGTGAGCAGACCGTCGCCCTGATTACCGGCGACCGGATTCTGATCGAACCCAAGGACATGGAGCCCAAAGTGCTGTCTTACACGCTGGGACGCAAACCTCACGCTGAAGTGATCCCGAACGCGCCGGATACCCAGGAGCTGCGTAACAAGCTCGACAGCTTCCTGCAAACCGCGACCAAGAGCCTTCTGGACAACACCGCTGGCGTAGAGGCGAGCAAGAACAAAAACTGATCGCTTCACCCGTTCACGAAAGCCCCTGATTCAGGGGCTTTCGAGTTTTCAGGGACAATGGGTTGCGGCTGCGTCCGGGACCGTCATACTTGACGTTTTCGCCTGACCGATTTGAACGAATGCCTTTGAAAAAAGGTCAAGATCACGTAAGCCGCGTTGTCGGTTGCTGAGGAGACGTTGATGAAACAGTGGACCATTTCGTATCTGGATAAGGATGGTGTGCAACAGAGCCTGGATCTTGATGCCGAGCAGCGTCCCAGCGAGGAGGAGGTTGCTCGTCGGCTTCGGCCGATCTTGTTCCCTGTAGCGGATGAATTGGACCTTAACGATCTGGAAGGCCGCACGGCTGATCCTACGGTGAAATCGTTGAAGGATCAGAACGCGGTGGAAATCATTTCCATCAATGAAGCGCGCTGATCGCAAAAATATCCCGCACCCTCAATTGTCATAACGTCAACGATGGGGGTAATCTGCAAATGAGGCTGGTGAAGCGTTTCTCCAGCCTCGTTCGTGTCGATGCCTTTTCTGCCCTCGCAGGCTTGGCCTTGTCAGCTACATGCTTGATTCCCGCCCGGCGGAGTACCTGTCGTGGAACGGCCTCCAATCGGAGCGTCGTCAGGGAGCGTTGAAACTCTATCTATCGTTGCATAGGAGGACGTTTCATGAGCACAGCCTATCAAGAGGACATCAGCAGTAACGTACTGCGCCGCATGAAAGAAGGCGGTTTCGATTTCGCACGTATCCACCCCATCGAGTTTTATGCCATTTTCCCGGATGAGGAGCGGGCTCGGCAGGCAGCAGAACGATTTCGTGGCGAATCCCTCAATACCCAGATCAACGCCGGAGATGACGGTGCGTGGCATTTGCAGTTGAGCAAAGTCATGTATGCCACATACGACGGTATCGGTGATTTCGAGCAGGACTTTCAGACAGCAATCCAGGCGCTCGATGGTGAAGTCGAGGGCTGGGGCGTCAAACATGAGATCAGGGGCTTGCACTGATGAAGCCTCGTTTGGCGGGTTGAGCGACCGGTCGATCCAGGGATCCCTGGATCGACCGGTTTTGGTTTGGGTGTTCTCATCACTTCATGAAGAGCAAAAAAAAGCCACTCCAAGGAGTGGCCCAAAGGGAAGTTCGAGAAGAGCTCGGTTGTTACAGACGCTGCGGTGTTTTTCGACAACGACTTGAAACAGGGCATCCAGATGCTGGGTTGCCGGAATGCAGACGATTATCGAGAAACAATATCGACTCGTGAAATCAACTCTGGCTATGCTGGTCATAGCTTTTACAGTTGAAAGACGCTTCCGAATGAGGCGTAGGAGAATTGGTTAGGAAGGTTATTGCACAGGAATGGTGCATTCATCTCCGTGGATTTATATAACCAGTTGATATTTAAGCGTTTATGCCGATGGCACGGGCCTTGCGAAGGCCCTTGGTGTCCGTGGTGACAAGGAGTACGGCATGATCCGCACCTTTTATGATGAGATGTACGATGCAGGCGGCCTGGTTCGCCCGCATTATCGGGAATTTGCCCGCTGGCTGGGCGAGACGCCGCCTGAGTTACTGGCTCAGCGTCGACGCGAAGCCGATCTATTGTTTCATCGAGCCGGGATCACCTTCACGCTGTACGGTGATGAGCAGGGGACAGAGCGTTTGATCCCCTTCGATACGATTCCACGTAGCATCCCCGCCACTGAATGGCGGGTGGTGGAAAGAGGCTGCATTCAGCGTGTGAAAGCGTTGAATATGTTTCTGGCTGACCTTTATCACGAACAACGCATTATCAAGGCCGGGATAATTCCCGCCGAGCAGGTTCTGGCCAACGAGCAATATCAGTTGGCGATGCAGGGCCTGAATCTGCACCGCGATCTTTATTCGCATATTTCCGGTGTTGATCTGGTGCGCGATGGTGACGGCACGTATTACGTGCTGGAAGACAACTTGCGGACCCCGAGCGGCGTGAGCTATATGCTCGAAGACCGCAAGATGATGATGCGTCTGTTCCCCGAGCTGTTCGCGGCTCAGCGTATCGCGCCTATCGACCATTATCCGAACCTGCTGCTTGATACGCTCAAGAGCTCCAGCCCTATCGACAACCCCAGTGTCGTGGTTCTGACCCCCGGTCGTTTCAACAGCGCCTTTTTTGAACACGCCTTCCTGGCGCGTGAGATGGGCGTGGAACTGGTCGAAGGTGCGGATCTGTTTGTGCGCGATGATCGTGTGTTCATGCGAACTACGGATGGGCCCAAGGCTGTCGACGTGATTTACCGCCGTCTGGACGATGCATTCCTCGATCCGCTGGCGTTCAATCCGGATTCGATGCTGGGCGTGCCGGGCCTGTTGTCGGCCTATCGTTCAGGCAATGTGGTGCTGGCCAATGCCATCGGCACTGGCGTGGCGGACGACAAGTCGGTTTATCCTTACGTGACCGACATGATCCGGTTCTACCTGGACGAAGAGCCGATCCTCAAGAACGTGCCGACCTGGCAATGCCGCAAACCCGAAGAGCTGTCCCATGTGCTGGCCAATCTCGGGGATCTGGTGGTGAAGGAAACCCAGGGTTCCGGTGGTTACGGGATGCTGGTGGGACCTGCGTCCACCGCGGCGGAAATCGAATCGTTCCGGGCCAGAATCAAAGCCAAGCCCAACGCTTATATCGCACAACCCACGCTGTGCCTGTCGACCTGTCCGACGTTTGTCGAGAACGGCATCGCCCCGCGACACATCGATTTGCGCCCATTTGTCCTGTCCGGCCGTGAAACCCGTGTTGTGCCCGGTGGGCTGACTCGCGTTGCGCTGCGTGAAGGCTCGCTCGTGGTGAACTCGTCGCAAGGTGGCGGAACCAAAGACACCTGGGTGGTCGAGGATTAAGGATGCCTGCCAATGCTAAGTAGAACTGCCTCGGATTTATATTGGATGTCGCGCTATCTGGAGCGAGCAGAGAATCTCGCCCGGATGCTGGACGTCAGCTACTCGCTGTCACTGATGCCTCAAGACGGTCATGGCGACGGCCTGGACGAACTGGCCATGCCGTTGCTGATTACGGGCACGCTGGACCATTACCTTGAACGCCACGGGGAGCTGCACGCCGAACGCCTGCTGCATTTTTTTGCCCTGGATGCGAGCAACCCCGCCAGCATCTACAGTTGTCTGGGTGCAGCCCGGGCGAGCGCCCATGCGGTACGTGGGCGGATCACGGCGGACATGTGGGAAAACATCAACTCCACCTGGCTGGAAATTCGCGGCATCGCTGAACAGGGTCTGAGCCGCTATGGCATGAGCCGTTTTTGCGAGTGGGTCAAAGAGCGCTCGCACCTGTTCCGTGGCGCCACGTACGGCACCATCATGCGTCACGATGCGTTCCGTTTCATTCGTCTGGGGACGTTCATCGAACGCGCCGACAACACCCTGCGCATGCTGGATGCACGCTACGAAATGCTCGAACTGCGTGGGCGCGACACCGATCAGGTGTCCGACAGCTCTGCCCACGGTTACTACCAGTGGAGTGCTTTGTTACGTGCGCTGTCGTCGTTTGAGGCGTACACCGAGTTGTACCGTGATGCCCCCGGCGCGCGCCAGGTTGCCGAACTGCTGTTGTTACGTCCCGACATCCCGCGTTCGCTGAGCGCCTGTCTGGAAGAGCTGGATCAGATCCTCGCCAGTCTACCGGGGGCCAACGGTAGGCCCGCCCAGCGACTGGCGGCGGAACTGGATGCACGCCTGCGTTATACCGGGATCGATGAAATCCTGGACGAAGGGCTGCATGAGTGGTTGAACGAATTCATTCCGTTGGTAGCCCAGTTGGGCAACGCCATACACACTTCTTACCTGGAGGCTGCATGAGACTCTCAGTTAGCCACGAGACGACCTATCACTATGAGGATCAGGTACGCGCCAGCATCCAGTATTTGCGTCTGACGCCACACGACAGCGAGCGGCAGCAAGTGCTCAGTTGGCAATTGAACCTGCCGCGTCCGGTGCGGGCGCAAGTCGATCCGTTTGGCAATATTCTGCATGTGCTGACCATGGACGAGCCGCATGAAGCCATTGTTGTCGGCGCCCGGGGTCAGGTCGAAATCGACGAGAAGCGCGAAGCCGAGCACGAAAGCCAGTCGCCTTTGCCCTTTCTGCGCTTCACGCGCCTGACCGAGCCCGACGATGCGATTCGCACCTTCGCCGCCAAACAGTGCCGCAAACGCAAGGACCGCAGTGCGTTGATTGACTTGATGCACGCGCTGAATCAGCACATCACGTTCACACCGGGTTCTACCGAAGTCGACACCAGTGCCGTGCAGGCGTTTGCTGGCCGTACCGGCGTGTGTCAGGACCACACGCACGCTTTTCTGGCATGCGCGCGCAGCCTGGGCATTCCGGCGCGGTATGTGTCGGGTTATCTGTACAGCGAAGACACTGAACATCTGGCCAGCCATGCCTGGGCCGAAGCGTGGATTGATGACGCCTGGTACAGCTTTGACGTGACCAATCAACTGGCCATTCCCGAGCGCCACCTGAAACTGGCCGTGGGCCTGGATTATCTGGATGCGTGCCCGGTGCGCGGCATGCGGCGCGGTGGCGGCAGCGAGCAGATGCACGCCAAGGTATTTGTATCCCCGATCGTCGACGCGCCAAAAATCCTGATGCAGGCGCAGCACCAGTAAACCTTGCCAGCTTCCATGGAGCCGACCTTTTTCGGGTGGGCTCCGTGGGGCAGAGCGACGGCGATGCAACGCTGATAGACGCTGATATTAATGGGCTTCCCCGGCCCTGCGTTGTTGAGCCATATGCTGCAAATACCCGATGACCTGATCCAGTTCGGCATCCGACAGCACGTTTGTGGAGATGGCGGGCATCTTTGCCTGTGGCCAATGCCGTAGCTTCTGCGGGTCGCGAATGTACAGTCGCAGGTAGTCCGCGGCGAAGTACTCGGTGGGGCTGTGAGGCAGATTCAGGTCGGGGCCCAGCTGCGAATCTCCGGCGCCGTTGAGTCGGTGACACGCGAAACAGTTTTTCTGGAACAGGGCGAAACCTGCATTGACAGGATCGTCGGCAGCCAGCCCTGCATCAGGCATGAGCGCGGGAAAACGTTCGGCAACGGGCGCCAGGACACGCATTTTCGCCAGTCCAAACGGCCATTGTTCCGGGCTGATCCTGCTCTGTGCCGGGTCCGTCCAGACCAGATAAAAAGGCCCTGCACTTTGCTTGCCATTGCCCAGCTTCGGCCATGGATGGCTCGGGTCCTCAATGGCCAGCCAGGCGTGTGCGCCTGTTCTTTGCAGTAACGGCGCGGCGGGAAGTTCGGCGGCGAAGCCGTCGGTGGCCACCGCTTGCACATGATCCTGCGGGGTGACTGCGTCGAGCAGTGCTGCAACGGGTAGGGCGCGATACGTCATGTCGCGTTTATACGCCACGTCATTGGCGATGAGCACATCACGGGCCTGCGGATGAGCCAGCAGTTGCGCGGTATCCCACGTGTGTACGCCGTTGGCCAGTTCGACCGTCAGCTGTGCTGCGTGCAATGTCACACAGCAAAGCAAGGCGGGCAGTAAAAAGACAGCGCGCAACGAGATCATTGGGCGGGGTCGCGGCCGGGACGAGAGGCGCTGTCGTGGGTCGCTTCGTGGCTGGCGTGACGAATGACCGCCAAACCGTGGGCACACGGCAGGTGAGGGCTGTCTGCACTTCCTATCGCGATCAGCGCCACCGATAAACCTTTACACATACCCGCTCCCCATCATTTGATGCGGGAGATTGGCACAGATACATCCTGTTCGAAAGCGCATCGATAACGGCGGGTTCCGATGCAGAGGATGACCATCAACCGAATAGACGGGTCATATTCGGTACGATCAATAGAAGTGTGGTGGCGAAGACGATAAGTCCGGCCTGACGGAGCTTTGAATGCTTGAACATGGCTGTCTGCCTTTTTTGTTATTCCTGAGCTGCAAAAGCCCACCGAATTCATTGATGAATAATCGGGCAGTTGGCAAAGGTGAATTCATTGAGCAACCGGTGCGGCAAGCTAGCCGTCAACCAAGGCGCTGAACTTGATTATTAGTACGCCTATTGCTACAGACTTAACCTTAGAGTCCAAGTGCGGCGGCACTTAGAACTATTGCGTATATAGCCTGCAACCATTCGTTTAAAAAACTTCTATGTGATGCGTAAAGCCAGCGGACGCTCCCTGACTAGACACCTTTCGACGGACCAACGTTGCCCGCTCGCCACGCGACCGTTCGTCCGGGTCGGATTATTCCTACATTCGGCCAAAACGCCCTCGCTTCCGTCATTCAATACCTATGCTGTGACGCTAAGGTGTCATCACAGTATTTATTCCGACAACAATAAAGGCCCTGACAACACCATGACCCAAGCGCTGATTTACGATGCGGTGCGCACCCCGCGCGGCAAGGGCAAACCCGATGGCGCACTGCACAGTGTCAAGCCTGTGAACCTGATGGCCGGGCTGCTGGAGGCGTTACAGCGACGCAATGATCTGGATACCCGTCATGTGGATGACATCGTGCTCGGCTGTGTCACGCCGGTGGGTGAACAGGGTGCGGATATCGCCAAGACCGCAGCCTTGGTGGCTGACTGGGATGTCAGCGTGGCGGGGGTGCAAATCAATCGGTTTTGCGCTTCGGGTCTGGAGGCCGTGAATCTGGGGGCGATGAAAATCCGCTCCGGCTATGAAGATCTGGTGGTGGTGGGCGGCGTGGAATCCATGTCTCGGGTGCCCATGGGCAGTGACGGCGGCGCCTGGGCGCTGGACCCGCAGACCCATCTTCACTGTCACTTTACGCCCCAAGGCATTGGTGCGGACCTGATCGCCACCCTCGAAGGTTTCAGTCGTCAGGATGTGGATGCCTACGCGTTGCAGTCGCAGCAAAAAGCCGCTCGTGCGCGTCAGTCCGGGGCGTTTGGCAAGTCGTTGGTGCCCGTTCGTGATCAGAACGGCACCTTGTTGCTGGACCATGACGAGTTCATTCGCGCCGACTCGACGATTGAGGGGCTGGCCAGCCTCAGGCCCAGCTTCGAAATGCTCGGTCAGATGGGGTTCGATGCCACCGCGCTGCGGGTCTACAGCCATGTCGAACGCATCAATCATGTGCACACCCCCGGCAACAGCTCCGGCATCGTCGACGGTGCAGCGGCCATGCTCATAGGCTCGGTGGCCAAGGGCAAGGCGTTGGGGTTGCGTGCGCGGGCACGGATTGTGGCCACCGCCGTCACCGGCACTGACCCCACGATCATGCTTACAGGTCCCGGCCCGGCAACGCGCAAGGCGCTGGCCAAGGCCGGGCTGAAGGCGGATGACATTGACCTGTTCGAGGTCAACGAGGCCTTCGCGTCAGTGGTGCTCAAGTTTATCAAGGACATGGCCATCGACCCGGACAAGGTCAACGTCAACGGTGGGTCCATCGCTCTGGGCCATCCCCTCGGCGCTACCGGCTGCATGATTCTGGGCACCTTGCTCGATGAGCTGGAAGTGCGGCGATTGCGCTATGGCCTGGCCACGCTGTGTGTCGGCGGCGGCATGGGCATTGCGACCATCATCGAGCGCTATTGAGCCGTTGATGATTTCCTTCTTCTGGATTTGTTGAGATCACCCGTTATGACCGATGCCATTCGCTATGAAAAAGGCCAGGACCGGATTGTCATCCTGACTATCGACATGCCAGGCCAAAGTGCCAACACCATGAACGCGGTTTATCGTGACGCCATGGCCGCCACCCTCGCCAGGCTTCTGGACGAACAAGCGTCGATTGCTGGCGTGATTGTCACGTCCGCCAAATCGACGTTCTTCGCGGGCGGCGACTTGAATGAGCTGATCAAGGTCGACAAAGACCGCGCCCAGTGGTTTCAGACAATGGTTACCGAGCTCAAGGCGCAACTGCGCAGCCTGGAAACCCTGGGCAAGCCGGTGGTGGCAGCCATCAATGGCGCAGCGTTGGGCGGCGGCTGGGAAATCTGTCTGGCCTGCCATCACCGCATCATGCTGGATTCAAGCGATGCTCGGATCGGCCTGCCGGAAGTGACCCTGGGTCTGTTGCCCGGAGGTGGTGGTGTGATGCGTATGGTGCGCATGCTGGGGCTGGAAAAGGCGCTGCCGTATCTGCTTGAGGGCAGGAAGCTTGGCCCGCAGCAAGCCCTGGAGGTGGGGCTGATCGATCAGCTCGCCACCCACCACGATGAAATGCTGAGCATGGCGCGGGAATGGATCATGGCTAATCCGGCGCCTCGCCAACCTTGGGATACACCGGGTTATCAACTTCCCGGCGGTACGCCCGCCCAGCCGAAAGTCGCGCAAATGCTGACCCTTGCACCTGCGATGTTGCGCAGCAAGACCCAAGGCTGTTATCCCGCTCCGGAGAAGATTCTCTGCGCGGCGGTGGAGGGCGCGCAGGTGGATTTCGATACCGCGCTGGTCATCGAGACACGCTATTTCACCGAGCTGGTCACCGGTCAAATCGCCAAGAACATGATCGGTACCTTCTGGTTTCAACTCAACGAAATCAATGCCGGCAGTTCGCGACCTACAGGTCTTGCCGTGGTCCGCACGAAAAAGGTCGGAATCCTGGGGGCCGGAATGATGGGCGCGGGCATTGCTTATGTCTGCGCCAATGCAGGGATGGCGGTGGTGCTCAAGGACGTGAATTTTGCCGCAGCGCAAAAGGGCAAGGACCATTCCGGCAGGCTGCTGGACAAGCAGGTGGCGTCAGGGCGCATGGCGGCGCACCTGCGCGAGGCGATTCTGGCGCGTATCCAACCCACGGGGCGTGATTCTGATCTGGAGGGTTGCGACCTGATCATTGAGGCGGTGTTTGAAGACCGGGAACTCAAGGCCAGGGTCAGCGCAGCGGCCGAGCAGGTCGCGCTACCCAACGCTTTGATTGCTTCCAATACGTCAACACTGCCGATTACCGGTCTGGCAACGGCGATTTCCCGGCCGGAGCGTTTTATAGGGCTGCATTTTTTCAGCCCGGTGGACAAGATGCAGTTGGTGGAGATCATCAAGGGGGAGCGCACCAGCGACGCCACGCTGGCCCGGGCTTTCGACGTTGTCCTGCAGATCAAAAAAATCCCTATTGTAGTGACCGACAGTCGCGGCTTTTTTACCTCAAGGGTGTTCGCGACCTTCGCCCATGAAGGCATTGCCATGCTGGGCGAAGGTGTCTGCGCGGCGATGATCGAGAACGAGGCGCGCAAGGCCGGAATGCCCGTTGGCCCCTTGGCTGTCAGCGACGAGGTGTCACTGAGCCTGATGAGCCATATCCGTCAGCAAGCCCGCAAGGATCTGGCCACTGAGGGCAAGTCCGCCCCGCAGCATCCTGCTTATGCTGTCATTGACTTGCTGGTGAATGAATACAACCGCGCAGGCAAGGCGGCGGGTGCCGGGTTCTACGATTATCCTCAAGGCGCACCCAAGCAACTGTGGCCGGAGCTCAAAGGCCGATTCGAGCGACCGGATGCGCAGATTTCGGGGCAGGATATCCGCGACCGGCTGCTGTTCATTCAGGCCATCGAAACGGTTCGCTGTCTGGAGGAGGGCGTGCTGCACTCCGTGGCTGACGCCAATATCGGATCGATTCTCGGCATCGGATTCCCGGGCTGGACGGGCGGTGCGTTGCAGTTCATCAACCAGTTCGGGGTCATGGCGTTCATTGCCCGTGCGGGACACCTGGCCGGGCACTATGGGCCGCGTTTCGAGCCGCCTGCGCTGCTGCTTGAAATGGCGCTCAAGGGTGAAACGTTTTAAACACGCCATGGCGGTCCGGGTGCATGCGTATCAGTACAGGAGCGGTTCAGGTAATAACGCACAGGCAGGCAAATAGCCTCTTGCCTTACGGTGCCGGTTCAAGGCAGGCTTTGTCAGTGCATTACCGCCTTTACCGCTTCAGGTACTTTTTCTTATGCCGTTACGCATTTGCATTCTGGAAACCGACGTCCTTCGCCCTGAACTGGTCGAGCAATATCAGGGTTACGGACGGATGTTCGAACGGCTTTTTGCGCAGCAACCCATTACCGCCGAGTTCACGGTCTACAACGTCATGCAGGGGAATTACCCCCCTGAAGATGAGCGTTTTGACGCGTACCTGGTGACCGGCAGCAAGGCTGATTCGTTCGGCACCGATCCGTGGATTCAAACCCTCAAAACCTATCTGCTTGAGCGCTACCAACGCGGCGACAAATTGCTGGGGATCTGTTTCGGGCATCAATTGCTGGCCTTGTTGCTCGGGGGCAAGAGTGAGCGTGCGACCCAGGGCTGGGGCGTGGGCATTCATCATTACGACTTGGCACCTGCAACACCGTGGATGAGCCCCGCCATGGAGAAGCTGACCTTGCTGATCAGCCATCAGGATCAGGTCACCGCATTGCCGGAAAACGCCACGGTCATTGCTTCAAGCGAGTTCTGCCCGTTTGCCGCTTATCACATCAATGATCAAGTGCTGTGCTTCCAGGGGCATCCGGAATTCATCCACGATTACTCGCGCACCCTGCTGGATATTCGCCAGCAATGCCTGGGCGAACACATTTATCAGAAGGGGATTGCCAGCCTGGACTACGAGCACAACGGCACAACGGTGGCCGAGTGGATGATGCGCTTCGTGGCGCACAAAGCAGCGGTCTGAACCGAACCCCAAAAGCTGGGCACCTCTCCAGACTTTGGGGCGCAGTTCTCCTCGTGGGACCGGCTTCAGGCGGGAAGAGGCCGGTACAGGCAACCCATCTGCTTCGTCAGGCGCTACGCCTTTCCGGCTAAAGCCGGTTCTACAAGCGGCATGTTGCACGCTGCAGGCGGAGTGGGTTCTGGCGTGCAGCGTGAACCTTGAACCTGCCGCTTTATCAGAGCCATCCCGACCGCTTGAAGCTGGCAAACAAGGCAGTGCAACCCCCCACGATGATGCCCAGGACGGCAAAGTAGCCGTAATGCCAGGTCAGCTCCGGCATGTTTTCAAAGTTCATGCCGTAGATCCCGGCAATGGCCGTGGGGAAAGCCAGGATCGCCGCCCAGGCGGCAAACTTGCGCTGCACGATGCTTTGTCGCGAAGACTCCAGCAGCAGCCCGATCTCGATGGTCTGGCTGGCGATATCCCGCAGGTTACCCAAGTCTTCCATCTGGCGTTTGACATGGATTTCCACGTCCCGAAAGTACGGGCGCATGTTCTTGTCAATGAACGGGAAGTCCAGCCGTTGCAACTCCTCTCCGACTTCTACCATGGGCGCGACGTATCGCCATAGACGCAGCAGATCACGGCGCAGGCTGTGAATGCGCTGGATATCGGATTCCTTCAAGGAGCCTGTGAGTACGCTGTGTTCCAGGTTTTCGAGTTCACCGTGAATCGCCTCGGTCACCGGCTGGTAGTTCTCGGTCACGAAGTCCAGCAGGGCATACAGCACGAAATCCTCGCCGTGTTCGAGCAGCAAGGGCCGGGCTTCGCAGCGTTGGCGCACCACGCCGTAAGACTTCGAGTGGCCGTTGCGGGAGGTGATGATGTAACCCTTGCCGGCAAAGATGTGGGTTTCGATGAATTCAAGCCTGCCGTTTTCGCGCACCGGCGCGTACGTCACGATGAACAGGGCATCACCAAAGGTTTCCAGCTTCGGTCGGCTGTGAACTTCCATGGCATCTTCGAGGGCCAGTTCATGGAGGTTGAACTGTTTTTTCAGGCTGGTCAGTTCGCTGGCATCAGGCTGTTCCAACCCGATCCAAACGAAGTGCCCAGGCTTTGCAGCCCACGCTGCGCCTTCGTCGAGGGTGATATTGGTGACTTTCTTGCCTGCACTGTAAACCGCGGCAGCGACGACTCGGCCCATGTTGATTTCGCTTCTTATAGTCTGTGTCTGTTAGCGCCTGAGCGCTCCACTGCATGAGAGTCGGCAGGATGCTGCGAGTTCGGCACCCGAAAAAAGCCCGCAGTATCGTCTGAGCTGCGGGCTTTCACTGCGTCATCGCCGATTACAGGGGATGTTGCTGATCGGTGACGATAGCCGCGTCCAGGGTGTCCAGCAGGGCCTTGCGCACTTTGAGCTTAGTGTTCTTGTGGGCATTCATGTTGATCTTCTTCAACTGCAGCGCTGCGGTGCGGGCTGCTTCGTGCAGCTCGTCGACGCTCACCAGCTTGTCGAGGAAACCTGCATCCACCGCGCCCTTGGGATCGAACATCTCGCCGTTGATAACCGAGCGGTGAAAGGCTGACTTACGCAAGCGATCGCGAGCCAGTTCGATGCCGACATGGTGCATGGTCATGCCGATCTGAACTTCGTTGAGGCCGATGCTGAACGGGCCATCGACGCCGATCCGGTAATCGGCCGACAGCAGCAGGAAAGCGCCTTTGGCAACTGCATGGCCCGGGCAGGCGATGACCACAGGAAAGGGGTGCGAGAGCAGGCGGCGGGACAGGGTGGAGCCCTGCTTGACCAGGTTGATCGCCGCTTCCGGGCTTGAGGTCATGACCTTCAGGTCGTAGCCGCCGGAAAGAATCCCTGGCTGGCCAGTGATGATCACCACTGCGCAATCTTTTTCGGCCTGATCCAGCGCGCTGTTGAATGCCGCGACCACTTCTGGGGAAATGGCGTTGACCTTGCCGTTGCTCAAGGTCAGCGTGGCAATGCCGTCTTCCAGGTGGTACGAGATCAACTCACTCATGTCACGATTTCCTTTTTATTGAAGTCAGCAGACGTTACTCACCGTCGGCGACGAGGTAAAGCAATGACTGGCGAGTCAATTTGCAACTGCAAAAAAAGACCGTCCCACGCGCTGCAACGGCGGACTGCAGCATGCAACGCAGGTCGCGAGCCATAGGTCGTTTGCCCTCGAGGCCTGTTGTGTGGGTTTTACTCGTCGATGTCGTTCAATTCGCGGTATTCATCCCAGTCCATGCCCAACGCTTCTGCGACTTGATGGTGAGCTTCAAGGCGCATGGACTTGAGTTGCTCAGGGGATTCGGCCACCAGTTGCAGCGCCAGCTCCCAGGGTTCGATGCCGAGGTCTTCGGCTTCATCCTCGAACGCCCATTGCGTCTGCTGCTTCTGCTCTTCGGCACTCAGCGCCTGGATTTCGGCCTTGAGGGTCGGGTTGGTGGTGAGGTATTTGGCCAGTGCGACGTCGTTCCATTCAAGTAGGTTCATGCGGTACTCCTGCAGGTTTGGATCGAGTCGAAGAGGTCGGGGCCGCACGCTGGCGGACTCGACGGCAAAGCGCGATTGTGCGCGATAGGACGTTTGGCTTCCAGTGCGAGTCGGACATCTTTGCGGGTAAGGCCGTGCTTGCACGGCCGACAAACCCGTCACTCGATCGCTCGTCCGAACTCGGCGTTATACACCTTGAGAAAGTACGTCCATTCGGCATCGCTCCACGGGCAATGGCGTCGTAACTGACGCAGGTCGTGACGCGCAGCACCTATGGATGTCATCCGGCGATGGGATTTCTCCAGATCCAGCAAAGCCAGTTCGAATTGCGGGCCGTCAATGGAAGCGGCAACTTTCACAAAGATATGTTTGGACCGCATGCAACTGTGTTGCCAGTAGCCGAGGTGCATGCGCGATAACATAAATGCCAACCGCTCGAACAGCCGAAGGTGTTCTTCGGGCGTATAGCGCTCGCGAGCACCCTCGGCGTACCAGGAGTCCAGATCCTGAAACCCATTGAGGTCCTGTGTGACCAGAACACCCTGCCAGACTCCGTCGACCTTGCGAGCGCCGTAAAAGATCGGCTTGGGTGCGGCCACGTCGAGCTGGTCGAGTCGGGTCAGCGCATGGCCTTCGCGCAGGACGGTCGGCCTGCCGAACGGATAGCGAGGGCTGCGGTAGAGGTGGCCTGTCTGGCGCTTTACATAAACGATGGTGCCGTTGTGATCAACGCGTTGAACACCGCTGGTGCCGCTACGGCGAACATTGGGTTCTTCAACCCACGGCCCCTGCGTTCCCCACCAATACGCGAAATTGTCCTGCACAGTAACCTCCCTGATGACTCATACCGGCCTGATTATTATTTTGTGACAGTCTCATTTGTTTAACAGTTTCGTCGATGTGTAAAACGTTGTCAGCGCAATGACGTGCGTTGTTTCATGAAACCTGTCAGTCAGTTGGCGAACCAATGGGCATCGGCACGGTAAAAGTTGGAATCTGGCTGTGTGAATGCATTTTGTGACTGGCCGGTCGTCAGTCATTGGGAAATAGAAGGTGCCAATCTCACAAATCGTGGTCAGACAGTGATCGAGTTCGGAAGACCCTTAAGATGCCTCATCCTAAAATCGTTTCAGAAGGAAGCCGTGATCTACTCCATGATCTGAATGCCGCAACGGCTGACATGATGTCGTTTGCTATTGACGACGTCGGAAGTTGCAAGTGGCGAGTCGCTCGTTCACGTCAAGAACACGCATTTGCCAAATGGCAGTGTTATATCAACAAAGAACCGACCGTCAGATTTAAAGAGCCACGCCTGGCGCAAGCGGCCATGGCGTAGTCAGCGGCGTGATATTAAGCGTTATCAGCAGGTGACGCTTGCAACTTACTGAGCTGTAACGGCTGAAGATTGTTGCACACAGTCCGCGCAAAAGATCAATATTGATCTTGTAGAGTGTTGAGCCGAAGATGCTTCCCTTCAGACATTGCGTCCGGAGAGGAAATGCACGCTCAAACTGATTACTTCGATGTTGGTCCCGAAGAACTTGAAGGGTGCCCCCTGGCCGAACTGGTCGCGCGTCACGCCTTACCATTGCGTTGCACGGGCATTGACCTGAGCGGCCAGGATCTGGCACGGATCAACCTGGCCGGGGCTCATCTGGAGCGCTGTACCATGAGCGGAACGGACTTCACCGCTGCCAACCTCACGGGCACTCGATGGCTTGGCTGTCGTACGGGGCAGGCCGTTTTCCGGTCTGCGGATCTGACGGATGCAGCGTTTGAACGGTGTGACCTGAACAACACAAACTGGCAACGCAGCAAAGTGGCTCATGTGAGTTTTCAAGGATGCAAACTCACAGGGGCCAACTTTGGTGATGCGTCCGCATTGGGTTTGAATTTCAATGACTGCCTGCTTAATAGCGCGATGCTTTCAGGTATTTCATTTTATAAGGCTCAACTGAACACTATTGATTTCAGCGAAGCCGATCTGACGTATTGCGACTTTCGTAAAGCGGTATTTGTTGACGGTGGCAGTCTTTCCATGGCGCGCGTGAATAATGCGCGGTTCGATGACGCGGACCTGCGTGAAGCAAGTTTGCAGGGGCTTCGGCTCGTGGATGCCAAACTCTTTAAAGGTGCGATTATTTCTCGTAATCAAGCCAGTATGTTGCTGGCCGGGTTGGGACTGACGATTGACTGATTGGGGTGACATCAGCAGTGCGTGTTGTCGGCACTGACAGTGGGAGTGTCGACAATTTGACTGTGCATCGGTCCTGACAGGACCGCCGGAAACACAAAACCCCTGACATTCGCTAGGAATATCAGGGGTTTGGCTTGTTTCTAATATGGCGGTGAGGGAGGGATTCGAACCCTCGATACAATTTCTTGTATACACACTTTCCAGGCGTGCTCCTTAAGCCTCTCGGACACCTCACCGAATCTCGTCACACCGTTGGTCTGTCGAGGCGCGCTAATGTAGTCGAAAGCTTTCCCGAACGCAAAAGTTTTTTTCAGAATTTTCATGTGCTTAAGTCGTGAGCGTGTGTCGGCGGGGTGTTTGACGCTGTGGGTGGGGGGCGAATGCGGTGGGGTTGGGCGGAATGACGGCTGTGTGGCATCCATCGAACCCGATTGCGAAGCCAGGGTTCAGGATCAGGTGGACGCTGATACAGTGTCCGGCGTCGTTGCCCGCAATGCGGGGATCCGGTCATGATCGAGCCGGTTGCCCGGCATAACCCGGCCAGGTGTTCAGCACCCTCCAACGTCATTTATCTCATGTCAGAGCGCAGCCTTCGCCTATGAATATTCATGCCAACGCCGTATTGATCATCATCGACATGCAACAGGGCATTCAGCATCCCAGGCTTGGGCGTCGCAACAATCCCGAGGCCGATGCGAAGATGCTCAAGCTGTTGCAGGCGTGGCGCAGCACTCGACGGCCGGTGATTCATGTGCGGCATTTTTCCCGAACGCCAACCTCCGTGTTCTGGCCGGGGCAGTCGGGCGTGGAATACCAGCCGGCGTTTTTGCCGGTAGAGGGTGAATCGGAGCTGCAAAAGCAGGTGCCGGACGCTTTCTGCGGGACAGCGCTGCAAGAGCAGTTGCGGGCCGACTCCATTAGTCAAATGGTCATCGTCGGGGTCGCGACCAATAATTCCGTGGAGTCCACAGCGCGTACGGGTGGAAACCTGGGCTTTGAGGTGATCGTGGCCCATGACGCGTGTTTTACCTTCGATCAGGCTGACTTCTTCGGCTCGCCCCACAGTGCGGAAGAAGTCCACGCCATGTCATTGGGCAATCTGCACGGCGAATACGCCACCGTGTTGTCCGCCGACGACATTCTCGCAGGGGTTGCGGCAGAGCACGCCTGACCGTAACGGATTGATGTCAGCCACCCTGATCGTGGCTGACGAAGTACTACTGCGCTGGAGCGCCTAGACCATCCGCCTGACCGTATTGTCCTTACGCACAAAGTGATGCCAGATCGCGGCCACCACATGCAGGCCAATGACGTAGTAGAAAATTGTTCCCAGCAGCTTGTGGAGGTCTTCCAGCGATTCGGCGAGCGCTTCGGAAACCGGAAAAGGTGACGGGATCAGGACCTGGGTCAACGGGATCGGCAGGGAGCCTTTTTCGATCAGTACCGTGAAAAGCCCCAGTAATGGCTGGACGAACAAAAAAGCATACAGCAGGTAATGGGTCAGGGTCGCGGCGGTACGCAAAATGCCTTCAATGGGGGGCGTGACGGCTGGCGGCGTATTGCGACGACGCTCGTAGACCCGAAAAAACGCCATGATCAGAACCAGGATGCCCACCCAGAAATGGGTTTGCACCACGAATATTCGCGATGGCGACCCTCGTTCGAACTGCGTGCGGCTGAGGATCAGCGCATAGGCAAGCACGATCAGGATTGCCATTGCCCAGTGGTACCAGCGAGCTTTGTAGGTGTAGCGTTCGGAAGGTGTATTCACGGTGTTTTCCTTGGTTCGTGATTTTTGCGATTCTTCAGGCTCTGCGTCCTTGTTTGTTCCTCTCAGACCGCCGGACAGAGCATCCGCTCCGTCACGCCATCGAGCAATATCCCGAGGGGAAGAATAGGGCTGACGTACTCCCCTGTTATGACGTTGTGACGTGCGACGTGTGATCGAGCGGGACTTTTTTCATTTTGAAACAATCACGCTACCTGGGCGACCGGACGCATTTCCTTGAGTCCTGTATCGCCTCTGTTACATTTTCCGGGCAGGACGGGCTGATTGTGTTTCACGCGTGTGGGAATTTGCAAAATCAGATGTTAATCGAAATAAAACAGCATATTTTTATATCCAATGATGATCAGTAAACCACCGTCATGAGTTTGACAGGTTTTAAGATGGGATCCATCTTTACCTCACCGCTCGAAAAAGTGGATATAGCGAAATTCGGAAAGTTGTTGAGAACCGTTTAGTTACTGGCATTGAAAGTTTAAGTTTTCTGATCATCGGGAGCCTCTAATGAACGGCGTGGGCTACTTTCGTCTGTTAAAAAAAGAAAACCCGGATTCAGAAGTGTGGTGGGATGCTTCGCCGGTTTGCTTTACGGCCTTTAAGGCTTCAAGGGTGGCTCGTTATCCAGAGTGGGCACGTGAAATCGATCCGCTACTGCCTAATAGTCAGTCTAATTACTATTGCGGCATAACCGGCGCTACTACAAATCCACGATTGATCAATGCTGCGCTGTTTGAGAGGGATTGTCATTGGGCTGAACGAATCAGGGCTCTGGATGGGAATAACGATATAACCCAGCTTCGCCGAGAAATTTACAACCAGCTTGTGCTGGAAGGGGCCGCGGAACTTGAAACGATGTGGCGGCATTCGGCTAAACGTTACGGCTGGTTATCCGCCCAGGTTGATCCGCACTACAGTGATGATGTTTCGGCCATGGTCGAACACGGTCTTGAGCTATCCCGGCTGGCGCCGAATATCATGATTAAAGTTCCCGGTAGTCAGGCTGGATATCGGGCTATCGAACAACTGGTGGCTCAGGGCTGTTCGGTCAATAACACGTTTTGTTTTACCGTCTCTCAGTTTTCCGCCGGGCTGGATGCCATCGAGTGTGGACGCGCCCGTGCGGTTCTTGCCGGCATTAACGTTGCCCATGCCCGCTATGTGATCACCTTTATGATGGGGCGCTATGGTGCCGAAGATGAGTTCGATCGTCAGGCTAACAGCCTTGGGATCTTATTGAGCACTGCAGACAAGCGCTGGGCCGAGTTGGCGATTTATGACGCGATTCAGGTGTTACTGGCATCCAGGCAAACGCCTGTCCGTCTGCTGCTCTCCAGCATCAAGCTTGATCCGGACGACCAGGAGGGCGAGCAATGCTGGCATCTTGAAAGGACCGGTGAGCGAACCACCCTCTATACCCTGCCAGCGCCCATCATCGAGTTTTTGCTGCGACGTCAGCGTGCGGGGCGGCCGGTTTTGCCTGCCCGAAGCCTGCAAATCCCGAATCAGGTCTTGGACAAGCTGTTACTCATCGACTATTTCACTCAGGCCTTTGAGTTGGGAGGCGTTGATGCCGTGCAGTTCTCCCGACATCCGGCGTTCATAACGGCCCACCAATACGCTTGCGAGGCACGGCCGGAACTGGAAGGGTTTATCGAGTCGGTGCGAACCCGTTTGCCAGTCGGGCGCAGGCCGATGCTGCAAGCGCAGACGGGAGCCTGGTCATGAACCGGATGGTGGCGTTATGGGCCCATCCGCGCTCGAGATCGACGGTGCTGGAGCGGGTATTCATCGAACGCAAGGATTTCGAGGTTTTTCACGAACCCTTTGCCCATGTGGCTTTCAATCAGGATTCGTCCATCCCTTCGGATAACCTGGCGTGTGGCTTGCCGACAACCTATGAAGGGGTCAAGGCATTGTTGCGCGAAGCCCGCCAGCAGCACGCCGTCTTCCATAAAGATATGTGTTATCACTGTCTGGCGGAGTTGAAAGCAGATCCAGCGTTTCTTCTGGAGCAGGACAATATATTTATTATCCGCGAACCCTTGAGTTCCATCCGTTCACACTTTGCCATTTATCCGCAGATGCCCCGCGATGCCATTGGCCATAAAGCCCAGTATGAAGTGTTCTGCGAGGTGACGCGGCTGACCGGGCGTATACCTTACGTCATTAATGCAGACGATCTTGTGCACAGTCCGGAAACCACTGTCCGGCAACTGTGCGATCACCTGCAACTACCGTTCATGCCGCAAGCACTTAGCTGGAATCAGGAATGTCCCACACAATGGTTGCCCTGGCGCAGCTGGCATAAAGCGGCGGAGCAGAGCACGCACATTCATTCGACGCACCATTCGCCCATTAATGACACCGTAGTGAACAGTGACTCACGATTGATCGGGTATTACCGTTTTCATCGACCCTATTACGAGCGCATGAATCAATTTACTAAAGGGTTGGGGTTAACATGAAAGACAAGATTGTTATAACCGGAGCGGCCAATGGTATTGGAA
This sequence comes from Pseudomonas sp. DWP3-1-2, assembly GCF_049896285.1. Lineage (NCBI taxonomy): Bacteria > Pseudomonadati > Pseudomonadota > Gammaproteobacteria > Pseudomonadales > Pseudomonadaceae > Pseudomonas > Pseudomonas sp. DWP3-1-2. The sequence goes on along the minus strand of NZ_JAFCTZ010000005.1, from coordinate 85,614 downwards.
GAGCCACCGCAAAGGCCTGTCTGGAGGCGGGGTTTTATGTAATCGCTGCCGACAAAGACAGGAACGGATTGCAATCATTACTGGCCGAGTCAGACACTCAACAGCTGGAAATTATAGAGGCGGATTTCTCAGATATTTCAACGCTGAAATCATTCATCCCGCAACTTTACTATCGTCACGAATCGCTAGGGGGGCTGGTGAACAACGCGGGCCTTTATCGTGGTCAGAGTGTGTTTGATTACAGCGATGAGCAGATAGACGAGATGTGTACGGTGAACCTGAAGTCACTGGTTTATCTGTCTCGGGAATTTGCCCAGCGGGAGATGTCCGCTGGGGGCAGTCGCAGCATCGTCAATATCACTTCCGTGGCCGGGGAGGTGGGCAGTTTCGATGCGTTATATGGCGCAACAAAAGCAGGCGTTATTGGTTTGACGAAAGCCAATGCATGGAATTTCGCGCCGTCAATCCGGGTGAATGCGGTGTCGCCTGCGCTGGTGCGAAATACCTCGATCTTTGACCGTATTCCTGAGCACCGACGCCGGGAATACGAACGCCAGGAAATTCTTAAAGATCCGATCCAGCCGTCGGCGGTGGCCGATGTGATCGTGTTTCTGTTGGGAGAAAAAAGTCGGCACATGACCGGGCAGGTTATCGCCGTTGATAACGGCGCCTATCCCCGTTAGCGCAACACTTTATTTATCCATAGCTCGATTTTTCATAGGCAGGGAGAGACAGTCATGGAAAAGAAAAAATTACTGATCGTGGGTGGAGGGGATCTGTGTCTGCAGATTCTCAAGATACTCGCACCCCGCGATGCGTTCATTTTTTACGTTGCCAGTCGCGACCTGGAAAAGGTCGTAAGGAGCTGCAACCTTATCCAGTTGTCGTGCCTGCAACTGGGGACGTATTGCACCATTTATCCCGTTGCGATGGATTTGAGCGAGGGCAATGTCGAAGAAAACTCCATGGCCATCTCTCGCATCCGGCCTGACGTCATTCTCAACTGCGCGTCACTGCAATCCTGGCGAGCGATCACGCAGTTGCCCGGTGCCCTGTATCAAGCGCTGGACCAGGCACAGTTTGGCCCTTGGCTGCCCATGCATCTGGCGCCTGCTTACGAGTTGATGCGGGCCGTCAGGCATTCGGGAGCCAAGGCTGTTGTCGTCAACAGCGCGTTTCCTGATGCGGTGAACGTGGTGCTAGACAAAGTGGGCATGGCGCCGGCTACCGGCATCGGTAATGTCGCCAATCTGGTGCCGGCCACCCGCATGGCCATTGCGCGCCTGGCCTTGTGTTCGCCTCAAATGGTTCAGGTCAGGCTGATCGCACAGCATTACTTCAGCCACTACGTGCCGCGTGGCGGGCTGCCCCCCGTGGCCAATTATTCGCTGAACTATCGCGTCAATGGCGTGGAGTGCACGGGGGAGTTTGACGAGGCGCTGATCTTCAACCTGGTGCGCACGCATTTTCGCCGTATGGGTGGCATTGACGGCCAGTTTCTCACCGCCACTTCGGCAGTCAGCGTCATCGAAAAACTGTTCTGCGAAGACGAAGTACTGACCCATGCTCCCGGTCCCGGCGGCCTGCCAGGCGGCTACCCGGTGAGTGTCGGAATGGGCGGGGTAAGGCTGTCATTGCCTTACTGTCTGACCCGTACCGAGGCGATTGCCATTAATCAGCGCGGTCAGCGGCAGGATGGCATTGCTGAAATCCGTGCCGACGGTCGCGTTCTGTTCGAGTTCGAGCAGATGGCGATCATGGAAACGCTGTTGGGTTATAGCGTGTCCCGTATGGACCTTAAGGATGTTCACGAGTATGCGGCTGAACTGGGGCGCCGGTATCACGCGTTCGTGAAGTCGATCGGCAAGCAAGGGAGTGCCAGACATGGCTTATATCCGGCGTGAGGGCAGCGAGGGTGATTCGGTCGGTGAACACGGCCAGGCCGCTGATTATGCAGCCCAATACACCCACGACTTTGTCAGTCGCTGGGACGAGTTGATCGACTGGGACAAGCGTGCTGCGGGGGAGGGCAGTTTCTTCACCGATCTGTTGCGCAAGTGGGGTGCCGAGACGGTCATTGATGTTTCCACAGGCAGCGGGTTTCATGCGGTGCAGTTGCGTCGGGCGGGCTTCAACGTGCTGGCGTGCGATGGCAGCGCGACCATGGTCGAGCGGGCGCGCAGCAATGTCAAAGCCAGGAACCTGGAGATTCCGGTTGTGCAGTGTGAGTGGCAGGACCTGGATTACCGCAGGCTAGGCACTTTTGATGCGGTGCTGTGCCTGGGCAGTTCGCTGTGCCATGTGTTTGATCAGGGCGAACGTCAGCGGGTATTGCGGCGCTTCAGGCAGCTTCTCAAGCCCGGCGGCCTGTTGCTGGTGGATCAGCGCAACTTTCGCGCCATTCGTGCGGGCCGCTACAAGGCATCGGGGCGTTATTACTATTGTGGGCGAAACGCTGAAGTGAGTCTGGGGCAGGTCAGCGATCAGTTGTGCGAGTTTATTTACACGTTCGCAGATGGCGCTTCCTGGCGACTGCAGGTCTACCCGATTCTGCCTGAAGCGCTCAAAGGTGAAATCGCTAACGCCGGGTTCTTCTGGCCGCGTTCGTTCGGTGATTTTCGCCATGTCTACGACCCGATGGATTGCGACTTCATCATTCACATGGCGATTGCCAAATGAGCAGGACCCCCGCAACCGACCCGCTGGTCGACCCCGTGTTGACAGGGGTATCCGAGGTATCCGGGCGGGCCGTCAATGGCGTGGTGCTGGCGATTGTCCTGACCGGCTTTGTCGCCTGCACCTATGGGTTTGGTGTCTACCTGTTCGCCAATCTGGTTGTCGATATGCGCCGGGACATCGGTTTCGACTACACCACGGTGGGGCTGATTACCGGCGGGGCGCAAGTCGGGTTTCTCGGATTTTCGTTTCTGGCCGGCTACCTCAGCCGTGTTGTGCCGGGTTGGAAAATCAGCCTGTATTCGACATTGGCAACCGCGCTGGCGCTGTTGGGCTTGAGCATCAGTGATTCGATCGGAATATCCGCAGGGTTGCTGATTCTACTGGGAGGCTGTTCGGCGTCGGCCTACATACCGCTGGCGGAAATCGTCGCGACACGTTTCCCGGCGTCCAGGCGCGCGCGCGTCATGGGGCTGATCTCCAGCGGCACCAGTTACGGCGTGTTCATCAATGGATTGCTGGTCAGCCTGCTGACGTTGCATGGCGGTTGGCGAAGTATCTGGCTGGTCGCGGGACTGCTGTCGATTCTGATCTGCATCGCGGCCTGGTACCTGCTGCGTCATTCGCCGGACGCGGTAGACAACCGTGTGGACCGGTCGCCGGAGTCCGGAACGTCGGGCTGGTTGTCCGGGCCGTTGTACCTGATCTGGCTGGTGGCGTTTCTCAACGGCCTGACGCTCTTGCCTTTTCAAACGTATCTGGCGCCCTTCATGCGTGAAGAGCTTTCAAAGTCCATTGCCACCACCGGGCTCGTCTGGTCGACCATCGGGGCCGTGGGGATGGCGGCAGGGTTTCTGGTGGGCTGGATCGCCGATCACGTGGGGGCTCGCAAGGCATTGATGCTGTGTTTCGCCAGCGCCAGCCTGGCCAGTCTGTGCGTCTACGGCCTGGACACCGACAGCAGTTTTTATCTCGCCGGTTTTCTCTTTGCGCTGGCGTTTTACCCGGTATTCGGTTTGGTCCCCACGTATCTGGGACACATCGTTCCCCTTGCCTGCCTGACACGCGCTTTCGGTATCGCCAACGTCCTGATTGGCCTGGGCGGCATGCTGGGCAATTTTCTTGGCGGTGCCAGCAAGGAACTGGTGGGCTCCTTCGCGCCGCTCTATCTGTGCATCGCCGGATTGTTACTGGTGCAGTTGCTGGTGGTGGCCCTGCTGCCTGATACCCGACGGGGCGTCTGACTGTTTACAACCATGAGAGAGACGCTATGGACAGCTTCGTGGGTGGCTATCAAGTGGCCAATGAATATTTCGCCAATGCTTTGGGCCCATCGCCGACGGTCCCACGGGAACAGGGCCGCGTCCTGTGGTTTACCGGCCTGTCCGCGTCCGGCAAAACCACCATCGCCCATGCTGTGGATTTTGTATTGCGCGCCGAGGGCCTGAAGACCTGCATGCTGGATGGCGATGTTCTGCGCAACGGATTGTGCCGGGACCTGGGTTTCAGCGTGGCTGACCGCGAAGAGAATGTCCGCCGCGTGGCCGAGGTTGCAGCCTTGATGGCGAACGCGGGGCTGACGGTTATTGTGGCGCTCATCTCACCCACGCGTGCAGGGCGGCATCACGCGCGCTCCATTGTCGGGAGTGAGCGCTTCGTTGAAATTTTCGTTGACGTGCCTCTGGCCGTCGCTGAGCAGCGCGATCCCAAAGGGTTGTACCGCAAGGCCCGAAACGGCGAGCTGAAGAACTTCACCGGCATTGATGCCCCTTACGAAACGCCGGTTTTTCCAGAGGTGCATGTGCGCAGCGATCTGCTGAGTGTCGGTGAGTCAGTGGAAGACATTTGCGCCTGGCTGAGCCTTGCAGACCCCAGCCTCGGCGCTGCGCTTGAACCTCTATACGGACATTGATGCGACCACGACGCACTCTGCGGCAGGCCATCACGTAGCGACTATCAAGGACGGATAAACATGCTCACCCGGCGCTCACTTCTTGCCTTTTCATCACTGTCTGCCGCGTTCGCAGCCATGGGTTTATCGCCGTCGGCATTGGCCCGCGACACGCCAACATTGTTGCTGGGCGAGCCCCAGCCGTTTTCGTTCGACAGCTTGAAGGCATTGGCCGAATCAATGTCCCTCAAACCCTGGTCTGCTCCCGGATCAGGCCCTGCCGAGGTGCTCGCCAGGATCGATTATGACGCGCACCGGGCCATCAGATTTGACACGAACCGAGCTCTTTTCGCGCAAGGGCCGGGGCAATACCCTGTCATCTTTTATTACCTGGGCACCTACTTTCGTTCGCCCGTGAACATGCATGTCGTAGACAAGGGCGTGTCACGTGAAATCGTTTTCGACGAGTCGTACTTCCACAAGCCCCGAAACAGCCCGGCCCACCAGTTGCCACCCGGTAATCATTTCGCGGGCTTCAGTTTCCAGGAAAGCCGTTTCGACGATCAGCGTACCCTCGATTGGCAAACCAACAGTTGGGTCTCGTTCCTTGGGGGTTCCTATTTTCGTGCTGTGGGTGAGCAGTATCAGGTCGGTATTTCCGCGAGAGGGATTGCCGTGAATGTGGCGCACGCGACTCAGCCTGAAGAGTTTCCCGGCTTTACCCGTATCTGGTTTGAAACCCCTTCGGACCCACACAGCCGTGCCGTGACGGTATACGCGTTGCTGGATGGCCCCAGTGTGTGTGGCGCCTACCGTTTTGTCCTGCATCGGGATGAAGGGGTGATCATGGATATCGATGCTTCGCTGTTCCTGCGCAAAGACATGGACCGTTTGGGTATTGCGCCGCTGACATCAATGTTCTGGTTTTCCAAGACCGCCAAGCCCACCGTCACCGATTGGCGCCCGGAAGTGCATGACTCGGATGGTCTGGCTATCTGGACAGGCAGCGGCGAGCGCATCTGGCGTCCGCTCAATAATGCCCCGCGTGTCATGGCATCGGCCTTCACGGATAACAATCCCAAAGGGTTTGGCTTGTTGCAGCGCGAGCGGAATTTCGACCAATACCAGGACAACGTGTATTACGAGCGACGCCCAGGCTTGTGGGTCGAACCGCAAGGTGACTGGGGGGAGGGCAGTGTGCAGTTGGTGGAAATCCCCACCGATGACGAGACTCACGACAATATCGTTGCGATGTGGGTCCCGAAACTGGCCGCCAGGGCCGCGCAGAAATTTCACCTGAGATATCGCCTGCACTGGTTATCCGACGAGCCTTATCCTCCGTCGCTGGCGCGTTGTGTGGCGACGCGTCTGGGCCGTGGCGGGCGGCCCGGCATGTCACGGCCAGAAGGGGCGCGCAAGTTTGTCGTTGAATTCAAGGGCGGTTCCTTGAGCAAAATCCCCGTCGGAATGACTCCACTGGCCGTACTTTCCTGCTCACGCGGCACGCTTTCAGATGTGAACACGGAACCTGTTCCCGACGGCAAGCGAGATCATTGGCGGGCGAATTTTGATTTGAGTGTCGAGGGCAAGGATCCGGTCGAACTGCGCCTGTTTCTGCGCCTGGACGATCAAGCACTGTCGGAGACCTGGCTTTATCAGTATCACCCGTTCGCTGCCGAACCAGGGTTGTACAGCGAACGAGAGGTTAGCGCCTGCGAAGAGGGACGCGCAGGAGACGGCCATGGTTAATAGTCGCTTGCTGACCGTGCTTTTGTTGGCGGCACTGACCGCGCGCCCTCCGCTCGACGCCAGCGCTGCCATGGACCCGAACAGCAATGATCTGATCGAAACCCTAGTCAGCCGGATGACCCTTGAAGAGAAGGCCGGGCAGCTCAACCAGTACTTCGTGAGCGCATCGCCCTCTGGGCCCATCGTCGAGATAGGGGGGAGCGACAGCATTCGTCGCGGGCAAGTGGGCTCGCTGCTCGGGGCTTATGGTGCCGAGACTACGCGCACGCTTCAGCGCCTGGCTGTCGAAGAGTCCCGATTGCGCATTCCCCTCTTGTTTGCCTTCGACGTGATCCACGGTTTTCGAACCGTTTTTCCCGTTCCCCTTGCTGAAGCCTCTGCCTGGGACCCTGAACTGGCTCGGCGCACGGCAAGGGCTGCGGCCATTGAAGCGGCGGCCCACGGCATACACTGGACCTATGCGCCGATGGTTGATATCGCGCGTGATCCACGCTGGGGGCGTGTGGTTGAAGGCGCGGGGGAAGACCCTTTTCTGGGATCTGCCCTGGCCGTGGCCCGTGTGCGAGGTTTCAAGGGGGCCGGCCTGCCTGATGGCTCTGCAATGATGGCCACAGCCAAGCATTTCGTCGGCTATGGCGCAGCGCAGGCGGGACGTGATTACAACATTGCCGACCTGTCGGAACGCACGCTCAGGGAAGTGTATGCCCCGCCCTTTCATGCCGCTGTGGAGGCGGGAGCCGATGCGGTCATGCCGGGATACCATGAAGTCGCCGGGACGCCGATGCACGCCAACCACCGGTTATTGCACGATTGGTTGCGCGTCCAGTGGGGCTTCGATGGCCTCGTCATCAGCGACCTGGATGGCGTGGACAACCTGATCGCGCATGGTGTGGCGGCGACAAAAACCTCCGCCGCGCAGCTGGCTTTCCACGCCGGTGTTGACATCGACATGATGAGCAGCCTCTATCTACAGCAGTTGCCCGCACGGGTTCGTGAGGGCGAGCTTCATCATCAGGCCATGGATGATGCCGTGCGGCGCGTGCTGCGAGCCAAGCAGCGGTTGGGCCTGTTTGAAGATCCCTACCGCTACAGTGATGCCTCCCGCGAAAAAGCGCGGACACGAATGCCGGAGACGCTGGCCCTGGCGAGGGAGGCGGCGCAGAAGTCGATCGTATTACTTAAAAATGACAAGGCGGTGCTGCCGCTGCGCAAGAATCTCAAGAAGCTGGTGGTCGTGGGGGCTCTGGCCACAGATGGCCAGGCCACCCTGGGGCCCTGGTCCGCGTTTGGTCGTGCCGACGAGTCGATCACGGTGCTCGAAGGTATACAAAAAGCCGTATCGCCCATGACGACGGTCACTTATGTGCCGGGGGCCTCGGCTGAAAGTCCTGATCGGTCGGGCATCGAGGATGCACTGCACGCCAGTCGCGATGCCGATGTCATCGTGGCGGTGCTGGGTGAAACGGTACGAATGAGCGGCGAAGCCAGTAGCCGGATGTCGCTGGGTTTACCGGGCGCTCAGGACGCGCTGCTGGCTGGGCTGGTCGAAACGGGCCGGCCTGTGGTGGTGGTGCTTATGAACGGTCGCCCGCTGACGCTGCCCCCGATGACGGACCAGGTGCCTGCGATGCTTGAATGCTGGTTTCTCGGGTCTGAGATGGGCCATGCCGTGGCCGACGTCATGTTTGGTGATGTGAACCCCAGTGGCAAGCTGCCCATCACGTTCCCTCGGGCAGTCGGGCAACTGCCCATTTACTACGCCCACAAAAACACCGGTCGCCCACCGAGTAGTGACGTCGAGCGCACCTCGAAATACATCGACGGGCCTTGGACACCGCTGTACCCCTTCGGTTACGGGCTGGGCTACACCACGTTCGCCTATCAGCCACCCAGGCTCAGCGCCCGACAGATTGCACCCGGCCAGACGCTGACCCTGGAGGTCGATGTCAGTAACACCGGGCATCGTGAGGGCGTCGAAGTCGTGCAGGTGTATTTGCGCCAACACACGGCCAGCGTTACCCGGCCTGTGCGCTTATTGCGCGGTTTCCAACGGGTGACGCTGGCCCCGGATGAAACCAGAACGCTGACGTTTCAGCTGGACCAGGAAGATTTTGCGCTGCTGGATAACTTCTTTGTGCGACGAGTCGAGCCGGGTCGATTTACGGTTTTCGTCGGAGGCAGTTCCGCCACTGACAATCAGGCCAGTTTCGAGGTGATGGCAGGCGCGCTGGTCGCCGGGCCGGGTTCCGCCATCCCGCGCATGCTCAGAGAACGGGTGGCGGATGCCTCGAACACAGCGCCCCACCCGTAATACCACCTGATCAACAGGATGTGCCTTATAAAACTTGGTTCTTTACCGATCTCTGCCATGCTTTAAAGGTCGTACCAAGACAAGGGGTTGATCATGTTCATCAGTCAACTCAAGATCAGCTCACTGCGGCTGGTCGGCGGTCTGGCAGTTCTCGATTACGTTAATACCTGTAATGGACGCAGACCGGGCAGTGGGCTTGGTGAAATCGTAGACAAACTGGCGACGCTGGAAGATGTGGTGCGCTGGTTTCATCGTGCGCGTCTGATTGATGACGATGAGTTTGAATACTGTCTGGGGTTGGCCGAACAGCCTCTGGCGTCGTCCTCGTTCAATCGTCTGGTTGAGTTTCGCGAGCAGCTCTACCAGTTATTGCTACCGGTGGCCCTGGGTTTACCGCCCCTGACAGTTGCCCTGGACAATCTGAATCGGGCGTTGGTGGCTACCGCAGGCCATCGTGGACTGGGTATTCAGGGGCAGCAAGTGGTCTGGCGTTGGCGTTTTCCCCGGAGCCTGGAGGACCTGACGGACAACTTTATTTCACGCCTGGCCACTCAGGCGGCCAACTTGCTGACCGAGCCCGATCAGTCGCGTTTGAAAGTCTGCGCTACCCCGGACTGTGACTGGCTGTTTATCGACAGCTCAAAAAATGGTGGCAGGCGTTGGTGTCAGATGAATATCTGTGGCAGCCGCGAGAAAGCGCGCAAGAGGGGCAGTGCGTGTTGACAGCGCTGCGCCACTAGCGCCTTGGCCATTGAAGCCAGGACGCAAGTGGCAAAGCTGCATGCGTTACTTGTATTTGGCCTGGAGGGCTTTGGCGTCCTCAAGATGCATCTTGAGCTTCGGCAGCGTTTGCTCTGCAAACGACTTGAGCTCTGGCTTGGCGGAGGACGATTTCAACTCTTCCTCGAACAGTTCGATAGTTTGCTCATGCGCGACAACCTGGTTATTGGCGTAGGACTTGTCGAACGATTCTTCACGGTATTCAAGAATCATCTTTTTCGCCTTCTCCATGAGCGCTGCTTCGTCCGCGACTTTCAGATTCAACTTGCTCGCCACCTGAGCAAGTTCCTTGTTGGCCTTGGTGTGGTCGTCAATCATCATCTGTGCAAACTTCTTCACATCAGACGACTGGCTTTTTTCCAGGGCCAACTGGCTGGTCTGAATTTCGGCAAGGCCTTTGGCAGAAGCCTCATCCACGAAGTCGGCTGGCGAGGCGGCGAGTGCGGACATCGTTGTAAAACCCAGGGCCAGCGTGATCACGGCAGGGCGCAGTAGTGCGGTGAAATGCTTCATCGGTAAATCTCCGGAATAAAAGTAAGTGATGGTTAGTTATTGATCCCAATAACCCGAGTGTTGTTATTGAGAAACAAGGCGCGTGGCTAAAGTTTTTTAAATCATCGAGTGAGGCGACGACTGGTACTCAGCGTGTCATCCGCCGATGAAGAGGCTGGCCCGACCTACCCTGATCAGGCGCTGGTGTCGAAGCACATCACGGGCAGGGAACCTGTGGGAGGGAGCGGCTTCATATGAGTTGAAGGTTGCAGCTGACCGCGCAGCAACGGGCCAGACGGGCGGTCGTTTGCCGTTGCGACGAGCATTGCAACGCCATGCACGGAACGGCCTATCAAGCAGAGATGAATGGCATGAGTGATATCCGTATTGGCATTTCCGGGTGGCGCTACGTCCCGTGGCGGGGCGATTTCTATCCCGAGAAGCTGACGCAGAAAAACGAGTTGAAGTTTGCCTCTCGTGCCGTGAACAGTATCGAGATCAACGGTTCGTTTTATTCCCTGAAAACCCCGGTGCTCTACGCGGGCTGGTTTGCCGATGTGCCTGACGATTTCGTGTTCAGCGTCAAGGCACCGCGTTTTATCACTCATGTGAAGCGTTTGAAGGACATCGAAAAGCCCCTGGCCAATTTCTTCGCCTCGGGCATTTGTCACCTCAAGCACAAGCTGGGACCGATCCTCTGGCAGTTTCCACCGACGTTCAAATTTGATGCGGCAAGGATCGAGCACTTTCTTGAGCTGCTGCCTCGGAATATGGCGCAGGCCAGGGTTTGCGCCAAAGGGTGCGACGAGCGCATGGAAAAACCCGGTTATTTGGACATGCCGAAAACCGGCCGTTTGCGCCATGCGATGGAAATACGTCACGACAGCTTTGTGGTCCCTGAATTTGTTGCCCTGTTGCGCAAGTACAACGTCGCGTTGGTGGTCGCTGATACGGCGGGCAAGTGGCCGTATATCGAAGACCTGACCGCTGACTTCGTTTACCTGCGTCTGCATGGCGACAAAGAACTCTACGCCAGTGGTTATACCCGCAAGGCCCTGGAACGCTGGGGGGACCGGATTGAGGACTGGCGCAACGGCGGACAACCTGCAGACGCGCACCTGATCGTTGCCAAGTCGGCACCCAGGCGTAAGTCCCGGGATATATTTTGCTATTTCGACAATGACATCAAAGTCCGGGCGCCCTATGACGCCCGCCAACTGCTGGAACGCTTCGACTTGACTCAAGAATTGGAAGTGGCACCGGGTGACATGCAAGGAGTGAAGTTTTGAGCAGTGCTATTGCTACGTGCGACGTGCGCACGGCAACCCCGGCCAGTGTTTCATTGAATGTGCTGACGATGAACATGCACATGGGTTTCGGGATTTTCAATCGCCGCTTCATCTTGCCGGAGCTGCGTGATGCCGTGCGCAGTGTTTCGGCCGATGTCGTTTTTCTTCAGGAGGTGCATGGCGAGCATCAAAGCCACGCCGCGCGCGTGAAGGACTGGCCGACGACCTCGCAATACGAGTTTCTGGCCGACAGCATGTGGAGCGACTTTGCCTACGGGCGTAACGCTGTTTACCCCGATGGCGATCATGGCAATGCGCTTTTGTCCAAATACCCCATCAGCTACCACGAGAATCTGGATGTCTCGATTCACGGCACTGAAGAGCGCGGGCTGCTGCATTGCGTGCTGGAGGTCCCGGAATTTGGTCAGGTGCATGCCATTTGTGTGCACCTGGGGCTGCGCGAGGGGCACCGACGCCAGCAATTGAAACTGCTCGCCGAACTGCTGGCGCGCCTGCCGCACGCGGCGCCGGTGATCGTCGCCGGGGATTTCAACGATTGGCGGCAAAAGGCGGATGCACAACTGGTCGGAACCGGTTTGCATGAGGTGTTCGTGGCTGAATCGGGCAAGCCTGCGAAAAGTTTTCCCGCACGCTGGCCATTACTGGCGCTGGACCGGATCTATGTACGCAACGCAACGACAGACCGCCCCAGGGTGTTGGCCAACAGGCCGTGGTCGCATTTATCCGATCACGCACCGCTGGCCGTCAAGGTGACCTTATGAACGAGCACATGAAACACCCCGGACAGTGGCGCGACGGCAATTCGGTTGAGTTGTTGATCAACGGCGAGGATTACTTCACACGGGTGTTCGACTGCATTCGGGCGGCGCGCACGGAAGTGTTGCTGGAAACCTTCATCATTTTCGAAGACCGGGTCGGCGAAGCCCTGCAAGAGGCGTTGCTGCAGGCGGCCGCCAATGGCGCCCGGGTGGTGGTCACGGTGGACGATTACGGCACCTCGGACCTGAGCAACTCCTTCGTCAGCCGCATGATCGCCGCCGGGGTTCATATTCAGCTGTTCGACCCACAGCCCCGCGTGCTGGGCATGCGCACCAACCTGTTCCGGCGTCTGCATCGCAAGGTCGTGGTGGTGGATGGCGAGGTCGGTTTCATTGGCGGCATCAACTACAGCGTTGATCACATGACCGACACCGGCGTGACGGCCAAGCAGGATTACGCCGTGATGGTGCGCGGCCCCATCGTGGGTGATATTCATGCATCGGCCATGAGCATGCTGGGTAAGGCCGTGCGCTCCCGATTCAAACCCCTGCGCATTGAACCCCATCATGCCGGCGCTGCGCGCATGCTGTTGTGCGAACGGGATAACAGGAAGCACACCACCGATATCGAAGAGCAATACCTGCTGGCCATGCGTAATGCGACCCACCGCATCACCATTGCCAATGCGTATTTCTTCCCCAGCTATCGGTTCTTGCGTGAACTGCGCAACGCGGCCCGGCGAGGGGTCAAAGTGACCCTTATTCTCCAGGGCCAGCCTGATATGCCGTTCGTGCGCGTCTGCTCCCGGCTGACCTACACCTACCTGCTGCGTGAAGGCGTGGTCATTCACGAATACAAGCAACGGGCCTTGCATGGCAAGGTGGCGTTGATTGACCGCGAATGGTCCACCGTGGGGTCGAGCAATCTCGATCCGTTGAGCCTGGCCCTGAATCTGGAAGTGAACCTGTTCATTCGTGATCAGGCGCTCAATCAGCAATTGCATGAACATCTGCGTGATCTGGCCACCACTCACAGCCAGCAGATCAGCCTGAAGGGGGCCGCCCGTGGGCAATGGTGGCGAACCCCGATGATTTTCCTCAGCTTTCACTTCCTGCGGCATTTTCCGGCCATTGCCGGCCTTTTTCCTGCCCATGGCCCTACGCTCAAACCCTTACGGGCCGCGGATGTGCTTCCCGAGGCTGCGGTCATCGAACAGGAACAAAAAGACAGTGACCTCCATGACTTGCGAGTCAATCTGCATTCCGATCAGGAGAAGTCCACATGACTCAGGCATCCGATGCAGCTTCCGGCCCCACGGCCGACGAACAAGGCAGCAAGAGCAGCAAATGGAAGTGGGCCAAGCGCGCGTTCAACGTGTTTTTCTTCGTGGCCGTCCCGGTGTTGCTGTTCCTGCTGGTGAAGAACCTCGACTGGCAGGAAGTCAAACAAGCCCTGCTGTCGTACAAACCCGGAACGTTGGCTCTGGGTTTCGCCATTGCCTTGACCAGTTACCTGACTTATTGCTGCTTTGATGTGTTGGCGCGGTTCTATACCGGACACAAGCTGTCGATCCAGCAGGTCGTGCCGGTGGCCTTCGTGTGCTACGCGTTTAACCTCAACCTCAGTTCCTGGGTCGGCGGCATTGCCTTGCGTTATCGCCTGTACTCTCGGCTCGGGCTGGACGTGCCCACCATCACCCGCATCCTGAGCCTCAGCCTGATTACCAATTGGCTCGGTTACATGGTGCTGGCGGGGCTGGTGTTCTCCATGGGCTTTCTGGAACTGCCCAAGGACTGGGCGGTGGGTACGACATCTTTGCGCGTGATCGGCGGGGTGCTGTTGATTATCTCGAGCAGTTATCTGTTGGCGTGCCGCTTTTCCAAGCGTCGCACCTGGACGATCCGCAAACAGGAGATCAACCTGCCATCCCTGAAACAGGCGCTGATCCAGGCCAGTCTCGGTGCACTGAACTGGTCGCTGATGGCCCTGGTGATCTACGTTCTCCTGCCGGAAAAAGCGTTTTACCCAGCCATTCTCGGGGTGTTGCTGATCAGCAGCATTGCCGGGGTGATCACCCATATCCCGGCAGGGCTGGGGGTACTGGAAACGGTGTTCATCGCGTTGATGCAGCACGAGTTTTCCAAAGGAACCCTGCTGGCGGCGTTGATTGGCTACCGGGCCCTCTACTTCCTGCTCCCGCTGCTGATTGCCGTGGTGGTGTATCTGGTTCTGGAAAAGCGCAGCAAGAAGATGGGAGAGCGAAATCAGGCCGAGTCCGAAAGTGGAGTCAACCCCTGATTCGTCAGTTGAATGTGATCAGTGGGAGCGGGGCTGGACAGCGCCTCTCCCACGTCATCAGGGTGATGGGGCTTACCGCGCTGAATCCTGAGCGAACATCCTGACCGCATCGACCGCATTGTTGGTGCCTTCGCTGATCTGCACGATGGCGGCCCCGGCTTGATCGGCCAGTTGCACGCCCTTGCTGGCATTGGCTCGGGTATGGTCCATGCTGGTGATCGCTTCCTTGGTTTCAGTCTGAATCACGCCGATCATTTGCGAAATTTCCGTGGTGGAACGGCTGGTGCGTCCGGCCAGTTGGCGGACTTCGTCAGCGACCACCGCGAAGCCTCGGCCTTGATCGCCCGCTCGGGCAGCTTCAATGGCCGCGTTCAGCGCCAGCAGGTTGGTCTGGTCGGCAATGCTGCGAATGGTATTGACGATGGCGGTGATCTGGTCCGAACGCTCGCCCAGCCTGGCGATCATCTGAGATGAAGTGTCAATGTTCGATGAAATCTGGCGCATTTCACTGGCGGCCTGCTGGATAACCTGCGTGCCTTGCTCGGCGACTTTCTGCGTCTGGATCGAGATGTGATAAGCCTGAGCCGCGCTGCGGGCATCACGGGCGTGCTGTTCGACGCGGGCGGTGATGTCGGTGGCAAATTTCACCACTCTCACCAGTTTGCCGTCGGCGTTGTACACCGGGTTGTAGCTGGCTTCGAGCCATACAGTGTTGCCCTGACGGCTTAGTCGTTTGAACTGACCATTGAAAAACTCCCCTTTGTTCAGGCGCTGCCAGAACTCCCGGTATTCGTCGCTGTTGATCAGTTCAGGCGGACACAACATACGGTGATTCTTACCCACCAGGTCGGTTTCCTTGTAGCCCAACAGACGCGTCAGATTGTCGTTGGCGCACAGAATGCGTCCCTCCAGATCAAACTCGATCACCGCCATGGCGCGGTCCAGCGCCGCGAGTTTGCTTCTGGCTTCGCTTTGGCCCTGCATCTTTTCAGTCACATCAATGGCGTACTTGACGACCTTGATCACCTTGCCCGTACTGTCCCGAATAGGGTTGTAGCTGGCTTCCAGCCAGACTTCGTGGCCGTCACCGGTCAGCCTCTGAAACGTCGTCGCGACAAACTCCCCGGCCCGCAGACGCGACCATAGCTGCTGGTAGGCGGCGCTGCGGCTGTAATCAGCGTGGCAGAACAGTTTATGCGGTTGCCCGATGGCGTCCTCGCGCCGATACCCCATGGCCTTCAGAAAGTTGTCGTTGGCATCGACGAGCGTGGTGTTCAGGTCGAACTCCGCCCTGGCCATGGACTGGTCCAGAGCCTTCAACAGGCCTGCCTGCCGGGCAACGACTTCCTGAAGGTCGAGCATTTCTTTCTTGTAGGTGTTGAATAGCATGGCTTCGGACTCGGTTGGGTGCATGGGGTGATGCCCAGGCCCACGGCAAGCAGGGGCGAGGGGCGCTCGTTATGCGATCCATTGCATAAAGCCATCATAGTCTTTTTGTACAATAATAAACAATAACTTGTACAAATTGATATTTTTGTACAAGTTATCACTTCATTTGAGAGGCCTTGCATCCCAGACAACGCCAAAAGGGTGTACCCGTTGATCCCTCGCTCGGCCTTAATAAGACCTGTACAACGCATCAGCGGGCCTTATGCTTATGAGCCTGGAAAACAGGTTTGTGGACGCAAGCCGCGATTCAATCCGTCGGGAATAAAAGGAAAGAGCCATGCGAATCGGGTTGGTAGGGTATGGAAAAGGCGGGCGTTTTTTTCATGCGCCGCTGATTGCAGGGCTGGCGGGCGTCACCTTCGTTGGCGTGGTCACGCGCTCGGCGGAACGTCGCGGGCTACTGGCTCAGGACCATCCGCACGTCCGGGCGTTTGACAGTCTCGCCGAGCTGGTCGCCGCCGGTGTCGATGCCGTGACTATTTCCACGCCGCTGGCGACACGTCAGGCATTGATACGTGAAGCCATCGAATTGGGCGTGGCGGTGGTCAGCGACAAACCTTTTGCTGCTGACGCCGAGCAGGCGCAGGCGCTGGTGGATGTAGCCGAACGCAAGGGCGTGCTGCTCAGCGTCTATCAGAATCGTCGCTGGGATTCTGATTTTCTGACCGTACGCAGGCTGATTGATCAAGGCGATCTGGGCCAGGTCAGCCGATTTGAATCCCGGATCGAGCGGTATTCCCCGACATCTGTCGGCAAAGTCAGCGGTGGCGGGGTGCTTCGGGATCTGGGTAGCCATTTGGTGGATCAGGCAATGCTGTTGTTCGGCCCCGTCGCCCGCGTCTACGCCGAACTGGGTTTCCCCACGTTGGACGAAGCGGTCGACTACCGGTTCTTTGTCAGCCTGACCCACAGCAATGGTGTGGTTTCCCATCTGTGGGGGAGCTGTTTGCAGAATCATCCCGGTCCGCGTTTCAGGGTAAACGGTTCAGCGGGCTGTTATAGCGTCGAAGGGCTCGATGGTCAGGAAGCCTCATTGCTGGCGGGCCTGACGCCCTGTTCGGAAGGCGAGCGTTGGGGGATGGAAGCACCTCAACGTTGGGGCTGGCTCGAACAGGGTGAACAACGCGAACGGGTAACCTCGGAACGCGGCTGCTGGCCTGAGTTCTATCGGCAGTTGCGGGACGCCATTGCAGGCGTTGTGGCCAATCCGGTAGAACCCTGCGAGGCAGTCGCCTCGACACGAGTGCTGGACGCGGCGCGTTTGAGTGCCAGGCAAAGACGGATCGTCGTTTTGTAGGGTAGAGAGATGGCCAGTGGCTTTACCTTTGTCACTGTTGCTGCGTATATTCCGAAACGCATTCAGGTCAGGCTCGGTCCGGTTGTACGTTGATCGATCGCGAGTGCCTCCAGCGTCAGAAAAATACCCGGCTGTCGGGGTTCGCGCGGGTGGCCATGGCCATGAAACGATTCGGAACCGATGTGATTGAAGGCAGTCAGAGGTGGGTCGCTGGCGTAAGCCAGGCCTTGAATCGTCAATCGCGGACATGACCACTTTTATGGGCGTTCGAGCCTGTTTATTAAAGTGGCCATGTCCGCGAATGCTTTCTGTCAGGGGCTGGCCCGACCTAATCGGCGACCAGCGGACAGGCGCTTCAGCCCGCATTTAATAAGGCATTGCGGGACTTGTTACACCGATTCGCGTCAATTATGTTGCCGACGGCCCAAGCCGGCCTTAGACTGCCGCCCCTCGTAAATTGAGTGCCAGGTGGCGCTTGGAGACTATGGCGCTTTTACGGCAACGCTGAGCCGCTCCTTAATTCGCCTTAATGCACGTTTTTTTTATAGAGAAATCAATGACAAAGGAAAAGTTGCTGGCCATGCCGGCCGATGACTACATGAATGCCGAGCAGCACGCTTTCTTCGTCGAGCTGTTGCAGGGTATGAAGGTGGAAATCCACGAGCGCATCGAGCAGAGCCGCATCGCTATCGAAAGTCTGGATACGCCTGCCGATCCTGCGGATGCTGCCTCTGTTGAGGAAGAGCGTCACTGGCTGGTCAATGTGATTGACCGTGATCAGCGCATGCTTCCACAGCTTGAAATGGCGTTGGCGCGCATTGCCGATGACAGCTTTGGCTGGTGCGACGACAGCGGCGAGGCTATTGGCCTCAAACGCCTGCTGATCAGCCCGACCACCAAATACTGCATCGAAGCCCAAGAGCGTCACGAGCAGATCGACAAACACCAGCGTCAAGCCTGATCAAGCTCGCGCCGAGGCGTCGTTATGGCTCCTCGGCCGTTTGCATCTGGCGTTGTGCAAGCATCATCCGAATACGCCTCGCCAATTCGGCGAGGGTGAATGGCTTGGTCAGCAATTGCATGCCTTGTTCCAGAAATCCCCCCGCCAGCGCGGCGTTTTCCGCATAACCCGTCATCAACAGAATCGGCAAACCGGGCCGCTTGACCCGTGCCGCGTCCGCCAGTTGTCGGCCATTGAGGCCGGGCAGCCCGATATCACTGATCAGCAGATCCACGGTTTGCTCACTCTCCAGAATCGCCAGCCCTGCCAGCCCGTCAAGGGCGTGCAGCGTCACGCAATCGAACTCCTGCAACACCTCCAGCACCAGATCGCGGACCGTTGGTTCATCCTCCACCACTAAAACGGTCAGGCCGGTGACTGCGGGCGTGGTCGAGTCCGGGGTTTGCGCGTCCTGCGGCCCTTCTTCGCGGTCATGGCGGGGCAGGTAAAGTCGTACGTCCGTGCCTTGGCCCAGGGATGAATCCAGGCGCACGTGACCGCCCGATTGCCGAACGAAGCCATAGACCATGGACAGCCCAAGGCCGGTCCCCTGGCCCTGAGGCTTGGTGGTGTAGAACGGCTCGAAGGCGTGGGCCAGTACCTGAGGTGCCATGCCCAGTCCGGTGTCCCGGATGCAGATGCAGACATAGTCTCCGGGTTTGGCATCGAACGGCATGGCAAGGGCATCGTGGGGCAAGGACGCATTGGAAACAGTGACCGTCAACTGGCCGCCGTGAGGCATGGCATCCCGGGCATTGATCACCAGATTGAGCAGGGCGCTCTCCAACTGGTGCGGGTCGCACAGGGTTTGCCAGAGTTGGTCATGGGCAAACAGGTGCATGCGTATGTTTTCTTTGAGGGAGCGTCGAAGAATCTGCTCCATCGACAGCAGCAACTGATTGACGTCCGTCGGCTGGGGGATCAATGGCTGACGGCGGGAAAAGGCCAGCAGCCGATGGGTGAGCGTCGCTGCACGATTGGCCGACTGGGTGGCGGCGTCGATATAGCGCTGGGTTGCCACGGGCTTGTCGCTGTTACTGCGGCGGCCGATCATTTCCAAAGAGCCGATGATGCCCGTCAGCAGATTATTGAAGTCATGGGCAATGCCTCCAGTGAGTTGCCCAAGGGCTTCCATTTTCTGCGACTGGCGCAAGGCTTCCTGGATTGCTTCACGCTCGCTGGCTTCTTTCTTGAGTTGCGCCAGGGCCTGCTCCAGCGCCTGATTGCGTTGTTCGACTTCGGCGCTCAGTCGCTGGTTGGCTTGATGCAGCAGATCGGCAGCCGCCTGGCGCATCTGCAAGGCCTCGGCCAGAGCTTCGGCGCGTCGGTGCTCGGCTTCGTAGACGTCAACCCGGGTCAGGCTGGACGCCACTTGTCCGGCAATCAGCTCGATGAAGCTCAAATAATCCTGATCATGAGGGCGGTAAGGGTTCAGACCGATCAGCATGAAGCCGTTAAGCTGGAGCGGATCGGCGCCTTTGAGCGGGGCCATGGCCATCACCGTCGGAGGCTGATCCCATGCGCCGCAAGGCAGACTCGTGGCAATCGGTGTCAGGTCATGCAGGACCAGGCCATCCGGCCGCTGCGGGCCAAGGCTGTTCCTCTGTTGCTGTTCGAGCTGGACAAGCTGTTGAATCGCCGGTTCGTGGCGTCGGTCAAACCCACTGCTGCAGCACAGCGTAGTGGCGCCATGTTCATCGAGGATAAAGGTCAGGCTGAACGGCAAGTCTCTCGGCTGCTCCGACAGTACGCTTTCCAGATGGGTGAATATGCCCCGTCGATCACGGGTGCTGGTCAACCCGCTGGCGATGGCGCGAAGCAGGGCCAGACGCCGCTCATTGAGGACACGGGCGGTGTCTTCGGTCACCGCGCAGAACAGCCCCTGGATTCTGCCTTCGTCGTCCATCAACGGGCTGTAGGAAAAGCTGTGGTAGGTTTCTTCCGGGAACGAGTTGCGGTGCAGAATCAGTAGCAGTGACTGATCCCAGGTGGCAGCGCCTTGCTGATACACCGCTTCAATGCGCGGTTTGATATCCAGCCATATTTCCGGCCATAGCTCACGCAGCGGCATTCCCAGTGCGTGGGCATCTTTTTGCCCAAGGGTGGGACGATAGGCATCGTTATAGAAAAAATGCACCTGATCGCCCCAGCCCACCCACATCTCGAATTTCGAGGTGAGCAGAATGTGCAGGGCTGTCTTCAGCGATTCAGGCCAGCGCTCTGCGGGGCCAAGCGCCGTCGCAGCCCAGTCATGGGCTCTCATGCGCTGCGCCATGATGCTCTGGCCGGTGAACACACCAGCAGAATCGGGGTTGGGTGCAGAGCTCAAGACGGGCCTCAACTTCGTCAGGTAAATAGATGTACCGAGCACGTCGCCTGCCGTTGCCCCGGCGTATGAAGATACGACCGGGGGTAAACGGGGAGAGTTCTGTCGACGATGGTTTACAACTAACGACTCATGGCATGTAGCCGCTATCTGGCGTTTAATAACGACAAAATAACGATAAGCACAAACGGGGTAAAGGCTATGGCCGCAAATGGATCCTTGACGGAAGCTGCTCTGGATAATCAGTCAATCGCCACGCCATCGACCCCGACAGCTCGCTGGCGAGTGCCCGGTGTTCAAAGCGTCGCGTTGGTTGTGTTATTGCTGGCGCAGGCTTTTGTCGGGCTCTCGATTTATGCCGCTGTGCCACTGGCTTTGTTGTTCATTTGGTTGCCGCGTTGGGTGGGAGGCAAACCGCCTGTGCAAGCGCCCGCTGATGCCAAGGCCGATATCAGCCGCCTGACGCAGGATCTGTCCCGCACCACCAGTCATAACGCCCTGTCGGCTGCGGGCGTGGCGTTTTCAGTCAGGCAACTGGCGAGCAAAGTCCAGTCCCAATTGGTCGCCGCCGAAAAAATCGTCACCAGTGCTGACGTCATGATCGCGACCGAACATCAGACGGCGCAGCTCAGCCAGCAAGCCCTGAGCGCTTCCAGCGAGGCGCGGGAAAGTAGCGACGCCGGTCGCAGCGTGCTGGGCGAGTCCATTTCCCGTATGCATCTACTCAGCAAGCGCGCCATTGGTAGCCGGGAACTCATCGAGGCATTGAGCCAGCGTAGCGAAGAGATCCAGCGCGTGACGCTGGTCATCCAGTCTATCGCCAGCCAGACCAATCTGTTGGCCCTCAATGCGGCTATCGAGGCTGCACGTGCCGGTGAGCATGGCCGGGGATTTGCCGTGGTTGCCGATGAAGTGCGCGGCCTCGCCGGCCGTACCGCCAGCGCAACCGAGGAAGTGGGTCAGATGGTGGCCGAGATCCAGCAACGCACCGTTCAGGTGGTCGACCAGATACGCCAGTTGTCCACCGACCTGGACAGCGGTGTCGAGCAAGTGGAACTCACCGGGCGGCATCTGGAAAACATCGCGCGATTGACCAGCGCTGTAGAACTGCAGGTCAGCGAAATCTCCACGGGTGCCCACACCAACCAGGCGCAACTGGACAGCCTGTTTGTGGCCGTACAACAGATGCGCAGCGATCTGGCCATCAGTGATGAACAGACCCGCAAGCTGGCTGATGCCGCCGTGCAGATGGAGGGGCAGGCTGAAACGATCAGCGAGCGCCTGGCGCAGGTCGGCCTGGACGACTATCACCAGCGCGTCTATGACCTGGCGAAGGAGGGTGCCAGCCAGATCACCCGGAAGTTCGAACAGGACATTGATGAAGGTCGCGTCAGCCTTGATGATTTGTTCGACCGCAATTACCAGCCTATCCCCAAAACCTCCCCGGCGAAATTCCAGACCCGGTTCGATCGCTACACGGATCAGGTCTTGCCCGATATTCAGGAACCGTTGCTCAAGCGCCACGATGGCTTGGTGTTTGCCATTGCCTGTACGCCTCAAGGCTATGTCCCCACCCATAACACTGCGTTCAATCAACCGTTGACCGGGGATATCACCGTCGACACCGTCCGCAACCGCACCAAGCGCAAGTTCGATGACCGCACGGGCATTCGCTGCGGGAGTCATCAGCAGGCGGTATTGTTGCAAACGTACACGCGGGACACCGGCGAGCTGATGCACGATTTGTCGGTTCCCATCATGGTCAAGGGGCGGCATTGGGGTGGACTGCGTTTGGGTTATAAGCCGGAAGGCCCGCCGTTGCGGCCTTCTTGATGCTGAGCGCGGAACGCGTCGCCCGATCCTGAAGGGATCGGGCGAGCATTATTCGGCTGCCATAACGAATAAATCACAGGCTATTGGCAGCGCTACTTGCCATACGTCGATCACTCTGGTTAAAGGTTTAAATGTGCGTGGCGAACTTGCATAAGTAAGATATATGCGTTCTGGGTTTTATTTTAGTCGATAGTCTGTGTGGGATAAGTCTGAAAGTTAATTCGACTACTTGACGCTTGAACATTGCTGAGCAAGCTGACTGTATCAATATCTTTATTGATTCATGCGGCTTGATGTCAGTCGCGTCAATAGGCGAGTACACGATAATGAATACATGGAATGTAAACACATCGTCCAATACGCCCGGAACGACAAGGCTCAGTGTCACGGTCCGTATTGGAGTGTTTTTTGATGGAACAGGTAACAACAGGGTCAATACTCAGATTGGTGCGGATTGTCGGGCCATGTCTGAAATAAATAACAATGCTCATATACGTGAATGTAAAGGACGCCATGATGAGCCCGGCAGCAGTTATGCCAATGATTTCAGCAATATTGCCAGGCTGGCAGAACTGTATCGTTTACAGGCCAGAGCGGTGAATGATGGCAACGGGCTCAATGTGTATTGGCCGGTCTATGTCAGCGGCGCGGGCACTATTTCCGGTGGGCGTGATTCGTTATGGCCGGGTCAGTCATTTGGTCGTGGTGCCACCGGCGTCGTGGCAAAAGTTGCCCGAGGCGTACAGAAAATCGGGGCGAGACTGAAAAGCTTTCAGCAGGACAATCCCGGCTGTGTGATCGGCGGGCTGGAGCTTGACGTGTTCGGCTTCAGCCGCGGCGCGGCGGCGGCCAGGCATTTCATCAACGAAGTCCTCAAACGGGAAAAAGGTCTTGTGGAACCCGTCCTCAATCGGCGCGGTGTTGCATTGGGCCCGGACTTCGCCTGGCGTAACAACAGCATCAGGGTCAAATTCGTGGGCCTGTTCGAAACGGTGGCAGCCATTGGCGGCTTCAAGGACCTGGGCAATGTCAGGGATGCCAGTAATCGACGGGTCAATGTGTATCTGCCGCCAGGCGCTGCCGAGCACGTCGTGCATCTGGTGGCCCGTGACGAGTTGCGCCGCAATTTTGCGCTCAACAGCGTTGCTCCGCATTGGGACCGGGAGATTGTTCTGCCGGGTGTGCATTCAGACATTGGCGGTGGCTATCATCCGCAAATGCTGGAGCAGATAGTGCTGACTCGCCCGCGCTGGAGTGTTGTGGGCTGCGATACGCCACCTGAGCTGACCAGCGCATGGCGAGAGGCTTGCGAGGCCTTACAGGCAATGGACGGGGACGAATTGATTGATCCGCTGGATAGCAGCGCCTCGCTTTCAGTGGGGTGCGAACAGACCCCGCTCATCAGGTCCTGCAACAGGCTCAGTGTCAAGTCGGTCATGGCGGCCGTCTATTTGCAGCGCGAGGTCTTCGGTCATCTTTCCCGCGTTCATTTGCGCGTCATGCACGGGTTGGCATGCGCTGAAGGGGTTCCGTTCGAAACGATTCCCTTCACGGATGAGTTTCGTCTGCCTTCCGAACTTCTAGGGATTTCCCACAAGCTGATGGCCTATGCCAACGGAGGGCCTTACACACTGGATGAACAAGAGGAAAAGCTGTTGCGTCGACGCTACATACACAGTTCGGCGCACTGGAACTCTGCCATTCGTGGCACTGGAAAGTTAAATGAAGCGTTATTCGTTCATGCGCCGCAACACGGTGGCAGGGTGCTTCATCCCAACATCGAAATGCCGGGTTATCCCCACTAGTCCATGGCACAGGGAACGGTAGGATGAACTTGTTCGCGATGGCGTCGTGTCAATTGAATAGCGACTGATATAACGTCGGGTATCGCGAGCAAGTTCAACGTGCGCCGTATCGGGTTCATAAGCGGATCACGTTGTTTTTGAGCAGCGTCGTTACCTTGACGCGTGCAGCAATGTGTTCAACTCATCAACGATAGGAGCCCATTCAGCGTCTTCACGTAATTCCTCCTTGAGGAAATGCCCTTGGGATTGCGTCCAGAAGTCTGCCTCGGACAGCTTGACGCCTTCAGGCAACTGATGGCTGGCCACGAAAGCGTCAATACTGGCCTGGTCGGAATCCAGGCCCAGTTGGTCAAACAGCGTCTCCAGTGTCGGTGTGGTCAGTTCCATGTCATCTCCTCGGCGGGTGCAATACCCTGATTGTCATTGCTCTCTCGAGCCTTCGTCATGCATCAGAGTGCCGACGCGGCGCAAGAGTTCGAAGCGATGTACAGGTGGCTCAGGCAGGTGCAGATCACTACGGGATGCTCAAGGCGCCTTCGTCGACGGCTGATTTCAACGCCTGCGCTGCTTCCCTGGCGGCGAGTGCCGCAGCCTCGGACGTCTTGAACCAGCGGTCTTTTTCCACCTGGTGCCAGGTGATCGCCTGCTTGTCGTCCTTTGCTCGCATTACAATGACGGCCTGAAACTCACCTTCTATTTCTCGGGCTTCGCCCCAGATAAAGAACTCGCCAATATCAAATTCAGTCACGTATTACCTTCCCATGGATGTCGAGTCGCAGCCGACCAAGGCGTTTGGACTCAAGGTCTGATTTTTTTATGGAGGCGAGTATGGCAGTTGTTGATCCTTACCGGCGCGCTATAAATAGTGGCAATGACGAATGACCTGTCCCGGATCAACGTCTTAAAGTAGGAATTGTCCTCACCAGCCATGCCATTTGTGCCTTGGTTGCGTCGGAAATCACCCAGGTTGCGTTTGAAGGTGAAAGGGATATATCCCGCAGGTGTCCGGAGCCGGTAGAATCCCTGTCGTGCCAACGCTGAAAGCGTGTCCGGCATTGTCGATTTTTTTCTGCCCCGTAGCTTCCGTGATGGCGTTCTTGCCTCCGGGGGCTTGCGATTGCCTTGATGCGACGCAAAGGATTGGGCCGGTCATAGCGGTACACAGGGGAGTACCTTTTAATCGCCCAACTCTGCTTGGGCGGGATCATTTTCATGTTGGGGGTTTATACATTGGCAGTAACTAGTCTGGATACGCACGCTCTATTCGTCCTGGGTGACCTGCGCGCGAAGTTGGTCAAGCTGTTCCAATCTCGTTTCGTGTATGTCACCGAGCAATCCGCCGAAGGGATTTATATTGCCGAGATCGATACCGAAAGCGCTCTGGTGGTGGACGACAAACCGCGGCTGGAACTCAAGGTGGGTGATCACTTTCGCGCGGCGGTATTGCCCAGTCGCGAAGGCGGCAAGTTTGAACTCAAGTTTCGTGATATCAAACTGACGGTCTATGGCCTGGGTGAATATGCCTACGTGGACATTCCCGAAGGCCATGGCATCGTCTTCAAGGAAGGCCACGGCGTGATGATGGTGTTCGCCGCCAACGAACAGCTTCAGGGCGGCATTAGCAAGATCCTGAAATCCGCCGTCAACAAGGCGGCCAAATGGCGCAAGGGCGAGTTGACGTTCAAGCCCAGCGAGTGACGCGCACCAGGCTTTCATCCGGCGGCCGGACACTGGCCGCTTAGCTACCGCCCGAATCCCCTGACTGACCACTGCTGACTTCCGGTGGCACATCTTCCTTGGCCATGCGCTTGCGAAACAGGGCCGTGCGAGCCAGCAGCAGCGTTGTCACCGGCATCGTGATCGCCAGCAGTATCGGGATCAGCCAGGCATGGATCACGGGTGCTGACTTGAGCGCCGAGAAGTAAATGATCGAAGCCAGCGCCACGCACCAGGTTCCCAGCGTCGATGCCAGGGCCGGTGGGTGCATGCGCTGGAAGAAGTCTTTCAGGCGCAGCAGGCCCAGTGCGCCCGTCAGGGCTAACAGGCTGCTGACGATCAACAGCGCGGCGGTCAGGGCTTCGACCCAAAACGGTAAAGCCATTGCAGGCGTCATTCGATGACCTCCCCACGCAGCAGGAACTTGGCCAGGGCGAACGAACCGACGAAGCCGAACAGCGCGATCAGCAGTGCCGCTTCAAAATAGGTGTCGCTGGCGTAGCGGATGCCGAGTACCAGCATCATGAGCATGGCAATGATGTACAGGTAGTCCAGCGCCAGGATCCGATCCTGCGCCGATGGCCCCTTGAGCAGGCGAATCAGGGTCAGCACCATGGCCAGTGCAAAGATGAGCAGACTGACGAGAATGGCGTAGTCGAGCAGGGCACTCATTGGAAAATCTCCATCAACGGGCGCTCGTAAGTGGTCTTGAAGTGTTCGATGAAGCTCGCTTCATCTTCCAGATCGAAAACGTGGACCAGTAATACGCTGCGGTCCAGCGCCAGTTCGGACCAGACGGTGCCGGGAATAACCGTGGCGATGATGGACAACGCAGCCAGGCCGTTCGCGTCACGCAGGTCCAGCGGCACCTTGACGAAGGCTGAGCGTGGCGGCCGTCGTCTGGCTTTCCAGAGGGTCAGTGCCACTTCAATATTTGAAACCAGCACGTCCCAGCCCACCAGCACAAACAGTTTAAGGACAACGCCGGGCTTGCCGATGTGCACGGGCAATGGCCGCAGCGGCGCCATCAACAACGGTGCGAGAAAGCCGACAATCACCGCCAGTATCAAATTGCCAGGGCTGACGGACAGGTTGAGCACCAACCACAAGATGGCCAATGCCACGGAAAACCACGGGGCCGGAAACCAACGCTTCATGGCTGCACCGCCGATATCGCCGTATCACTGGCCGGGCCTCGTAGCGCGCGGATGGCCATTACCGACTGTATGTATTGCTTGGGCTCATGCAGCGCCGCAGCCGTGTCGCGTGTGTACCGCAACAGTGGCTCGGCCTTGAAGGTCAGGATGACACAGAGGCCGAGCAAAATCATGATGGGCAGGCATTCGATGCGACGCAGCAGCGGTGGCGTGGGCTCTTGGGGTGTCCAGAAACGCTGGATACCGACCCGGGAAAACGCCAACAACGAGGCCAGCCCGGAAAAAATCAGCAGCCCGGTGAATACCCAGGTCCGTGTGCCAACCGCTTCATCCTGCGCCACATCAAGCCCGAGTGGGTTGAGCAGCGCGCTGAGCAGCGCCAGTTTTCCGATAAATCCTGACAGCGGCGGCATGCCGATGATCAGCAGCGCCGAGACAATAAAACTCAGCCCCAGAAACGCAACTGTCATGGGGATCACCTGGCCGACCAGCGCTTTTTGCTGGTCGTCCAGGTTGGTGCCCGGAGGCGGGTGCAACGATTCCATGGTGCGCGGCAGTTGGTCGACGTCGTCGTCCAACGGGATTTCATTGGCTGAACGCGAACGTTCGATCAACTCCGCCAGCAGGAACAGCGCACTCAGGGCCAGGGTCGAGCTGACCAGGTAGAACAGCGCGCCGGCCGTCAGGCTCGGCTGGGCGAAGCCGATGGCCGCCAGCAAAATGCCGGCGGACACCAGAATACTCAAGCCGGCCATGCGCTCCAGGCGCTGGGCACCAATGATCGACACCGCCGCCGTGAAAATCGTCGCCATCCCACCGTAGATCAACCAGTCGCCCCCGAACAACGCTGAAGCGCCGGCCTGACCGGAAAACAACAACGTCCACAAGCGTAACAGGGTGTAGATGCCGACCTTGGTCATGATCGCGAACATCGCCGCGACGGGCGCACTGGCGGCCGCGTAGGCTGGAACCAGCCAGAAATTCAAAGGCCACATACCGGCCTTGGCCAGAAACGCCACCGCCAGAATGGCGGCACCGGCGTGCAGCAGCCCCAGGTCGGCTTCCGGTACCTGAGGGATTTTCACCGCCAGGTCCGCCATGTTCAGGGTCCCCGTGACGCCGTAAATCAACGCGGCACCGATCAGGAACAACGACGACGCCAGCAGGTTGATCGCAATGTAATGCAGCCCCGCCGAAACCCGTGCCCGTCCGGAGCCATGCAACATCAAGCCATAAGACGCTGCCAGCAGGACCTCGAAAAAGACGAACAGGTTGAACAGGTCCGCAGTGAGGAACGCACCGTACAGGCCCATCAACTGGATCTGGAACAGCGCGTGGAAACTGGCGCCTGCCCGATCCCAGCGGGCCAGGGCGAACAGCAGGGCGCAGACGCCGACGATGCCGGTGAGTACCAGCATCAGCGCCGACAGATGATCCACCACCAGCACGATGCCGAACGGGACTTCCCAGTTGCCCGGCAGGTAAACCCCGATCGCGCCTGTGGTGCCGCTCTTTTGCACCCAGATAAACAGTGCAATGGAAACTCCCAGGCCAAGCACGGTGGACAGAAGATTGATGCGCGCCTTGAGCGGGCGGTGTTTTTCGCCCAGCCAGAGCATGATCGCCGCAGTCAGCACCGGCAGCAGGATCGGTGCGACGATCAGTTGATTCATCCACGTCATTTTTTAGGCTCCCGGCCATCCACATGGTCGGTGCCTGTCAAGCCCCGGGACGCCAGCAGCAGCACCAGAAACAGGGCGGTCATGGCGAAGCTGATCACAATGGCCGTCAGCACCAGGGCTTGTGGCAGTGGATCGGTGTAGTGCAGCAAATCCTGGGGAACGCCGTTGCGGATGATCGGTTCGCGACCGATGAACAGGCTGCCCATGCTGAAAATGAACAGATTGACGCCATACGACAGCAGGCACAGGCCCATGACCACCTGGAAGGTCCGTGGGCGCAGGATCAGCCAGACGCCGGAGGCGGCCAGTACGCCGATGGCAATTGCGATGACTTCTTCCATCAGACGGCTCCTTGTTCAGCGACGGGGGCAGGAATGGGTTTGGGCAATGACGTCGGGCGATGGCTCCGCACCGACTGGTGCGCCAGGGAGGTGAGAATCAGCAAGGTCGAACCCACCACGACGGCGTACACCCCGACGTCGAAAAGCAGCGCGCTGGCCACGTGAATATCCCCCAGCCACGGTAACTCCAGATGCGCCGTGTGGGTGGTCATGAACGGATAGCCCAGCACCATCGAGGCCATGCCGGTGATGATCGCAAACAATAATCCGGTGCCCATCCAGCGCAACGGCCGCAGGCGCATCTGGGCTTCGACCCACTGGGTGCCAGCCACCATGTACTGGAGGATGAACGCCACCGACATCACCAGCCCGGCGACGAAACCGCCACCGGGCTGGTTGTGGCCACGCATGAACAGGTACATCGACACCACGAAGGCGATGGGCAACAACAGGCGCACCAACACGGCAGGCACCATCATGAAACCCAGTGCGGTATCGCTGGCGCTGCGCGGGTTGACCAGGTCAGTGACCACATCCCGGGCAAGCAGACGCTGCTGGGAGGGCAGGGGAATGCTTTCCCTGGGCGGGCGAAAGCGGCGTAGCAGAGCAAAAACCGTCAGGGCCACGGCCGCCAGTACGGTAATTTCGCCGAAGGTATCGAAGGCGCGGAAGTCCACCAGCATGACGTTGACCACGTTGGTGCCACCGCCTTCCGGCAGCGAGCGACTCAGGTAGAAGGAAGAAATGACGTTCGGTGTGGCGCGGGTCAGCATCGCATAGGACAACAACGCCATGCCGCAGCCCACCATGGCGGACAGGATCAGGTCCCGGACCCTGCGCGCCCTGGCACGGGTGCGACTGCTGACCAGTGGCGCGACATCTTCGTTGCGACGTGGCAGCCAGCGCAGGCCCAGCAGGATCAGGACTGAGGTGACCACTTCCACCACCAGTTGGGTCAGCGCCAGGTCCGGCGCGGAGAACCAGACAAAGGTGATGCACGTCATCAGGCCGCACACGCTGACCATGATCACCGCCGCCAATCGGTGATATTTACCCTGCCATGCCGCGCCCAGTGCGCAGGCGATTGCGATCAGCCACAACGTGACGAAGACACCCGACCCGGGGATTTTCGGGCGATCGCCCCAGGTGAGGCCGCTGAAATACATGGGGATGAAGCCGCCGACCACCGCCGCCAGTACCAGCAGGAACAACTGCGGTTGCAAGCGACGGGTACTCATATGGCGCTCAAACCGGCGCGCCCAGCGGGTGAGCAAGACCAGCGAACGCTCGAACAGACGCTTGCCATTGAGTCGATTGACTAACGGCGGGCCCGCGAAGCGGTGTTGTTTGAACGACGGGCGCAGCAACAGATACAAGGCGATGCCGCCGGCCATGGCAACCAGGCTCATGATCATTGGCGCATTCCAGCCGTGCCAGATCGCCAGACTATAGGCAGGGAGCGTGCCGCCTACCACCGGTTGCGCCGCTGCGGCGAGCAGCGGACCCACGGAATGTGCCGGAAAGATCCCCACGATCAGGCAGGCCAGAACCAGAAACTCTACCGGTGCCCGCATCCAGCGGGGCGGCTCGTGTGGGATATGCGGCAGGTCTGTGGCTTTGGGACCGAAAAATACATCCACGGTAAACCGCAACGAGTAGGCCACACTGAAGGCACCCGCGAGGGTAGCGATCACCGGCAACGCCATTTCGACCCAGGCCGAAGAAGAGATGAACACGGTTTCAGCGAAGAACATTTCCTTGGACAGAAAACCGTTGAGCAACGGAACCCCGGCCATGGACGCACTGGCAACCATGGCCAGGGTCGCCGTATAGGGGATCAGGGTGATCAAGCCGCTCAGCCTGCGTATATCCCGGGTGCCGCTCTCGTGGTCGATAATGCCCGCCGCCATGAACAACGAAGCCTTGAACGTGGCGTGGTTGAGAATGTGGAACACGGCGGCCACCGCTGCCAGCGGGCTGTTGAGGCCCAGCAGCAAAGTGATCAGCCCCAGATGACTGATGGTCGAATACGCCAGCAGGCCCTTGAGGTCGTTCTGAAAGATCGCGGAATACGCGCCGAGAATCAGCGTGCAGGCACCCGCGCCGCTGACCATCCAGAACCACTGCTCGGTGCCGGACAATGCCGGCCAGAACCGCGCCAGCAGGAAGACACCCGCCTTGACCATGGTTGCCGAATGCAGATACGCCGAAACCGGCGTCGGCGCGGCCATGGCGTGGGGCAGCCAGAAATGAAACGGAAATTGCGCGCTCTTGCTCAATGCGCCGATCAGAATCAACGTCAGCAACACCGGGTACAGGGCATGGGCGCGAATCGCTTCGCCGGACGCCAGCACACGGTCCAGGTCATAGCTGCCCACTACATGGCCCAACAGCATCACGCCCACCAACAGCGCCAGCCCGCCTGCGCCCGTGACCATCAGTGCCATATAGGCACCCCGGCGCGCGTCGGCGCGGTGGTGCCAATAGCCGATCAGCAGGAACGAGAAGACACTGGTCAATTCCCAGAAAAACACGATCTGAATCAGATTCCCCGACATCACCAGGCCGAGCATGGCGCCCATAAACGCCAGGAAAAACGCAAAAAACCGTGGCACCGGATCATCCGGTGACATGTAGTAGCGGGCATACAGCGAAACCAGCGTACCGATGCCCAACACCAGCATCGAGAACAACCAGGCGAAACCGTCCATGCGCAGGACGAAATTCAAGCCAAGGCTTGGCAGCCAGAAAAATTCTTGGCGAATAACGCCGCCGTCAACGATTTGCGGATACCAAAGGGCCACCTGAATCGCGCCGGTGAGTGCAACCACTCCGGAGAGAATCGATTCAGTATTACGCGCATTGTGCGGCAGAAGTGCTGCCAGACAGCTGCCAATAAATGGCAGAAGCAGTAGAACTATCAGGGACATAGGCTTCTAATCTGCGGATAAATGTCAAGGATCATACGTGTTGGGGCACGCATCACCAACCGTCAAGGTGTCGCAGAATCCTACAAATTACGTCGTCAACCGCTGATGGTGGCCATCACAGTCAACCGTTTTTCGAGATCAGAAGACAGTACAGTCATTCAGTCGGCTTCGTTCAGCCGTTCGGCTTCGCAAGGGTCTGTGAGAGCCGGTTTGCTTCGGCCCTTGAGTTCGCTGACGATTACCCCCGCGACAATCAATGCCCCGCCGAGCAAGGCAATGCCGGGCAAGCGTTCCCCGGCGAGCCGCCCGAAGATCCCGGCCCACACCGGTTCGCCTGCGTATATCACCGTGGCGCGAGTGGGCGAGACGGTGCGTTGGGCCCAATTCATGGCCACTTGAATCACCGCGCTCATGGCGCCCAACCCGATGGCGCTGATCACCAGCATCCAGGAGAAATCCGGCAGGCGCTCCCCGGTGGGCATCACCATCAGGAACGACAGCAGCGACGCCGTGCCCAGTTGCACCACGGTGACGCGGCGCACATCGACCTTGCCCCCGTAGGCGCTGATCATGATGATCTCGGCCGCAATCGCAACGGCGCTTACCACGGTGGCAATTTCGCCTGAACTGAACTGCAACGAAGCGCCCTGAGGACCTGACAGCAGCATCAGACCCGCAAACGCCAGGGCGATGCCCAGGCTGGGCATCAGTCCTGGGCGTCGGCCCAGTACCAGCCATTGCAACAGGGGCACGAACGGAACATAAAGTGCAGTGATGAATGCTGACTGGCTGCTGGGAATCGTTTGCAGCCCCATGGTCTGCAACCCGTAACCGAGCATGATCGCAGCGCCGATGGCGATGCCGGCCTTGAGCTCGATCAGGGTCAACCCACGCATCACGTTCAATGAGAAACACGCGACGAACAGCGCGGCGGCCGCAAAGCGCAGGCCGACGAAAAACATCGGGCCGCTGACGGTCATGGCATGCTGCACGATCAGGAACGTCCCGCCCCAGATCAGCGTGATCAGCACCAGCACCATTTCAGCTTTACTGAATCGAGGCTTCATCAGGGTAGACTTCATGTTTTCACCGGGCTTGATCGCCTTGCGTACGGCAAGGGCACAACGCATCATGCGTCAAAAAGTGCGCAGTATACTGCCCAATCAGGTTGAGAGAACAATCAAAAGTGAGTGATGACAATCCCCAGCGTGCACCCGTGCTGCAACACGTCAGTCAGAATGTGCGACGCTTGCGCAACAGCCTGGACATCAGCCAGACCGCGCTGTCGGAAAAGTCCGGTGTC
This sequence comes from Pseudomonas sp. DWP3-1-2, assembly GCF_049896285.1. Classification (NCBI taxonomy): domain Bacteria; kingdom Pseudomonadati; phylum Pseudomonadota; class Gammaproteobacteria; order Pseudomonadales; family Pseudomonadaceae; genus Pseudomonas; species Pseudomonas sp. DWP3-1-2. Next base: position 52,509 of record NZ_JAFCTZ010000005.1, on the reverse strand, counting down.
AGTCGGCGCATGCTGGTGGCCATCGAAGCCGGGGAGAAGAACGTCAGCCTGGCCACGCTGGATCGGGTCGCCGAAGCGTTGGGTGTTGCGTTCAGCGATCTGATTCAGGCCCCCGAGGTGCGCGACCCCAGCCGCATCAACGAAGTGGCCTGGGCCGGGGCGATACCCGGCAGTCGTGCAGTGTTGCTGGCCAAGGCCACCGCGAAACGTGAAGTGGAACTGTGGGAATTTTCACTGGAGCCCGGCGAAGTCTATGAGTCCCAGGCCGACCCCGAAGGCTGGAGTGAACAGGTGTATGTGGTGCACGGCTGCCTGACCATCGGGCTGGCAGACGAGGTTCGGCAGGTGGGGGCTGGAGAGTTCTTTATGTTTGCCAGTAACCAGGCGCACAGTTATCGGAACGAAGGTGCGACTACGTTGCGCTTTGTACGTAACGTGGTGCTGTGAAGCCCGGATAGCAGCCTCGACCTGATACCGCCGATCAAGCGGATGTGTACCAACGGAGGGTTTCCAAATTCTTCAGCCCGGTTAATCTCCTTGAACATGCAATTGAGGTCAGACGCGGGAGGTTGACGGGCACCTGGGTGCATGTCGGCCCGGGTTCGAGCTCATTAAAGGTGGCCGCCGAATGATTTCACCGACTCATCATGCTGTTGACCCGTCTCCAGCCGTAGACGTTCTGATCGTCGGCGGCGGCCTGAGTGGCAGCATGCTCGCCGTGCAGTTGCTGCGCCTGCCGGGCACACGACGCTTGCTGATCGTCGAGCCGCGAGACGAGCTCGGCCGGGGCGAGGCCTACAGTGCCACCGAGTTGGGACACACCCTCAATGGCAATGCGGCGCGCATGAGCGTCGATCCCGACGATCCCGACGATTTGACGCACTGGCTTACGGATTTCATCGCCGCCGGTGGCTGGCCTGAGTCCGATGAGCAACATGTGCCCATTGCCGAGTTATTTCCGCCCCGGGGTGTTTTCGGGCTGTATGTTCAGCAGCGTCTGGCACAGGCTGAAGCCCTGGGCGCGAGCCGGGGCTCGTCAGTGGAGCACGTGCGCGGCGAAGCGGTGGATCTGCACGTCACTGACGCCGGAGTGACCCTGATACTCGCCGATGGACAGCCACTCTCTGGCCGACATGCCGTGCTGGCGACGGGTATGTACGCGGCCGCCCGCACGCCACAACGGCAATCCAGCGGGCTCAACGCGGCGGCCGTCGACCCTTGGGATGTCAGCGCCATGCGCCGGCTGGATCCCCAGTCCCGGGTATTGATCATCGGTTCGGGCCTGACCATGGTGGATGCGGTGGTTTCCTTGCAGCAGGCCGGTCATCGCGGCCCAATCGACATATTTTCCCGCCACGGGTTGCTGCCTCACGTACGCCGCCAGCCGCCGCCCTGGATGGACTTTCTTGCCGAAGATCACAGCATTCGCAGCCCCCGGCAACTGGTGCGCGCGCTGCGCGAGCAATGTGAGCTGGCCATTGAGAACGGCATCGACTGGCAAGCGCCACTGGATATGGTCCGGGCCAATATCGGACGGCTGTGGAACCAGGCGTCCGACGTGCAGCGTCGCCAGTTCGTGCGTCACGTGCGGCCTTGGTGGGAAAGCCATCATCACCGCTCGCCACCGCCCAGCGCCGCGCTGTTGGCGCATCTGATCAGCGAGGGACGAGTGACCATTCAGGCCGCTTCGTTGCAAGGCGTTGAAACATTGGACTCCGGTCGATTGCAAATCCGCATTCGTCGGCGCGGCGAGCAGCAAGCGTCGCGGGTCACGGGGGACGCGTTGATCAACTCCACGGGCATCGAATACGACTGGCGTCGAGTCGACCGCCCGCTGCCAAGGCAATTGCTTGCTCGCGGGCTGGTACAGCCAGGTCCACTGGCATTGGGCATCGCTGCCGACCCTGGCGGTGCCGTGCTGGATGCCCACGGCCGCGTATCTTCACGGCTGTTCGCCATGGGCCCGCCGTTGCGCGGGATGTGGTGGGAAAGCACGGCGGTGACCGACGTGGCGCTGCAAGCCAAGGCGTTGGCTGAGCGGTTGGCCGGTATGTGACGTGGGCAGAAAACACCTGCGCTCAGCCTCCCGATGCGCGTTTGGCGGTGTCTGCAAAATCGCATCGCAGGCCCCGTGGGACCGGCTTTAGCCGGGAAGGCGATAGGCCAGGCGAAAAAGCTGCCGGGACCCTACCGACCTCTTTCCGGCTAAAGCCGGTCCCACAGCGATGTCACAGGACATTTGCCTGGTTAAAGCCAGTGCCATAAAGATCTCGCATGCCTTTTGCCTGCACGCAAATCGACCAGGCGACACGATTGCGACGTGTGGCCTGACAAAGTGACTACCGTAAGCGCGCAAAGGGTGAATCCGCCATTGCCGGGTATCCCTGCCATTCAAAGTTCACTCCCCCTCAAGCAACTGCGGCCCCGATCCTTGCTCGCCCAGCACATCTCCCCAATTGCGCAGCGGGCAGGCGTCCATGGACAGGCAACCACAGCCGATGCAACCGGTGAGCTGGTCCCGTAACGCGGTCAGGCGATTGATCCGGTCATCGAGTTCGGTTTTCCATTGTGCGGACAGCTTGTGCCAATCGGTGGCGGTGGGCGTGCGGCCTTCAGGCAGGGTTTGCAGGGCCGCATGGATGCTGGCCAACGGAAGGCCCAAGCGCTGGGCCACTTTGATCAGGGCCACGCGTCGCAGCATCTCCCGGGGATAGCGCCGCTGGTTGCCGGCGTTGCGTTGGCTGCTGATCAAGCCTTTGCTTTCGTAAAAGTGCAACGCTGTCACGGCTACGCCGCTACGGGTCGCCAGTTGGCCAACGGTCAGTTGTCGATCAGGGGTTTTTATTTTCGCTTCGTTCATGGCTATTTGCCGCTTGACCTCTAGTTAGCTAGAGGTTTTACCCTTCGGGGCCTGGGTTCGCAACTATCCTGGTCAAGACAGTGGAGAAATAACATGACGCAACCTGTGGCTCATCACCCGGTCAATCAGCTTCTGGAGTTCACAACCTATCCTCGCCAGCAGCCGGCGTTGGTCGCGGCGCTGCTCGAGCAGGTCGAGCGTTTCACCTGTACCTGTCCGGGGTTCATCAGCGCCACCGTCCAGGCCAGTGGTGACGGGCGACGCGTGCTTAATCAAGTGTTGTGGCAATCAACAGGTGCCAGTGAAGAAGCCTGGCGAAATGCCGGCCAGCACTTCACCGCGTTCCTGCGCGAGCACCGGGTGACCGCCGTCAATTTTCACGCCTACGAAGTGCAAGGCGGGATAACGCTTGCGCACCCTGATGCGGTGACATTCAAATAGGGCGCTGCTTTCCAATGCCCGACATCAATCAATAAAAAGAGGTAATGAACATGACCGGCCCACTTGAAGGCATTCGCGTGATTGAAATCGGCACACTGATCGCCGCGCCGTTCGCCGCCCGGTTGATGGCCGAATTCGGCGCCGAAGTCATCAAGATCGAAGCCATGGGGCAGGGCGACCCGCTTCGCAAATGGCGAAAGCTTCATGACGGTACGTCCCTGTGGTGGTACTTGCAGTCGCGCAACAAAAAATCCCTGGCGCTTAACCTCAAATCCCCCGAAGGCATTGCCATCGTCAAGCAGTTGGCCGAAAGCACCGATGTGCTGATCGAAAACCTGCGCCCCGGTGCCTTGGAAAAGCTTGGCCTGGGGTGGGACGTGCTGCACGCCCTGAACCCCAAACTGACCCTGGTGCGTATCTCCGGCTACGGCCAGACCGGCCCTTATCGGGATCGTCCAGGCTTCGGTGCCATTGGCGAGGCCATGGGCGGTATTCGCTACACCACCGGTACGCCTGGCACGCCGCCAGCCCGCGTCGGTGTAAGTCTTGGCGATTCGCTGGCGTCGATGCATGCCGTCATGGGCGCGTTGATGGCCTTGCTGCGGGTCAAGACCGGGCAGGGAGATGGCCAGATTGTCGATGTGTCCCTGACCGAAAGCGTGTTCAACGTGATGGAAAGCCTGGTGCCCGAGTACGACATGATGGGGCATGTCCGGGAACGCAGCGGCGGCGCGCTGCCGGGTATCGCGCCGTCCAATACCTACCCCACCGCTGACGGGGCCTGGGTGGTCATCGCCGGCAACAGCGACCCGATCTTCAAGCGCTTGATGCAGGCCATCGGCCGCAGCGATCTGGCAGACGATCCGGCATTTGCCCATAACGACGGCCGGGCGGCACAAAGCACGCTGCTGGACGAGGCGATCAGCGTCTGGTCTGCGAGCCTGCCCATCGACGCAGTTCTGCAAGCGCTGGAACAGGCCGAGGTCCCTGCCGGGCGGATTTACAACGTTGCCGACATCGTGGCCGACCCGCACTACCAGGCGCGGGAGATGATCATTGAGGCCCGGTTGCCTGACGGCGTGGCGGTGAAGATGCCGGGCATCGTTCCCAAACTCTCGCAAACCCCCGGCGCTGTGAATTGGCAAGGCCCGAGCCTGGGTCAGCACACCGACAGCGTGCTCCAGAGCCTGGGAATCACGACTGACGACATTCAACGCCTCAAGCAGGAAGGGGTGGTTCGGTAATCACCAAGGGCTGTTTGTGACGCCCGTCACTGAACCGAAACTTTTACCGCGCCGCGCCTGTCACTCTTAAACACCTCAGACAGGGAATCAGGCGATGGCAAGGGCAATCTGGAAAGGCGCGATCAGTTTCGGGCTGGTGCATATTCCTGTCGCGCTGGTGTCGGCGACGTCTTCCCAGGGCGTGGATTTCGACTGGCTCGACAAACGCAGCATGGAGCGGGTCGGGTACAAGCGCATCAACAAAGTCACCGGCAAGGAGATGACCAAGGAAAACATCGTCAAGGGCGTGCAGTACGAGAAAGACCAGTACGTGGTCCTGAGCGAAGAGGAAATTCGCGCCGCGCACCCCAAGTCCACCCAGACCATTGAAATTTTTGCCTTTGTCTCCAGCGATCAGATCCCTCTGCAACACATCGAAACGCCTTATTACCTTGCGCCGGACAAACGGGGCGAGAAGGTCTACGCCTTGCTGCGCGAAACCCTGAATGAGACCAAAAAGGTGGCCTTGGCCAATGTGGTGCTGCACACCCGTCAGCATCTGGCGGCGGTGATGCCCCTTGAGTCCGCCATGGTGTTGGTGATTCTGCGTTGGCCTTCGGAGGTGCGCGGGCTGGAGACGCTGGAACTGACCGACGCGGTCACCGACGTCAAGCTCAGCAAGGCCGAACTGAACATGGCCAAGCGCCTGGTAGAGGACATGAGTGCCCAATGGCAGCCTGAGGACTATCACGACACCTTTCAGGATCAGATCATGCACCTGGTGGAAACCAAGGCACGGGAAGGGAAAATCGAAGCCGTTGAAACGCAAACCGAGGACACCGAGCGTAAAAGCGCGGACGTCATCGATCTCACCGAATTGCTCAAACGCAGTCTGGCGGGCAAGGGCTCAAGCAGCAAAAGTGCCGCAAAACCGGCCGCCAAGTCCAGCAGCAAAGGTGCCAATGCAGCCCCCGCCAAACGTCGTGCTCCTGCACGCAAGAAAACCACCAAGGCTTCCTGACAGCACGCTTGAGCGGAGGATCGACCATGGCCAAGCCGGTAAGTGAATACGCCCGCAAGCGCAATTTCGACATTACCGGCGAGCCCGCGGAGTCTCCCGCTCCGGCCAAGGGCAAGCGGGCCGGGAAAGCCTTGAGTTTTGTCATTCACAAGCACGATGCGCGCAACCTGCACTACGATTTTCGCCTGGAGCTTGATGGCACCCTGAAAAGCTGGGCGGTGCCCAAAGGCCCGAGCCTGGACCCGACCAACAAGCGTCTGGCTGTGCAGGTTGAAGATCATCCGCTGAGATATGCCAGTTTCGAGGGCAGCATCCCCAAGGGACAGTATGGTGCCGGAGACGTGATCGTTTGGGACCGTGGCATCTGGCAGCCCCATGGCGATCCCGCTGACAGCTACAAAGAGGGCAAGCTCAAGTTCACCCTCGTCGGGGAAAAGCTGACCGGAGACTGGACGCTGGTTCTCACTCGCCTAAAAGGCAGCAGTGACAAGCCGCAGTGGTTGCTGATCAAGGAAAAGGACGACGCTGCCCGTTCGAGCAAGGCGTACGACATTGTTCAGGATCAGCCGCAAAGTGTAGTGAGCGGGGCGTTGGTGGGTAAGGAAACTACGCCGGGTCAATCAGGCAGGGCTAAACCCAAACCCTCGGTTGAATCCCCGAAAAATACAGCGAACACACCTGACGCTCCCAAACCTGCTCGCAAAAAAGCGGCGCTCCGTAAACAGACCGCTGCCGTCCCCGAGAAGCTGACGCCGCAGTTGGCGACCCTGGTGGATGCGCCCCCCGAAGGCCAGTGGTTATATGAAGTCAAATTCGACGGTTACCGCATTCTGACGCGAGTGCTGGATGGCCAGGTGAGCCTGTTCAGTCGCAACGGCCATGACTGGACTGAACGCCTGCCGCTGCAAGCCAAGGCTTTGGCGGCGCTGGGACTGAGTGACAGCTGGCTGGACGGCGAAATGGTCGTGCTCAACGAACAGGGTTTGTCGGATTTTCAGGCACTGCAGAACGCCTTCGACAGCGGCCGCAGCAAGGACATTGTTTATTACCTGTTTGACGTTCCTTGTCTCAACGGGCATGACCTGCGCGACACGCCGGTTGAGGAGCGTCGCGGGGCGTTGCAGCAGGTGCTGGCCAGACACCGCAGCAAAGTGCTGCGCTTTTCCGAGGCCTTCCAGTCCACCCACAAGGATATTGTCGAAAGCGCCAGCGCCATCGGACTTGAAGGTGTCATCGGCAAGCGGTCTGGCAGTGCTTACGTCAGTAAGCGCAGCCCCGACTGGATCAAACTCAAATGCCGACTGCGTCAGGAGTTCGTCATCGTCGGCTTTACTCAGCCTCAGGGCAGCCGTAGCGGTTTCGGGGCCATGCTTCTGGCGGTCAACGAAGACGGGGAGAATCCCGGCCTGGTGTATGCGGGCAGGGTGGGTACCGGCTTCAACCAGAGCGCCCTTGGGCAACTGAGTGAGCGCATGAAGCCACTTGAGCGCAGTTCATCGCCGCTGGTGAAAAAGCTGACCAGTTCCCAGGGCAGAGGCGTGCACTGGATCGAACCGGGACTGGTGTGCGAAGTGGAGTTTGCCGAATGGACCCGTGAAGGGATTGTGCGTCAGGCGGCGTTCATTGCGCTGCGCTCGGATAAACCGGCAAGCCAGGTCATCCACGAGCATCCCCGGGCAGCCACCGAACTCAAGGGCACGTTCAAGCCCAAGGCGGCGAAGGCCGTCAGTGAAGTCCCTGACAAACCTGCTAAATCCGCGAGGGGCCGAATCGCAGTGGCGGGTGTCAGCATCAGTCACCCCTACCGAGTGATTGATGCACAAAGCGGAACACACAAAGTGGATCTGGCCCATTACTACGAGACTGTTGCCGACTGGATTCTGCCCCATCTGGCTCGCAGGCCGGTGGCCTTGCTGCGCTGCCCTGAAGGCGTCGAGGGTGAACAGTTCTTTCAGAAACACGCCGAGCGACTGAAAATCCCCAACATCAAGCAACTCAAGCCCGGTCTGGACCCCGGCCATGCACGGCTGATGGAAATCGACACGGTACAGGCCCTGGTGGGCGCGGCGCAGATGGGCACGATTGAGTTGCACCGTTGGGGGGCCACCAGTGACCGGATCGAAACGCCGGATCACCTGGTCCTTGATCTTGATCCCGATGACGAGCTGCCATGGCGCAGCATGATCGAAGCCACGCAGATGACCTTGTCAGTGCTGGATGAGCTCGGGCTGCAAGCCTTTATCAAGACCAGCGGAGGCAAGGGCATGCACATTATTGTGCCCCTGGCCCGGCAGGCGGATTGGGATACAGTCAAAGGGTTTGCCAAAGCCATCGCCGAGTTCATCAGCCATCAACTGCCCGAACGTTTTACCGCGACCATGGGGCCGAAAAACCGGGTGGGGAAAATCTTTATTGATTACCTGCGCAATAGCCGGGGTGCCAGCACCGTGGTTGCCTATTCGGCACGCGCGCGGCCGGGTTTGCCGGTCTCGGTGCCGGTCGCTCGCGATGAACTGACGCACCTGGCGTCAGCTCAACAATGGAATGTGGGCAACCTTCAAGAGCGGCTGCGCAGGCTGAAAGCCGATCCATGGGCGGGCTACCAGAACCGCCAGCGGATCACCAGGAAGATGTGGCTTCAGTTGGGCCAGAAGCGCTGATTGGCTCCGCAGTTGAAACCGGAAGCGTCGTGGTTTTGATGGATCAAACAGCCGCCCGCAGCCGGAGCAGGGTCACTGGGCCTGGCTATGTTCCGCCTGGGTGTCGGCTCGCTCCGCCGGATAGAATTCGCCCTGCATGTCCATCTGCGCCAGTCGTTGGCGTACGGCGTCCTCGACAGTGCGCAGTGTGTCCGGATCGTCCATGTCCGAGACGCACACCCAGAGTCGATTGACGTTTTGCCCATGGGTGCCTTCACTCATCATGTCGTGAGTAAAAAGCTGTTCACCACGCCACAGGCACAGCTTGGGCTGGGCCGCGTTGTCGGGTTGCGGTGTCTGGGAGGACGACAGCCAGATTTCATTGATCATGCGCAGGTCGACCGTGGCCAGTTGCTCGGTGGAGATGACGTTGCTCATAAGGGTGCTCTCTTGATGGCTGGATGCAGGTCTGACGTGCGGGCAGGGCAGTCGTTCCAACCGCGTGGGCGGATCCTGACGAATGCGGTTTGAACCGACCGGGTCAGGCACGGTCGATCAATCAATAGCCGCAAGGGAGCGTTGCGATGTCGATCCATGGACGTGTGCACTTCAAACACCCCGGTTCGGTGCCATGCTCGCCACCGGCCCGTTGAAGTGGGTCAAGGTTGAGCCGTCAGAGAAGCACGCTTTGCTGTTGGGTTTCGCCTTTCATTTCTGCGTGCTGGCCAGCTATTACCTGGTACGGCCCCTGCGGGATGCCCTCGGTCTGGAAGGCGGTGCCGACCAGTTGCAGTGGCTGTTTACCGCCACCTTTGTGGTCATGCTGGTGATGGTGCCGCTGTTTGGTGCCCTGGTTTCCCGGTTGCCCGCCACCCGCTTTGTGCCCTTGGTCTACCGACTGATCGCGGTGTCGATGCTGGTGTTTGGTGGGCTGATCGCCAACCACATCGCACCGTTGGCCGTCAGTCGGGTGTTCTTCGTCTGGATCAGTATCTACAACCTGTTCATCGTCTCCATTTTCTGGAGCGTACTGGTGGACCGGTTTTCCAGTGAGCAAGGGCGTCGGCTGTTCGGGTTCATCGCGGCGGGCGGCACGCTGGGCACCTTCATCGGGCCATTGCTGGCGGCCACCATGGCGACCCGGCTCGGACCTATTGCCTTGACGGTCGCGGCTGCGCTGCTGCTTGAAGCGGCCGTGCAGTGCTATCGCGCGTTGCTGAGCCGCACCCGGCCCCAAGGTCACGGCATGATCAAGGATGAACAGCGCCTGGGTGGCAGCATGCTCGCCGGGGTGACGCTGATTGTGCGGTCACCGTATCTGCTGGGGCTGGTGCTGTTCATGCTGTTGCACACCAGCGCGGCGACCCTGTTGTATTTCGAACAGGGCCGGATCGTGGTCGACAGCTACGCTGATGTGGCGAGCCGTACGCAGTTTTTTGCGACGGTGGACCTGATCGTGTCAGCGCTGACCTTGATCCTGCAACTGGTGGTGACGGCACCTCTGATTCGCCTCGTGGGTATCGGCGGTGCGCTGGTGGCCTTGCCATTGGCAACGGTGGTTGCGTTCACCGCCATGGCTCTGGCACCCGTGCCCGCCACCGTCGCATTGGCCCAGGGGCTGCGGCGCGCCGTGGAGTTCGCCCTTGTCCGGCCGGCCCGAGAAGTGCTGTGGACCGTGGTGAGCCGGGAAGAAAAGTACAAGGCCAAGAATGTCATTGAAACCGTGGTCTACCGCGGTGGCGACGCAGCCAGCGGCTGGCTGTCCGTGTGGTTGACGGCGTTGGGTGCCGGTTTCGGTTTGCTGGCGATGTTCATCGTGCCCTTTGCCGGGCTTTGGGCCTGGCTGTGTTTCTGGCTGGCAAAGCGCCAGGCGCAGCAGGCCATCACGAGCGACAAATAAGGGGAATCTCATGTCCGACCCTGTTGTTTTCACTCGCAGAAGAATTCTCACACTGGCGGCGGGCCTGTCGGCGGCCTTTACATTGGATACGGCGACCGGGGAGCCAGGGCCGCCGACGCTTCCCTCGCCCACATCACCTTCGACCTTGCCTGCAGGAGCCAGAAAAATGCTGACTCGCGCCATTCCCTCCAGTAACGAACCCCTGCCGATGGTTGGCCTGGGGACTTATCGCGGTTTTGATGTGGCCACCTCGAGCGCCGCCTATAAAAGTCTGCCCGCTGTTGTGGATGCGCTGTTCACGGCTGGGGGCACCGTGATCGACAGCTCGCCCATGTACGGCCGCGCAGAACAGACCACGGGTGAATTGCTGTCGATTCACCAGCCCAGCTCGCCAGCGTTTTTGGCCACCAAAGTGTGGACCCGTGGGCGCAAGGAAGGCATCGCCCAGATGGAGGAGTCGTTCAGGCTGCTGCGCACCCAGCGCATAGACCTGATGCAGATCCATAATCTGTTGGACTGGAAAACCCATTTGCCCACATTGCGCCAATGGAAGGACGAGGGTCGCATCCGCTACATCGGCATTACCCATTACACCTCGTCCGCCTATGCGGAGGTCGAAGCGGTGCTCAAGACCGAGCCACTGGATTTCTTGCAGATCAACTATGCGTTGGATGACCGCGCCGCCGAGGCTCGGCTGTTGCCCTTGTGCCGTGAGCGCGGCGTGGCGGTGATCTGCAATCGGCCCTTCGGCGGCGGTGGCTTGCTGGGGCGACTCAAGGGCAAACCACTGCCGGGCTGGGCGGCGCAGGTCGAAGTCACCAGTTGGGCACAACTGGCCCTCAAATTCCTGCTCGCCCATCCCGCCGTGACCTGTGTGATTCCCGGCACCGGCAATCCGCGTTACATGGCTGAAAACGCGGGCGCCGGTTTCGGGCCGATGCTGACCGATGCCCAGCGCCAACAGCTCATTGCGTTGGTGGGGTAGGGGCGCGTCGGCCCGGACACCACGGCGCGTTTAGCGGTTCACGACTTTTGCGGGTAGCGCCACCACCAGCAGGCTGCTGAGGACCAGGCAACCGGCGAAGAACCACATGGCGCCGGTGCTGCTGCCGGTGACGTCCATGGCAATGCCCATCAGGGAATTGCTTACCAGTCCGGCAATGTTGGCGAGTGAGCAGGCCAGGGCGAATCCGGTCGCAGCGGCGCGACCTCTGAGGAAGGTCGCGGGCAGGCTGAAGAAGGCCGGCAGCGCGCCGAAGATTCCCGCTGAAGCAATCGCGAACAGCAGCACCGTCGCCACCACGTCATGGGTGAAAAACGTGCTGCCGGCCATGGCGGCGGCGCCAATCAGGTAAGGCACGATGATGTGCCAGCGCCGCTCCCGATAACGATCCGAGCTGGCGCCGATGATCAGCATCCCCACCAGCGCGGCAATGCTGGGCAAGGCGGTCAGCACGCCAATGTGAAAGGTGTCGCTCACGCCGGCGTTACGGATGAACGTCGGCATCCAGAAGCCCAGGGCGTAGGCGCTCAGCAGCATCGAAAAATCGATGCCCCCCAGCATCCAGACTTTGAGGTTGAAAAAGCCATCCCGGAAGCTGTATTTGCTGCCCTTGCTATCGGCGGCATCCCGCCCCAGCTCGTTTTCCAGCAAACGTGTTTCGGTGTCATCCAGCCATCTGGCCTGGCGAGGGTTATTCGGCAGCATCCAGAGTGTCAGAACCCCCAACAGCACGCTTGGAACGGCTTCGATCAGAAACAGCCACTGCCAGCCGCGCAGGCCGGCAGCGTGGTCGAAGTGGCTCATGATCCACCCCGACAACGGGCCGCCGATGATGCTCGACAGCGGCAGGCCCAGCATGAACAGGGCAATGATGCGTCCGCGTCGATGGGTCGGAAACCACGTCGTCAGGTAGAACAACACGCCGGGCAGAAAACCCGCTTCGGCAACGCCCAGAAGAAAACGCAGCACATAGAACTGTGTCGGCGTCGTGACCAGCATGGTGCAGGCCGACAACAGCCCCCAGGAGATCATGATTCGAGCGATCCAGATTCGCGCCCCGACTTTTTCCAGGATCAGGTTGCTCGGCACTTCGAACAGGATGTAGCCGACGAAAAACAACCCGGCCCCCAGGCCGAACGCGGTTTCGCTGAAATGCAGTTGATCAAGCATCTGCAATTTGGCAAAGCCGATATTGATCCGGTCGAGATAGGCCGCCAGATAACAGAAACACAAAAATGGAATGAGCTTCCAGGTGATCTTCCGGTACAGCGCTTTGACGGGATCGTTGACGTCCGGGGACGTGGGTCTTACATCTGCAAGGGGCATAGGTCTGTCCTGGCGACTGCAAAGCTTATCAATAGGGTTCAAGCCTGGCAGGCCACGGGTTCGCGTCAGCGATGCCGGAATGTGCGAGTGTTGCAAGCACAGTCCACCGCGCCAGGCATCAAGGTGATGCATCGGCTGCGCGTGACCGGAATGTGTTTTCAGCTCACAAAACCGATGACAACAGCCGATTGCAACACGGTGAGGCCGCGAAGATAGAAGGACAGTTGAACAAATGTGAGTGGAAAGTTGCCAGCTTATTGAATGAAGTTTCCCAAAAAACAGTAGGAAGTGTCTGTAGCAACACTGCTAATCCCTTTGGATGGCGGCTTGACGCGTTCACGCCGCGCAAATGCTCGGGCAAACCGGCATCAGGCGTAAAAAAGAGTGGGGTAATTTGCGTTTAAATAGCGACCTGCACTACATCGCCAACAGCAGACCTTGCTCGCGTTCACCTCAGCGCCCAGCCTGATGATTCAGCCGGGGTTGGTGCTGCTCATATTCATCGATGTCACCACTTCGACACATGCCATGGATGGCTTTCAGGAAAGGGAGAGCGTTCCATGGGTGAGCCCGCTGTGGCGCCTGAAAGGACCGTAACATTACGGGTCAACGGCCAAACCGCCGCCGTTACCGCCATGGCCGATACACCGTTGCTACTGGTGTTGCGCAATGACCTGCAGCTCAACGGCCCGAAGTACGGTTGCGGGCTGGGGGAGTGTGGGGCCTGCACGGTCACCATTGACGGTATTGCGGCGCGCTCATGCATTTTCCCGTTGAGCGGTGCCCAGGGCCGGGAAATCGTCACCCTGGAAGGCATCGGCAGCCGTCAGCATCCGCACCCGGTGCAGCAAGCCTTCATCGACGAGCAAGCCGCGCAATGTGGCTATTGTCTGAACGGCATGATCATGACCGCCAAGGCCCTGCTCGACCGAATCCCCGAGCCCACGGAAGCGCAGATTCGCCACGAGCTGTCGGGGAATCTCTGCCGCTGCGGCACCCACCTGGAAATACTCAGCGCGGTACGGCGTGCCGCACGAAAAAATGCCTTCGACGGATCGCTTTCATGACTCAAGCCTTGCTCAACCGTGACCAACTGCTGGCCAAGACTGGCGTGCTGCTGATCATTGATCGCATCGCGCCCGATTGCGGGCCGCTTGCCAAAGGTGCCGTGCCAGCACCCAAACCCATCGAGCAGGCGCTGTACCTGGCGATCAACGATGACGGGCGCGTCTACGCCTTCAACGGGCACGTAGACCTGGGCACCGGGATTCGCACAGCGTTGGCGCAGATCGTTGCCGAAGAGCTGGATACCGCGCTGGAGCAGGTGTGCGTGATCCTGGGCGATACGGGCAGCGTACCGGATCAGGGGGCGACGATTGCCAGCGCGACCCTCCAGATTGCGGCGGTCCCGTTACGCAATGCCGCCGCCGAGGCGCGCCGCTTTTTGTTGCAACGTGCGGCCCGGCGTTTGGGGGAGCCGGTCCAATCCCTGACAATCGAGCAGGGTGTGGTTGGCGCGATAGACGGCCGTACGTTGAGTTTTGCGGAGCTGGTGACCGGTGAGCATGACGAGCTGTGCATCAGCGGCACGGCGCCACTCAAGCGCGTCGAAGCGTATCGCGTGGTGGGCACGGACAGCATGCGGGTGGATATACCCGGCAAAGCTACTGGCCAACTGACCTATGTGCATGACATGCGCCTGCCCAACATGCTTCATGGCCGCGTGATTCGCCCGCCCTATGCGGGGCTGGACAGCGGTGATTTCGTCGGCAACACCTTGCTGGCAGTGGACGAATCGTCCATTGCCCATGTCCCGGGCGTGGTTCGGGTGGTGGTCATACGCGATTTTGTCGGCGTCATCGCGTTGCGCGAAGAGCAGGCCGCCAAGGCTGCGCAGTTGTTGAAAGTCACCTGGAAGGACTGGACGCACAAGTTGCCGGACCTGAGCGATGTTACCCAGGCCATCCTCGACAATCCCTGTGTCAAGCGGGTCCTGTTGGATAAAGGGAACGTCGAGCAGGCGCTCGATCAGGCCAGCCAACGCATGCCGCGTCGCTATGTGTGGCCCTATCAGATGCACGGGTCCATCGGCCCATCCTGTGCGCTGGCGGATTATCGGCCGGATGCCGTTCGGGTCTGGTCCGGCACGCAGAATCCTCATCTGCTGCGGGCCGACCTGGCCTGGCTGCTGGAATACCCTGAAGAGCGCATCGACATCATCCGCATGGAGGCGGCCGGTTGTTACGGGCGCAACTGCGCCGATGACGTATGTGCCGACGCCGTTCTGCTGTCCCGAGCAGTGGGGCTGCCGGTGCGCGTGCAACTGACCCGGGAGCAGGAGCATGTATGGGAACCCAAGGGTGCGGCGCAACTGATGGACGTCGATGGCGGATTGAATGCCGACGGCGGGGTCGCCGGTTACGACTTTCAGACCTGCTACCCGTCCAACGGCGCGCCGACCCTGGCCTTGCTGTTGACCGGGCGCGTCGATCCGGTGGCGGCGATGTTCGAAATGGGGGATCGCACTTCGGTCGCGCCTTACGATTTCCAGCACATGCGCGTAACCGTCAACGACATGCTGCCGCTGGTGCGTGCGTCCTGGATGCGTGGCGTGTCGGCGCTCCCCAACACCTTCGCCCATGAGTCCTACATGGACGAACTGGCGTTTGCGGCAGGGGTGGACCCTGTGGAATATCGCCTGCGTTACCTGCAGGACGAACGCGGCGCGCAGTTGATCAGGGCCACGGCAGCCCGCGCTGGGTGGACGCCGCGCACCGAACCCATGCAAACGCCGGGACAGGACGCTCTGTTGCGCGGACGCGGCTTTGCCTACGCGCGGTACATGCACAGCAAGTTCCCCGGTGCTGGCGCGGCGTGGGCGGCATGGGTCGCCGATGTGACGGTGGACAAGGTCAGCGGCGAAGTGTCAGTCACGCGTGTGGTGGTGGGGCACGACGCGGGCATGATGATCAACCCGGCCGGAGTGCAGCATCAGATTCACGGCAACGTCATTCAGTCCACCAGTCGCGTGCTCGAGGAACAAGTGGCGTTCGAAGGCTCCCTGGTCGCCAGCAAGGAGTGGGGCGGTTATCCCATCCTGACGTTCCCCCAGGTGCCGGATGTGGACGTATTGATGATGCCGCGTCAGAACGAGCCGCCGCTGGGGGCGGGCGAATCGGCGGCCGTGCCCAGCGCAGCGGCCATTGCCAACGCCGTGTACGACGCCACCGGCATCCGGTTTCGCGAACTGCCCCTTACTGCCGAGCGGGTGCTGGCGGCGCTCAAGCGTGCTGGCGATGTAGAAAAATCACCTCCCGCAGCGCCCGTCAAAGTAAAGCGCGGCAGCAGGTGGTTCGGCGCGATCTTGCTGGCAGGCGGCGTGCTGTTCGGCATGGCCGTCAGCGCCTTGCCCTGGCGTGCACAAATAGCCCCCATTTCACCGCCAGACCCGGGCACCTGGTCTGCGGCGACGCTGGAACGCGGCCGTCTGCTGGCAGCCGCGGGCGCCTGCGTGGTCTGCCACACCGCGCCTGACGGGCCGGAAAATGCGGGTGGGCGAGCGCTGCAAACGCCGTTTGGCTCCTTGTACAGCCGCAACATCACCCCGGACCCGCAAACCGGTATCGGGGGTTGGTCCTATCCGGCGTTTGAGCGCGCCATGCGCGAAGGCATCAGTCGCGATGGCAAACATCTGTACCCCGCGTTTCCCTACACCGCGTTCCGAACCATCAACGATGCCGACATGCAGGCGCTTTATGCGTGGTTGATGGCGCAGCCCCCTGTCATCCAACCGGGCAAAGCCAATGATTTGCGGTTTCCGTGGAGCCTTCGCCCGCTGTTGGCGGGGTGGAATGCGTTGTTCTTGCGCAAGGGTGAGTATCAGATTCAGGCGGGGCGCAGCGAGCAATGGAATCGTGGCGCTTATCTGGTCAACGGCGCAGGGCATTGCGCCGCGTGTCACTCGCCGCGCAATGTTCTGGGGGCGCTGAAAGGTGGGCGCTGGTTTCTGGCGGGCGGCACGGTTGATGGCTGGGACGCCCCGGCGCTCAACGCGCTTTCGACTGCGCCAGTGCCCTGGACCGAGGAGCAACTGTTTGCTTACCTGGGCACCGGCTACAGCGCTGCCCATGGGGTGGCCGCCGGGCCGATGGGGCCTGTGGTCACCGAGTTGGCCAAGCTGCCTGCCGCTGATGTTCGGGCCATGGCGGTTTATCTGGCTTCTCTGAGCGGTTCAGCGTCGGTATCGGTGACTGCCTCGGCCAACGACACGTCAACGGCCGAGCCGCCCATCGACCCTGGTTCACTGCACCGTGGCAAGCGTATTTTCGAAGGCGCCTGTCAAAGCTGCCACGCTGACGGGATGGGCCCGACGCTGTTCGGCGTCAGTCCGTCGTTGGCGAGCAACACTAACCTGCACAGCCAGCAGCCTGACAACCTGCTCAAGATCATCCTGCACGGAATTGCCAACCCGGCGACGCCTGACCTGGGGTACATGCCAGGCTTCAAGGACAGTCTTTCCGATACCCAGATCAGCGAATTGACGGCGTACCTGCGTAATCGCTTTGCACCAGATCAGCCACCCTGGTCGCACCTTGCGAAAAAGGTGGCCCGTGTGCGAGCGAGCCCGGACAACCCTTGAGCGTCGTACGTTCGTTGCCCGACTGCCCGACTGCCCGAGCGGACGTGTTGTCGGGCAAACCCGGTTCTACCGAGTCATCCCTAACCGGGCCATCAAAGAATGCGGTACAGCAACCGCTCGGCACGCACCCGGCTGACCCGACGCAGGAAGGTTCTGACGGCGACCGGGTATTCGTTGAGGGTGTCCAGTTCGTCGTACTTGCCGACTCGCTGGGTGTTGCGCATCAATTGTTCGATTTCCGCCTCGCGCGGGCTGAGCCACTGGCCCTGCGGGTCGTCGATCAGCAAAGCGTTTTCCAGGTCAAGGTTGAAGGCCCGGGGGTTCAGATTGTTGCCGGTCAGCAAGGTATAACGCTCGTCGATCCACATGCCCTTGAGGTGAAACGTGTTATCGCCTTCTTTCCACAAGTGCAGGTTCAACTGATGGCGGGCAATGGCCGCTTTATGCTTCTGGGCGAAGCGCCGCAAACTGATCTCGTAGAGATAGGGCAGTGCGGAGATGACCTTGAAGGGCTCTTCGGGGGGGATAAAAAAGTCATTCGCTTTTTTGTCGCCGATGATGATGTCGACTGTCACGCCACGCTTGAGGGCGCGGTTTATCTCCCGTTTCACCGCCAGCGGTACGTTGAAGTACGGCGTGCAGAGGGTCAGTTGGGTTTTGCTCGACGCAATCAACTCCAGGATCGTGAGATTGAGTGGATTTCGCGGGCCGACCCCCAACAAGGGGATTACCCGTAACTCGCCATTGTCGGTAGCCCCGGCCGACGTGTCGTACGTCGTGCGCTTGAGGTGGCTGCGAAACGCACGGATCTCGCTGCGCAGGCTGCGGGATGTTGGGGGCGAAGGCAGGTCCAGGCGATGCACCGCACCGGATGGCAGAATGTCGCGCTGCACCATGGTCTGAAAAGCGTCCGCCAGCGCTTTGCTGTCCAGCACGTGGTAGCGATCCAGCCGGTATTTGTCGAGCTTGTGCAGGTAAACGTTATTGATGCTGGCGCCGCTGTAGATCACCGCGTCATCAATCACACTACCTTTCAAATGCAACACGCCAAACAGCTCGCGGGTTTGCACCGGCACGCCATAGATCGGCACTTCTTCGTCGTATTCCAGATTCTGTGCCTGATACCAGGTGGAATTACCCGGCTGGCGCCCCGCGCCGATCAGGCCGCGCTGGGCCCGAAACCAGTCCACCAGCACCACCACATCCAGCTCGGGCCGCGCGGCCTTGGCGGCATATAACGCGTCGAGCAGTTCCTGGCCGGCTTCGTCCTGCTGCAAATACAGCGCGACGATGTAGATGCGTCGGGTCGCCGATGCGATTTTCTCCAGCAGACAGCGACGGTAATCGGCGGCAGTGGGCAGAATCGTAAGTGCATCGCCAGGCAAGGAAAAACCGCGCAGCGCTGCAAGGGTAGAGCGTCGGAAGTTGGACCGCATAAGCCTCTCGAAGGGGTAAACCAACAGCGCACGAGCTTACACCAGAGTCAGCTTCAGGTCGTGACGCGATCTACCGGTTAGCGAGCTGGAGCGCTCTAATACCCATAGCGCTTCAAAATCTCCTCCATGCTCTCTTTCGCCGGCCGCCCGTAGAACGTCAGCAACTGCGAAGTACGATTGGTGAAGAAGCCATCCACGCCATCCTCGCTGATCTTCTTGAAGTCCACGTCGTCATCGACGGTGTAAGGGTGCACCACCAGCCCCTTGTCGTGGGCCATCTTGTTCATCCAGGGTTTAACCAGGTCCATATAGCTCTGATCGCCACCGTGGGTCAGTTTTGCCGAAGGGCCAGTGCCAATTGCGCCATGAGCCTTGGCCCAGTCCATCCACGCGGCAAACTCGGTTTCGGATTTGACTTCCTGCGCGCCGTAATAGCTGGCCTTGTCCTTGAAGCCTGAATCCTTGTAGGCCACATCGGATTTGGGTTCGATAGACCCTTTACCGATCCACAGCAGCAGCACTTTCGGCACCTGTGGCATTTCCTGTTGCAGCAATTCCAGGCTGGGCTTCTCGAAGGTCTGCAACACGACACGTCCCGGCATGCTTGCCACGTTCACATGGCCTGCACCGGCGGCCGGTCGGGAGGTCAGCCAGTCGCGCTTGTCCAACGCCTTTTTAAGGTCTGCTTCGATCCCTGGGAATTGCGCCGGGACTTTGGTTTCGATGTACAGACCGGGCTTGTTGCTGCCCCCTTCGGCGATGTCGATCACTTCATCCAGGGTCAGGATTTGCAGGCCCGTGTAGCTGCTGCGGGCTCGGTCGGGGTAAGCCTTGTTGAACCAGGAACCCGCGTCCAGTTGCTTGAGTTCAGCCAGGGTGAAGGTGCTGATCGGATCAGCGGCACGCTTGGGGAAAACGGCCGCGACGTTGGTGGTCCGCTCCAGTGTGTCGTCATGAAAGGCGATCAAGACGCCGTCCTTGGTGCGCTGGATATCCATTTCCAGATAGTCCGCCCCCAACTCACGGGCCAGGGTATAAGCCGGAATGGTTTCTTCCGGGGCGTCGAATGAGGCGCCGCGGTGCGCAATGACGGCCGGCCATGGCAGGCCAGCCTGTTCACTTAATAGTTTGCCTGGCGCGTCGGCAGCCGTTGCCAGAGTCGACGACAGCATCAGGCCACTGAACAAGGTCGCGGCCAGCAGGCTGGCGATGGGCGTTTTACGCAACGGGGTTTTCGACATTCCTTTCAACATGGTTTCGGCATTCCTTCTGATCGTCATGGAAGACTGTCTTGATCCGGGGCAGAGCTTTAACAGTATCGGACAGGACCGGCAAGGCGCCTGTCGTTCCCGGTTCGTTTATGTCGCACTCAAATGCGGGGTTGATAAGAGGGTGGTGGCTCACTGCCACGCTTTTGGGCACTATGGGTTCGGCTTGTATCAGCTTGCGCGGCAAATGAGTCCGCAGCGTGAACGCGAGAATTCTCCAGGCAGTCTTTTTATGGAAACAAACACGTACGCAGCGCTGGTGGGATTCGTTGATATGCTCATGGATGCCATTTGCGTGGTCGACTCTCAAGGTCGTTATGTCTATGTCAGTGCCGCGTGCGAACGAATCTTTGGTTACGCGCCCGCAGAGCTGATTGGCCAGCAGATGCTGGATCTGGTCCACCCCGATGACCGGGAAAAAACGCTGACGGCGGCGCGGGAGATCATGGCCGGCCAGCCCAAGCTGCACTTCGAGAATCGCTACATCCATAAAGACGGGCACGTGGTTCACATCATGTGGTCGGCCCGCTGGTCGGAGGTCGATCGTTTGCGAATCGCTGTGGCCCGTGACATCACTGAACTCAAGCGTGCGGAAGCCGTGCGCCTGGCGCTGTTCGATATTTCCGAAGCCGCTCATAAAACGGTGGATCTGGTCAGTCTCTTCAGGCACATGCATCAAATCATTGGTACGTTGCTGCACGCGCGGAATTTTTCCGTCGCGTTGTTCGACCCGCAGCGCAAGCACCTGAATTTCCCTTATCACGCGGACCATCAGGACCCGTTGCGACAAAGTCCTGTGGCCCAGACCCTGGCCCTGGAAATCGCGGCCACGGGGATGGCCGCCCTGTTTTGCGGTGATCAGAAAGCGTCATTGCCCGGTCCTCTGGTCAGCTTGATGGAGGACTCTTCACCGTGCTGGCTCGGTGTGCCGCTCAATGGGCAAAGCGGCACCATTGGCGCATTGATGATCAAGGGCGATAGCGGTGATGGGCATTACAGCGAGCAGGACCAGGAGCTTTTGCAGTTCATCGCCAATCAGGCAACCTCCGCCATTGAACGGCAGCGGATGCACGAGCGCCTGCAGCACATGGCGCAATTCGACGCGCTGACTCACTTGCCCAATCGAATGTTGTTGCATGAGCGGTTGCTCGGTGCGATCGAGCACGCACGGCTCAACGAAGGGCGATTGGCGGTGCTCTATCTGGATCTGGACAAATTCAAGCTGGTCAACGATACGCTCGGTCACGCCGCAGGCGATCAGTTGTTGCAGGAAGTCGCCCGGCGCCTCACGCAGTGCGTACGAGAGTCCGACACCGTCGCCCGGATCGGCGGCGATGAGTTTATCGTGTTGCTGGACCGCATCAGCAAGGATGAAGACGCCCATTTTGTGGCCAACAAGATTCTGGCGGCGCTCAACCAGCCGATCAATTTTGACGGCATTGACTGGCCGATCTTGCCCAGCATTGGCGTCGCCCACTTTCCCCAGGACGGCGACGACCTGGCGCAGCTGTTCAAGTACGCCGACGAGGCGATGTATCTGGCGAAGAAGCAGGGCGGGAACAGGTTTCAGGCATGATCCAGAATGATCAAGCCGGGCACCTTGCCCAAAGCGCGTAACGTCGCGTTACTGTTGCATCCTGTCAACGAATGTTCTGGAGCCCTGCATGACAACGACAGTCCTGGTGTTGGTCGAGAGTGTTAACGAGTATTTACCGATTCTGGAGGCCAGCGGTTTCCGGCTTATTCTTGCGCCAACCCCGGCCATGCGTGCCGAGGCAATTGCGACGCGCGGCGGGGAGATCACGGCCGTTTTGACCCGTGGACCTTTGGGGTTCGAGGCCGAGGAGATGGATGCGCTGCCGGGCCTGAAAATCATCTGTGTGATCGGTGCAGGTTATGAGCGCGTGGACCTGCCTGCGGCCCGGAGCCGAGGCATCGTCGTCACCAATGGGGCGGGGGTGAATGCGCCGACGGTGGCCGATCATGCGATGTCGTTGCTGTTGTCCATCGTGCGCGATATCCCCCAGGCGGACGCGTCGGTGCGCCGCAGCGAATGGCGCAAGCTGACCCGACCGTCGTTCGAAGGCAAACGTCTGGGGATTCTGGGGCTCGGCGCGGTCGGCATGGCCATCGCCCGGCGAGCGGCAGGTTTCGATATGGTGGTGAATTACCATAGCCGCACGCCGCGTCAGGATGTGAATTACACCTATTGCGCGACACCGCTGGAACTGGCCAGCGCCTCGGATTTTTTGATAGTGGCCACCCCAGGCGGGGCGGGCACCCGGCATTTGATCGACCGTGCAGCGATCGAAGCGTTGGGGCCGGAAGGTTTCATCGTCAACATTGCCAGGGCCAGTGTCATTGACACCCAGGCACTGATCCAGGCGTTGCAGCAGCAGTGGATTGCCGGCGCGGCACTGGATGTGTTTGATGACGAGCCGCAAGTGCCCGATGCGCTCAAAACCTTGAACAACGTCGTCCTCACGCCTCATGTGGCGGGCCTGTCGCCTGAAGCGTCCCGGGGTACGGTGCAGTTGGTGGCGGACAATTTGCTGGCCTTTTTCGCGGGCAAACCGGTGTTGACCCCGGTGCGCGGCTGACCGGTGCGCGGGGCCAGCCTCGATGGTTTAGCCCGCGAGCTCGATCCCTCGCGTCAACTCCGTAAACAGCGCCGACACCGAGCGCAGTGCCCGGCAATCCGGCCGCGTCAGCAGCCACAGTGCGCTGTCGTAGCCGGCCAGGGGTTCGCCCAGGGTTTGCAGTTGAGGGCTGTTGACCACCTGAAAATCCGGCAGCGCGGCAACGCCCATTCCCGCCCGGACCAGTTCAGCCACGGCCATCATCGAGCTGCACCGGTAGGTGAGGTTGACGCTGGGCAGTTGCTGGCGTCGCCAGGTGACGGTGGGGTGGTCGGGCAGAAAATCGTCGGGGGCGATCCAGTCCATGAGGGCAGGCTCGACTGGGCCGACGCGCTGCAGATAACTCAGGCTGGCGCAGAGCACGTAGGACACCGTTCCCAGGCGGTTGCCGACCAAGTGTTCCGGCGGGCTGGTGGTCAGGCGCAACGCGATGTCTGCGTCCCTGCTGCTGAGGTTGGCGAAGGTGCTGGATGTGTTGAGCTCCAGCCTGAGCGCCGGGTAAGCTGGCATGAAGCGGGTCAGGGCGGGCAGTAACAGGCTTTGCAACACCGCTTCGGTGCAGGTCAGACGCACGGTACCGCTCACCACATCGCGGCCCTGTTCCAGGCTGATTTGCGCCAGCTCCAATGCCTGTTCGGCGTCTTCTGCCTGCTTGGCCAGTGTCAGCGCTGCCCCGGTGGGGCGATACCCGGTTCGGGTCTTGTCGAACAGCGCAGTGCCCAATGCCGCTTCAAGTCGTCGCACTGAGCGGAACGCCGTGGAAACGTCAACCTTGAGCAGTTCGGCGGCGCGGGCAAGGGTCTTGCCACGGACCAGGGCGAGGATCAACGCGAGGTCGGAATGATTAAGCCGATAGTGCATGGGTGCATTGACCACTTGTGTAAATGCCAATTTTGCTTGCGTGAACGCCAGCATATAGTCCTGCACAGGCGATCAACAATAGATCGCTGTCATTCGGGGAGCAGGCATGAAGCAGGTGATTGAAGCGGGCGAAACGGTGAGCATTGCCTTGGTGGGGGATTACAGCCCGGACGTGCCGGCGCATCAGGCCATTCCGGTTGCGCTGGACATGGCCGCCAGTGCCGCAGGCGTGCGGGTGAATTACACCTGGGTGCCGACGCCGGACGTGCAAGACGGTACCGATCTGGCCCGCTTCGACGGTATCTGGTGTGTACCGGCCAGCCCTTATCTGGACATGAGTGGCGCGCTCACCGCCATTCGCTACGCCCGGGAAAAGTCAGTGCCGTTTCTGGGCACCTGCGGCGGGTTTCAGCATGCGCTGATTGAATACGCTCGCAACGCTCTGGGCTGGCACGACGCCGAGCACGGGGAAACGGCGCCCGAATCGGCCAATGCGATCATCACGCCGTTGAGCTGCTCCCTGGTGCAGGTCATTGCCGACATCCAGTTGATCCCCGGTTCCTTGATCGCCCAGACCTATGGAAAACTGGAAATCGCCGAGCGCTATCAATGCCGCTATGGTCTTCGCCCGGAGCTGCATCAAGCGCTTTTTGCCGGGGCATTGCGGGTCAGCGGCACGGATACCCAAGGCGACACCCGTGCCATTGAACTGCAAGGGCATCCTTTTTTTGTCGCCAGTCTGTTTCAGCCCGAACGTGCGGCCCTTGAAGGGCGTCTGCCGCTGCTCGTTGCAGCATTCCTGAACGCCTGTGTGGACGCCCCTCGAAACGCTTAGTCGGGCTGCACAACCCAAGGTCGATCAGGCAACATCGCTTCTGTAAATGGCGCCGTAGGGCTATGGTCGTCTCCAGAGTATTGCGATGAGTCGAGGTAGTGACATGCTGAGTCGTCTGTTGGGTCGAGTGTTGCGAGGACGCAGTGCCACCGAAAACACGCTGATCTGGAATCATAAAACGGTCGCGTTCGCGCCGGTCAATATCGACCTGCGCAGCCCGGCGTTCGCGTCGATGCAGCGGATTCCGGCCTCTCATGTGGGGTCGGCAGCGGGCGGTAATCTCTCACCGGCGCTTGAGTGGGCCGGGCTGCCGTCAGGTACTCAGGAGTTGGCGCTGATCATTGAAGACGGCGACGCTGCGCTGCCGTTCGCGTTCGTGCATGCCATCGCCGTTGGCATCTCCCCGCAACTGGAGGGCCTGCCGGTGGGCGCCCTGAGCAGCGCCTCCCGTGGCCTTGTGATGTTGGGCCGCAACAGTTTTGGCAACACGGCTTATTTCGGGCCGAGCCCCTTGCCCGGCCATGGGCCGCACCGCTACAGCTTTCAGTTACTGGCACTGGATCGCTCGTTGTATTTCGAAACCCCACCCAATCGCAGTCAATTGCTCAGGGCAATAGCGGGAACGGTCATCGGCCGAGGGCGGCTGGACGGGGTGCATGAGCGGCCTTGAAGTGACAGATGTCTGCCCGCGTTTACCCAGACGCGGGCGATTGATGCATCAGGCATGGCACATTCGAGTTCAGGGCATCATCGGTGGTACGTAGCTCAAGGTCGTGCCAAGCGCCCACAGCAGGAACAGCACCAGAGGCGCATGCACCAGCAATTGCACGAACGAGAAGCCGATCAGATCCCGGGCTTTCAAGCCCAGTACACCCAGCAGCGGCAGCATGTAGAACGGGTTGATCAGGTTCGGCAATGCTTCGGCAGCGTTATATATCTGCACCGCCCAACCCAGGTGGTACTGAAGTTCATTGGCGACCTGCATCACATACGGCGCTTCGATGATCCACTTGCCTCCGCCCGAAGGAATAAAGAAGCCCAGAACGGCCGAGTAAACGCCCATCAGCAGCGCGTAAGTGTCATGGGAGGCGATGCTGGTGAAGAACGTCGAGATGTGATGCGCCAGGGTTTGTGCGTCAGTGCCTTTGACGGTGGTCATCAGCGCTGCAATCGAGCCGTACAACGGGAACTGGATCAACACACCCGTGGTGGTGGGTACGGCGCGGGTCACGGCATCCAGAAAACTGCGCGGACGCCAGTGCAGCAGGGCGCCCAGCATGATGAACAGGAAGTTATAGGTGTTCAGCCCGGAGATCGCGGTAATCGCCGGTTTGGTCGAGAACTCGTTGAACAGCCAGCCCGAGGCCAGTAACACCATCAGGATAATCAGCAACGGGCTGTATTCCAGCCACTCGCCGGGGCGGGTCCGTGCAGGCAGCGCCGGGAGGCTGAACGACGGGTCTACGCCGCAAGCCTTGGCATCCTTGGCGCTGTTCGGACCCGGCGCGGTGGCGTAGGCAACCACCAGCGAGACGACCACCAGTGCTGCCAGCAACACACCGGACTGCCAGAGGAAAATCGTGTCGGTGAACGGGATGACACCTGTGATGGCCAGTATTGACGGCGGCAGGCTGCCGGGGTTGGCTTGCAGTTGCGCAGCGGACGAGGATAGCCCCAGCGCCCAGACCGCACCCAGGCCCAGATAAGCCGCAGCACCTGCCGCCCGATAATCCATGCGCAAGTCAGTACGGCGGGCGAGGGCGCGTACCAGCAAGCCGCCGAAGACCAGCGACAAACCCCAGTTCAGCAACGATGCCACCATGGAGATCAACGCCACCCATGCCACCGCCGAGCGCCCGTTTTTCGGGAGGCGTGCCAGACGGTCGATAAGCTTGACCGCTGGCGGCGAGCTGGCCACCACATAACCGCCGATGACCACGAACGCCATTTGCATGGTGAACGGGATCAGGCTCCAGAAGCCATCACCGAACGCCTTGGCAGCCTCGGCAGGGCGCGCGCCCATGGCCAGGGTCGCGACGGTGACGATGACCACGGCCAGGGCGGCAAACACCCAGGAATCAGGGAACCAGCGTTCCGCCCACTTGGCGCAACGCAGGGCAAAACGGGCATAGCGGCTTTCTTCGATGTCGGTGGCCATGGGGCTTGCCTCTTGTATTTATTATTGGGATTACAACCTTGTATATCTGTGTCGCCACCGATCATTGCCCTGTTAGTGTCGCGTTTTTCGATCGGGTGGCGGCCACAGCATTGGCGGTGCTGCTCATCCAGGTTTCGCCCTGACGGTCGACCCCATTTTGTTTCGGCAAAATGGGGGAAAACCGTTTGTGCTGGCGTCCGGCCCCCTCCCGGCTAAAGCCGGTTCCACAAGGTCGTTGTGCATGTGCGTAAATCGACCCACGGAGCAATGTCGGCGTTCGGGAATTGCGAGAAGCGCAACCGGACAGATGAGCGGACGGTTTTTACTTTGCCAAGACAAAGTGGCTTTTTGTTTTATAGGCAGCCGTAAGGGCGCAAAAGTGACTATGCGTCACCGCCGCTGCCGGATATACACCTAAACCCACTACCAACAACACCAGAGTTGCCGATCAGAACGTCATCTCCACCACATCATCCGGCACGATCAGCGTGCCCGCCGTCTTGGCAATGATTTCGTCAATGCTCACGCCGGGCGCACGTTCGCGCAGGATGAACGCGCCGTTTTCGATTTCCAGGTAGGCCAGGTCGGTCAGCACCTTGCGGATGCATCCGGCACCAGTCAGCGGCAAGCTGCAGCGGTCCAGCAACTTGGATTCGCCGTCCTTGGATGCGTGGGTCATGGTGACAATGATGTTGTCAGCCCCGGCCACCAGGTCCATGGCACCGCCCATGCCTTTGACCAGCTTGCCCGGAATCATCCACGAGGCGATGTTGCCTTCCACGTCCACTTCGAAGGCCCCCAGCACGGTGAGGTCCACGTGGCCGCCACGGATCATTGCGAAGGATTGTGATGAGTCGAAGATCGAAGCGCCGATGCGTGCGGTGACGGTTTGTTTGCCTGCGTTGATCATGTCGGCGTCGATGGTTTCCTCGGTAGGAAATGCCCCCATGCCCAGCAGGCCGTTCTCCGATTGCAACATCACGTCAATGTCGTCGGGCACGTAGTTGGCAACCAGGGTTGGAATCCCGATGCCCAGGTTCACGTAATAACCGTCTTTGAGTTCGCGTGCGACGCGTTGAGCCATTTGTTCGCGGGAAAGTGCCATGGTCTGAAATCTCTTGTTGTTTTATCGCTGCCTGCACACGCAAGCGCCGGGAGAACGCAAAAGCGAGGGCCTCAGGCCTTGCGCACGGTGCGCTGTTCTATACGCTTCTCGAAAGTGCCCTGGATCACTCGATTGACATAGATGCCAGGGGTATGAATTTCCGAAGGCAGCAGCACGCCCGGCTCGACGATTTCTTCAACCTCCACCACGGTGATCCTGCCAGCGGTGGCGACCACCGGGTTGAAGTTCTGTGCGGTATGGCGATAGACCACGTTGCCGAAGTGATCGGCTTTCCAGCCTTTGACGATGGCGAAGTCACCGGTGATGGCTTCTTCAAGAATTACATTGCGGCCATTGAACTGGCGGGTTTCCTTGCCTTCGGCCACCGGTGTGCCGTATCCGGTGGCTGTGTAGAAGGCTGGAATGCCAGCTCCGCCGGCGCGCATCTTTTCGGCCAAGGTGCCTTGAGGCGTGAGTTCGACTTCCAGTTCGCCGCTGAGCAACTGGCGTTCGAACAACGCGTTTTCACCGACATAGGACGCGATCATCTTACGGATCTGTCGGTCTTCGAGCAGGATGCCCAGCCCAAAGCCGTCCACGCCGCAGTTGTTGGACACAACGGTCAGGCCCCTGACGCCCATGCGTTTGATTTCTGCGATGAGGTTTTCCGGGATGCCGCAAAGGCCGAATCCACCGGACAGCACGGTCATGTTGTCGGTTAGCCCGGCGAGGGCTTCTTGATAGGTCGCAACGCGTTTGTCGAGTCCAGCCATGATTGATCCGCCTTTTTATAGTTGTGGCCGACAGACTGGCTGTCGGAGGAGCGTTCGCTGCATCTTCTCTCGGGCTCAATGTTTTGTTAATTTTGTTTTTCTGATGAATTGATAAAGAAAACAAATAAATGAACGTGAAGCAGCTTCGGGCTTTTCTCGCGGTGGCGCAGTACCTGAGCTTCGCCCAGGCGGGGGAACGGCTGCACCTTTCACAACCGGCCCTGAGCCTGACCATCAAGAGTCTGGAAGAGGACCTGGGCGGGCAGTTGCTCAGTCGCACCACGCGAAGCGTCAGCCTCACTCCGGAAGGTGAAACCCTGTTGCCGCTGGCGCGGCAGTTGCTCGCCGATTGGGACAACGCCGAAGAGCTGCTGCGCCAGCGCTTTACCCTGCAATTGGGCAAGGTCTCGGTGGCGGCCATGCCTTCTTTTGCGGGCAATCTGTTGCCCGGCGCGCTCAAGGTGTTTCGCAGTCGCTACCCCCGGGTCAACGTGGCGGTGCACGATCTGATCAACGAAGAAGTTCTGGAGATGGTTCGCCACCGGCGGGTCGAACTGGGGATCGGCTTCGAGCCGGAGTCAGGTAATTCTCTGGTGTTCACGCCGTTCTATACCGACCGTTTCGTCGCCGTGGTGCCACTGGATTCCCCGCTGGCCCAGCGCACTGAGCTGAGTTGGCATGAGTTGCTCAAGGAAGACTTTATCGCCTTGCAACGACCTTCTGCTGTGCGATTGCTGCTGGAACAGAGCCTGGCAGCGCAGCACGGCAAATTGTCGGTGGCGTTCGAAAGCCATCAACTGGCGACAGTGGGACGCATGGTGGCCAGCGGGCTTGGGGTGAGCGCCGTACCGTCACTGTGCATTTCGCAAATGCAGGAATTGGGTGCGCGCTGCATTGCCTTGGTGGATCCGCGCATCGAGCGGCGCATCGGCCTGATGATGCTTGCCGATCACAAGCTGTCGGCTGCGGCACAGGCGCTTCGGGATGTGCTGATCGAGTACGCGCAACGCCCGCGGCCTCAACTCCCGGTTCTCAATAACGACTATCAAGCGCGATGATTTTTGCGTAAACGGCGGCGGGCGTAGCCTTGGCTCATTCCCGAACGAGTCATTCTGGAGACTCCCATGAACCGCATTCTCGCCGTTGCCCTGTTGCTTTGCGTTGCCGTTGTTTCAGGTTGTTCAACCCATCACGCCGTGGAATTGCGTCCCTATACGGCCGAGGAAACCCATCAGTTGGCCCTTGAAGACCTGAACCGTCGCGGGTTGTCGTTTGACGAGTATCAGGCTCGCAAGGCTCAGCTCATGGCCAAACCCACCTTGCAGGCGACCCGTGAATTTGACGATCGCGGTGAGTTCAGCGTCGAGCGCGCCGAGACACATCAGGATCGCCAGGGTTGAGGCTGGATAACAGTCCTCGATAATTCGCACCAAGCGTAAACTGTACCGGTCTTATTTTTACCCAGCTGTTCGTGTGTTTCGAGCGGTCGCTCCGTTAGGGTTGATGCCTTATCTCAACCCCGCGGACGGTGTCATGACCCTTTCTTTCGATTTGCTCCTGGCCTTCGCGTTATTTGCGTTTGTCACCTCCGTTACGCCGGGTCCGAACAACATGATGCTGCTGGCCTCGGGTGTGAACTTTGGCTTCAGCCGTTCGGTTCCGCATATTCTGGGCATCAGCAGCGGGTTTTTCAGCCTGGTGCTCGCGGTGGGGCTTGGCCTGGGTGCGGCCTTCAAGGCTTATCCTTTGCTCTACAGCGTGTTGCGATACGCTGGGGCGGCTTATTTGCTGTATCTGGCCTGGAAAATCGCCACGTCCGGTCCGGGTTCAGAGGGGGATGGGCCTGAGGGAACGCCACAAACCTTTCTGCAGGCAGCCGCTTTTCAATGGGTCAACCCCAAGGCCTGGGTCATGGCGGTGGGGGCGATCAGCACTTACACACCCTTGCAGGGCTACTTCACCAACGTCATCGTGATTTCCACCGTGTTTGCGTTGATCAACGCGCCGAGCGTCTGTGTCTGGGCCGGCTGCGGCAGCCTGTTGCGCAATGCGCTACGTGACCCCTTTTGGTTGCGGGTTTTCAACGGCGTGATGGCAACGTTGCTGGTGGTGTCGCTGTATCCACTGCTGGAAGGCTGACTGAAGGATTCTCCCGCGTCATTCCTGCAACCCCGCGACTGCTTCGCACACCTGAATCGCAGGCAAAAAAATCCCCGCAGTCGGTCTGTGCGGGGACGTTTTGTTGCTTGTTGCTTAAGCGCCGGGCAATCAGTTGCGGAACGCAGCGCCGGTCTGGATGACGTTGGCCGAACCTAGCAACTGGCTGACGAAGCGGCTCCAGCGCGTGATGTTGGCCGGGCCTACGAACACAACGTCCTGTGCCGCGAGTTCAAACTCTTTGGCCAGAATGTAGGCGGTGGGTTTTTCGGCATTGAGGTGGTAAACCGTGGCACCTGTTTTCGCCTGGTTGTCAGCGCCGCGAATCACATAAACGGCATCTCCATCCGCGCTGTCCGGGCTCAGGCCACCGGCATTACCCAAGGCTTCGAGCAACGTCACGCTGGTGGTACCGAAGGAAATGACCTGCGGTCGCTGGACTTCGCCCATCACGTAGATCTTGTTTTTCGAGTTGCTGTTCAGGTGCAGGTAGTCGCCGTCCTTGAGGAAAATTTTGCTCAGTTGCGAATCCTTGCGGTTGAGGGCATCCACGTCGAGCACGTAATCCTTGCCGTCGCGGCGCAGGGTCAGGCCGGCGAGGTTGGCGTCCGCCAGGTCAAGGCCCGCAATGCTGATGGCTTGTACCAGGCTTAGCGGGATATTGGTGATCGATTGCGGGCCAGGGTTTTTGAAGGCGCCGGAGAGTAATACACGCTGGCTGTTGTAGCGCAGGACTTTGACGTCGACCTTGACCTCGGTGTACTGCGGCGACAGGCCCATGCGCAATTGGTCGCGGATCTGTCCGACCGTCTTGCCGGCCGCCTGGATCCTGCCGACATAAGGGAAGTAGAGTGTACCGTCACTCAATACTTCCCGACTGTTGGCATCGAGTTGATCCTGAGAGCCGGGTGCGGTCAACTCCGGGTGTTCGAACACGATCACCAGCAGTGTGTCACCCGGGCCCACGATGTACTCGGGGGTTTTGTAGTTCACTAGCTCGGATGGCAGCGTCCTGGCGGCAGTCGTTGCTTGCTGCCTCTGCTGTTTGAGGGTTTGGGGGGTTATGTTGACCAGATGAACATCCGGGCCGTCCGGGTCTTTCTTTTCAACATCACTTGGAGTCATGTGCTGCCCGGGTGCGAAGGCGCAGCCTTGCAAAATCAGACTGGAGAGCAGCACAACAGCTAGGGTTAGCTTCATATAATTCTTCCTTCCTAAAGGTGCGCTTTGGCACCACAGTGATTTCATTGCGTCCCTTACCAACACCGACATTGACTTCATGTGTGTTTTTTCGAATGCGCGCACCTCCCGCGGGGCCTGTGGCCCCGAAGCGTTGTTGTCAGGGAATGAGTGGGTTCAGAAGGCGTTCTTGTTGAGAAAGCCCTTGAACACGGTCAACAGAATGATTTTCAGATCCAGCCACAGCGACCAGTGCTCGATGTATTCAAGGTCGTATTCGACCCGTTTCTGCATCTTGTCCAGCGTGTCGGTTTCGCCGCGCCAGCCGTTGATCTGCGCCCAGCCAGTGATGCCCGGCTTGACCTTGTGGCGCAACATGTAGCCGCTGACCTGTTTGCGGTATTGCTCGTTGTGGGCCACTGCGTGCGGGCGCGGGCCGACGATGGACATGTCGCCGCGCAGCACGTTGAAAAACTGCGGCAGTTCGTCCAGAGACGTCCGCCGCAGGAATGCGCCCAATGGCGTAATGCGTGAGTCATTGCGCGTGGCCTGGCGAACGACCTCGCCGTTTTCCTGGACGTTCATGCTGCGAAATTTCCAGACCATGATCGGCTTGCCGTCCAGCCCGTAGCGGCGTTGGCGAAACAGCACCGGGCCGGGGGATGTCAACTTGATCGCAACGGCGATCAGCGCCAGTGGCAGCGCAATCATCAACAGGATCACGCTCGACAGCAGAATGTCTTCGATGCGTTTGACCAGGCTCCAGGCGCCGTCCATGGGGGAGTCGAAGATGCTGATGCTCGCCAGCCCGTTGATGCTTTCGCTGCGGGCGTGCAGCAGTTCGAACATGAACACGTCCGGTATCACGTACACCGATGCCGTGGTATCGCTCAGCCCCTTCACCAGTTCATGCAAGTGCGGCTGGCCGTCGAGCCCGAGGGTGATGTAGATCTTGTCGATACGCCCCTGGCGAGCATCCTCGATCAACTGGTCAAGATCACCCAGCAGCGGAATCTGCCGACTGAGGCCGCTGGCTGGCGCCCGTGACGGCTGGACATCGTAAAACCCGAGCAATTGCAGGCCCATCCAGGACGCCCCGCAAATCGACTCGGCCAGGCGCTCTCCCACTTGGCCGGTGCCGACGATAGCCACCCTTCGGGTATTGAAACCGCGTCGACGCAAGCCGTGAAGGACGCTGCGAATCAACAGCCGATAGCCACACAGCACCGCCAGCACCGAGGCGAACCAGGCCATCTGGCTGTTATTGGGCAACTGCACATGATTGAGCAGCAGGTAATCCACCGACAGCAGAATGACAAAGGTCAGGCCCCAGTAATTGAAGACCTTGGTCAGCTCACGAAGGATGCGTTCGCCGCGCCATGAACCGTACAGTTGGTGAAACTCGCTGAGCCAGTGAAAAACCAGCACTGCCAACAGGATCAGCAGCCAGGCTTCTGCACTGGAAACCGACGGGGCCTGATGGCTTTGCCAGTAACCGCCCAGCACGATGACGCTCAGATCCAGCAGACGATGGGCAACCGACAGCAGGGATTGATGCGCATGAAGGATGCCCCGAACTTGCGTACGCATAGACGTTGCTCGCTCAGACGGATTTGATCGGAACGACACGTGCACTCACGTCGCTGTTGACCAGAATCGGCGTGGCTTGCGGCATGCGGTATTGCATCGGTTGACGCGCCAGGCGTGCCGCCGCCAGACGGCTCTCGACGAAACTTTTGATCTCATGCTCGAAACGCTCGCCGGAGAAACGTTCCGCATTCGCGCGGCAGGCTTGAACCGTGATGCGCGATTGTGAGGATTCGAATTCCCCGACGGCGGCCACCACCGCCGACATCGTCTGCTCGTGAAAAAACACGCCGGTCGGCTGTGGGTGGTCCAGACCGCAGACGG
Source organism: Pseudomonas sp. DWP3-1-2 (assembly GCF_049896285.1). Taxonomy (NCBI): domain Bacteria; kingdom Pseudomonadati; phylum Pseudomonadota; class Gammaproteobacteria; order Pseudomonadales; family Pseudomonadaceae; genus Pseudomonas; species Pseudomonas sp. DWP3-1-2. Next base: position 19,135 of record NZ_JAFCTZ010000005.1, on the reverse strand, counting down.
TTTCCAGAGCGCCGCCCTTGGCAAACGCAATGACGGGCGTACCGCACGCCTGGGCCTCCACCGGACTGATGCCAAAATCCTCCTCGGCCGCGAAGACAAATGCCTTGGCATTGCGCATGTGTTCCAACAGCACGGTGAAAGGCTGATACCCCAGCAGTGTGACGTTGGGCGCGTGAATAGCCTTGGCCCGGGCCATTTCCGGGCCGTCACCGATCACGATCAGACGTTTTTCCGGCATGGCCGCGAACGCCTCGATGATCATGGGCATGCGTTTGTAGGGCACCATTCGCGACGCCGTGAAGTAGTAATCCTTCTTGGTCTCCTGAGGCGTGAAATTGACCGTATCGACCGGCGGGTAAATCACCGTTGATTCGCGACGATAGGCTTTGGAAATTCGCCCGCCGATGAAGTAGGAGTTGGCAATGAAATCGTCCACGCCGGCCGAGGTGCGTTGGTCCCACATGCGGATGTAATGCAGGACCATGCGCGCCACTTTGCTCTTGAAACCGGTGCTCATGCCCGACTCCAGCAAGTATTGATGCTGCAGGTCCCAGGCATAGCGGATCGGCGAGTGTACGTAGCTGATGTGCAACTGATCGGGGCCACTGAGCACGCCTTTGGCCACGGCATGGCTGCTGCTGATGATCAGGTCGTAGCCCGACAGATCCAGTTGTTCGATGGCCAGCGGCATCAGCGGCAGGTAACGTTGGTAGTGAGTCCGGGCTTTGGGCAGGCGCTGGATGAACGTGGTTTTGGCGACCTTGCCGCCCAGATGTGCGCGATCCTGGTCGCTGAGAAAGTCAATCACGGAAAACAGATCGGCCTCGGGCCAGATGCGCAGCAGCGAGGCCAGAACGCGCTCGGCTCCGGCGTAAGTCACTAGCCAGTCGTGGACTATAGCTATTCTCATGGGGTTTCCCTTCTATTGGCAGGCTCCACTTCAGACGCGGGCAGGCTGCGTCTGGGCGTGTCGTTTGTTGAGTTGTTTGCCCTGTTGGGCCAGGTGATATCGATTCAGCGAAACACTGGCCGTTGCCCTTGGTTCTTCAGGATTTGCTTGAGGAGGAATCCGTGACCCGACCGCGAGAGGCAGGCGAGGGGCCTGCCTGCTGCTTCATCAGCGCGTCGATGCGCTGGGATACACGCTGCGCCGACTCTTCCCAGGAGAAGCGCCGGACATTGGTCAGGCCGCGGCGTCGCAATGATTGACGCAATGGCATGTCGGTCAGGATGCGCTCCATGGCGGCGGCCATGTGGCTGACGTCCAGCGGGTCGAAATACAACGCGCTGGCTTGCAGCACTTCAGGAATCGAAGCCGCGTTGGCCGCCAACACCGGGCAACCGCACGCCTGGGCTTCAAGTGGCGGGATGCCGAACCCTTCATACAGCGAGGGGAAAACAAACGCAGTCGCCCCCTGATACTGCGCGATCAATTCAGCGTCGTTGAGCCGTCCCAGAAAGTGAATGCGCGGATCACGCAAGGCCAGGCGGTGCAGATCAGGATCCGCGAAGACGTCATTGCCACCTCCGACAATATGCAGTTGCACGTCCTCATGGCCTCGCAGACTCAGGAATGCCTGAATCATTCGATTGAAGTTCTTGTGCGCACTGGGTGAGGAAACGGCCAACAGATACTCAGGTTGATCGGGGGCCGATGGTGCCGGGGTGAACGCATCGCTGACCGCCGCCGGGATAACGAAAATCCTGTTTTCCGGGAAGCCATAGAAGCTTGAGATCTCGCCCTTGGAAAACTGGCTCACGGTCATCAGCGCCTTGAGTCGGGACAGCAGAATCGGCGTCAGGGCGCGATAGGCGGTGCGAAAGGCTCGGGAATAACTCTGCGGGTAGCGGATGTAATTGATGTCCAGATGGGTGGCGATCTGATTGCCGTACAGGATCGGCGCCGTGCTGGTCAACGACACCAGCAATGGGCTGCCGTGCCGGTAAAGATGCAGCGGCAGGTCCAGTTGCTCCCACAAGTGCCCGCTGTTGCGGCCGATACATTGCACGTCCAGCGCCTTGGCGCTCTCGTGCATTTTAATGTTGCGGGGGGCGACGAAAACCACGTCATCACGCAGTTGCTTGAGGGCCAGGCAGGTCTGCTCGGCAAAACGCTGCACTCCACGTATTTCCTGTGTCAGAAAACGAGCATTGATAACAATCATGGGACGCGACCTGAAAAGAGATTTGGGTCGATTGGGGTTCGCGGGAGCTGGCCTTGACCGATAGGGCTGCTCGCACTGCGCGATACCTGGGCGCCGTGCGCCGCAGGTCATTGGGCAAATAACGGTGGCTTAGTGCCCAGGTTGATGATTTTCGGGAAGTCGTCGATGGGCACTTGAGCGGAGCATCGGCTGTCGTTGCATTCCCAGGTAATACCGGTATCGATCAAACCTTTGTCTGGCTGGCCGCTGTCGATCAGCCGGACGTTGCCTTGCTGCACGCTGCTGGCGTCGACCCGGATCAGACGCCGCTCGCCAATCGTCCAGGCCACCAGCACCTGTTCAGAACCTTTGGCGAAACGCAGCAGATAAGTGGCGTCCAGTTCGCGGCTTTTTTCGGCGTCATAGCGGAAATCATGCAGGGTAGGGCTGATTGCTTTGAGGGTCAGGTACGACGGTTTCAGCGTCAGATCCCCTTTGAGCAGCCCGAAATTCTGTTCCGGATCATTGAGGTCAGTTCCATCGTCGAACAGGTCATACCACCAAAGTCCTTTGATATCCGGCAATGTCTGGGCAAGGAAGAAACTGCGCGCCAGATAGGCGGCCTGAGTTTTTTCACTCACGCCGCATTTGCCGTTATTGCTGGGCCAGCCCATCTCGGTCAGGTACAACGGCACGGGCCGTGCGGCCAAGGCCCGCAGGTCCGCGTCCACCCAGCGCAGCCAGGCGATCCAGCGTTCCGGGGTATGCCGTGCTTCATGTCGGCAATGCACGTAAGGGTGCAGCGAGAGGCCGTCCACATGGTTGAGCAGGCCGGCCTCCACCAGACGATCCGCGAAGCCCAGGTCCATACCTTGACTGGTCACCGCTCCGGCGAGAATCGTCACCGGTTTTTTCTGCTGGCGTATGCGCAGCGCGGTTTCTTCGATCAGATGGCTGTAGTCCCTGGCGAAGCCCGGGTCCACCGGGTTCTCTTTGTCCCACTCGTTCCAGATTTCATAAAAGTCGACACTGTCGGCCAGCTCCCGGGTCACGAATGACACGTAGTTGCCAAAGCCTTCCTTGACCAGCGGATACCGGGGCTTGGCGTAATTGCCGTAGTACGTATTGCCATAACCCAATACCAGCAAAGGTCGCAGTCGATGCTCCTGGGCCTTGCTCAGGTACGCCTGCCAGGCGGGGTCGATGCGTAACAGGCCGCGCCGGGGTTCGGCCGTTGACCAATAGGCATCGTCGCGCACCGAATCGACCCCGGCTTCTTCGAGTAACTGCAATGCCTTGGCCGAGGAGCTGCTTTTGTTCATCAGATGCGTATCGACGCCGATGATGAATCGCTCATCGGCCCCTGCCAGACAACTGGTGAGCAGGCTAATCACACACATCATCAAGAGTCGCGATAGGGCCATGGGCGGCTTGGGCATAGTCTGTCTCAATAAAGAGGCACGGTCCGGAGCGCTTGCTCAGGTGAGTCACGGGCCGATGGATAACACTGCCTTGGCGTCGCGCGGGAATGACCTAGCCGGGGTCGGAAAGCGAAGGCTCATCGTGTCGCACGATCTTGTCCAGAAGGGTCTGGGCGAAAATGCTCTGGTAGCTATCAAGCATCAGGTCCAGGTCCAGCAGTGAGGCAACGCTGACCCTGGCCTGTGAACTCAAACGCGCCAGCAACGCCGGTTGCTGATGCAGCTTGAGCATGGCCAGCCCCAGGGAGTCCGGGTCATCAGGGTCGCACAGCAGGCCGTTGAGTGGATCCTGAATGATTTCCGGAAGACCGCCCATACGACTGGCGATGACCGGCTTGGCATACGCGCACGCCTCGACAGCGACCATGCCGAACGGCTCATTCCAGATCGACGGCACGATCGCCACATCGATCTGTTGATAAAACGCTTCGGGCGTCTGATAGCCGACAAACGTGATTCGGGGCGAATCTTTAGCCAAGGCCTTGAAGCGGGCTTCGTCGTCCAGTTGCCCGCGACCGGCGATGTGCAGCGTCGCATCAAACGGCAGTGCCTGGAACTGCTGGATCAGCCACCGAACCCCTTTGGGCTCGGACAGTGAACCCATGAAACCAAAGCGCAGCGGTGTTTTGTTGGGTACCGGGCTCTGGTTTTTTGGGTTAACCGGCACGGCCGGGCGAGGGCTCGCGTTATGCACGACATAGCCACGGGCGTTCTGGAAATACCCCTTGGCCTGCAACGTATCGAGCATGAAGCGGCTTACCCCGACCACCGCACTGACCTGCTCCGAACGGACGTCATGGCCTTTGCGAAAATGTTCACAACGACCGCACTGACTGCGACAGCGTTGGCCGTTCTTGAACATGCTGCTGCTGGGACACAACAGGTACAGGTCGTGCAGTACCTGAACGATGGGTTTGCCGGCTGCGGTGATTTCATCCCAGGCCGATACCGACCAGCCCGGGAGGTTGTGACAGACCACCAGGTCTGGCTGTTCGAGGGTGATCACGCGTTTGACATATTCGCGCATGCCGCCGTTGTACCGATCACGAAGATGCCAGCCTAGCCGGAGCAGCTTGCCCGGTCGCTGATCGGTAAAGTGCCAGTAGAAATTACGCAGCCCGGCACGGTACACCTTGATCTGATTGATCATCTCCTCTTTCAATCCGGGTTCGGGCCCGGTTGCCAGTACCGAAACAAGGTGGCCCCGCTTGTGCAGGCCCTCCACCGTGCGTTGCAGAATGATTTCCGCGCCGCCGCCAATGTTGGGGGCGTACAGGCTGCTGATGAATAACAGCTTCATAGCGGGTACGACTGATGGAGACCCAGCACGCCGGACTCGCCGTCCTGAATGGCTTTTTCAATCAGGTGCAGGCGTTGCTCTGCGCCGCGGCGTTTGGCGATCAGGCGCAACAGGCGGAAAAACACCCAGCGGTTCAGGCTGTACAGCACGGAGGACGATGCCCAGATATTTTTGTCGAACCACGCCTGGTTGCGTGCTCCGTAATAGGCCCTCAGGTCCGAGCCGCCCAGCAGGAAACTTTCGTAAATGTTGCTGGTGCGAGCCTTGATGTTCCACGAATCTTCGAGGTCGTCCAGCAGGGCCTCAGGCACCAGGAGTATGCGTCCGCCGCGCGCCGTGATGCGCCAGGTGTATTCGCTGTCATCGGCGTACAGCATCAAGGCATCCAGAGGCAGGCCGATCCGCTCATACAGGCTGCGATGGGCAAGCAGGCCTCCGTACGTTGCGAAGGGCAACTGCACGATGGGAATCTTGTGATGTTTGCCTGGGGTTTGAACCCAAGGCAAGCGACGCCAGATCTTGTAAGGCAACTGCGCAATGTGGAACCCGAAGAAGCTGGAGCGGCGCTGAATGGCGAACCGGCCGGGCACGCCCGCTGCAATGTCGGCCTGGTGGGTTGGACGAAAGCCAAGCACCGCAGACTTGTCGCGCCCGTCGATTTCTTCCAGTTGGCGCAGGCAAGCATGCAGGGCCGACACCGCGTTGTGGGTCGGCGCGTTATCGTCGTCCATCAGCCAGATGTACTCTGCACCGGCATCCAGGGCGGCCTTGATGCCCACCGAATAGCCTTTGGCCGAGCCGGTGTTCTTGTCCAGATAAATGACGTCCACCTGACCCGGCCAAAGGGTGCGAAGGTTTTCCAGTGGCGCTACCGATGCGTTGCTGACAATGATCACGCGGTCAATCAGCGGGCTTTCCAGCGAGCGGCTGACAAGCGTATGCAAATAATTGAAACGGTCACCATAGGTGAGCGTCACCAAGGTCGTGAGTTGAGTCATGGTGAGGTTCCGTCAGAAATGGGCGAAGGTCATCGGGCGTCCCGCCCCCGGCGAACAGGTGCAACCGGGGCGTTATGAAACATGGCCTTAAACCCGAACCTCCATCCGCAACAGGCTGCTCATGGGTAACACTACTTTCTGTTCCCGTTGCAGCAGATTCAGCAGAATGACGGCGCGTTCGGCGCCGTCCGACGCCAGGAAAATCGCCTCGATGTCGCAGAGCTCACCGGCCTTGATCATCACGCGCTCGCCTTGCTTGAAGTCGACTTCAGCCACCGGTTCACGCAGACGTTGGCGGATCTGGTCGATCAACTCGTCCTGTACCGGAACCGGGTGCCCACCGAACGTGACGATGCGTGCCACGCCCCGGGTCGAGCGAATCGGGTACCAGTTGTCATGCACCTGATCCATGCGAATAAACAGGTAGCCCGGGAACAACTCCTCCTCACTGGCCACTTTAGGTGTGCGCTTCTTCGGCCCACCCGCCTTCATGGGGCGGTAGCACTCGAAGTTCTGGCGCTGCAAATGTTCCTCGGCACGCGCTTCCTGGCGAGGCTTGGTCTGAATCAGGTACCAGCGGGCAGGGCTATTGAACAGAGACATGAGGTTCACTCCGCTGCGTTGTGGGTAAGCGGGGGCTGTGCCGCGTCCGGCTGGCTGACAAGTTCAGCCAGCAGGCCTTCAGGGTTGCGCGTGATGCCATCGCTGATGCTGAAGCAATCAAGCATCACCTGAACCTGTTCGACGCAGTTGAACATCAACACATCGATGATCGACAGATTGGGTACGAACGGTTTGGTGAATTGCCGGTAGACGACATCGTCCATCTTGAAGAAACGCACCAGCAGGCCATGCCTGGCGAAATGATCTCTGTCGTAAAGTTCGGCACCGCCGATGGGGTTCAGAAAGGTCGTGGCCGCAAAGGTATGAGCGATATTGATCACCCGGTCCTGCTTGTCGGTGCACGAGTTCAGCTTCAGGTCCGAGCCGCGCAGGATCGGCGTCACAATATGCAGGTACGCGCACAGCTCGCGGATCACATGCTCGGCATACAGCGCAAGGTTCTGCTGCGGGAAGCGGATCAGGCGTGCGATCAAGGGCATTACCTGTTCGAAATAGGGCGCTTTGCGGTAGTTCTGAGTGATCAGGTTGATGAGGCGCTCACCTTCTTCGAGGAAGGTGTCGACGAACTGGCGCTGCATGATCGGCAGCTCGAAGCGATCTTTTTTCAGCGGGAACGTGACCAGCTTCGCCTCGCCATTGCTCAGGATGCGGTTTCGATTGACCCATCCGGAACGGATGTATTGCAGGTCGTCCCCCAAGACAAAAACATCGGCTGCGGCGATCAGTTGAAAATATCCCAGGTAGGGAAAGATATAGGGCTGCATCATTGCAATGGTCCTGGCCATGCGTCACTCCTTATGTGTGTCGGGGGATCGGTGTTCGTTATTTGCGTACGGGACTGTAGTTGTATCCATACGCCGCACAGTCGTAGTCGGCTGTGGATGCCTTGCGCAGTACGCCATTGAAGATCGCGCCCTTGATCACTACGCCGTTCTGACCGAGTCTGCGCTTGCAGGCTTCGATCTCTTTGACGGTGGTCAGGCCGAAGCGAGTGACCAGCAGACAAGTACCCGCCTGGCGACCCACGAGGGTGGCATCGGTCACGGCCAGGATCGGTGGTGTATCCACCAGCACCAGGTCATACAGCGGCGACAGTTCGGTGAGCAGCTTGTTGAAGTTGTCATGCATCAACAGCTCCGAGGGGTTCGGCGCCGCAAAGCCGCAGGAAATGAAGTCCAGGTTGCGCACTTCGGTGTGATGAATCACTTCGCTGCTTTTCAGGCGCGCCGCCAGGGTGTCGGAAAGACCGTGCTTGGGTTGCAGGCCGAATGCCTTGTGCAGGTAGCCTTTGCGCATGTCGGCATCAATGAGCAGCACGCGTTTGCCGGTCTGGGCAATGATCACGGCCAGGTTGCTGGAAACGAATGACTTGCCGGCGCCCGGCGACGGGCTGGAGATCATCAGCACATTGTTGCGCGCTTCGAGCATCGCGAAATGCAGGCTGGTGCGCAGGCTGCGCAGGGATTCCACGGCCAGCTCGGTCGGCGCCGACACGCTCAGCAGCCTGGATTCCTTGGTCCCCGTGCGGCTTTGACTGTTCTTCTCCAGGCGTTCCTGTTGGCGCGAGTACGGCAGAGAGGCATAGACCGGCATGCCAATGTTTTCGATGACTTCAGCGCTGTCCACGCCGCGATAGAACGCCTGGCGAACAAACACGGTGGAAATGGCGACCAGCGCACCCAGCAATGTCGCGAGGAGCACGATGAGTTTTTTCATCGGTTTGACCGGTTCTTCGACGTTCGCGTCAGCGTTATCGATGATCCGTACGTTGCCGATGCTGCCGGCGCGCAGGATGTCCTGTTCCTGGCTCTTGTTCAGCATCAGGGTGTAGGTCTGGCTGGTAACCTGCATGTCCCGGGTCAGCCGCAGCAATTCCTGCTGGGTTTCAGGCAGCGTCTCGATTTTTTTCAGCAGCCCCTGTTTCTGCGCTTCCAGCTGGCCCATCTGGGTCATCAGGGCGCGGTAGTTCGGGTGCGCGCGGGTATACAAACGCTCCAGTTCGACGCGGCGCAACTTGAGCTCCGACAGCATGGAATCAAGCTGCACGACCTGATCCAGGACCCCCTTGGTTTCGATGCTCAGATCCACCGACTTGGCGCTGGTCTGGAAGTTGTTCAATGCCGTTTCAGAGGCTTCCAGCTGTTTGCGCACGCCAGGCAGTTGGGAACGCAGGAACTCCAGGCGCTGGGCTGCTTCGGCGGAACTGCGTTCGACGTTCTGACGGACATACAAGCGGCTGACCTCATCGACGATGCGGTTGGCCCTTTCCGGGTCCTGATCCTGAAGCGCGAGATAGATAATCCCGGAGTCTTTGCCCGCTTCAGTGATTTTCAGGCGATCCTGATAATCCAGAGCGGTGGTCAGGGTGCGCTGCTTGGATACCGTAAATTCGGTTCCCGGCCGGGCTTCCAGCGTTGCGATCTGGATTTTGGCGCCACGGCCTTCGACAGTCTGCTGGGTGGCACCGCTCAGAATCAGTTTGCGATCCTTGTCATACAGCGAGAAAAAGCCTGGTTTGCCTGCCACCAGCGTCAGTTTTTCGCCCAGCAGCTCTTCAGGGACCTCCAGCTGGAAGACGTCAATCTTTTCGCCGCCCCAGGCGTATTGGGTCATGCCAAACAGAGGCTCAGCGAATTCGCCCTCACGCTCAGGCTTGAACGTGCGACTCATGTAGGCACCGATCACCGGGAAGTAGTCTGGCTTCTGGACAATGTTGAGCTTGAGTTCATCAACCACTTTACCCAGCACCGCACGTGACTTGATCAGTTCGATTTCGGTGGTCGCCTGGGACACCGACATAGGCTTGCTGGAAACTTCCGGCGTGCCTTCGATACCGATTTTTTTCGGCTCGATCTGGATCATCGCGTTGGCTTGGTAAATCGGTGTCGCAAGTATCGAGTAGGTCAGCCCGACCAGGCAGAACAGGCCGACGATCCAGAGGATCAGGCCCTTGTGGTCGAATAACGTGCGCAAGATAGTTGCCAGATCGATCCGGGTGTCCTGGTAGTAGTCCAGGGAAGAACGGTTCATAGCGGTCATTTATCTTGTTTCTCCTGACTGAAGATAAGGTAGCCAGTCGTCGACGCATCGCGAGAGTTGCTCGTAGGTCTGTTCAAAGGCTAATTTTGGTCGCCGGTACGGGTCGGCTATTTCCAGCTGGCCTTGCCATTTGCCGATCAGAAAGGTCTTGCCGCGAACTTCGGGGGCCAGTCGCAAGACGCTTGTGAGTTGGGCGCTTTGCATCAAGAGAATCAGCTCGGCCTGATGCAGCATCGTGCGATCCACTTGCCTGGCGCGATGCGGGTGGATGGGTACCTGATGCATCTGCAAGACCGCCTGGGCCAGCGCATCAATGGGCGAATCGACCATGGCATGTGTGCCCGCCGAGGTAATCTGCACATCGCTCGCCAGTACCCGCTGGCGCAGTAGCGCTTCAGCCATGGGACTGCGGCAGATGTTGCCGATGCAAATCACCAGCACCTTACTGAACATGGCCCTTACTGATCGAAGGCGTGAGCCGCTTGCCAAGGTTGATGAAGGCGTTGCGCGCCACCATCAACAACGCTTGCAACTTGTTCATCGGCGCCAGTGCGGCAATGGCCAGGCCGATGGTCTGCATCAGGAAGTACTCGTACAGTTCCTGGTTACCCTGACGGTTGTAGTAGTTGGCCAGGCTGCTGGAGGTTTGCAGGCTCATGTGCAGTTTTCGCTTATGGGTACGCATCGAAAAAATCCCGCCTGGGTGCATGCGGTAGGCGGCGGGCTTGATCTGGGGGAGAAATTTCCCTTTGCCATGAGCCCCCAGCAACGACCACCAGCACATGTCATTCAGGGGGGCGACGGGCATCAGCAGTTCCGGCGGCAAGGCGCAGAACACATTGCGGAAACACACCGTAAGGGTCGAAATCTGGCGCGCCTTCTGTAATTGCAGGGCGGTGGCATCGCTGCGCAGTTTGCCCTGCAACTGGATGCCTCTTTCGCCCTGGCTGTCGAACGCCATCGCGTCGTGATAGGTGATGACGTAGTCCGGATGGCTCTCCAGAAAATCCACCTGGATTTGCAGCTTGCGCGGGTCGGTCCAGTAATCATCGGCCTCGCAGTAGGCGATGTAACGGCCTCGTGCCTTGGCGAACAAACCCGGCACGCAGGGTTTGCCGAACTGGAACTGATTCACTGTCTGGTAAAACGGGCGGATGATCGTCGGATAGCGCTCAGCGTACTCGGCGATGATGCGCGCGGTGCCGTCCGTGGAGGCATCGTCGTTGATGAGGATTTCAAAACTGAACGTGGTCTGTTGTGCCAGAAAACTGTCCAGTGTCTGTGCGATAAACGCTTCCTGGTTGTAGGCAGGGCAGATGATGCTCACTAGCGGTGGCTGGGACGGGACAGTGGACGTGGGGGTTGGCTTGTCATCCATGGCTCATGTACTCGGTTTGCTGAACAAAATGAAGATCCTCGCCGCCAGCGGCTTGTAGCTTGCCGCGACCAGAATCAGGGTGATCAGGCCGCTGGCCGCCAGGCCAAGGAAAATGCTGAAACGGTTGTCCGTCGCGAACAGGCGAAACAGCGGTTCGCTGACTGCCAGGCCAACGACGGTCATGACGCTGATGCGCAGGATGTCGCGCACCCATGTCCCGTGGATGCCGGGCGCCAGTCGGGTGTGGACAATCATGGGCCACACCGAGAACGACACGATCCGCAAGAAAAACCATGCCAGTGCGGCACCGTAGGCACCCTGATAGTCGATGGCCAGGAACATCAAAGGAACGGCAATCACTGCGGATACCACGCTGTACCAGACGTGCAGGCGCATCTGGCCGTAGGCATATTGCAGATAAAACTGGAAGGCACTGACCGCCATGATCGCGCTGCCCAGTGCATACCAGCACAAGACTGATTGGCTCCATTGCGCTGCGGCCTGATCGCCGGTCCAGGCGTAAACCAAAGGCTGCGCGTGCAGGGCGATCACCGCAGCCAGAGGAAACAGAAACGTGCACACGAAGCGATTGGCCGCCAGAAACAACGCATGCATATCATCACGACGACCTTCGGCCATCAGCACCGTCATGCGCGGCAGTAATGTCTGCACCAGTGGATTGGTCAGCATCATGATGCCGGTGGTGATCAGGGCAACCAGGGAGAAATAACCGTACTGATCCAGAGGCAGTTGTTCCGAAAGCAGCACTTTGTCTATCTGTGTCAGGACGATCCACAGCACCGCGGTGAACGACATGCTTGCGGCAAACGGAATAACGGGTTTGACCAGTCCCCAGTTGAACCCGGTGAGCCAGTGTGGGGTGGGCATTTGCTGATAGGCACGCCCGGCAAACAACAACGTTTCGATCAGTCCTACTGCCACCTGAAACCTGAAGAAGTCAGTCGGGTCCTGGGAATAGACGCTGACCAGCAGCAAACCGCCAAAGTAGCGCAGGGTCGCAATGATGATATTGGCCGCGTTGAGCCAGGCATGTTGCTCCAGCCCCTGAATACCGCTTTTGTAGAGCGTGGAATAAAGACGCAGGGCGATCACAACACCCATCAGGCTGATGCAATGAATCAGCGTCTGTGGTTGCAGCTCTTTGGCATTGAGCCAATGCACGGCGATCCAGGGGCTGCACAGGTAAATCGCGATGCAGCACATCAGGGTCAACGGCAGGAAAATAATCTCGAATGAGCGCAGCAACTGTCCCGAATTTCGCTCGCTGGCAGGCGTACCCTGCTGGTGGGCGACAGCGCGCACCAGGCTGGGCGAGAGCCCTGCGTCGAGCAATTGCAGCCATGCCTGCATGACGGCAAAGAAGCCGATCAGACCGTAAGCCTCGGCCCCCAGATGGCCGAGGTAGAACGGCATGATCAATATGCCGACCAGCAAGACGTAGGCCTGCCCGGCATAGCTCAATGCAGTATTGCGGATGACGGACGCTTTCTTTTGCATGGCCGTTACATGACTTGGGCGAGCGCAGGGCTTTGGTAATGCGCATTGCTGAAGCTGCACTCGTCAATGATGATATTGATCACCTTGTCTTGATCCGCTCGTTGCAGGCCTGGATAAATCGGCAGGCACAGTACACGCTCACTCAAGCTGCGTGATTCTGTTTGCGGGGTTTGTGGTTGCAGGTACTCGAGGGTGTCCAGCGAAGGGTAGAAGTAACGACGAGGATTGATATCCCGGGTATTGAGTGCGGCGCGCACACGCAGCAACTGCGGTTCGTCCCGCAAGCCCACCGGGTAATAGCTGTGGTTGAGCTGACTGTTGGCTTCCGCCAGTTGCAGGTCCAGATAGTTTTCCAGCCGGGAGGTATAGCGGTAGGCGATTTCGGCGCGCTCTTCAAGAATGTTCTCGATGTCGTCCAGCACACACAGGCCCATGGCCGCCGAGAACTCATTGAGCTTGGCGTTGATGCCGATGCCGTCGATTTTGTCGACGTCTGCAATTCCGAAATTGCAGAGCAGATAGGCACGCCTGGCGATGTCTTCATCATTGGTGATGATCGCCCCACCTTCGACGGTGTGAAACAGCTTGGTGGCGTGGAAGCTCAGGGTGCTGATGTCACCCCAGTTCAGGACGGACTGTCCGGCATGCCGCACCGCGAACGCATGGGCGCCGTCGTAGACCACTTTCAGATGACGCCGGCGAGCGATCTCTTCGATGCGCTCTACGGCACAGGGATTGCCGAACACGTGAGTGCCAACGATGGCAGTCGTGTCGGGGGCGATGCGGCTTTCGATAGTGTCCGGGGAGATGTTCCAGGTGTTCGGGTCGATATCGGCGAAAATCGGCCTGATACCTTCCCACTGCAACGAACTGCTGGTGGCCACGAAGCTGAAGGGGGTGGTCACGGCGCTTCCGCTCAGGTTCAACGCCCGATAAGCGACCTGCAGGGCCAGTGTGCCGTTGTTGGTAAGAATGATGTGTTTGACGCCCAGATAATCCTTGAGGCGTTCTTCCAGTTCTGTCGCCAGCGGCCCGTGGTTAGTCAGCCAGCCCCGTGCGTAGATGCCTTCTACGTAGGTTTTGAACTTGCCGATGTCGCCTAAATAAGTCTTGGTTACGTTGATCATCGAAGCCTCCATGTCTCACGTTGAACGCAGGTATTGCAATTGCTCAGGAATCGGCGGGGCCGGGGTTATTGGCCGAGTGTCGACTCCGAAGGCGGCGTGCCGGTTTTGTCGCTGAGCCGCCGTGCGCGCCGCTGGTTGAACTGCAGAATCAGCCGGGTGGCCAGACTGCCTGCATGGGGATCTCCGAAATGAAAGATGGCGGTCGCCCGCTTGATGCCTGCCCCGCAGGCTTTGTTGGCGTGCAACGAGCGATAGCCCCAGAACAGATAGATATCGCCGGGCACCAGGGGGATGGTCTGAGGCTTGAGCCAGCCGCGATCAATGGCCAGCGTCATCAACTTGCGCGTCAGACGGTTCTGAACCAGTGCTTTTTCAATCACGTTCAGCAGCACGCTGGTGCGCACTTTGCGCAGATTGGGGAACACCATCAGATCGCCGCGCTCAGTGCCCTCACCGGGAATGAAGATAGGCACCAATGCCGTGACCAGGCTGGCGTCAAAGTGAAAGCAGTTGGACTCCTTCTGTCCCACGTTGCCTTGCACGCAGCGCAGCACCGGGAAAATTCGGTCACTTGGTGCCTCCTGGTGAGCCGCTTCGCGGTAAAGATCGTTCACCAGGCGTTTGAAACCGGGGTCGCTCCAGATGTTGCCGAGCAGGCTCTGCGACAACGCTTTCTCGCCGTGATAGGCAAAGTATTCGCCGTGGTGCAACTGAGCATGGGCGTCAGTAAAGCCCCGTAATTGTTGCAAATCAGGCTGGCTGATGACGTCGCGTAACCGGGCAAAGCCATTGGCGTTTATCTGCGCTGCCAGTTGCTTTACTTGCTGGTCATCCATAGGCAATGAAAGTGGCATGATCCACACCCTTGAGGGTCCGAAGTAAAAGGCTCGCCGTGGGGCGTGCCTGTTTTGTTCATCTCAAATGGCGCCCTCTCAGCCACGCTACCGCCCGAACTCAATGAATCCGGACCGGTTCAACATCGACAACAGGCTTGCAAGTGCTTGAATGAAGTCAGGTGTGCGGGGCAGGGCGTCCGGCCAAGCTACCGCCATACCGAGCAAGCTCAGTATTTATTCAATTTCCATGAGTCAAAAGACACCCACCGACGCAAATAACGCGCCGTACTGAATAACTAATGTCTTGGGCAGAAGATGTCGTGTGTCGGCCGAACAGTCCTGCGCATCGCTCTGTGGCGGTGCTGCACTGGCTAGGAAATGTCTGACAGGCATATATATCGACGGCGTCGGCCTTTCTGTCAAATTATTTCGTCAAGTTTCTGTTAATTTTTTGATAAGCGGTTTTTTATTTCTTCTAACTCATTGAATTATATAGCAGTCAAAAAAACATCGCGTGCACCTCTACGGTGCGGTGACGTTTTTTAGTCACATTTACAGAGCGAGAATTATTATGTTTTTGCCATCATTGAGTCGTTTTATTAACGCCAGAAGATAGTCGCCAAGTGCATGAGTGAGTTGTGTTCAGCCCATGTGACGGTTATCCGTGTTCAAAAGAGTGTTTCTCCGCGGGGCGTTATCACTCGTTCGATGTATATGTTGATATACAGCGAGCGCAGAGGCTCAAGACGTGTGCGATGCCGCCGTATTCCATATAGAACGACGTTATTAAGTGTGCGTTTGGCATAGAAGGTGGTGGGAGATCGATCATTGGGCTGCTCCGCTTACGTGCTCCATGTCCATCATGGCCACGCGCAGATCAAGAGCCTCATGTGTGCAACCGCTGTTCCAGGCGGTTGCTCACTCGTCAGCGGTGCTCCATTATCTGCCCCGCAAGCGATTACTTTTCGGGACAGCAGGAGAATCCATGAGTACGCAATCCACAACCAGCGGCGTGGTGTCAGAACGTCTGGCACAGACACGTGCATTGATGAGCCGGGAGCGTATTGATGCGTATCTGGTGCCTTCGGCTGACCCGCATTTGTCCGAATACCTGCCTGGCTATTGGCAGGGGCGGCAATGGCTTTCCGGTTTTCAGGGATCAGTCGGGACGCTCATCATTACCCAGGACTTCGCCGGGCTTTGGGCCGATAGCCGCTACTGGGAGCAGGCCACAAAAGAGCTGTCGGGCAGTGGCATCGAATTGGTGAAACTGGTTCCCGGGCAGCAAGGTCCCCTGGAGTGGCTGGCCGAGCAAGCCAAAGCTGAAAGCGTGGTTGCAGTGGATGGTGCGGTTCTGGCGGTGGCATCCTCGCGAACCCTGGCCAGCAAGCTCTATGATCGGGGAGCGAGGTTGCGCACTGATCTGGATTTGCTCACTGAACTTTGGCAAGACCGCCCGGCGTTACCGACCCATGCGATCTACGAACATCTGCCTCCCCAGGCATCGGTGACTCGTGCCGAAAAGCTGGCTCGATTGCGCCAGGTCATGAATGAGCGGGGCGCTGACTGGCATTTTCTGGCAACGCTGGACGACATTGCGTGGTTGTTCAATCTTCGTGGTGCCGATGTCTCCTACAACCCGGTGTTCATTTCCTTTGCGCTGATCGGCCCCAATAGCGTCAGTCTTTTTGTTGACTCCGCCAAAGTCGACATAGCGGTACGCCGCAGTCTGGAGACCGATGGCGTGACCTTGCTGGAATACACCCAGATCGGTGCCGCATTGCGCGCATTACCCAAGGACTCCCGCCTGTTGATTGACCCGGCACGGGTGACGTGTGGGCTACTCGATTATCTGGACAGCGAAGTCACCTTTGTTGAAGGCTTGAACCCCACCACGTTGTTCAAATCACAGAAGAGCGAAGCTGACACTCGGCATATACGCCAGGCCATGGAGCAAGACGGCGCAGCGTTGTGCGAATTTTTCAGCTGGCTGGAGTCGGCACTGGGGCGCGAGACTGTGAGCGAGCTGACCATTGACGAAAAACTCGGTGAGGCGCGTCAGCAGCGTCCCGGGTATGTGTCTGCCAGCTTTGCCACCATTGCCGGATTCAATGCAAATGGCGCCATGCCCCATTACCGGGCCACTGAGTCCGAGTTTGCTGAAATCACCGGCGACGGGTTATTGCTCATCGATTCAGGCGGGCAATACCTGGGCGGCACTACCGACATCACACGCATGGTGCCGGTGGGAACGCCAAGCGCCGAGCAGAAGCAGGATTGCACGCGTGTATTGAAGGGCGTCATCGCGTTGTCCAGGGCGCGCTTCCCTAAAGGCATCCTGTCACCGCTGCTGGATTCCATTGCCCGAGCGCCAATCTGGGCGGGCGGCGTTAATTATGGTCATGGCACCGGGCACGGCGTGGGTTACTTTCTGAATGTGCATGAAGGCCCGCAAGTCATCGCCTATCAGGCTCCGACGACACCGCAGACAGCGATGCTGGAAGGCATGATCACGTCGATCGAGCCGGGTACTTATCGTCCAGGTCGTTGGGGGGTTCGAATTGAAAACCTGGTGATCAACCGTCAGGCGGGCAAGACCGAATTCGGTGAGTTTCTGAAGTTCGAGACGCTGACGTTGTGTCCGATCGATACCCGTTGTCTGGATATCGCGCTGTTGGCCGAAGACGAGCGTGCATGGTTAAACGACTATCACGCTGAGGTGCGCCAGCGATTGACACCTTTATTGCAGGGTGCGGCGCTGCAGTGGCTCAACACTCGAACGGCCAGCATTTGACGGACAGCCTGCGCTTCGGTTTCGGTCGAAGCGCAGTCGGCAGGCATTTGCGCAGGGGGGTCAGGGTTTTTTGCAGATGATGATCATGCTGCGGCTTGTATAGCCTGCCGGGTTGAGCCCGAAAAGGTAGTCGCCTTCTTCTTTCGAGGCTTCTCCTGATTTTGCGATGACCCTGTATTTCTGCGATAAGCACGAGCTCTGCGCCATCTCGTAGCACTTATCCCATGAAGAAGAGAGGCCGGAACAGTTAATGTGAATCCCGCGCTTGGTTTGCTTAACCGGCTTTGATGTGGCCACGCATCCTGTCGCTATCAAGAGCGCCAACACTATAAAAATGTGTTTCATTCCCTTCCTTAACCTGGCCGTCGATCAGCGCTGGCGCCCAGCCTGAAATTCAGTTGCTTGCCGCAGGGCGGCGTACTGCCTTTCCTGATTTCAAATCCAGCAAAGACATAACCCTGCGCTAAACATGGCTCAACGACGTCACAAATGCTAGCAACATCTCATTTTCAGGCAAAACATCCGTCAATCAACTGGCACCAATTGCGACGTTGCGCGCTGTGACGTCAACGTCGCCCCTGCTGAGGCAAGGATAATCGCGCCAATGGCAAGCCACTGCAAAAGCGTCAGGTGTTCATGGAGGAAAAGCATCCCGGACAGGGCGCCGAATACCGGCTCGATACTCGCCAGGGTGCCGAACGTACGCGCAGGCATTCGCGTCAGAGCGACCATTTCCAGGCTGTAGGGCAGCGCGGTGGACAGAATCGCCACGCCAATGGCCGTCGGGATCAGGCCGATATCGAGCAGCGCAGATCCTGCGTGCACCATCCCGATAGGGGCAATGAATATCGCCGCAATCAAGACACCCAGAGCGGCAGTCTGAATACCGTTGTCTTCTCCTGCCTTTTGCCCGAACAGGATGTACGCGGCCCAGCAAACACCTGCGCCCAGAGCGTAGGCGACGCCGACCAGATCAAGGTTTGCACTGGTCTGCCCCATGGGGATCAAAAGCAACAAACCGCAGGCCGCCAGCGCAATCCATACAAAATCTATCGCTTTACGTGATGAGTACAGCGCGACAGCCAGCGGTCCGGTGAATTCCAGCGCGACTGCGATACCCAGCGGGACGCTACGCAGCGACATATAGAAGAGGAAGTTCATGCCGCCCAGCGCAATGCCGTAGACAAAGATCGTGCGCAGGGATTTAGACGTGAAGCGCGCGCGCCATGGTCGCAGGACAAGCAGAAGAATCACACTGGCGAAAACGAGCCGCAAGGTGGTGGTGCCTTGAGCCCCGACGATAGGGAACAGGCTTTTGGCCAGTGATGCACCTGTTTGTATGGATGCCATGGCTATTAATAGCAACCCGATGGGGAAAAGCATGGAGGAGAGCTTGTGAGGGTTGTTAATCATTTGAAGAAGGGTCCGCAGTGATCAGGCAGGTAGCGCATTGACGCGTATGATGCTTAAGAAAGCGCTATTGAGCAATATAGTGCTCAATAGCTGCCCTTTATTAAAGCGGATTTCGCGCTTGAAATGCTTTTGGCTAAAAAGCCTGAATAAACGGTTGACGCTCCCTCGAATCTCTCTATAATTCGCACCTCTTCCGGAGCAGACGAAACGGAAAACCTCTTGTTAATCAAGTGGTTAGCCAGTTTGGTTGGCGAGGAAGAGGCTTCGATGCGTTGATCGAAAGCGGTGAAAAAAGGCAGTTGACAGCAGGTTGTAACGCTGTAGAATTCGCCTCCCGCTAACGAGCAACGTCAAGTTGAACGAGGCGCAAGTGGTTGAAGTTGCAAAGGAAACTTTGAAAGCTTCAGAAAATAACCGCTTGACAGATACAGAGGTTAGCGTAGAATGCGCGCCTCGGTTGAGACGAAAGCTCTTGACCAACCG